>DATLJR010000357.1:0-2585 GCA_035538755.1 Pseudolabrys sp.
CCGGTTCTTGTAGAACAGTTGAACGGAGATGCGGTGGCGCGCGCAAAATTCACTCACCGTAAAGGCATCAGCGACGTCAGCTACGTCAGCTACGTCGAGCAATGCGATGTTGCGGCTGATAATTTCAGGGCGGACCATAGACTTGTCTGCTCCTACTCGTATGGTTGCGTGTAGGAGGCAATAAAGGATCGTCGCCCCTTAGCCCGAGTTCGCGGATTCGCGCGTGAGAACGCGGATTTTGAGATTTTTTAGGCGTCTAAGTATCTGATTTGCAATGGGCTCGGTTTTGGATTTCGGCCGAAAACGGCTGTAGTGAAGACCTACCCGATTCCCAGGCGCGGCACGATGCGGATAGATTCGTCGCATCATGTTTCTGCGACGCACCGAGCGGAAGAAGAGCGGCAAGACGCACAGCTACTGGAACGTGGTCGAGAACAAGCGTCTCGATGACGGACGCGTGGTGCAGCGGCATTTGCTGTATCTCGGCGAGATCAACTCCTCGCAGGCGCTCGCCTGGCGCAAGGCGATCGAAGTGTTCGACGAGGATTCGGGCCGTGCGCGAACGCTGAGGCTATTTCCCGAGGATCGATGCGAGGTGGTCGCGGACGATGCGTCGATCGTTCGGCTTCGGCTGTCTGAGATGCGGCTTCAGCGTCCGCGGCAATGGGGCGCGTGCTGGCTGGCCGGGCAGTTGTGGCAGGAACTCCAGCTCGATCGGTTCTGGGCCGATCGGCTGCCGCCCAGTCGCAAGGGAACGCGTTGGGATCAGATCCTGCAGCTGCTTGCCAGTTACCGGCTGATCGCGCCGGGCAGCGAATGGCGATTGCATCGCGAATGGTTCGGCAACAGTGCAATGGCAGATCTCCTCGGTACCGACTTTGGCCTGGCGGAGGAGCACAAGCTCTACGCCTGCCACGATCTGCTGCTGGAACACAAGGAAGCGCTGTTCTCGCATCTGGTCGGACGCTGGCGCGATCTGTTCAATGCCGACTTCGACGTGTTGCTGTATGATCTGACCAGCACCTACTTCGAGGTCAACGCGTCTGACTTGCCGGAAGGCAGCAAGCGCCGCCACGGCTACAGCCGCGACAAGCGGCCGGACTGCCCGCAGGTGGTGATCGCGCTGGTGGTCACGCCCGACGGCTTGCCGCTGGCTTACGAAGTGCTAGCCGGCAACACCGCCGACAGCAAGACGCTGCGGATGTTCCTTTCCAAGATCGAGCAGCAATACGGCAAGGCGCGGCGTGTCTGGGTGATGGATCGCGGCGTGCCGACGGAGGCCGTGCTGGCCGAGATGCGCAACAGCGACCCGCCGGTGCAGTATCTGGTGGGTACGCCGAAGGGGCGCTTGAATCGGCTGGAAAAGCACCTGCTGGAGAGACCCTGGCAGGACGCGCGCGAGGGCGTGCAAGTCAAGCTTCTGGCCGATGACGGTGAACTCTACGTCTTCGCGCAAAGCGCCGACCGGGTCAGCAAAGAACGCGCGATGCGGCGGCGGCAGTTGAAATGGCTGTGGAAGCGGCTCCGACAGATCGCCGCCATGGACATCTCGCGGGAAGAACTGCTGATGAAACTCGGCGGCGCGCGCTCCAAGGCGCCGGCGGCATGGCGGCTGGTCGATGTCGAGGTTGACAAGAAACGCCCGAGCTTCACCTTTGCGCTCAATCGCAAGAAACTGCTGATGACGCGGCGGCGCGAAGGTCGCTACTTGTTGCGTACCAATCTCACCGACAATGATCCCGCCCAGCTATGGCAGTACTACATCCAGCTCGTCGCCGTCGAAGAGGCGTTCCGCAACCTCAAAGACGATTTGGCGCTTCGTCCGATCTTCCACCAGGATGAGAAACGGATCGAAGCCCATATCTTCGTCGCGTTCCTGGCTTACTGCATGCAGATCACGCTGACCCGTCGCCTGCATGCTTTAGCGCCTGGGCTGACCGCACGCCGCGCGCTGGAAAAGTTCGCCGCCGTCCAGATGATCGATGTTCATCTGCCGACCACCGACGGGCGCGAGATTCTCCTCACCCGCTACACCCATCCCGAACCCGAGCTCCAGCTTCTGATCGACCAGCTCAAGCTGAAACTGCCACCGCAGCCGCCGCCCAGGATCACCGCGGCCGACCTCAACCAGCCAGCCGCTGTAGTGAAGACCTTTTGACATAACCCATTGACTTGCCTAGAGCGGGCTCTCCAAAAACCCGCCAATCCGCGAAGACGGGTTAGCGCTCGGCGGCGCTACCGGTCGCGACCAAATTCGGCCTCGCACCGAAGTGTCGCGATGGGCCAACAAGCGACATTGGCATGCTTTCCTCGGCCTAGAATGCAATCGCTGTGAATATTTCGAGTCACCACCAGCGGACGGGCCAAGTATCGCCTCTATTAGCGCCTCGCGCGTCGAAATTGTTCCAAGCAAAAGCAAATGTTGCGAGCAGCAGGGCACCGAAGCCGACTGGCACAATCAGAAAGCTCCAGGACATGTTGTTGACGACAACAACTAGCGGATCGATGCCGGCAGGCGGGTGAAACGTGCCGGTCAGATGCATTGCGACCATTGCCAAACCAACAGCGACGGCGGCAGCCCACGG
>DATLJR010000358.1:0-4973 GCA_035538755.1 Pseudolabrys sp.
GATGTCGATGCGGATGTGTTCGTTGTCGCGCAGCGTCCAGGATGCGCACAGCAGAAACACCAAGCTGAACAGCACCCATTGCAGCTCGAGCCAGGCGTTCGAGGACATGTCGAACGCCTTGCGGACAATCGCATTGATCGCCGATATGCCAACGGCAAGCAGGATCGCCCACGCACACCAGCGGCCGATTTGCACGTTGATGGCGTCAATCGCCCTGCTCAGGCTAAGTAGCGCGCGCACCCAATCCCCGCTCCCCCGGCATGCCCAAGGGCGCCCATCACCCTACTTGGCGGCACCCGGGCAAGGGCCTTCGATGGGCCCCATCATTGACGCCACCTTGCCGGCATACCGCGCTGAAGGTCAAGCCGCGCTGCGCCAGAAAGCCGCGCCTTTGCTCAAGAAATTGGAGCGGGCGAAAGGAATCGAACCCTCGACATACAGCTTGGGAAGCTAGCAGGTTTTCAGACACATCAACGGCCTAGCTGCAAAACTGCACCGATCGCGGCTCAATCACATCAAAGGCTTGATGGCGCTTTGCAAAACTCTGAGCGCCGATCGTCGACCAGTACAGCAGAGCCCTTCCTGAAAAGCATCGTCGCACTTCGACGTCCCAGGCATCGTCATGAGTGCCGTTGGCGTTAGTCTCGTTTCGCACTGCGCGGCCAACATAGTGCCGAAACCTATCGAGTGGCTCTGGCCTGAACACGTAGCCATTGGGAAGCAAACCCTTATTGCCGGTGAGGCCGGCTTGGGTAAATCCCAAATCGGCATCGCCATGGCCGCGGCGGTGACGACGGGAGGACCCTGGCCCTGCAACGAAGGGGATGCGCCGCTCGGCAACGTGATCATCCTGTCAGCGGAGGATGATCCAGCTGACACGATCCTAGCGGGCACTGACGCGCCTCAGAAATTTGCATGGGTTGGAGCCCCAGATGTCACGTCAACGGTTCGCACTTCTGTTTGTCGTATGCTTCATTGTGTCAGTCGCCATTCCCATCGTCATTGCCGCACTTGCAATGCCCTCGGAAGTACCGATATCGCGCATGTCGGGCTTTATCGGCGCAGCAATAGCGCTGGGCATTAAAATTTATTTCGTATCAGGGGCACTGCCGTTCGCAGTATGGGGTGCACGCGGCTTTAAAGCGGCGAACGCCCAAAGCCTGTTCATACCTTGGGCCATCCTTATTTTTTTGGCGTTTGTTGTGCCATTAGGTTGGTTTGTACGCTGACGAAGACAAAGCCGCCGGTTGCCTCATGGCTGGCGGCTTTGCTGTCTTTATGGGCCATAGCCCGATGTCGTTAAGCTTAACTAAGCTTTTTAATTTAAACCGCACCAGATTTTGATTTATCTCAAAAAATGCGGCGGGATGGGCTCGCCGGGTGAGGAGTATACTTTCATGAAGAAGTCTGTCTTTGTGCTTGCCGTGATCGGTGCGGCTTGCTCCAGCGTGGCGTTTGCTGCCGAGGTTAAGAAGGACAAAGCTCATGTGCCAGCCGTGAAGGCCACGACCATGAGTGACGCGCAGATGGATAAGGTGACGGCGGGCCTATCCTTCATCAACGGCGCTGGGAACACAGTTGACAATGACGGTCGAGGCCACGCCTTTGGCATCAGCAAAGGAGGCGGCGCTCATTTCTAAATAGGCTCCATTGGTCGCATAGACCGGGTTGCCTTAACGCCCGGTCTATGCCGTTTCAGTTTCCACGGTGCCGAAAACGACTTTAACGGTCGCAGCAATAATGCCGCATGTAACAGCTTAAAGTGCTGAGCTGGGCATTTTACCGCTGGACCGCAAATTAGCGGCTTCTAAACCCGACTTCGGTAACATTCGGGTTTCTTTTTGCTCGCTTGCTCCATGAGCCACGGGGCTAACGTCGTGCGTCCAATCGCGTCAACTCTTCTGGCATTAGGATTTGCTTTCAACAACCCGAGTGCCTTCGCAGGCGAGGCTCGCGTGCCTGTGCGCTCGTTGTTGGAAATCCGCGAAGACCGCGTGATTGTGCAAAAATGGGAGACTAGCTGCGCCGCTGCCGCGCTGGCAACGGTTCTGACCTTTTCTCACAACGACCCCGTCAGTGAAAAAGCCGTCACCATGGGCATGTTGCGGACCACCGACCCAATCAAGGTCAAGGTCCGCGGCGGCTTTTCGATGCTGGATATGAAACATTTCATTGAGGCCCGTGGCTTCAATGGTATCGGCTACAAGAACTTAACTTTTGAGGATCTGCTCACTCTAGATGCTCCGATCGTGCCTATCGATTTTCAGGGCAACCCGCATTTTGTCGTTGTTCGTGGCCTCAATGGCGATGGCGAAGTTCACCTCGCTGATCCCGCCTTCGGAAATCACGCTATTTCGGCGGAGAAGTTTAAGTCCGTTTGGAAAGACGGCATGGCGTTTGTAGTGACGGAATGAGACGTCGGGCCACCTTTGTTGCGATCAGCTGCGTAACGGTTCTGGCCGTCGCCCCGGCGCGTGCGAAGACCCTCGATGACCTCAAGGCAGAACTAGCAGCCAAAAAAGCTGATGTGGCAAAGTTAGAGCGGCGCATCCGCCAAATGGAAGGGCAAGTTCCGGCTAAAGCGGGGGTACCGCCGCTTTTTGTTGCTCCAGTTGCCGGTCCGACGGCACAACCGCCGACCACTGCCGTGAACGCAGCGACGCCATCTGACGATCAGGAATCGGAGCGCGCCCTCGAACGGACGCTGGTGCGCGAAGGCGCTCTCGTCCTGCCAACGTGGCGCTTCCAATTGACCCCGCAATTCAGCTACGCCCATTGGGATAAAATTCAGGACCCGTTTATCAGCAATACTTATAGCGGCGCGTTGTCGGTCGCCATGGGCTTGCCGTGGCAATCACAAATCAGCGTTTCAGTTCCTTATGTTTTCGATCAAGGCAGAAATGGAAATCCATCATCGTCCGGATTCGCCGATGTCGGCTTTCTGTTATCCAAAGAATTGCTCGTAGAAAACGGCCCTGTCCCCAATCTCGTCGGTTCTGTCGGCTGGACCTCACCAACAAGCCGAAGTTCGGCCGTCGGCCCTATCCCATATGTGTCAGGGTTTCAGGCCGGATTTACGGCGTCTAAACGACTTGACCCGCTGGTTGTCTTCCTAAGCGGGTCATATTTCTCGGCAGCCGAGGTCGCGGGTGTACAATTCAACCCGGCAGATGTCGTAGGCGGCAGGATAGGTGCCAGCTTGGCCATCAGCCCAGCCACAGCCATCACCGCCGGTTTCAACGTTGCTTACCTTACCGACACTCACGCCGCAGACCTCGTCCTACCGAACTCAGACAGACTATTGAGCAGCGTAGATGTGGGTTTCAACACCCTCCTATGGAATCGCACGATGCTCAGCATCACCACTCAATTCGGCATCACTGGCCATACTCCCGATTTTCGCGTGATTACCGCGCTGCCAATCCGCTTCTAACAAGGCCAGGCGCAATCGCCCATCGTCCCGCATTCTTTGCTCGATCGCCTGGCGCTCGGCGTCGGACAAGCGGCGGCCCTTATTAGCCGGGCCGAGCGTCGTGCCCAGAAATCCGCGCTGGCGATTGAGTTGTTCATGCGCCAGGCCGCGGAGCTCACCGCCGTAGTGGCGCTTGATCGCCCGCTTATAATAATACCGGGTACGCTTCATGGCTTGCCGTTCTTCCAGCGCGCGATTGCCGCGCGTCGTGCGAGCTCGCGGCGCTGTTTGGGCCTGAGCTTCGCCATGTGCGCCTTGCCGCCAAGTCGGCGAATCCATTTGAGCATGGCCTCATTTAGCCAAGCTCAAGCAAAAGCCCGCGAAAACTACTGCGCTGGCAACCGCGAGGGCTAGCCACATACAAACAGGAGCAAGAATAAAGCCGTGTTGGTGCTTGAGATCAGTTCTTTCGTGGGGGTGAGAGAGCAACGGCATGATCCCCTCCTGATCGAGGCCCCCCACTGCGTCGAATACTTCCTGACAGCAATTGTTTCTGTGACCGAGGTCACAGTTTCTGCACGAAAGTATAGGGACCTGAATCTCTTTTGACGCCTGCTTTCAACGTTGGTGCAATAGAAGTTCGTGCATCGCTGCTTTAGTTTGCGCAACAGAACAAGAAAAACGCTGGCACGAGGAACTACGTCAGCTTGAAGAAAGCGTCCTGAAATGATCGGTATCTTGGGTGGTGTCATGCTTTACCTGATCACAACTGAGTTGTGGTTTTTCGTGGCTCGACGACGAAGGCGGGCTGTTCTTCGGCAGACCACGGCAGCGGGAAGCAATTGGGATAGGAGGAGTAAGTGAGCAAAAAGCTCGATCCGTCGCTGAAGCGTCTCGCGCTGCAAATTGCGTTACAGTTGCCCGACGATCAGAGAGAGGCGATATCAGTCCTGCGATATGCCCGCGAAATCGTTGAGCGTGAACGGGTCCAAGGTACTAGTGGTGCCGGCGCTGCGGAATGAGCAAAACCGCCGCTTCCCGCGCCGCGGCGCGATCGCCAAAGCGTGTCGAGCGGCGCTCCGACTTGGATACGCCGATGTCGAACGAGGTGATGGAATTTCTGTCCTCGAAGCCAGTGGGGCCGGATAAATTCGCAACGATCCTCGCGGACAAGGCTCGGCAGTTGCTCGCACTTGACCGTTATGAACGGCGGGCGCAGTCGCGACGCAAATTTGCGATTCGAGCTTTCGATGCGGCGGGCCGCCGCTAGCTAACGTCTAGAATGAATTGAGGCTGCATTGCCGTTACCAGCAGCGTCCCCTGCACTAGGACTATAATCCTAGAACGAAGGTGCAATTTGGCAGAACGAAGCCAAAAAACTCAATCTTTTCAGGGTGGCAGGCTTTTTTCTGCTCAAGAAATTGGAGCGGGCGAAGGGAATCGAACCCTCGACATACAGCTTGGGAAGCTGTCGTTCTACCACTGAACTACGCCCGCGCTGGAGCGAGCATAGCCAAGGCTCGCCGCCGGCAGCAAGGCGCGAAAGTGCGGCCGTACCCAG
>DATLJR010000359.1:0-4752 GCA_035538755.1 Pseudolabrys sp.
GCAGGCCATAGGCACTGCTGGTGGCCGTTTTTCCCATAATCGCGTACGGGGCAAGCCGCAACTTGTTCTGCTGAGTTGCAGCGCGCACGCCGCTACCCTTGTGTCCGCTTTGGGTCATAAGCGGACATGTGCAGCGCACAAGCTCATGTCCGCTTTACCCCTGAAAGCGACATCGAATGCGACATCATGGAATGTGCGCTTTGGGCCAATAGCGGACATGTCGCACTGGGATTGACCACCCTCATTTTTTCTCCGGCAGACCGGCCTTTCGCAGACCCGTAAGATATCGCTCTCGGTCCGCCGGGCGACGAAATGGCCGAGCCGACAATTGGTCAGCCAAACTACCCCGGATGAGGCTGGCAAATACGTCAAGACTGGCGCGGGCATCCGCTATTCGTCCAAGATAGGCAGAAGCCGCGGCAAGCACCCCGTGGGCGTCAGCGAAGGCTGGGTTGCAATCGATTGCCCTCTGCGCGCTATCGGCTGCTTCTTGGAAGCTTTCAGCACTGAGATGCGCCCAGGCGGTTGTGATGTGCCAGATGACGTTCAAGAAATCGCGAGGACTGAGCCGTATCGCCATTTGAGCTTGCTGGATCGCTGCTTCGGGCTCGCCCCCAAACGCGTAAGCTGCGCTAAGATGTCCGTGCGCATAATTTGAATTTGGGTCGAGCTCGATCGCGCGGCGCAGTCGCCGTATCGCATCGTCGTGCCGGCCGGAAAATAACTCACCGACGGCTGCAATCGACTGCGCTGTCGCATCTTTGTCGTCCGACGCAACGGCGTGCCGCGCGACCTCTCTACTGCGCGCAAACGCAGCCACAGGATCATCGGCCCAAGCAAACGAGCCGGAAAAATGCAACGCGAAAGCAAGGTCTGATAACGCTGTCGCATTGTTAGGATCGCGGCGCAGGAGCTCGTCAAGAAGGTGAATGGCTTCCCTGAAATCCTCCGAGGTGAATCTCTGGATGTGCCAATGGGCCTGCATCAAGCGTTCCCAAGTACTGAGTTCGTCGGCATTCTTCGCTTGCGCCCGCTGAACTTCTGCCGCCACGATTCCAGGCGCGATTGCGCTGGTAATCTGATTTGTCATTTCGTCTTGGACGGCGAAAATGTCTTCGAGCGCGCGGTCATAACGATCGGCCCAGACGTGATGCCCGTCGGAGGCGTCGATCAACTGCGCGTTGATGCGGACGCGGTTCCCGGCTTTCCGCACGCTGCCTTCAAGCACGTAACGGACGCCAAGCTCGCGCCCCACCTGCCGAACGTCGGCGGACCTGCCCTTGTAGGTGAAGGACGAATTACGCGCGACGACGAACAGCCATCGTAATCTTGATAACGCTGTGACAACATCCTCGGCGACGCCATCCGCAAAATACTCTTGTTCGGGAGCGCCGCTCATATTCTCAAAGGCGAGCACTGCGATCGATGGCTTGCTGGGCAGTGCGAGTGTTGTTGATGCGATTGCAGACTTTTCATTAGATCGTAGCCAGTAGACTCTTACCGGCCGCGCAATATTCTTGAGCGATTGCTCGCCGCCATCCTCGAAAGACGCGTCGAGCTTGCCACGCACCTGCCGGTAGGCATCGTCGGATATGCAGATGCCGCCGGGTTGCGCGATACCTTCGAGCCGCGCCGCAATATTGACGCCGTCACCGTAAATATCGCCTTCTTCGATGATGATGTCGCCAACATGAATGCCGATTCGGAGTTCAATGCGCTTGTCCTGCGGTACGGGCGCATTGCGCTCCACCATGCCGCGCTGAATCTCAATGGCACAGCGCGTAGCATCCACGGCACTTGCGAACTCAATCAGGACGCCGTCGCCGGTCCGCTTGACGATGCGGCCGTGATAGTCTGCGATCTTCGGTTCCACGAACTCGCGCCGATGAGCATTGAGCCGTAGAAGCGTGCCCTCCTCGTCGGCTCCCATTAGGCGGCTGTAGCCGGCTACGTCGCCGGCGAAAATGGCAGCCAATCGCCGCTCCACCCGCTGCTCGGCCATACCGATTGCCCCGCCAATCGCGCTATCTACCGGAAGTGTACGGCTGGCAATTCAGAGTGTCTATTAACGCCCCAATGTCGTTCGAATGACCCGGGCTCTCGTCAAATCTGACAGGTTAAGAAAGAGCACCAATACGAGTTAGCGCGGCTTGGGCTGCAGCGTTGTGGGAGGTTCGTGGATTCGTTGTTGCGGCAGCGTCGTGGGAGGCTCGTGGATTCGTCTCTCAGATAGCCCAGGAGGCTCGTGGATTCGTCCAGGAAGAATTGAAATGATCAACGCGATAGCCGACAACGCGAGTAGTGCCGTAATGGTCCATATCAGCGGTCCTCCAAGACCGCTGTCGCTTCGGTCATGATGATTGGTGTTCATTGGGCGTCCCCGTGATGGGCACCTCTGTCACGAAGCCCATTTTACCGACCTTCACAGCCCCGCCTCAAGCAGTACCGCATTGCAATTAGGCTCTGCTTGTTGCGCACATTCGCGCCGGAAAAAGCCATGTCCGCTTTACCCCCGAAAGCGGACATGTGCGGTGCAGCTAGGGATGTCCGCTTTGGGCCAATCGCGGACATGGCTGGCGTCAGGAGAAGCAGAAAATTTGGGTGGTTGGTAAGTCCGTGGTGATTTCGCAGTTAAATCCGTCGGGCGGATAGCTCAAATGATGGTCGCTATAAGAAAAACTGCGGTAGCCAACCCGTAACTCAAAAATGGGTTGTGCCCCGCAAAATTGGCCATCTTAAAAAAAATGCAGTTTATTATCTAACAAAACACCACAGCGTTCCACCGATCTGGAGGGTTCCTCGGAGTCATGATGCGGTGACAAAGTCCGAGTCGCTGCGGACCGTTCTTATTTTATTACCAGTAATTCACAGCCGCCCCCTAGGTAGCCTCTCCTGCGGAGAGTACATGATAGTCTGCCTTTAACGAGCGTGGCTCGCCAATTCACAATTGTTGTTCATGCCTAAAAGCATTCTGATCTTTTCGGACGGAACGGGGCAAGCTGGCGGTGTCACGTTCGATGAAAATCGAACCAATATCTACAAACTATTCCGAGCCACCCGATGTGGTCCAGATTCACCGATCAATCCCGCAGAACAGGTAGCGTTCTACGATCCTGGACTGGGCTCACCGCGAGATAATCATTTCACGTTCGGTTGGGTTGGGAGAAGGATTTACAATCATATCAGTCAAGGAACCGGCTTTGGCATCACCGCCAACATCGTTGATTGCTACGCTGCGCTGATCCGACTTTGGCGACCGGACGATCGAGTTTATTTGTTTGGTTTCAGTCGCGGGGCCTACACCGTGCGCTGCTTGGGGGCAGTAATTGCCAATTGCGGCATTCCCACTCAATTGCCGGGCGGCGAACCGCTAAAACTAGATGAGGTCTCGACCCAAAGGGTCGCATCGTACGCGGTCAAACATGTGTATCAATTTACATCATCACGGCCTAGGCATTCTGCCACAGCGCGACAACAGTTTCTCCTTCAGACTCGAGACTTAATTGCGCAGAGATTCCGGCAGGACCATAAGTCCACCGGCACAACTGCCCCCGCGAATGTATACCCACATTTCATCGGGGTATTCGACACGGTCGCTGCTCTTCTGAATCCAACTATGTTGCTGTCACTGGTGGCCTTGTTTGTCACGCTAGACGTAGCGTTAAGTTGGCTCCTCTTACTTGCGCCGGACTTGCCTTTGATTGGCAAGTTCATTCCGTTTTTTGGATCTTTTTGGTGGAATTTCCTGTACGTCGTTGCAGCGACGTTTGTAGTAGCCGTCGTAGGTTACTTTTACACACATCTAAAGTTCGATTTTCATATCGATCAGTACAACTGGATGCAGAAGCTCCGAACGATCCATTTAACAGAGCTATATCAGAAGTTTTATGACTACACGCTCAATCCCAACGTGCCTTATGCCAAGCACGCAATTTCAATTGATGAGAGCCGAAAGGATTTCCAGCGCGTTCCATGGTATCGAAGTGAAACGGCCGGCGCAGCGCGTGACGAAAACAATAACATCTTTTTTGAACAGATTTGGTTTCCGGGAAATCATGCCGACATCGGCGGCGGGTACGAAGAGAACGAATCGCGTTTATCGGACGGAGCGCTGCGTTGGATGCTTACCGCCGCGACTGTAATTCCAAATCCCATCAAAATTGCTCCGGGTGTCCTTGTTACTCACCCGATGCCTGACGGTAGACGTCATGATGAGGTCAAAACTGGATTTGGGATTGTAACAACGCTTACCGGAATAACTTGGAAAGAAGAGCACCGGACATTGCCATCTAATGATGCCCCAATGCACAAGTCTGTGTACGAGCGATTTGATTTGCCGGAAGCGTTTGAATACGACACTTGGAAGCCTTATCGGCCGGAAACGCTTCGCAATCACGTAGACTTCGCACAATACTATCTAACCGGTGCGCCTTTTCCGGCGACCGCGCTCAGTGGGGCTACGGCCATCGCGTAACCCGCTCGTTCAGCGAGCGGCCATACCACTGTTGAGCCAACAATACCTTTGACGAAATCTCGCCGGCGCACGTAACCCCTATGCAGTGAGGTAAATCGACGACGCCAAATGCACTCATCCATGTCCGCTTTGGGCCAACGTTGTGTCACCCCGCACCGCGATGCACCAAGAGGCTGGGGGATCACATTAGTAACCAATTGTTAACCATTCACCAATTGTTAACGATCCAAATGTGGCCTTTGGCTGTACTGAAGGCAGGAGGGCGTTTGGGGGCCGCC
>DATLJR010000360.1:0-23233 GCA_035538755.1 Pseudolabrys sp.
CGCGAGCGTACCTTTCCCGGCAGAGCCGCCAAAAACAAAACCGGCCTTAATCACGTTAAAGCGGATTCTGCCACTGTCCGCGTAGGCGGCGGTCGCGAGCCCGATGGTCGCGGTCAAAGCAATAAGCGCAACACGAATGGCGAATGACAGTCGCATGGGCAGTCCTCCAGGGATGAGCGTTATGTGTTTGACGCGGAGGTCACGACAACCAGCGACAACTATCTGATGATCGCGACGAGGCTTACAATATCTCAGCGCCGAAACTGTTCCAGGCCGCCGATCAAAGAGTACAGCGGACATGTGCAACGCAGTAACCGATGTCCGCTTTGGGTCAAAAGCGCTCTCGGCTTGCTTGGTAAACCCTCTTGGGCTTCCAGCAATGATTTTGAAGCTGTGAGCGCCAACCCGAACAGCGACATTGATGCTCCCGGTGCATCGTCTGCAATCTTCGCAATGGCAATAGTGCGCCGGCCCGAGATTGCCTTCACATTGATATCGCACGCTCCCGCACAGACATCGGCCCGTCGCACGCTTGTCTTCGCCCGTTTGGTGCTCCCAAGATCGCAAACTGGGAAATGTAGCTCAGCGGAGTCATTCTTGATACACATTCATAGCCCGTATTCGGCCCAGGACTAAACAGAGCATATGAGCTCGAGAGCACGATCGATGAACCGTAAACAACGCCGGGCGGAAAGGAAGCGGGTCAAGCCCGTGATGCAGGTCTCGTCACAGGGTGCTCAAGAGATGTTCGCTGATGCCGTTCGAGATCATCAGGCCGGGCGTCTGCACGAAGCCGAACGGCTCTACCGGCAAATTCTGGCGGCCGACTCCCGCCATGCCGACAGCCTACACCTACTTGGGGTAATTGCGTATCAGGTGGGGCGCCACGATTTGGCCGCCGACCTGATCAACCGAGCGATCACAATCAACGTTAATGACGCTGTATACCATTCCAATTTGAGCAACGCGCTTAAGGCTCAAGGGCGGCTGGACGAGGCGGTCGCCTGCTGTCGCAAGGCTATTTACCTCAAGCCTGGTTTCGCCGAGGCGCACAACAATCTCGGCAACGCGCTCAAGGATCAAGGAAAACTGGATGAGGCAGTTGCCTGTTATCGCCAGGCCCTCGTGCTCAAGCCGGACTTCGCCGAAGTACATAACAATCTCGGCAATGCACTTAAGGATCAAAGAAAACTGGATGAGGCAGTTGATTGTTATCGTCAGGCCCTCGTGCTCAAGCCGGGCTACGCCGAGGCGCACAACAATCTCGGCATCACGCTCAAGGATCAAGGAAAACTGTATGAGGCAGTTGATTGTTATCGTCAGGCCCTTGTGCTCGAGCCGGACTACGCCGAGGCGCACAACAATCTCGGCATCACGCTCAAGGACCAGGGAAAGCTGGATGAGGCCGTGGCTTGTTTTCGCCAGGCCCTTGTGCGCAAGCCGGAATATGCCGAGGTACACAACAATCTCGGCAGTGCACTCAAGGAGCAGGGAAAGCTAGACGAGGCCGTGGCCTGTTTGCGCCAGGCGCTTGTCTTAAAGGCGGACTTCGCCGAGGTACACAATAACCTGGGCAACGCACTCAAGGACCAGGGCATATTGGATGAAGCCGTGGCATTTTATCGCCGGGCGCTTGTCCTCAAGCCAGATTATGCCGACGCACACAACAATCTCGGCATCGCACTAAAGGACCAGGGAAAGCTAGATGAGGCTGTAGCCTGTTGTCACCAGGCGATTGCCCTTAAGCCGGATTGCACCGATGCTTTTAACAATCTCGCATTGCTCCTCATGGTGCAAGGCAACGTTATTAAGGCACTCAACATAATCAAACAATCGCTACAAATCAAAGAAGTCGCGGAAACTAAGAAGATCTTTATTGACTGCATCACACGCTTGCGTTTCACAAACGACGACAGCGAGATTCGAATTGCCCTGGTTCGTGCATTGACCGAGCCTTGGGGTCGGCCAAGCAAACTCGCACGGGTTAGCACCGATCTCGTCAAGCTCAACCCAGACATCGGTGAGTGCGTAGCGCGGGCAGCCGACGCATGGCCTCAGCGGCTTTCCGCGCAAGATCTGTTCGGATCAAACGGCCTCGCGGCGCTTGCGGCCAATGAGTTGCTCTATGCTCTGCTCTGTTCGGCACCAATCTCCGACATCGAGATAGAGCGTTTTCTAACTATGGCACGGCGTCTCATGCTCAAAGCTGCCTTCGGTATAGTAACTTCAGATGACGATGTTGGCGCAGCTTTGAGTTTCTATAGTGCGTTGGCCCGTCAATGTTTCATCAATGAATACGTGTTTTGTCACACCGATGATGAAATTCAACAAGCAAATGATTTGCGCGACTTACTGATTGCAGCGCTAGAAGCCGGAACCCAGGTGCCAGTCCTTTGGGTACTCTCGGTAGCAGCCTACTTCCCACTCTTTTCTCTCCCGTTTTCCGCTCGGTTGCTGGATATGCAATGGCCCGCAGCAGTAGCGGCTATCCTGGCCCAACAGGTTCGCGATCCAGAGGAGGAAATGCAATTACGCGCTACTGTTCCCCAGCTGACTACTATCGACGATGAGGTATCGAGACTCGTTCGGAATCAATACGAAAGAAATCCATACCCGCGCTGGGTCAAAGCGGAGCCTGCTGGAAACATATATCACAGTGTTGTCGCATACTTGGGCCAGAAATTTCCTCTTACATCTTTCAAACGTCACGGCAAGAGTGGAATTATTGAGTTCCTGATTGCCGGCTGCGGCACTGGCCAGCAATCAATTGAAACGGCACAAAGTTTCAAGGGAGCCCGAGTTCTTGCCGTAGATCTGAGCTTAAGCAGTCTTAGTTACGCCAAGCGGAAGACCCGAGAACTGGGTTTGGCTTCAATTGAGTACGCTCAAGCTGACCTACTGAAGCTGGGTGCGCTCGGTCGCGACTTTGATGTGATTGAAGCGATCGGGGTACTGCACCATCTCGCTGACCCATTAGCTGGATGGCGCATACTTTTATCTCTCCTTCACCCCGGCGGGTTTATGAGGCTGGGGTTTTATAGTGAAATAGCAAGACGCGATATCGCAAAGGCGCGAGCTTTTGTCACCGAGCATGGCTATGGCGCGACAGCTAATGAGATTCGGCAATGCCGCCAACATGTGATGGATTTACACAAAAGCCCGATTTTTGGGACCACAATAAACTCACTAGATTTTTTTAGCATAAGCGCATGTAGAGATTTGCTTTTCCACGTTCAAGAACATGTCATGTTGCTGACCGACGTTGATACGTTTCTCCGAGAGAATAATCTTACCTTTCTGGGGTTTGAAATCGACCGCGATGTACTTCATGCCTACAAGCAGCGTTTCCCTTATGATCCCGCCGCCACCAACCTTGGTCAGTGGCAGACTTTTGAAAACGAAAACCCTGACACGTTCGCCAGCATGTACCAGTTTTGGATTCAGAAGGCAGGTTAAGTGTGGTCCACGGCAGTGTATTCACCCCCTAAGTCAAATGATCAAGTTCGAAATACCTATCAGCCGCGTCGGCGATCAATATGGCGTCGGGCGCGTCGTGCGCCCTTCGACGCCTGATTGATGCCAGCGATCCTTCGTCAGGGGCCAATGTCCGCTTTGGGTCAAAAGCGGACATATGCAACGCAAAACGTCATGTCCGCTTTACCCCCAAAAGCGGACATGTGCGGTGCAACTAGGGATGTCTGCTTTGGGCCATAAGCGGACATGTGCATTGCAATAGGCCATGTCCGCTTTACTCCCGAAAGCGACGCTCATTGGAATGTCCGCCTAAAGGCGCGCCGATCTACTGAATGTTCTGCGCGTCCTCATCCGGCGCTGCAGGATCAAGGCCGCCTTCAATACCTCGAAGCGATAATGGCATCGAGCTGCGCATCAGCGGCACAACTTCATAGCGCATTGCTGCCCTCCACTGTCTGCGGATTGCGACGGTCTTCGACCGGACTACAGCAAGCAGCAGCCGGCAAAGCAGAGTGTCGGCGGGATGATGCCGCTTTAAACCAAGCTGCGTAACCTTAAGCGTTAAGTACTTTTCCAAATTGGCGGGTCCACTACCGCCGTGTGGGCCGGCTGGGCGAGTAAGTGATCTGATCACAGAGATGTATAGGGGCCGCGGCGCCCTTTTGCCTGCACTTTTGGAAAAGGAGAAAGACATGGCTAACGTGCTGACATATTTGCCCAAAGTAGAGACCTTTCAAAGAAAACAAACGGCATACCAAGGCGTGGTTAAGCGGCATTGGGCCCCTACCGGACGCATCGATTTCGCTACCCGTCTCAATGGCAATTCAACGGCGGATGATGAACCAAGCGAATTCAAGTTGCTCGTAGAAGAACGTAGAATTGTAGAAAGTATGACAGGAAGCGAGAATCTAGAAATTCAATGGAGACTTGCGACGCTGAAGGAAGCCAAGGCGGTTGTGGCGCAATATCATAAATACCTATCGCAACACGGCCTGATCAAAACCGTGTTCGACGACACGCTATCGCTGCCTCCGCCAAAACGGGTTTCGTAAGCGAGCTAAGCCTAGAGGATAGCTTCAAGTTCCTCGGCAGGCTTTCTTCGCTGCCGTCAAAGCTGCATCCATCTTGGCGGCAGCGTTAGCCTGCATAGGGTTGTCGAAGAGCCGCGCCCATAGGCGGCTGGAAAGCGAAATCTTATGACCGACATGCGTGAGGCCGCTGATGCATTTAGAGTGGCAAAGAAAAACTACGCGTACGTCGCGGTGAGAGTGAATAAGTCTGAGGTCCGTGAATTCTTCGATGGTTTTTTAGCCCATATGCCCTGGGTGAGAGCGATCAGCATAGTGGGGCAAGAGGGTATCAAACTCGAACTAGCGACCCCTTGGAACGAACTGCCTAAGGGGACCAAGGTGACGGTGAAGATGCCCCGCAAAAAGTTTGGCACGTTCTTGCTTGATGGGCTGCGGCTGCGCGCTTCCTGGGCAAAAGTTAGCGATGTCGTGACCCTAGTAACACCAAGGGACAAACTGGAAGAGTTTCTAAATTTGCTGCCTGAGTCCGTGAAATTGATCAGTTGTCCAGAAGAGTCGGCCGGTCCAAAAGAAGAAAACTGATCTGATGGCCTGGGCAACGCTGTCCATCCTGCGTTTCAGCCGCCAGTTTGCTCAATTATCTCTGGGCTGTCGGCGAGTGAAAGAATGCGTGCCGGCTAGTTGCCGACCAAGGTAGACGCCACAGCCGGTTCAATGGACGTGGACGCTGTCCGCTTTGCGTCATAAGCGGACATGTGCAGCGCAAAACGGCATGTCCGCTTTGCGCCGCAGTTACTTGGACTGTCACGCATTTTGAGGCTTAGCGTCACACAACTGAGATACGCGTGCGTCATTTAGAGCCTGGCCAATGTTCGGTGATTCGGCTGTGGCATGACCGGCTCCGTCGCATGGGTTGATCCGGCCCTGCCGCAAATGCCAACCAACGCCGCCGACAACCAGCCCGTCATTCAAGGGCGGTCGCTTCGCCTTGCGGAGAATGCTTATGCGCGTCCTCATCGCGACCGATGCTTGGCATCCTCAGATCAACGGTGTGGTGCGGACGCTGACTTCTCTGGCACGGGCCGCGAAAGGCCTTGGGGTGTCGATCGAGTTTCTAACGCCCGAAGGCTTTCCGACAGTTCCGCTGCCGACCTATGCAAACCTGCGGCTTGCGATTCCAAATTCCAGCAAAATTGCGAGACGCATCGAGACGGTTAATCCCGACGCGATCCACATTGCGACTGAGGGGCCAATCGGGTTTGCCGCGCGTGCCATTTGCCGGCGCCGCGGGCGACCATTCACCACAAGCTACACAACCTGTTTCCCGGAATACATCGCGGCGCGCGCTCCGCTTCCAGAGTCATTGACCTATGCGGTGCTGCGCCGTTTCCACGCCGCCGCGACGGTGACGATGGTCTCTACCACGTCGCTGATGAATCAACTGCGTGGTCGCGGATTCCAGAATCTCAGCATGTGGACGCGCGGCGTCGACGCCGACCTGTTTGCGCCGCACCGCGCCATCCCGCTTGACCTACCGCGGCCGATCTTTCTAACGACAGGACGGATTGCGGTGGAGAAAAATCTGGAAGCGTTCCTTTCGCTCGATCTGCCCGGGTCGAAAGTAGTGATCGGCGAAGGCCCGCAGGAGGCCGAACTGCGGCAACGCTTTCGGGACGTGACGTTCCTCGGATTGCGCGAAGGACCCGAGCTCGCCGGCCTGATGGCAGCAGCGGACGTGTTCGTGTTTCCGAGCCGGACCGACACATTCGGCGTCGTACAGCTCGAAGCGCTCGCCTGTGGCATTCCGGTCGCTGCCTTTCCAGTGATGGGACCGCGCGATGTCATCGGCGGCAGCGCAGTCGGCGTGCTTGATGAGGATCTGCGTGCCGCCTGTCTTGGTGCGCTGACTCTCTCAAGAGAGGCCTGCCGCAAGTTTGCGCTAACGCGCTCGTGGGCGACCAGCGCGCGGCAATTCATCGCGAATGTAAGCCGCGCGGCACTCCACCAGCCGCAAGAGATTCGCGCGGCGGCTCCAATCCCGGCGTCCGCTCGCGGCTGACCGCAACGAGTGAGTTCAATTCTGCACGCAAGGAGACTTAACATGGCCGTAGCCATCGAAATCGAGAGAAACGCAGTCGAACGGGCCTATGATCGTTGGGCGCCCGTGTACGATCTCGTATTTGGGCCTGTATTCGAGCGCGGCCGACGTGCCTCGATTATCGCGGCGGAGCGCATCGGCGGCCGCATTCTCGAGGTGGGCGTCGGCACCGGCATTTCACTGCCTGACTATTCTCGGAGCAATCGCATCGTCGGCGTCGATATCTCGGAGGCAATGCTCAGCAAGGCGCGGGAACGCGTTCAGGAGTCAAAGCTTGAACATGTGGAAGCACTCGATGTCATGGACGCCGAGCGGCTCAATTTCCAGGACGATTCATTCGACGTCATCGTCGCGCAGTACGTAGTGACTGCCGTTCCGAACCCAGAAGCCGCACTCGACGAGTTCGCGCGCGTGCTCAAGCCTGGCGGCGAGATCATCCTTCTCAGCCGAGTCAGCGCCGAAGCAGGCCCGCGCCGCACCGTTGAACACTTGGTCGCGCCGGTGGCGCGCAGACTCGGCTGGCGCACCGAGTTTCCGTGGCAGCGGTACACGAATTGGGTCGCGCGGTCCGAGCGCGTCTATCTGATCGAGCGGCGCGCGATGCCGCCACTGGGCCACTTCTCGCTCATTCGCTTCGGCAAATATCCGGCCGGCCCGCTCGAAGGGCAGGCGCGCCTCGCAGCCGCGGTTTGATCCGCTCAGCGCGACAACAACGCACACAACGGGGGAATACTCGATGGCAAGCTTCTTGGAGGAACTGAGAGAGCAGCGCTGGGATGATCACCGCTACTATCATCACAGCCGCATCAACCAGTCGCTCCACCTGGTGAGCGCGATGTCCTTCTTGTGCGCCTATGCGTTTGCCTTCTCCGATCCCGCCAAGGCGGCGCTTATCGGCTGGCTCATTGCGATGCCGACCCGGCAGGCCGGGCACTTCTTCTTCGAGCCGCGGGGCTACGACCACATCAATCAGGCGAGCCACGAGCACAAGGAAGAGATCAAAGTCGGCTACAATCTCAACCGCAAGATCGTGTTGCTGTCCATCTGGGCGCTCTCGCCGCTGCCGCTCTATTTCGATCCGACGCTGTTCGGAATCTTCAAGCCGCACAAGACGACGACCGAGTTCGTCACTCATGTCGGCTTGATGTGGCTGGTGCTGGGCATCGGCGGCCTGCTGTTCCGCACCGTGCATTTGTTCTTCATAAAGGGCATTCAGTCGGGACTCGTGTGGATGACGAAAATCCTCACCGACCCGTTCCACGATATAAAGCTCTACCACAACGGCCCGCTTGCTCTGCTGCGAGGCGAACTAATCGATCCGCATCATGCACAGCGTGGCGTCATCGAAGACGAGAAAGAGCTGGAAGAGCAGCCGCACGGCGCCTGAGCGTTTCCTCAGGCGCGGTTGCGCGACAGCCGATGCGAGAAAATCTCCCGCAGAATCTTACGCCGGATCGTCTTGTTCGTTACAGCAGGATCGCCCCACCACCAGCCGTCCTGCTGCATCGCTTTTGCGGCGGCCACAAAACGGTCAGCGACAGCACCGAAATCAGCCTCGGTGTAGTTCAGGCTGAAAATCAGACGGCCGGTGCCGATCCAGCTCAGCGCCAGCCCCTCGGTGCGCAGATAGTACTGGAACATCCAGTTGTAGCGGGAGGGCTGGGTATAGAGCACGGTCCAGATCGACGAGAGATTCGAAATGCGCACCGGCACTCTTGCCTGCTGCAGCCGCGCGTTCAGCCGCGCGGTGCGATCGTCCCACAACTGATCCAGGTTCCTGTAGAGGCAGCGGAGATCCGAGGTCTCGAGGCGGCGGAGAAATTCCTCCATTGCGGTCATCACGTAGGGGTGCGAATTGAACGTCCCGCGCGCAAAGCAGATGTCGGCTGGCCGATCATCGCGGAAGCGTCGCATCAGGCCTTTTCCGCCGCAGAGCACGCCAACTGGCAGTCCGCCACCGAGGGTCTTGCCGTAGGTCACCATGTCGGCACGCACGCCGAAGTATTCCTGCGCGCCGCCCAACGCGATGCGAAAGCCCAGGAAGACCTCATCGAAGATCAGCACGATCCCGCGGCTGCTGCACACAGCGCGCAGCCGCCGCAGCCATTCGGCATAAGCCTCCCGGTCGAAATGGGCCTCGCGACCGCTATCGACCAGCGACGAGTCGCTCGGCGCGTTCGAATTCGGGTGCAGCGCCTGCAGCGGGTTGACCAGCAAGCAGGCGATATCGCGCCGGGTCGACAGCACGCGCAACGTATCTTCCGACATGTCGTTGAGGGTGTAGGTTTCGCGCGCAGGGATTGGATTGCCGATGCCGGGCTGCACATCGCCCCACCAGCCGTGATAGGCGCCGCTGAAGCGGACGAGGTGGGTGCGGCGCGTATGATAGCGCGCAAGCCGTACCGCCTGCATGACGGCTTCGGTGCCGGACATGTGGAAAGACACCTCATCCAGGCCGGAAATCTCCCGCAGGCGGCGCACATTGTAGGCGACTGCCGGATGGTAGTGGCCCAGCACCGGTCCGAGATCGCGCGCCTGATCGACAGCGCGGTCGATGCACTGCTTGTAGAAGTCGTAGCCGAACAGGTTCACGCCATACGAGCCGGTCAAATCGTAGAACTCGTTGCCATCGAGGTCGGTGACTGTGACGCCGCACGAGGACTGCAGGAAGACGCCAGACTTAAGATGCTGGCGCACGAAGCGGCTGAACTGGAAGGGCACCCGGTAGTTATCGGTGAACTGAACATCGGACACGCCGTCGCGGATTTCGTCGGTCAGCCGTGCGGTGTGGGCAAACCGCGTCCGGAATTGCTCCGCAAGACGCGCGAACCCAGCTTCGCGCCGAAGCGCGACCTCTTCGGGTGCATCATCAGCACGAAAGAAGCGTCGTTCGTCGTACTCGTAGAACGGCACCAGCGCGGCGAGCCGCCGCGCCAAGCGGGCGTGGCCGGTGAGCGAACGATGCTTGCTTTTGGAAAGGGTGAGCCGCCCCTTCAATTTGACCAGCGATGTCGCGAGCGCGCCAGCGCCAAGAGCATACAGCGTGAGAGTCGTGTAGCGCGAATCCATGGTCGCGAATCGTATTACCGCGGGGCAACTGTTTCATGACAATGCGCACCACTTTGACAAAAGTGTTTCTGCAGGAGGACATCAACTTTCTTCTGACCAACCGTATCCCGCGCCGCCTGCTCACGCGTTTCATGGGCTGGTTCAGCAAGATCGAGCAGCCGCTCGTGCGCGATGCATCAATTGCGTTATGGCAGGTCTTCTCCGATCTGGATTTGAGCGAAGCACGCAGAAAACAGTTCAAGAGCGTGCACGACTGCTTCACGCGCGAGCTGAAGGACAGGGCACGGCCGATCGACTGCGATCCGCAAGTCGTCGTGAGTCCATGCGACGCGATCATCGGTGCCCACGGGCGGATTGCCGGGACTGAACTCCTTCAGATCAAGGGCTTTACCTACAGTCTGTCCGATTTTCTTGGCTCGCCGCTTCTCGTCGAGCGGCATCGCGATGGCCTCTATGTCACGCTGCGGCTAACATCGAGCATGTACCACCGCTTCCACGCTCCGCACGACTCCTCGGTTGAGCGCGTGACCTACATTTCCGGCGATACCTGGAATGTGAATCCGATCGCGCTTCGACGGATCGAGAAGCTATTTTGCAAGAATGAGCGCGCCGTGATCGAGACGCGGCTTTGCAATCGCGATCTGCTGACCCTCGTGCCGGTCGCCGCCATTCTGGTTGCCTCGATCCGGCTCAATTGCGTCGACGCGCCACTCAACCTGGCCTATCGAGGCCCAAATCTGATCCCGTGCAGCGGTCACTATGAAAAAGGCGACGAGATGGGATGGTTCGAGCATGGTTCGACGATTGTGGTGCTCGCGCCAGGCGCTTGGTCGTTCGCCGAGAGTGTGGACCTCGGCGGAGTGATTAGGATGGGCCAGCCGCTGTTTCGAATGCCGGCCCGATAGCGAACGGCTCAGGGCGCAGCCTGCGCCGAGTAGCAGACGCATAGGGCAAGGCTCGCCCACACCGCCGCACTGAAATAAAGCGACATCCAGGCGATCTCGTCCTTCCACTCGGCAAAGTCGTGCGTCACGACCCACCGGCGGGTCACGTCGCGCAGACCTTCGAGAGGCCGGAGCGGCCGGCAGCCGTTCGCGACTTCGGTCCGCCATCGCGTCAGGTACATTGGGACGTCGACGGCTACCAAGAACGCGAGATAGCCCGCAATTCCGATGATCGCGGTGATCAGAGCCGCGCGAAACGCTCCGTCGAACTCCGGCAACAGACGACAAAGCCCGACTGCGACGATGAAGAAAGCAACCGCCCATATCGAGTTCTCGATGGCGTTATGCCGGTAATTCCTGGTTAGCACCGCGTGCCATGAGAAGCACTCCGCGATCACGATGAGCGGCACAATCACCCACGCGGCGGTCACGGCGGTCTGTGCTCCCGTCATCATGCCGAGCTGATGTAGCAAGATCGCCCACTGCGCAGCGAAGCAGACCTCGGCCACGGTCGCCACGGTTCGTCCGACTATGACGCTCGACAACCAGGTATCGAACAGGCAGATCCGCTGAACATCTGCGCGCGGCAAGAACGATCTGAATGCGCAGCCGAACACATAGGCCCCGCACAGAAGGAGCATCAATTCGATGCCGGTCGTAGCGAAGCCGCCGGTCTGCGGCTTCTGCAGGTAGTGGTACAATAAGAAAAAGGCCGCGATATTCGTCGCGCTCACGAGCGCGAGGAAAGACCACCACCGTGCAACCGGGTTTGACCAAGCCAGAGACCTCGACCCCCCTCCCGGCCATTCCAAACTCATCGACCCACTCCGCGCATAATCGAACGCACATTTAATCGCAACAATTCTGTCACAAACAATAGTGTTGTTGCGGAATCGCAAGGATTGTCTGCGAGGTCGTTGGGACAGAGGGCGAACGTGCAGACCGATCGGGTGAAGCGATTCGCTGAGCAAAGCCGACCGGCGACGCGCCGATGGAACCGTTGGGCCAGAATGCTCGGGGGTTTTGTTGGCGCGCGGGTGCGCTGACGAATGTCCGCTATTGGCCCCTAGCGGACATCGGCCCGTGCACCGCACATGTCTGCTTTAAGGTGTAAAGCAGACATCACCATTGCGGCATGTCGATTTTTGCGGTCGCTATTGGGGCAAAGCGGACATGAGCTTGTGCGCTGCACATGTCTGCTTTTAACCCAAAGCGGACATCGGTGGGGGCTTCGACCGCGCCAAAATAGACTTAAATTACCGGCGCAGTTAATCTTACCTGAGCGCAATTCGCCAACGCTTGCCAACGGGGACACTTGCTCCATTGTCCTCGACGAGTTGTACAATTCCCGCAAAAGTTTTTACCTGCTAGTCGAGAATATCCACACCCAAGAAAGTTGCGGGCGTCTGTTGCGCTAGAGATTTCCGTGCCCGCGTTGCCGATTCTTCATCGGGCGCAAAAAACATTCTTCCAGTCATATTGAGCCTCGTTGCCGGCCCCTAAATCCTCTCCCCGATGTTGAGGTAACAAACTACCAATTTCAGAAATATTTGACTGTGACGGCCAACACACCGCGATCACCCCTGCTGGCGAAGGCCAGACATAGTGACGCGTTCAGCGGCCTGGCTCTGACAAGAGCCACTACTTCTTCGCTGGACTGGTGATCGACGAGTATTTGAGCTGGGCCTAGATCGAGCAGCCGTATGGTTGGAAGCAAATTGGTTTTTCTACACGTTGGGCAGTCGCCCTGGAATGGTAACTAGCTACTTTTGTGATTTCGCAGTGCAACAGGCGTTGGCGGGTGCAACATCTATCGTGTCTGCGCGGCAGCAGTGCTGCTAAAATCATTCGAGGCATCGATGTAAGATTATCCATGTCTGATTCTGCTTTAGTCAAGAAGGGGAGTTCAATGCGCAAACAGGACGCTGTCCTGATAGTAGCAATGGCGTTCGTGCTAGCTGCGCCTTCCGTCGCGCTTGCATACAAAAAGAAGGCTTCGGGCGAAAACTTAAGCCACGAACAGATGCAACAAATATATTGGAGTTACACACAACAGCGCTCTAGCAGTCACATCGTCCAGCAAGCAGCTTTCACTGTTACAACCGTAGGTAAAAGCGGCGGGTACAAATAAACGGACTGCGCTGGCGTTGCTCAATTACGAAGTCACCGGGTTTCGGAAATCCGATGGGTGTCACAGAATATAGCCCGGCCGAAATCTCTTCTTAGTATCTAATAATTGTGCGCACACCCGCGACATGGCCATCTGGATAGCGAATGCCTGTGCCGCTCGGATGCCAGATGTAGGTATAGACCGGCTGCACCACCCAGCCTTTCACGATTTGCGCCAAATAAGTGAACTCGAGATTCATCTCGTAGTCGCGCGGCGGCGTGGTGAGAGTCCCGAAGTTGATCTGCTCCTGATCGAAAGCGCGCACGCTGTTGGAGAAGCGCGAATAGATCACGCTCGTGCCGAAAGTATCGTCCGGCCGCTTCGGGATCATGCCGGCAAACACTATTCCGCCGTCGATCTCGACATTGACCAGATTGCGGTCGGAGGGGGCGATCGCCGAGCGATTGAAAATGGAAATGCCGGCGTCGGCGCTGCCGCCCGGCGGACGATAAAGCTGCTGGTCGATCACACCATAAATTCCATAGTCGCCACGATGCATTAGCGGCATACCGTTGCTTGCCGGACTGGCCAGCAACATTCCGTTGTTGGTGAACTGCTGATCGGCAAATTGGCCGAGATGACCCCAGCCGCCGAACTTCAAAGTTGTGGCAAGCCCGGTGTCATCCTTGCCGCGATTGCGTCTCCACTGCAATTCGCCCATCAGGAAAGCGGGGTCGCTCAAACGAAAGTTCACACCGTACCGATTGCACGTATCGGGATCGGCATTCGGGCACGGCGGAGCCGGATCGCCGTTGAAGATCGCGAACAACAGCGAGGCATCTTTCGGCAGCTCGTACTTGATGCGGGCACCGACAGCCGTCAAGGGGTAGGCAGGTCCGCCTCCCGGCAGGTTGACGGCGCTGATCGTCGGCCAATCGCTCTGCAGAAAGATCTGACTGAGATCACTGTAGAAAAATTCTGCGTCGGCGGCGAGCTGGCCAAATCTCAGGCTTACGGGGCCAAACCATTTTTCGAGCCACAATTCCGACAGGCGGACAGTCGGCGTCGCTTCGATCGCCGCGATCGTGTTCATGCCGCCGACGTAGTCACGCCGGATGCGGCCGTCGTTGTAGATTCCGAAGCCGTTGATGTAGAAGGTCCAGTCCTTCCAGCCAGCGAGCTTGTCGAGGTCGATGTAGAGCTGCGACTCCAGCTTGCCCTGATCAATCGTGCCGCGCCGGATACCGCCCGAAAGGTTGCTCAAGACGTCGTTGGTATAGATGAAATTGTATGAAACGCCGTGATCGTACAGCCACTTCCGCGTGCCATAAGGATCTGCGTCGTGCGGAAAGCTGGTGGCGATCGAAGGCTCGGTGATGCCGGTGCTGTTCGTCTCCTGGGCATGCGTAGGAGACACATTGACGATAGCTACTACCGCGAACACGGCAGAAGAAATGGCCCCCCGACGCCACCTCATGCTTACTCCAACCACGAATCCGTTAAACCCGCCAAAATAATACTTTCCACGCCCTTTTGCCCGTCCCTTCACACTGCTTTGCCACATACCGGTATCTTATTTTTTCTGGGGTTCGTCCGACCGACATTTTCTAGGGCACTGGCTTTGACAATAAAACTGCCTACGGACGCCGTTGGGACAGGAAGATTTACATCTCTCGATGCAAGTTGGGTGATCTACCTTGGCAAGGATGGAAATGCCGCCAATTGCGAAGAACACCGATGCCGCCGTGGCAAGTGCAACTAATTTCATGGCAGGCAGCCCGCCTCGACTTATTTCTAAACGCTCTGCATGTCTCGAATTTCCACCGCTGACAGCGTTCCGATGATTGCGAATAGAAGCGCGTCGCCTGGATCGAGGCGTACGTGGCTTAACCAGAGTAAGGAGCTCATCGAAGCGCTAACAGCGTAGATAGCGTAGTCGGCAAATACACCGACAGTCGCACCGATGGCAGCGGTCACAAGTAACCTCAAGGCCCGATTGTTCTCCTGCTCGCGTCAGCACTGCGCAATAGGGAGCTTTACCGGAAAAATGCAAAGTAAGAAAATGGCGAAAACCATAAAATCCCCGCTTTGGGGTAAAGCGGCAGACCAGGGAATCCTTCGGCAAACTATTCAAGAAGGCTTGCAGACAAGCAGGACTGCCAAATCGCTCGGCGCATGGTTTGCGCAAAATCGCGGCCCTACAGCGCTGCTGAGAACGGTGCAACAGTGGCGCAGCTCGAAGCGATCTTTGGGTGGCCGGATGGCTTCACTCTATACCGAGACGGCGAACCACAAGCGACTGGCGCTCGACGCGATGCACATGCTGGCGAACGAAAAGGGAAAATCTATGCCCCCACCTAATGGTGGGGGCGCCAGCGTGAAAAGCGCAATGAAGACAACGGAATTTTTTCTAAGTGGTGGTGGACCCAGTCGCATTCGAACCCGTCTCCCACTCCGAATTCCCTGCTAACAGGGAAATTAACAGGGAATTTGGTCGAATTGCCCGCTTGATTGCGATTTTGAACGCAGACACACGAACAAATTCAGAGCCTTACAGCGAAATTCCCTACTCAACAAAACAGGGAATTTTGCGAAGGAACAGGGAATTTGCGCGCGAGAACAGGGAATTTAAACGAGCTCTTTAGAGAAGAGCGACTTCCGGCGGTATTGCGCGGTCTCAGGCGGCGTGATTTTCCGGTCGCCCGTTTCGAAGATCACCACAATCTGAAATCGCGTCGTCGCGTGGCGGTGCGGGTGCCATCTGTGCCTGCACGAAGCCTATCGAAACCTTCCGCCAAAACGCGTAAATTTGTCCACAATGAAGCATGCGTTCGGTCAAGCATCTCGAAAAAAAGAAATGCTCGCATTCCAGCGAACGGATCGCGCTCAGTTACACGATTCAAGGAGGCACACTCATGGACGCGCCAAACAAAGAATTCGCGTTCGCGGGGGGCCTTGAGGAGCTGAAGGCGAAGGGGCGGCTTGTTGTGCACGGTCGCCATCGTCCGATCCTTGTCATCTACGACCGCGGGCGCGTCTTCGCTCTCGATAATCGTTGCCCCCACATGGGCTTCCCGCTCGAGCGCGGCAGCCTCGAGGACGGAATCTTGACTTGTCATTGGCACCACGCCCGCTTCGATCTCGAAAGCGGCTGCACGTTCGACCTGTGGGCAGACGACGCACCGATTTGTCCGATCGAGGTACGCAACGGAGACGTTTGGGTGAAACCCACGTTCGGTCACGCCAACCCCGCCTCCCACTGGCGCCAGCGACTTGCGGACGGTTTAGCCCACGATCTCGGTCTTGTCGTCGCCAAGGCGGTGCATGGTCAACTCGCCGCTGACGTACCGCGTGCTGACATCGTAAGGCAAGTGGCGCTGTTCGGGGCGCAGAACCGTGACGGCTGGGGCGTGGGTCTCACGATCCTCACGGCACTAGCCAATCTCCTGCCCTTCCTTCCAGAGGAGGAGGCATACCTTGCCCTGTTCCACGGGGCGAGCCGCGTGGCGGCGGACTGCGATGGCGAGGCGCCGCGGCGTGAACGTGCGCCGCTTGGAAGTCGACCCGATGCGATTGCGCTCAAGGGCTGGCTGCGGCGTTGGACCGTGGTTCGTCATCGCGAGGCGGCCGAGCGCACCCTGCTCACGGCGATTGCGTCCGATCCCTCGCCACCCGTGCTAGCCGATGTCCTGCTGGCGGCTGAGACCGAACGGGTGTTCGCCGACACCGGACACTCGCTCGACTTCATCAATAAGGCGTTCGAGTGTCTCGACCTTATCGGCTGGGAGCACGCAGCGGCTGTGCTGCCGACCGTCGTCGGCCAGATGGTTGCAGCGCGTGGCGCCGAAGAATCGATCGCGTGGCGTCAACCCGTTGATCTTGTAACGCTCTGCGAGGAAACAGCCAGTCAATTGCCGGGCCTGTTCGCCGCTAGCGGGGCGAGGGATGGTTGGTCAGACCATGCGGCACTTGCCCGAGAGCTACTTGGTGACGATCCGGCCAGGATCGTTGACGCCCTCAAGGCGGCGATTCGCGCGGGCGCCCTTCCTGTCGACCTTAGTCGGTCACTTGCTTACGGGGCGGCGCTCAGGGTCGCACATTTCGGCACCGCCAACGAACACGCCGACTGGGAGACAGCGCACCACGTCTTCACCTTCGCAAACGCGGTCGACCAGATGCTCAACCGGATTGGGACCTCCAACGCCGACGGTTTCGTCCCCGCCGTCCGTGGCGTCTTACACGGAACGATCGCCCTTTACCTTACTCGCTATCTCAATGTGCCGCCGGCACGCATCCCAGGCGAGAACGGCGAGCAGCTTGATGATCTGCCTGCCGACGCAGATACAATCCGCGCCACCTTGCTCGACGCCTTCGACCGGCAGCGACAGGTGGATATCGCGGCAAGATTAGTGGCTCGCCATCTCATGCTCGGCCATTCGCCGCAGGCGCTGATCGCAACGCTTGCACGTGCGGTATTGCGCGAAGATGCCGGCTTCCATGCTTATCAGATGCTGGAGGCGGGAGTCCGGCAATTTACCGTGTGGGGAAACACCGATGCCGGCCGGCACATCCTCATTGCGGTTGCCCGGTATCTTGCGGCCCATTCACCGACGGAACGCGCGGCTTTGCAGACGGCTGACATTGCCCGTCGCTTAATGCTAGGGGCAGAACTGCATCAGGAGTCTCGCGCGTCCTGACAACGGCTGCGAAGCGTATGTGACAGTTTGGGGATTCTTGTAGGCGGGTCGGATGCCCGATTGCTGATGTGGCATGATAGAATTAGTTAATATCCTTTGGAAAGGTAAACCGGTCACACGACGCTTGAACATTTGCCGAATTGGAATGTGCGATGTCCGAACACAAAGTGGTTTTGAAATGGAAACGCGGGGGTGCTGAGTTTTCATATCAGAAGTATCCGCGCGATCACACCTGGAGCTTTGACGGCGGCTATAGGGTAGTTGCGACGGCAGCCCCGACTTATCTCGGCAATCCGGCCCATGTCGATCCAGAGGAGGCGTTTGTCGCTTCACTCTCGAGCTGTCACATGCTCACGTTCTTAGCAATTGCGTGCAAGCAGAAGTTCGTGATCGATTCTTACGAGGACGAAGCGGTTGGCCATCTGGAGAAGAATGCCGAAGGTAAGCTTGCGATCACGCGGGTCGAACTACGACCAAGGATCAAGTGGGGCGACGACCGAAAACCCAGTCCAGAAGAGCTCGACAAAATGCACCATGCCTCCCACGAGAATTGCTTCATTGCCAATTCGGTTAGAACGGAGGTGACAGTGCTGTGACTGAGACTGAGACTGATCTCATTCGCTTCGTGGACGCTCAAGCTCAAGTCTATAGCCAGGTCGTTGCGGAGTTAACCGATGGACACAAGCGAACCCACTGGATGTGGTTCATCTTTCCGCAACTGTCTAGTCTGGGTCATAGCGCCATGGCTCAGCGATATGCCATCCGGGATATGAATCAGGCTCGACGCTATCTAGCTGACCCAATACTTGGCGACCGCTTGCGCCATGATTTGCGCCTCATAATAAGTCACAAAGGCAAGTCGGCGCTAGAAATTTTCGGGTCTCCGGACGATCTCAAGTTTCGATCTTGCATCACCTTGTTCTATGAGGCCGCCTCCGATCAATCCGACCGTTCGTTATTCGCGGAGGCCTTGCAGCAATTCTACAAAGGCGAGGCGGATCCCCGGACCCTAGAATTACTCCGGCACAAATAACTCTTTTTGGGTTATTTAGCGCAAGGCCAAGCCGCGACTAAGGCAGTCACTGCGGTCTGGTGAAAATTATTGGGACGTTGCTCCGGATGGCTTTTCAGATAAGCCGTGACGGAAAGGATCATTTGCGCAAGAATGCCTTTACTGTCTCGGACAACATCGGGCGGCGGACACACAGCAAATTCAGGCTTTAAAAATGGCTCGAGCTTCATAATTGCTGTTACCGCCCCAAAGCATGCCGATGCTTGTCTTAGCTGCCTGGCGGCATCTTCTGAATCGGCGGCCGGACGCTTGCCCTGAACGATATCGGCGGCTGCCAAGCAACTAGGGTAGAATGTAGTACCGCTAGTCGCGTCGCTTTGGGCATGTACTTGCGTTCCAATGACGACTGCTCCAACAACTCCGACCCATTGTTTCATTCATCGTCCCCTGCAGGTTGCGTCGAGCGATCGCCGCGGATAAGCAATTGACCACCTTGCGGTAGCGCGCTGCTCATTGAGGCGAGATCCCAGCAAGTTTGGCGGCTTCGCGCATTTTCTCATAATCCGTATGAATGAATTCGGCGAAGCCGTCAGGCGTCATCTGCTTGGCTGTGGCGATTTCCGAGCCCATTTCACGCAACTTGTCAGCTGTCGCGCCACCGGCAAGTCCTTCAGCGATTGCCTTTTGCAGATCAGTGATGATCGGAGCCGGCGTGCCTATGGGTGCAAGTATTCCAATATAGCTTTGTGCGGTGAAGTCCTTCACGCCGCTCTCAATAAAGGTCGGGATGTCGGGCGCGAGCTCAGAGCGGCTGCTCGCCGCGACCGCAATGATGTGGGCCTGCCCGCCTTTGTGCAGTGGCAATGCGGTCGAAAATTCCGTCATTGCTCCCTGAATACTGCCTCCGATTAGGTCCGGCATCAGGGCGCCGCCACTACGATAGGGGACGTGCACGATGTTAGCGCCGGAAGCGGCCTTGAAACGTTCGAGCGTCATATGGGTTGCGCTGCCGACACCACTGGTGGCGATGCTGAGCTGTGCTTTCTTCGACAGCGCGATCAGCTCCGCGATGTTTTTGGCCTCGACTTTATTGTTGAGAATAATGACGTGCGGGACGTAGCTGGTCAGAGCCACCGGTGCGAAATCTTTCAGTGGATCGTAGCCGAGTTTGGCCTGCACAAAGGGATTGACTGTCAGTGGTCCGTTCGAGCCGACCAGCAAGGTGTAACCGTCGGGCGCCGAGCGCGCCACGGTTTCAGCGCCGATGCTGCCTCCGGCGCCACCACGATTGTCGATTACTACCGGTTGGCCCAACGCACCCGAAATGCGCTCGCCGACTAGGCGCCCTACGATGTCAGCGTTGCCGCCGGCGGCAAACGGCACAATCAGACGGATCGGCCGTTCAGGGTACTTCGCGAACGCTTCACGCCCCAGCAGCACTAGGACGGGAGTAAATCCAAGGCTAGCGATCAGCCTACGGCGTGAAGTTGACATGGAAGTCCTCGGTTTTCTCAGACGTGGTCGCGAAAATTGTCTCGACAGAAATAGCCATCGCGGGCAAATCTCAAGGCTAGGATTGTCATACGACAAATCTCAGACCGAGATTTGTCACCTCTCGCGGGTTCGTCAAGCTGCCGAGAAACACTGCGACAAATGTATTGTTCGTGCTCATGCGATTTCCTTTCCTCTTCGCAGAAATGATTGCGATTCTCGTCCGGAAACGTCGGCGATCATCTCGATCAGGACGCCCGGAATGCAGGCTGGTCGGATCCCTCGAGCACCGAGAACAGTACCGGCATAATTTCCCTCGTTGTGACCCTGCCGTTGAGGTCCTTCTCGGCTACGACGAGCTGCTGGTCGCCAGGCAGGCCAACGGGGATTACCATCCTTCCGCCAGCCTTGAGCTGGTTGATCAGAGGAGGAGGGATTAGGTCGGGCGCCGCCGTGACGATCACCTTGTCGAACGGAGCGTGCTCGGGCCAGCCGGTATGGCCGTCGCCGACGCGGACTTCGACGTTGGTACAGCCCTGTCGTTTCAGACGCTGTATTGCCCGTTGCGCAAGCTCGTCGATGATTTCGACGCTGTACACCCTGACGGCCAGCTCGGCGAGCACTGCGGCCTGATAGCCCAGGCCGGTGCCGATTTCGAGGACCACGTCGTCTGGTTTGAACTCAAGCAGGTTCGTCATCACCGCAACCATCAACGGCTGCGAGATCGTCTTATCGAATCCGATCGGAATGGGCCTATTCAGGTAAGCATACTGCTGCACCTCGAAGGGCACAAACTCATGTCGCGGTACCTTAGCCATTGCCCTGAGGACTCGCTCGTCCAGCGCGGTCTTGCCAGCCTGGGCGGACATGTGGTCGCTCATCGTCCTAATCGCCGCAACCATACCTCGTCGTTGTTCCTCGAAATCCATCTTTAATTCTTCTGCTTTCGGTCGCCCGTCAGGCGGCGCTTCGGCTGATTAGCTCTCCATCGCCTTTCGCAAGCGCCCCGGGCAGAAATCTCCAAAAAATCATTCAGCGCTTGGCCAGCTGATGTCGCCACGTTATTACCTAAGCAGTTGTGCAAATAAGCATACCAAATTAGCTTAACTAATGGGCAGCTTGGCGAAGCTCACATGCCGGAGCCCATTTGGAAGCAGGCATTCACCGTTGCCACCGCGGGCCACTTGCGAGACGTTGATTATCCAATCGCTGCCATCACCAGTGCCCGCAACCAATTCTGGAAAAGCTTGTTATGGTCGTCTGCTAATTCGTCGCGACCCATCGCACGCTTTTGACCGTCGTTGCATGGGCTGCCGATCGTGTTGTGCCCAATATCGCGCCCTCGTTCGGTTGCCGCGGTGGCGGTAGGTCAAGCTCGACAACGAGTGGTTGGGATGAACTCCCGCAATACTCGGCAGCAGCCTTGGCGAACTCATTGAGCACCGTAGCGAATTGTCCGCTCGGAGGCGGCGGGCAAAGATCTCCAATTACCCACACGGTGTGGCATTGTTTTAGTACGCCAGCAACGGTCCCCAATTCATTTTGAAGCATCGCCTTGAATAGCGTGACGTTCGCTTCCCGCCCGGGCTGATTAGAAGCAACGAATGGGCCGATGCCGTCTATGATGACAACTTGGGCCTGGCTCCATGGCCAATAGGAAATAGTCGCCGGCCCTGCATCATCTGGAAAGACATGCGGGGTCGTGTTCGTGGCGAATTCAAGCAGGCAATCGAGACCAAGATACCGGACTTTGTTTTTTTTGAATGCAAATTCGGTTGCGATTCCGGCGGCCATGGAAGTTCTGCCCGACCCAATCGGACCGCCAATTATAATTTGGCACGGTGCGGTGACTGGCGGCGCACCGGCATCAATGAGACTTTGCAACCTCTTGGCATCTTCGCTGCCAATGTTCGGCGCCGCATCGGCTAGACGGAACAAATAAGGTATCGATGCCTTTTGCCAAACTATTTTCTGCCGCAACCAAGGTGGTGCGAGCACAATGGCGATTATAACGACTCCCGCGCTGACCAGTAGCGCCGGCGTAGGAGGCAAGTGAAAAGCAAACCCAAGTATCGCACCCAACGCCATGTACGTCGCGGCTATGATTGCGTTGTCGCGCAGTAGTTTAGAATCGAGCGGAAATGCTCCAGTCGCTTGTTTTACAGAACTCTGGTAGGCGCACCACTCCCAAAAGGCCACGACAGCGATGGTAAAGATCAAGCCAAGCCAAATTCCTGTGTCATATTCAAACTTGGGCGCCCAGCCCAGCCACACCATGAGCAAGCCGGCCACTGCGGTGGCAGCGAAATCGACTACAATACCGATGCAAAGATGGCCGAACTGATCGGCAAGCCATGTGTAGGAATATGTCGCCGCCGTCTGCACTTCCTTGCCATAGGCGTCTGCCCAAAACTGGGCCAAAATATCCTTGACGCTGAGATTCGGCTTGCTTGGACCAACGGGTTTAACTGGCGACGGGCCATTGAAATTCATAGCTTCCCCCCAAGCAATCTTCAGTAAAGTTACTGCTGGGGGTGCAAAGAAACAACTGCAATGAACCGCTTGGTCTGAGGCTGCAGCAAGCCCAATCGAATGACGGCTCGGCCCATTCGGGTAATGGCCATTGAGGTTGCCCGACTCGCTTTTCAAGCCTTAAGTTGCTGCGAGTTCGTCTTTCGCCCAATGAGCCCTCACGTCCGAGTATTCTAGAGTGCTATGTTGATTCCACACGATGCCTTATCTGCATGGGCGACGATGAGGCGGCGCGAACGCGGTCCGGTCATCTCGGCATAGGACTAGTCATCCTGGCGGTCGGAATTGTGTGGCCGATCTTGTCACGAATCGGACTTGGCAGGCTGCCGGGCGATATCATGTACGAGCGTGGTGGCACGACTTTTTATTTTCCCCTAGCCACCTGCATCATAGTCAGCGTGATACTCAGCGTGCTGTTGTGGCTATTCAACCGATAAACGGATGAGACTAAGCGGGCCTGAACCTCCGCTCCGTAGGATTGGCGCTGAACAAGGTCTATCAGTTATGGACGGTTCCGATCTCGCACTATCAATTGCGCTTGGAGTCGTGTTAGCCGCCGCAACTGGCTTTCGGGTATTTTTGCCAATGCTCATCGTGAGCGGAGCGGCCTATACAGGTCATTTATCACTGGACGATAGTTTTGCATGGCTTGGGACTTCCTTTGCGCTGACAATGCTCGGCGTAGCGGCGCTCGTAGAGGTGTTGGCCTATTACGTTCCGGGGGTCGACAATCTGCTCGACGCCTTGGCAACTCCTGCTGCGTTTGTCGCAGGAA
>DATLJR010000361.1:0-36509 GCA_035538755.1 Pseudolabrys sp.
TGCGGGTAGAGCCAGTAAGGACCGACGCAGTATCTGTACCAATGATATCCGGTCTCGCCCCACCGGTAGCAACCGGCTTCGGCAGTGGATGACGTCGCCAGCAGAGCCAAGAACAGCGTTGCGGCGGCAACCAGTGTACCAACCAAGCTGAGTGATTTGCCCATCCCTAAGCCCCTCTGTTAATTGTGCCGCAGTAAGAAATCGGGGGTCACTCGCCGATGAAGTGGCTGTTCAGGTGAGCGCCCCCGATCCGTCCCGACCCCAACAAACAAAAGGTCGGGCCCAATATTGTTACTGGAATTCACAGCCATGAAAATATTGGCCGTGTATTACTGCGCTACCTGATGACTGTTAGTGGCATCACCATCTTCGATAGCGCCGATCAGGCACTGAGGGCTTGTGACCGTCGACAAATCAAGTCCGTCGCCCGACCGAAACGGACAGTGGGAGGATTATCGTGAAACCCTTGAGACCGCTGCTGATCGCTTTGACTCTGCTGTGTTCCACGCTGGCCGCTGCGCAGGATTTTCCCAACAAGGCGATCCGAATGATCGTGCCCTTTCCGCCCGGCGGGCCAAATGACATCATCGCGCGCGTCGTTGCGCAGCGGATGGCGGAGATCCTCAAGCAGCCGATCATCATCGACAACCGCTCGGGCCAGGGCGGCGTTGTCGGTACCGATGTCGTCGCGAAGGCGCCACCCGATGGCTACACCGTTGCGATCGCCAGCGCTGGCGCGCTCGCCATCAGCCCGAGCATGGAAAAGGTCGCTTACGACACACTCCGCGACCTGCAGCCGGTCACTTTGGTCGCCAAGGTCCCGGAAATGCTGGTCGTCGCGACCAGCGTCCCCGCCAACAACATGCAGGAACTGGTGGCCCTGGCGAAATCGCAGCCCGGCAAGCTCAACTTCGCGTCATCCGGCCCGGGCAGCATGCCGCATCTTGCCGGTGAACTGTTCAAGCTCACCGCCGGCATCAATATCGTGCACGTGCCCTACCGCGGCGCGGCACCGGCAGTGAACGACCTCCTCGCCCAGCAAGTGCAGATGGTATTCCTGGATTTGCCGGTCCTGCTGCCGCAGATAAAGGCCGGCAAGCTCAGGCCGATCGCGGTCGGGGCGATGGATCGCGTCGCAAGTTTGCCCGAGGTACCGACCACCGTTGAAGTTGGCATGGCGCACCTTCAGACCGAGAACTGGTACGGCATGGTCGCGCCAGCCAAAACACCGCCACAGGTCGTCGCGGTGCTCAACAAGGCCACCATCGAGGCTATGAAAGATCCGACCGTGGTCGAAAAACTGGCCAGCCAGGGCGCTATTCTGGTTGGCGACACGCCGGAACACTTCCGCGACTACATCGACAGCGAGACGAAAAAGTGGGCGAAGGTGATCGCGGACGCCGGCGTGCAAACCGAAAAAGACAAATAGCCACCCGACCTATCTCATGACCGAGAATTTTGTACTGCGCTCAACGCTGACCTCGCCTTTCGGCCGCAAGGTTCGCATGGCAATCGACGCGCTGGGTCTGAGCAAGCGCATCACGGTTACGCACGCAGATCCTCTCGACGAAAACGATACGCTGCGGCAGCAGAATCCGCTCGGCAAGATGCCATGTCTTGTCCTGCAAGATGGCAGCACGATCTACGACAGCGGGATCATCATCGAATTCCTGCAGGATGTTGCCGGTACTGAACGTTTGCTGCGGCTGCATGGGCCCGAACGCTACCGGATGCTTACGCAGGCACGACTCGCCGACGGCATCATGGATGCCTCGATTCTGGTCGTTTACGAAACCCGTTTCCGTCCCGACACGCCGCACTCGCCCCGCTGGCTTGAACATCAACGCGGCAAGATTCATCGTGGGCTGGCCGCCTTCGAAGCGGCCCCGCCCGATCCTTCGACGACCGACGTTGTTTCGATCGGTCTGTCGTGCGCGCTGGGCTATCTCGATTGGCGCAAGCAAGTCGACTGGCGCCCGACCTATCCGGTTCTGGTGGACTGGCTGAGCAAGTTTTCCGCACACGAGCCGGCTTTCGAACGCACGCGCGCCAAGGAAGTGTGATGGAGCACAATGCTGACACGGTCGCCGACCCGCCTTACTGGATGGAAACGTCCAGCAGGCCGAAACTGAAACAGCCACCCGGCGCCTGCGACGCCCACGTCCATGTCTTCGGCCCGCGCAAACGTTTCCCCTTTGCGGAAGGCCGCTATTACACCCCCTCCGATGCCACAAAAGAAATGCTGTTCGCGCTGCATGAACGGCTCGGCATACAGCATTGCGTGATCGTCCAGCCGGCCTGTCACGGCACCGATAATTCGGTGACCGCCGATGCGACCGCGGCGACCGGTCAAGCCTACAAGGGCGTCGGTCTCGTTCCACTGACCATTTCCGATGCCGAGCTCAAGCGGCTCGGTGCCGCGGGCCTGTGCGGGGCACGCTTCCACTACATGACGCACCTTGGCCGCGGACCGCGAATCGACGAGGTGGTCGCGTTCGCCAGGCGGCTCGCGGAGATCGGCTGGCATCTGCAGATTCATACGGAAGCCGAACTTATCGCGGATCTCACACCCGCGCTGAAGCGCTCGCCTGTCCCTGTTGTCATCGATCACATGGGTCGCGTCGACGCTTCGCTCGGTATGGATCATCCGCACTTTCGAGCGCTCCTGGCGTTGCTCGATGACAAGAACGTTTGGGTGAAAGTCAGCGGCTCTGACCGTGTCACGCACAAAGGTCCACCTTATGCCGATGCAGTGCCGTTCGCCCGAAAACTGGTAGCTGAATTTGGTGATCGCTGCGTTTGGGGCACCGACTGGCCTCACCCCAACCATCAGGGACCGGTTCCAGATGACGGCGTTTTGGTCGATATCCTTGTGGAAATTGCCCCGACCGAAGCCGCGCGCCATGCGCTGCTCGTCGACAATCCGCAGCGCTTCTACCGTTTCGCTCCGGCACGACGGTTGACGGGAGCGCCATCATGAACGGACGTCTGCAGGACCGGGTCGCGATCATAACCGGTGCCGGCTGCGTCGGACCTGGCTGGGGCAATGGCCGCGCCACCGCCGTACGTTTTGCCGAAGAAGGTGCGAAAATTTTTGCGGTCGATCGCGACGCCGGCAGTGTCGCTGAAACAGTTGAACGCACGAAAACTGCGGGCGGCGAGATCGTAACGCATGAGTGCGACGTGACCGACACCGCATCGGTCGAGGCCATGGTGAAAAGTTGTCTCGATCGCTTTGGTCGGATCGACATCCTAGTCAACAATGTGGGCGGGTCAGCTCACGGCGGCCCGGTCGAATTGAGCGAGGCGGCATGGGATGCTCAGGTCGACTCCAACCTGAAAAGCGTTTTTCTCACGTTGAAATACGTTCTGCCGGTGATGGTGCGTCAGAAAGCCGGTGCCATCGTCAATATCGCCTCGACATCAGGGCTGCGCTGGACCGGCTCCGCGCAAGTCGGTTACGCCGCGACGAAAGCCGGCGTTATTCAGTTGTCGCGCGTAGTGGCTGTCCAGTATGCCGACAAGGGCATCCGCGTTAATACGGTCGTTCCCGGGCAGTTGCACACGCCGATGGTTGAGGCTCGGCTTGCCAAGCAACGCACGGGTGGCGACATTGAAGCGCTTCTCAAATCGCGGCTCGAGCGCATTCCAATCGGTTTCATGGGTGACGGCCGCGACACTGCCAATGCAGCGTTGTTCCTCGCGTCGGATGAGGCTCGTTTCGTCACCGGCACGGAAATCGTCGTGGATGGCGGAATGACTGTCAGGTGCGACTAGCGCGGCCGTCCGGCGACACGGAATTGCCACGTCGAGCGCCGGCTACGCGGCCTCGCTTTTGAGTCGTGTGGCATCGTTCATGAAGAAACGCGCGGCCTCTATCGCCTCTCCGACATCCCTGCATTTGCAACTATCAACTCCGGTGCGAAGACCCCGGTCATAGAGCTCTACCCAAAGGCTGGCTCCTTCGCGCGCATTGCCGGATGGTATTTCAAGTAAGCGAACTTCGTACGCTCCGATTTTATCAATCACGACATGTCGAGAGCCGTCGTCCTTGGAGTTGAGAAACAGCTTCGCACAGGATTTCGTAACACGCGTAGCAATCATTTTTGAATATCCGTGTTGAAGGTCGCCTCTGCACCGGCATTGGCCCGACCATTGCTTATGGTCGAAGCCCGCACCGAGTCTTGCGAGAGCGCGCCAACTCATTGCTAATTTTTGTCAGCGACCAACAGATCTCGATACCTTCGTATAGGTGCTCTTCACCTTCGAATCATTCGATGAGAAAAAATTTGAAAGCGAAAAGCCTTTTTCTGGAGGCAGAATTATTCAGGGTTGCACGGCCAAATCGAGTTGGACGGAGGTCCAATCACAGACCGGAATTCAAATTACTCTTTCAAATCGTCGTCCAAAAGCACGCGTTGTGCCGCACCGTCGACGTCGCTGTACTGCCCACTGCGCAGCGCCCACAAAAAGGCGAACAGCCCGATCAGCCCAAGCCCCAATGCCATGGGTATGAGGTAGACCAGGACGTTCACCGTCTTCGACCTCCGGCGCGGAGTGCGTTCAGGGTTACCAACAGCGAGGACCCGGACATGGCAAGCGCGGCGATCAGCGGCGTTACCGCTCCTGCAATTGCGACGGGCACGGCAATGGCATTGTAGATCATGGCCAGCCCGAGATTTTCGGTCATGAGCGAACGGGCGCGGCTGGCAACGGTGACGGCGTCCAACAGCGGCTTGAGCCGCTCGCCAAGAAATACAGCATCGGCCTGCGCCTGCGCCAGGTCAGCAGCACTGATTGGCGAAAGCGACACGTGCGCGGCAGCGAGAGATGGCGCATCGTTGAGCCCGTCGCCGACCATAGCGACGCGACATCCGGTGGCCTTGAAGTCCTCAATGCGCGCAATCTTGTCTGCCGGTTTGAGCCCGGCCTGCCAGCTTTCGATTCCCAGAGCTTTCGCGACCGGAGCGACCGATTCAGCCCGATCGCCTGAGAGAATGCACAAATCGAGCCCGCGTTCGCGCAACGATCGCACCACTTCCGCCGCATCAGGGCGCAACCGCTGTGCAATCGCGATGATGGCAGTGCGATTTCCATGACGGAAGCAGATAACCGATGCAGTCGATTCATGCGTCTCGACAACGTTACAGAATTCAGGGCTACCAAGGCGCATCTCAGTAGTGTCGACAATCGCGCACACGCCCTGCCCCGGATGTTCGACCGCTCCCTCGAATGGCGTGCGCGTCATTGCTTCGCGCGACAACGCCACCGCAAGCGGATGGCGACTCGAGAGAGCCAGACGGGCTGCTGCCTGGAGCAGATCGGAATCCAGCAAACCTGCATTGACGACACGCGGTTCCGGCAATGTCAGCGTTCCTGTCTTGTCGAAGACAACTGCATCGATGCCCGCCAGCCGCTCGATGGCGTCCCCGGCATTCAGGATTACACCGGAGCAAAAAAGTGCGCCGGACGCCACCACCTGGACTGCCGGAATTGCCAACGCAAGCGCGCACGGACAGGTAATGATGAGCACTGCGATCGCGGTGATTAACGCGTCATGCACCGACGCCCCGGCCATTAACCAGCCGATGAAGGTCAGCGCCGCAGTCAAGTGAACAACCGGCGCATAGACCCGCGCGGCGCGATCGGCAAGCCTCACTGTCCGCGATTTCGCACCAGATGCCTTGTCCAGCAGCTTCTCGATCTCATCGATGAGCGAAGACCCGCCCGCGGCCGTCACCTGAAGCGTGAGCGCGCCCGAGTAATTTGTGCAGCCGGCGTAGACTATGTTTCCCGGGCCAATCCGGCGCCGAGCGGTTTCGCCCGTGACAATGCTCTCGTCAATATCGGAATTACCACGCAGAACAGTGCCATCGGTGGGCACACGCTCGCCCGGCTTGACCAGGAGCCGGTCCCCGGGCTTCAGCACGGCGACCGGAACGCTGACCAGTTCGTCGCCCATGAAGCGATGGGCTGTATCTGCCTTCAAGGCCGCGAGGTTGCCAGCAACCGCGCGCGTCTTGCGCCGCATAGCATGATCGAGCGTGCGTCCCACCAGCAGAAAGAACAGCAACATCAGTGCGGAATCGAAATAGGCGTGTTCAGCATGATTTGCCGTTTCGACGAGCGACATGGCGAGCGCAAGAATGACGCCGAGCGAAATCGGCACGTCCATGTTGACAGCGCGCGATCTCAGCGCGCGCCAGGCGCTCGCAAAGAATGGCCGGCCTGCATAGGCTGCCGCGGGCAACGCAATCAGCGCCGAAGCCCAATGGAAAAAATCGCGCGTCTCCGGCGTGATGTCGGTGACGTTGCCCGACCATACCGATACCGAAAGCAGCATGATGTTCATGGTGGCGAAGCCGGCCACTGCCAGGCACCGCATCAGCCGACGCGCCTCGACGGCTTCTTCCTGTTCAGCGCGCAACGGTATGAACGGATGGCCGTGATAGCCGCTTGCCTCAAGCGCCTGCAGAATTTCTGCGGGCTTTACCGCACCATCAGCCCAGGCTACGTGCAGCCGACGATTTGTGAAATTGAGCCGCGCTTCGGTCACGCCGGGCACCCGCTTTACCGCACCTTCAACCCGCGCAATGCAGGCACCGCACGCAATGCCATCGATCGCCAGCTCCATGCCGAGTGTGCCGTCACCGGCGGGTTTGGCGTACAGCGAGAGATCCAGCGTCTCGTTCATCGACTACCTCAACGTTACGCGGCTGCGTGAACGGAACATGCGGACATCGCCACGATAAAGGTCGATGATCAGCTCCCACTGGCCGGCATTTGCCTGGGTTTCGCCGTGAAACTGGCCAGGGCCAACGCGATCCAGTGTCACCAGGTGGTCGAGCCGCTCATCGGCAGGATGGGCAAGCCGTGCCATCGCGTCGAGCCCGGCAAGCGGCGACCCTGCATTGTTGCGCGCCGAGATATCGAGAACGGCCGCGCCGCCGGCAAGGCGCGCAATTTTGCCATCGACGCGCCAATGCAAAGCGTCCTGCTCCTCGGCCGCTGCAATGTCCTGCTTGAACATCAGGCCCGCCTTGTAGGAACTCGACGTCTCCACCCCGCCGAAGGTGGACGTCGCCGCCTTGACCAGGACGCCATTCACCGCAAATACCATGGCGAAAAAGCCCACGAGCCAGAACAGCACATGCTTGCCGGTGAGCTCGCGAGTTTTTTGACGAGTTCCGCTCATTGCCGTCACCCTCAAGGTCCGAAGAAATGGTCACGCACCTCGGCGGTCTCGCCGGAGTCGATGTCGATCAGCTTGAACAGAATCGAGGTCGACGGCGGCGGAGGTGTAGTGCTGTAGTCGGTCACGACGATGCGCACTTCCTTGGTCTGGTCAGGCCCGACCGTGGCCAGCTGACGTCCGTCGGCGCGCGGAGGAAGCCCCACGAAATCAATCAGCGCTGAAGGCAGGCCATCAACGCCAACGATAAAATCGCGATACTTCAGCCGCTTGTTGACGATGCGAATCGTGTAGCCGTTGCGCAGGGCATCGTCAGACAATCGCACATACATCGGGTTGCGATCGTGAATGACGCTGATGCCCTCGGTGTCACGGGTGGCAAGCGTGTACAGCATGACGCCGCCCACGATGGCGATGATGCCCGCATAAAGTACGGTGCGCATTCGCAGGAGCTTGTAGAAGGCCAGTTTGCCTTCGATCCGCTGCTTAATGTTGAGATCGGTGTCATAGGCAATGAGTCGGGTCGCACGACCCAGCTTGGTCATGATCGCATCGCACGCATCGATGCACAGCCCACACTGGATACAGCCGAGATTGGCACCGCCGCGAATATCGACGCCGGTTGGGCAGACGTGCACGCATTGCAGGCAGTCGACGCAATCACCGGCAGGTTGCTTCTGCGCGCGCAGTTGTTCGGCCTTCTTGACTGAACAGCGAGGTTCGCCGCGGTCGTAACGGTAGGTGACGTTGAGTGCGTATTCGTCGGTGAGCGCGGCCTGGATACGCGGCCACGGGCACATATAAAGACAAACCTGCTCACGCATGTGGCCGGCAAGTGTATACGTCGTAAATGTGAGGATGCCGATCCACGCATAGGCGACGAAGGGGGCCTGGCCTGTGGCCAGTTCTTTCACCAGTGTCGGCGCATCAGCGAAGTAGAGCACCCAGGCGCCGCCAGTCCACCATGCCACCATCAACCAGAGAAAGTGCTTGATGCCCTTGCGGAGATATGTGTCGGCGGTCCATTTCCGGGCGTCGCGCTGCATGTGCTCGCGCCGGTCGCCTTCGACGGCACGTTCAATGGCAAAGAAAAGATCGGTCCAGACCGTTTGCGGGCACAGATACCCGCACCATACGCGGCCGGCCACTGCGTTCATCAGGAACAGCAGGATAGCGGCGAGGATAAGCAGACCGGTGAGGTAATAAATCTCTTGCGGCCAGATCTCGATGAAGAAGAAATAGAAGCGGCGATTGGGAAAGTCGATCAACACCGCCTGCGATGGCGCATTCGGTCCGCGATTCCAGCGGACAAAAGGCAGCAGGTAATAGATAGCAAGCGTGACAACGAGCACTGTCCATTTAATATTGCGGAATCGTCCGCGCACGCTCTGCGGATAGATTTTACGTCGCGGGGCGTAGAGTGGAACGTCATTGTCCGGCATCTCGCCGCCGACTTCCGCCTCCGCCACCAAGAGCGCAAGAGCCGGTCTATTCACCACCGGCTGATCCAGTGTCATTGCATCACCTTCAGTGTCATTTCTCTCCGCCGCCGAAAGTATGAACGTAGACGGTCAGTGCCTTGATCGTGGACTCGCTCAGACGGCCGCCCCAGGCTGGCATGACTGCCCCTCGCCCGTTCTGGATGCCCTGGACGATGGTTTGGTTGTCGGCACCGTAGAGCCAAATCTTGTCCGTGAGGTTTGGCGCGCCGACCTCGCGATTGCCTTTGCCCTCCTGCCCGTGGCAGACGGCGCAGTTGTCCGCGAAGACTTTCTTGCCAAGAGCGAGATCGGTCCCCGGCTCGGCCGCCAAGCCAGACAGCGAACGGGTGTAGTCTGCGACGGCCAGAATCTCATTTGGCTTCAGAATATTGTCCCGGCCGAAAGCCGGCATGGTGCCTGCCCGCCCCTTGTCGTCCCCCGCGCGTGCACCATAGCGAATCGTATGCTCGATATCGGTGAGCTTGCCACCCCAAAGCCAATCGTCGTCATTGAGGTTGGGATAGCCCTTGGCACCGCCGCCGCCCGCGCCATGACAGGGAGCGCAATTGTCGGCGAAGGCTACGCGCCCTTGCGCCCGTGCGAAATCGAGCAGCTGCGGATCAGCGACGATGCTGGAGAGCGAGGCTGCCGCCAGCTTTTCCACCATCGGACCACGTTGCAGTTTGAGCGCTTCGAGATCGTCGGCAACGGCACTGCGGGTGTGGTAGCCGAACACGCCTTGCGTCGACGTCGTTAGCAACGGCCAGGCCGGATAGACGATCCAGTAGCCGATCGACCACACGATGGTGAGGTAGAACAGCCAGAGCCACCAGCGCGGCAGCGGCGTGTTCAACTCACGCAAGCCATCCCATTCATGCCCAGTGGTCGCAATGCCGGTCACCGGATCGATGTCTTTGTGCTCTTCGGCCACCGCTCAGTCCTCCCGCAACGGAATGCGTGCCGCCTCGTCGAATTTCGTTTTTCGTGAGGGCCACAGCACGTAAAGCAGCATCAACGCGAAGACGATAACGAAATATGCGAGGCCCCAAGTCTGGGCGAATTCGGCCACGGCTTGATAGGTTGGATCCAAGGTGTTCACCGTATGTTGGCTTTGTCGTCGTAGAGCTTGAAATCGACCTGCGTTCCAAGCATCTGCAGGTAGGCGATCAATGCGTCGGCTTCGGTAATGCGGGTCGGATTGCCGTCGAAATCACGGGCGTTCGCCTTCGGATAACGTTTGATGAGCTCGACGGCATCGGGGTTGTCATTGGTCGCCTGTGCCACGACATCGGCCGCAGCCTTCGCAACCATCTCGGGCGTGTAAGGAATGCCGAGCGTTGCCTGGACCTTGAGATCCTGCGCGACGTGCGAAAAATCGAGATCGGTCTCCGCGAGCCATGAATAGTTCGGCATGATCGAGCCGGGCACGACGGAGCGCGGATTCTTGAAGTGCTCGCGATGCCAGTCGTCGGAATATTTACCTCCGATGCGAGCAAGATCAGGTCCGGTGCGCTTGCTGCCCCACTGGAACGGCTTGTCGTACATGCTCTCTGCCGCGAGCGAGTAGTGGCCGTAGCGCTCCACCTCGTCGCGCAATGGCCGGATCATCTGCGAATGGCAGACGTAGCAGCCCTCACGCACATATATATTGCGGCCCGCAAGCTCGAGCGGTGTGTACGGCCGCACGCCGTCGACCTTCTCGATGGTGTTCTTCAGGTAGAAGAGAGGCACGATCTCCACGAGGCCGCCGATCGCAATCACGATCAGTATGCCGATGACGAGAACGATTGAGTTCTTTTCGAAGATCGCGTGTTTTGACCAGAAGGACATTTGCACCTCCCGCTATTCGGCCGGCGCCAACCGGAGATCGGCCGGCGCAGCGGAAACCGCGGAAGTCACGGTCTTCCAGAGATTCCACGCCATCAGCAGCGCGCCGACGAGAAACAACAGACCGCCGATCGCGCGAATGACGTAGAAGGGATGCATCGCCTCCACCGTCTCGACGAATGAATATTCGAGGAAACCGAGATTCGTGTAAGCGCGCCACATCAAGCCTTGAAGAATTCCCGATACCCACATCGCGCTGACGTAAAGCACGATGCCGATCGTCGAGATCCAGAAATGCCAGTTCACCAGTTTGAGTGAATAGAGCGGCCGGTTCCAGAGCCATGGTACCAGACAATACAGCGCACCGAACGAGATGTAGCCGACCCAACCGAGCGCGCCCGAATGAACGTGGCCGATCGTCCAGTCGGTGTAGTGCGAAAGGGAGTTCACGATCTTCACCGACATCATGGGGCCTTCAAAGGTCGCCATTCCGTAAAACGCAACCGACACAACCATCATGCGCAGCACCGGATCGGTGCGCAGCTTGTCCCACGCACCTGAGAGCGTCATGATTCCGTTGATCATGCCGCCCCAGGATGGCATCCACAGCATCACTGAGAAGGTCATGCCGAGGGTCTGCGCCCAATCAGGCAGCGCGGTGTAGTGCAGGTGATGCGGACCGGCCCAAATGTAGAGGAAGATCAACGACCAGAAGTGAATGATCGACAGGCGATATGAGTAAACCGGTCGGTCGGCGCGTTTGGGAATAAAGTAGTACATTATGCCGAGAAAGCCGGCAGTGAGAAAGAAACCGACAGCGTTGTGTCCGTACCACCACTGCACCATGGCGTCCTGCACGCCCGACCAGACGATGTAGGACTTCGACGAATACACAGAAACGGGCACCGACGCGTTATTGCCAAGATGGAGAACCGCGATCGTGACGATGAACGCGAGATAGAACCAGTTGGCGACATAGATGTGGGGCTCGGTGCGCCGCATGATGGTGCCGAGATAGACCAGGAAATACGTCACCCACACGATGGCGAGGAACAAGTCCGAATACCATTCGGGTTCGGCGTATTCCTTCGATTGTGTGATGCCGAGCAGGTAGCCGGTACCCGCAATGACAATGAAGAAATTGTAGCCGAGCACAACGAACCAGGGCGCGATATCGCCGGCGAGCCGCGCCCGGCAGGTCCGTTGCACGACGTACATCGACGTTGCGATCAGAACATTTCCACCAAAGGCAAAAATCACGGCCGACGTGTGTAGTGGCCGCAGCCGGCCAAATGTCACCCAGGGTAGATCGAAATTGAGTGCCGGAAACGCGAGCTGCAACGCGATGACAAGACCGACGGTGAACCCGGCTATGCCCCAGACGACCGCGGCAATACTCGCAAACTTGACCGGCCCCATATTGTAGTTGGGCTTGCCGTCGACGACCAATGGCGCCGCCTCGTCTGGGCGCTCGTAGTAGCGATTTACGATGGCGAACACCGCCGCAATGCTGGCGGCGGCAAAAAGATAGGCGTGAAAAGCAAACTCCGGCGTGAATGCCCCCGCAGCAACGATGATCGAGAACATCGCCAAGGCCGCGAACGCCAGCGCTGACCCCCCCTCACCGATTGTCATGAGTTTCGGATGAGCGCTTTCGTTCGCCATGCTGTTGATCCATCTATGAAAGATTTGACGTGGATTGATTATTCTCCGAGACCGCCCGCTTGCCTTGATCCAGGTCAAACGGCCCATCCGGACAAGCCGCGCAGTCAGCGGGCGTTGACCTCATCACGCGGCTCGATAACCACCCCGGATGTCGGCTCAACCCACGTAAGGTGATCTTTTACTTCCTTAACACCGCGGACGTTTTCGGCAGCGACAATGAGGGCCTCGCGCTGGCGGTCATCGACGATCATGCCCCACAACTCGACCACACCGCCGCGCACTACAACATTTATCATCATCGACGCCAATGCCCACTTTTCGCTTTTCAATTCGCTCAACAGTTCTTGGCGAATCGCGGCATCGCTCGTCGCCGCCTTCGGCTCGCCGCGCGCCAGGCTCACCATCGCGTGCATCAGATTAGCGCGCGTAACAATACCGACGACCTTCTTCCCACGAAGTACGGGCACGCGCTTGATGCGATATCTCTCCATCATTTCCACGATTTTCTCGAGCGGCGTGTCTTCGCTGATCGTATGCATCTTGGTCGTCATCACCTCGGACACCTTGCTTCCGTGCGTATGGGTATATTCGGCAGCCAACTTCCCCGGCCCCATCAAAAACTCGAGCCAGCGCGACGGCCTGCGGTCCGTGTGAGTCTCTCGGCGACGCAAGAAATCACCTTCAGACAGAATACCGACGAGAGCTCCTGTCTTGTCGATGACCGGCAGGCCACTGATATGGTGTTGAAGCATGTAGCGGGCTGCCTGAAGCACGGTCGCATCCGGGTCCGCTGAAATCACGTCGGGTGTCATGATCTCGCTGGCTTTCATGAGAATCCTCCCTGTCCACGAGATTCGAATAAAATCCGGGAAGCGTTTGATCTACCCGTTCAGGCACCTCAATGCCTCGCGATCGCGCAGGACGATATGCCGTGAAGTCGGCAATGCAATTGCCTTGGCGTCTTTTAATTGTGTGAGCGCACGCGATACGGTCTCAATCGTCAAGCCGAGATAATCAGCGATATCCTGACGCGACATCGGCAGAGTGATGTGGCCGCTGTCGTGCGACCGCCTTGACATCTCCAGCAGGAATCCTGCGACCCGTTCCTGTGCGCTCTTGACCACGAGCATGACCTGGCCCTGCGCGTGATGCAGTTCAGCAACAGTCATGGCCCACAGGTGGCCGGCGACCGAGCTGTCACGAGCGGCCAGCGCGGCAACGGCCGCGCGGCGGAGCACGAGCAGCTGGCAATCGACAATCGCCTCGGCCGACAGAGCATGTCGGTCGCCGGCTTCGAACCCGAACACATCACCCGGTAGATAGAAAGCGGCGATCTGGCGCCGACCGTCCCGAAGCACCTTGAACGTGCGTACGCTGCCTTTGAGGACCCTGTACAGGTACTCGACCCGCTCGTTCTCGCCATAGATCTCCATGTTGCGAGCAAAGGGCATAACCGCCCCGATCATGTCGATCGTAGCCGCGGGCGCGGACGGCGCATTTTGTTGGGAGGTTGGACGTCTGATCGTTGCCTGAGTGAGCATCGCCTTGGTCCTCGCTCATTCGATTGACCAATCGATACCGCCCGGACCGCCCGGGCCAAATTCAGATAATCTCCCTAGGGGATTCCCCGTAGGCGAAACCGACGGCGCAATCGCGATAAAGCAGTTCGGGATGGATCGAGACTCCACCGCTAGAGCCATTGAAAACAAGGGCCATTCGTCGCTCTTCGAATATGGCTGGGCGCTGCGCTATGGGGTTGCGCCGATCATGGTCGCGCTCGGGCTCGCGGTCCGCTCATTGCTCGCCCCCGTCCTGACGAGCGAAACTGTCTACACCTATTTCGTTCCCTCGGTGCTGGTTTCAGCCTGGCTCGGCGGCCTCGGCCCGGGACTCGTTGCAACCGCGCTCAGTGTTCTCGCCGCAACCTTTCTGCTTCCTGGCGCGCCCAACCTATCAACAGGATCGATCGCCAACGCGGTCGCTTTTGTCCTCATTGGAGGGGTCATTTCGTGGGGCGGCGAGCTGCTCCACCAGAGTCGGCGCCGCACGATGGCAATGACCCGCGATGCATTGGCCCGCGAAGCCCATTTGCAGTCAATTCTGGACACAGTGCCGGAGGCAATGATCGTCATCGACGAGCGCGGCATCATGCGATCGTTCAGTAGCGCCGCCGAACGGCTGTTCGGATACGGCGAAGATGAAGCGCTTGGCCAGAACGTGAAGATACTGATGCCGACACCCTATCGCGAAAATCACGATGGCTATCTGCAGCGATACATCCGTACCGGCGAACGACACATCATCGGCATCGGACGCGTGGTGGTTGGCCTACGCAAGGACGGCTCGACCTTCCCGATGGAATTGGCAGTCGGCGAAATGAACTCCGGTAATCGCCGCTTCTTCACGGGATTCATTCGCGACCTGACCGAGCGCCAGAAAACGGAAGCGCGGTTGCAGGAACTGCAGTCAGAGCTTGTCCATATTTCAAGATTGACGGCCATGGGCGAGATGGCATCGACACTGGCGCATGAACTCAACCAGCCGCTGTCCGCCATCTCCAACTATCTCAAAGGCTCGCGAAACCTTCTCGAGGGTCGCAGCGATGAGAATGCAACGACAATACGGAGCGCACTCGACAAGGCAGCCGATCAAGCGGTGCGCGCAGGTCAGATCATCCGTCGCCTGCGCGACTTCGTTTCGCGCGGCGAGACGGAGCGGCGCGCCGAAAGCATCGGCAAGCTGGTCGAAGAAGCGAGCGCTCTCGCCCTGGTGGGGGTGAAGGATCGCGGCATCCGTGTACAATTTCAGTTCGATCCATCGGTCGACCTGGTGCTGGCCGATCGCGTGCAAATCCAGCAGGTGCTACTCAATCTGATCCGCAACGCCATGGATGCCATGGAAACCTCGGAGGTCCGCGATCTCACAATCGCCATCGCGCCGACCGACAAAAATTTTGTTCGTATCAGCGTGGCCGACACTGGCTCAGGCGTCGCCCCCGAGGTCGCCAAACAGCTGTTTCAACCCTTCGTAACAACGAAACGCCACGGCATGGGCGTCGGACTATCGATATCGCGTACCATCGTCGAAGCGCATGGGGGGCAGATTTGGGTGGAACAGAACCCTTTGGGTGGCACGATTTTTCGTTTTACGCTGCCGACCGTGAGCAACGGGGATATCGACAGTGCAGCCTGAGCAGATCGTCTACGTGATCGATGACGACGAGGCCGTCCGGCAGTCGCTTGAATTCCTGCTGAAGACATCCGGCATAACGGTACTTGGGTTTGAATCGGCCAAGGTATTTCTGGAAAAGTTGCCGCATATCAAATCCGGCTGCATCATCACCGATGTACGCATGCCGGAAATCACCGGGATCGACCTCCTGCGCCGCATCCGGGACAGCGGCGTCGACATTCCAGTGATCGTCATCACCGGGCATGGCGACGTTTCGTTGGCGGTAGAGGCCATGAAAGTCGGTGCAGTCGATTTTCTTGAGAAACCGTTCGACGATGAGGCGCTGCTCTCGTCGGTGCGTTCGGCGCTCAGAAAGGGCGCGGACACGGCGAGACACAAGGCCGAGGTTTCCGAGATTAACGAGAGGCTGACGGCGCTGTCGAACCGCGAGCGCCAGGTGCTTGAGGGGCTCGTGGCCGGCAAGGCCAACAAGGTGATCGCGTTTGACCTCGGGATCAGCGCCCGTACGGTCGAGATTTACCGCGCCAATGTGATGACAAAGATGTCGGCCAATAGTCTATCCGACCTGGTTCGCATGGCGATGACGGCCGGTATCTTGACCGACAGGAGCAAGAGTTAGCCTGGAGGGCGCGCGATATGGTGTCAGTCCACCCTTAATAAAGACCCCCCGCACATTTTTATTTTCGTTATTGCAACAGCAGCCAGGTAGCCTACCTCACGGACAAGCGGGCAACCCCCCGTCCCCAAAATGTGCCCGCGCTTAGGCCCTTGGTCGCCTATCCCCGGCGGCCAAGGGCATTTGCTATCGGTTGTCGGATATAGTGATCCCTCGATGCGATAACGCGGCTGCGTGCTTCGACGAGGCAGCGCTGATGCAGTCAACACTTTGATCCAGCGCAATGTGCATTTGCTCGGCCTGTGGCAGAAGCGACATAGTCTCCAAGCCTCCGGACAAAGGTCGCCATGCCTAACCAACAAGGTCGAGAGCCGCACTTTCCAACAGTTGAGTTCGTGTTGGATGCTATTGCGGGGTGGGTCAACAAATACCGCTACATTTATGGCGCCCAGGACGAACTCGGACAATGTAGCCAACAAGACGTAAGGCAGATTGCGAAGGATCTGGGCATACCTATCAGCGAGCTTCGTGGCTTAGCTTCGAAGGGGCCCGGCGCGGCAGATAACTTACAGAAAATGCTGGTGGCGCTTTCCGTCGATCCGCAGGCGCTGGCTAAATCCGAGCCTGCTGTCATGCGGGACCTGCAGCGACTCTGCATCGTCTGTAGCCAAAAGGGCCGCTGTCAACACGAACAGGCTGAAGGCACGGCCGCCACACATTTCCGTGAATTCTGTCCCAACGCCTACACGCTCAACGCACTCTTCAAGGGAAAAACAAAACAGCCAAGACATTGACGCTCCCGAGACCTCCGCTATCGGCTCTTGGCTGATATGTCATCAGTGCATGAAGATCGGGCTGCAACAAGTTGCAATCGCAGCGTTGGCCATTGGCTGCTTCGCGGCAGGATATGGCGTGTCTTTCTTGAAGTTCGACAGCCGCGAGCCAGAAGAGGCCTACGTAAACTTTATGAGGCAATGTGTATTTTTGGGAGAAAGAGAAAATCAGTGCGCCGAAGAATGGCGATCGATGGATACACAAGAAAGATTTTTCTACAGCGAATCTGGACGGCGCGCGCAGGCTAAATTTCAGCGAAAGAAACGCGAGGAAGACGAGCGTGCAAGTGCTGAATGCGAAGCCTTGGGCAGAAACGATGCATCGTGCAAAATCGAGCAGTTCATGAAGGCCAAAAAAAAGATCGAATAAAGCGCGCAGCCGATGCCTGTTAAAAAACTAGGTCGGTCGCATGGATTGGCACTGCGCGAGGAGATTGTGTGGCTCCACGCGAATGATCCCGGTGCGTGGACTGTCAATGTCGGCGACCAGAAACATGGACGTCGAGACGATCAGCGGCAGAACAAACAAAAATGTCGTCGTACGATGTTCGCCATATCCCATTAGCAGGTTGCACGCTATGGCAATCAGACCCATCAACATCCAGGCCGTGAAGGGGATGCGGTTCCACCAAGCCGCCTGCGTATAACCTTGTGCGTTAAAAACATCGTTCACGCCTGAAACAACCAGGGCCATGATCGGTGTTTGCTGCGCTTTTGCGATGCGCGAAACCGCGCCCCATAGTTCGGCCTGCAACTTTCCGGTCTCGATACCGATCGGACCAATTTGCCGCTCATCGCGAGCCGTATAGTACGAAATGCGTTGAACGCAATATTTCCTAAGCAAGTCGCGGACACGCTCCGCGTCGTCCGTCGTCATCAAGTCGGAACGTAGATACGCGGTGCCAATCGCATTCGCCTCGGCTTCTTCCGAATTCTTTCGCTGATCGTATCTGCTCACCGCCATCGCAAAGGTAAAACCAATGATAAGACCCAGAAGCGTCAAAGAAGCTGTTCGGATAATATCGAAATCCTGTCGCTCTCCCTCCTTGCGGAGGGCCCGCATTTTTCTACGAAGAACATCGCCGACATAAGCGGCAAGCCATTGCAGAAGGAGAACGGTCGCGAATACGACAAAGGGGCTATCGATAACGCTCATGACCGCGCCCATCCCTCGACGGCATGCCAACGTGGTGCCGAGAAACCTAAGGAAATCCCTGAGGTTTACAATGGGATCGTATCAAGCCTAGTCGGCATTCCGGAAGTGAATTTCCAGCTTACGAGACCGTGTTGAAGCGCTCGATGCAGGTGCGCAGCACCTCGTCGCCTGGCCGCTTCCACCAATTCTCGGCCGAAAAAATCTCGACTTCGGTGAAACCCCGATAGCCTGCATTGCGCACCATAGTGCGAATGTGGGGCAAATTAATAACGCCGTCACCCATCATGCCGCGATCTGTCAGCATGTGCTGAGTCGGCACGAGCCAATCGCATATGTGGTACGCGAGAATGCGGTTTTTCGCTCCGGCCCGCGCAATTTGTGCTGCAAGCTCCGGGTCCCACCAAACGTGATAAGCGTCAATCGCAACGCCCGTTCCGTCCCCGAGCAAGTCGCAAAGATTGAGCGCTTGCGCAAGCGTGTTCACGCACGCGCGATCACCCGCATACATGGGATGAAGCGGTTCTATCGCAAGCGGCACCGCGCACGCTTTCGCGTGCGCCAGGATCGTTAGTAGCCCCTCCATCACCATCTGCCGGGCAGCGCCGATATCGCGCGAGCCCTTGGGCAGCCCACCGGCGACGAGTACCAGACATTCGGCGCCGAGAGCCGCTGCTTCGTCGATTGCGCGCTTGTTGTCATCAATTGCGGCACGCCGTCCTGCGGCATCCACCGCAGGAAACATGCCGCCACGGCAATAGCCGGTGACCCGCATGCCGTTGTCCTTGATGACCCGTACCGATTCATCGAGGCCCAGGACGGCAACCTGATCGCGCCAGGGATCCACGGCCCGAATGCCATGACGCGCGCAGGCTTCAACCGCTTCGCGCAGATTCCACTGCTCGCGTACGGTCGCAAGATTGATCGACAGACCGTTGGTGTTCATGCCAGTCCGTGCACGGCGAGCAACTTGTTCATGCGGGCCGCGGCGAGCTCCGGATCGTGCAGCACGCGCGCCTTGTCGGCGAGCCGGAACAGCTCGGCAAGATGCAACAGCGACCGTGCGCTTTCCTGCCCGCCCACCATGATGAAATGGTCCTGCAATCCGTTGAGCCAGGCTAGGAATACGACGCCGGTCTTGTAGAACCGTGTCGGGGCCTGAAAAATGTGGCGCGAGAGCGGGACCGTGGGCTCGAGAATTCCATGGAAGCGCTGAATGTCACCGGCCGACAGGCCGGCAAGGCCGGCAGATGCCGCAGGTGCGATCGCGTCGAAAATGCCGAGTAGCGCGTCCGAATAGCCTTCTTCGTCGCCGGCAATCAGTTCGGCGTAGTTGAAATCGTCGCCGGTGTACATTCGTATGTTCGTCGGAAGCTTTCGCCGCATCGCGATTTCCTTCTCCTTCGAGAGCAGTGAGATCTTCACGCCGTCGATCTTCGTCGCATTGTCGCGAAGGATGGCGAGACAATTTTCCATCGCAGCCGTGTGATCAGCCGCGCCCCAATAGCCAGCGAGCGCCGGATCGAACATTTCGCCGAGCCAGTGGATGATGACCGGTTCGCGAACCTGACCCAAGATGCGTCCGTAGACCTTTACGTAGTCGTCCGGACTTTTGGCGACTGCAGCGAGTGCGCGGCTCGCCATCACCACAAGCTGGCCATCCATCGCTTCGATCGCCTCGATCTGCTCTTCGTAAGCGCGGATGATGTCGTCGACGCGCACCCCGGCCGCCGGTTCGAGATGATCGGTCCCCACCCCGCAGCAGACCTTGACGCCCGGGCGCCCCTTCGCGGCCTCCAGCGTGTGACGGATCAATTCACGCGCGCCCGGCCAATCAAGCCCGCCGCCACGTTGGGCGGTGTCCATGGCTTCGGCGACGCCAAGGCCGAGATCCCAGAGATAGTGGCGGAAATGGACCGTCTTCTCCCAATCGATCGCCGTATCCAGCCAAGGGTCGGTGTCGGCCAGCGGATCGGCCACGACATGCGCTGCGGCATATGCAATGCGGTTGAAATCTTTTGTCGCCGCTTTGGAGGGAAAGACAATCGGCTCGCCCGTCGTATACGACTCGAGCCTGCGATCGGCGGTTGGCAGAACGAGCGTGGCCAAGCGTCCCTCCTTAAATCTTGATGTCCGGCACGTCGAGCCAGCGACGCTCTTTCCAGCTTTGCAGGCCGAGTTCGGCAAGCTGAACGCCTTTTACGCCCTCGATCAAGCCATGATGCCATGGCGTGTCCGCGACGACATGACGGATGAAATCCTCCCATTGCAGTTTGAAGCCATTCTCATAGACCATGTTCTCCGGCACTTCCTCCCACTGCGACTGGAAGTTCATGGTCTGAGGAACGTCTGGATTCCACACTGGCCTCGGCGTGTTCACGCGATGCTGGGTCCAGCATTTGGTCAAACCGGCGACAGCAGAGCCATGTGTGCCGTCGACCTGGAAGGTCACCAGATCGTCGCGGCGAACCCGCACGCACCAGGATGAGTTCATGTGCGCGACCACATTATTCTCAAGCTTGAACGTGGCGTAGGCGGCGTCATCGGTATCGGCTTCGTAGGCCTTGCCGCTCTCATCCACCCGCTTGGGGATATGAGTCGCGCCCAAGCAGCTCACGGCCTGCACCTTACCGAAGAGGTTGTCGAAGACATAGCGCCAGTGGCAAAGCATATCGAGAATAATGCCGCCGCCTTCGGCCTTCTTGTAGTTCCAGCTCGGGCGCTGCGCAGGCTGCCCCCAATCGCCTTCGAACACCCAGTAGCCGAACTCGCCGCGCACCGCGAACATCCGGCCGAAGAAGCCTGCATCGCGCAGCATCCTGATCTTGCGCAATCCGGGAAGAAACAATTTGTCCTGCACGACGCCGTTCTTGACCTTCTTCGCTTTGGCGAGCTTTACGACGGCAATCGCCTTCTCGAGCGTGTCGGCGACCGGCTTTTCGCAATAGACGTTCTTGCCGGCTTCGATCGCCCGCGTGAGAAGGTCGGCACGCATCTGCGTCGTGGCGGCGTCGAAAAACACCGTGTCGTCCGGGTTCTTCAGTGCCGAATCGAGATCCGTCGTGGAGCGCTCAATTCCGTAACGGCGGGCCAGCGCTGCGACCTTCTCGGCATTGCGGCCGACCAGGATCGGATCGGGCATGACGCGGTCGCCATTGGGCAGCACAACCCCGCCCTGTTCGCGGATCGCGACAATCGAGCGCTCGAGGTGCTGGTTGAGCCCCATGCGCCCGGTAACGCCATACATAATGATGCCGAGCTTGCGAACCCCCACGTTTGCCTCCCGCTAGCGATTAAGCCATCGCCGCGCGAAGCCTAACAGACCTTGCGGCAGGAAAATGATCATCACGATGAAAACGACACCAAGCGGGATGAGATAGGGAAACTGGTCCCCGAAAATTCGTGAAAGGAATTCCCGCATCAGTTGAAAAAATCCGGCGCCGACGATCGGCCCGACAAGCGTGCCGATGCCGCCCATGACGTTGAAGATGACGGTTTCGCCGGACACGAGGAAGAAAATGAAGTCCGGTGCGGCAAAACGATTTTGCACTGCATAAAGCACGCCGGCCAATCCCGCAAACAGTCCCGACAACATCACCGCTACAATCTTGTAGCGCTCGACCGGATAGCCGATGGCGCGCGTGCGCGGCTCGTTCTCACGGATCGATTGCAACACCATGCCGAACGGCGAGCGAGTAATGCGGCGCAGGATCAGATACGACGCCGTCACCACTGCCAATACAAACCAGTGCATGGTTTGGGAGGTGAACTGGACCGAAAACAGACCGGGGATCGCCAGAGGTGGACGCCGGAAATTGAGGCCGTTCTCGCCGCCGGTGACTTCGGTCCAGGTAAACACGATTACGTAGAAGATCTGGCTGAAGATGAGCGTGGTGATGGCGAAATAAATGTCGCGCAGACGTGTCGAGAAATACGCGACAAACAGCGCGACCAGAGCCGATGCCACGAGACCGAAAAGAAGCGCAAGCCAGAGGTTCGGCGGCGAGAACATTAGCAATGCCGCCGCCGCACCATACATGCCGAGGCCGAAAAATGCCGAGTGTCCGAACGAAACCATCCCCGTGTAACCGATGAGGATGTCGGACGACATCGCCAGCAGTCCCCAGATCAGGATTTCGGTCAGGAACCGGCGCCAGAATTCCGGCAACACCAGCGGCGCGATGATCAGCAATGCCAGCACGATGCTGAATGCAACCCAATAGGATGTATTGCGCCGTTTCTTCATTTTGGCGTCGGAACGAACAGACCGGTGGGACGGAAGAGCAGCGTGAGGATCAGCACGATGAATGAGACGATCACGGCTTGCGCCGGGCTGACCCAGATCGAGGCATAAGCTTCCAGCAGGCTGATGAAGATGGCGGCCGCGATCGATCCCCCAAGATTGCCCATGCCGCCGACGACAACGACGATGAAGGCCTTCAACACCCAGTCGAGCCCCATCGTATGATTGACCCCGACGAGAGGGCCGAACAGCACCCCACTCGCTGCCGCCATGCCCGCGCCGATCGCGAACGCCGCCGTGTAAACAAGGGGAACGGGAATGCCCATCGCCTGCGCCATCACGCGATCCTGCGTGGTGGCACGGATCCAGATTCCGTATTTGCCGTATTTGAGAAACAGCCAGAAGCCGCCGATGATCGCCGCAGAGAGGCCGGCAATGACGAGGCGATACCAGGGATACTCGAGATAGAACAACGTGAAGTGGCCGGTGAACGGCTCCTGGATCTTGCGGGCCACCGGACCGAACTGCCACAGCGCGTAGTTCTGCAGGATCAACGAAACACCGAACGTCGCGAGAATTGTCGTAAGCGGATCACGGCCGATGAGAGGCCGCAGCGTCACAACCTGGATCGCCGCACCGATCAGCGCCACAGCCAGCGTTGCGATCAGCAGCGCCAGCCAGAAATTGCCCGTCGTCGCCAGTACCACGACGCCGATATAGGCACCGAGCATGAACAGCTCGCCATGCGCGAAATTGACGACATCCATGATGCCGAAAATCAGCGTCAGGCCTGATGCGATGAGCGCCAGGATCATGCCGGTGACAATCCCGTTGATCGTCTGAATGAGGATCTCATCCCAGGGAATAGAGAAGAGGATTGCGGTGAGTTCCATCTCACACCCCCAGATACTGATGAATGACTGCGTCATTCACCTTGAGATCTTGGGCGGCAGCGTGATGGCGCACCGAGCCTTTTTCCATGATGTAGACGCGCTCGCTCGCCTCCAACGTCAGCGGGACGTTCTGTTCGACGAGGAGGATGGCGACGTTTTCCTTGTGCAGCACGTCGATGATGTTGCTGATCTGCGACACCATTCGCGGCATCAGACCTTCGGTGGGTTCATCGAGCAGGATGATCTTCGGCTCCAGCATCATTGCCCGCGCAATCGCAAGCATCTGCTGCTCGCCACCCGACAACGTGCCACCAGCCTGGTTGCGACGTTCGCCAAGCACCGGGAAATAGTTGAACACCTTGTCGAGCAAAGCCTGCTTTTTCTCGTCGCTCACACCCTGACGATCGAGACCGGTACGAAGGTTTTCCATCACGGTCAGTAGTCGGAAAATGCGCCGGTCTTCCGGGACGTAGCCTATACCCAGCCGCGCGAGCTTGTGTGGAGGCAATCCCGTGATTGGCGTACCGTCAAGCCGAATGTTGCCCTCCGTCGGACGCACCAGACCCATGATTGTTTTGAGCGTGGTGCTTTTGCCGACACCATTGCGCCCCAGCAACCCAACGACTTCGCCCGGTCGGACATGCAACGTCACGCCGTGCAAGATGTGACTCTTGCCGTAGAACGTGTGCAGATCCTCGACCGCGATCAGCGGCGCATCCTTGGCGGCGTCGCTCATGTCTTCAGATAGACCTCCAGCACTTTCGGATTGTTCTGGATTTCCGTAGGCGTTCCTTCTGCCAGAACCTGTCCGTAATTGAGCACCGTGATTCGGTTGGCGAGACCCATGACGACTTCCATGTCGTGCTCGACGATCAGAATCGTCAGGTTCTTGGCGATGCTACGTACCAGCTGCACGGTGTCGCGCGTTTCTGCCGAGCTCATGCCAGCGGTGGGTTCGTCGAGGCAAAGCAGTTGCGGTTCTGTGGCCAGCGCGATTCCAATCTCGAGATTGCGCTGCTCTCCGTGCGAGAGATTTGCCGCGAGTTCGTCAGCGTTGGCGTAGAGACCGACCGATTTGAGCACCGCTTCCGCTTTCTCGATGATGTCCTGGTAAGCGGTGTAGTGCGTGAGCATGCTCCAGCCATGCCGGCGCGATTGCGAGGCAATACGAACATTTTCGAGCGCCGTCGCGTTCGGAAGGATGTTGGTGATCTGGTAAGAGCGCGCGATGCCCTTCATCGATATCCGATCGGGTGGAAGGCCGCTGATATCCTCGCCATTGAACAGGATGCGGCCCGACGTCGGGCGCAGCACTCCGGTCAGGCAATTGAAGAAGGTGCTCTTTCCGGCGCCGTTCGGCCCGATGATCGCGCGGATCTCTTCGCGGTCGACCTGAAAACTGATGTCATTGACAGCAGTGAGACCACCAAATCTGCGCGTCAGCCCTTCCGTGCGCAACACGGGGGTTTCGGTGCCAACCCCAACCTTCGCGGCCGGGGCTGGCGTGTCGATGCCGGAGTGCGTCGACACCTACGTCGAGGCAAATTTGCAAGCCGGCGGGAAGAAAGTCTTATCGCCGGGGATCGTCTCGATGATGCGGTGCTTGCCGTCTTTGATGTCGAAGATGACCTGAAGAGGAAATGCCTGGTGATCTTCCTTGCGGAGCAGCTTGTCTCCGGTCGGGAAGTCGTCACTCAGTTTCATCTGCAGGCCTTCAAGCGACTCGATGAGCTTCATCGTGTCTTCGCGGCCGCGGAATTTCGACATTTCCATGCCAACCTTGAGCGCGTTCATCGCCTCGTAGTTCGACTGGACGTAGCGATCCGGCAACGGGCCCGATGGGTCGACCTTCGCGAGCCGCGTCTTGGCTTCGTCGAAGAATTTCTTGTGCTCGGGCGTATTGAAGGGGCCTTCCTGGACCGGGATGTATCGATTGATCCCGACAAAGCCTTCGATCTTGTTACCCAGTGCGGGAAGATTGGTCGACTCTGCAATGGCGCCATCGCCGGCCCATTTGTACTTCTTGGTCAGGCCGAGATCGTAGGCCTGGTTGCCGATGGTCACACCATCTTTGCCGAAGAAGATGCCAAACAGCCCGTCGAATTGACCGGTGACCTTTGACAGGAACGGCGTCATGTCGGCAGTTCCCAGTGGAATGCCAGTGGTCTCCACAACCTCGCCGCCTGCTTTCTTGATCTCCTGCGCATAGGCGTCGCGTGTCGACTGACCCCAGGAGTAGTCGGCGTAAGCGAGGTGCCACTTCTTGCCCATGTTCGTGATCAAATAGGGCGCGAACGCGACCGCTTGCGCCGGCGCGTAGTCGTGAACCCGGAAGCTGTAGCGGTTGCACTTTGTCGTGGTCAGCGTGGTGTCGAGGCATACGCTAATCATGTTGACAATCTTGGCCTCTTCCCAGACCGGCATGCATGCAAGGCAGATGTTGGAGAGAAAGCCACCGCAATGGGCGTCGATCTGGTCTTCGTCCACTAGCTTGCTGGTCTTGCGGCGTCCGACATCGGGCTTGGATTCATCGTCCGCGACGATCAATTCGATCGGACGGCCATTCACGCCGCCGGCGCCGTTGATACGGTCCACGGCCATCTGCACGCCGACCAATGCGGTCTTTCCGCCTGCCGCGCCCGCGCCAGAAAGCGGATTGATCGCGCCGATCTTGTAGGGCTTTGCCTGCGCAAACGCTTCGCGCCATGGCGCCGGCACCAGCATCAGCGCGCCGATCGCACCGCCGCCCCAACCGACGACACGACGACGGGTCACCTTGCCGCTGTACCAGAAGTCTTGCGCCCACTCCTCCTCTTTCCATTTTTCACTCATCTCGTTTTCCTCCCTCTGCATCACATTCGTGCCGATCGTCTCACGCGCCTGTGCGCCTGAGGCGATACGCAACGACACGATCTATTTGAAAAAGCGTCGATTGCGTCCGAACACGGCGCGCGTCGCGCGCAACCGTGAGAGCAGTCACCGCACGCCTATGCCGGACGGCACGACGCGGCATTGCTAGTACTCCCCTGTCGGCCCTTGGCGGGCTCTTTGTCCCATTAGCAAACGCGATCCGGCACCAACTTTCAACCGCTATATTCATATTGATGGAGCGCCACTCACATGGTCGTATACGCCTGCCTGGGAAATGACTAGGGACGCTCGAACGAATTGGCGGCCGGTGTTAGGCTCGCCACAGCAGACACGGATAGCTGATGGCCACCGCATCTCCACGGCGAAAAGACCAACCGGAGCCCGGCAGCGGGCTTTCTGCGCGCCTGGCGGTCAGGGCGGGAAGGCACGTTGGGCCAACCGCAGGCCTCGCGCCCGGTAATGTGCAGGGCAATCTCGCCATTTTGCCGCAGGCGCTCGCAGCAGATTTCATGCGCTTTTGCCATATCAACCCCAAGCCTTGCCCGCTGATCGGGACCTCCGCGCCGGGCGACCCGCACGTGCCGGAGCTGGGCGAGGATCTCGACATCCGCACCGACCTGCCGCGCTACCGCGTCTGGAAGAACGGCGAACTGGTCGCCGAACCCGAAGACGTGCGGCAATTCTGGCGTGACGATCTCGTCAGCTTCGTGATCGGATGCTCTTTTTCATTCGAGGAAGCTTTGGCGGCCGAAGGCATCGAACTGCGGCACATCACGCGCGGTTGCAATGTGCCGATGTATCGCACCTCGATCGCCACGCATCGGGCGGGCCCATTTCACGGTCCGATGGTCGTGTCGATGCGACCGATGACGCCGCGCGATGCCATTCGCTCGGTCCAGATTACGACCCGCTTTCCGTCAGTGCACGGCGCGCCAGTGCATATCGGCAAGCCGGAGTTGATCGGAATCAAAGACTTGATGAAGCCTGACTATGGCGATGCGGTCGAAGTGCGCGACGACGAGTTGCCAGTCTTCTGGGCGTGCGGGGTGACGCCACAATCAGTCATCGCAACCGTGAAGCCTGAATTCTGCATCACCCACTATCCGGGCAGCATGCTCGTCACTGACCGGAAGAACACCGAGTTTGCGATTTTGTGACGGGCTAGGCTCGAGCCCTCATTCGTCATGCTCGGCCATGACAGATCACGCCGCGTCGCGCGCGTTCTTGTCCAGCAATCCGGCTTCGATCAGTGCCTCACGAATGCGTGCAATCTCTGCCCGTTCAATCTTGACCAATGGGGGGCGCACCACCGCGCGCGGCAGCTTGCCGAGCAGGACCAGGGCCTCTTTCATACGATTGTGCATATCGACGAACGGATCCGTATAGAAGATCCTTGCAGTCGGTTCGATGCGATCATTGAGACGCTTGGCCTCCGCCAGATCATTCTTCTGTACGGCGCGGAATAATTTCGCCTGCAAGTCGGCAATGACGCTGCCCGACCCCGACAGCAATCCGTTGCAGCCGAGCACCAACGAAGAGAAAAGCCATGAACTGTGCGTCGTAAGCACGTTTACAGGCCTTGCTAGGTTCTGCAGCGTGCGGATGTGCCAGTCGTGGTGCGGTACGTTGTCAATCCAATCCTTGATGGCGCGGATCGAGGGTATCTCATCGCACAGTTTCAAAAGCGTCTCTTTCGGATAACCCTGCCCGGTCGAAAGCGGATACTGAAACACGATCAGCGGCAAATCGGTTGCGTCAGCGATGCGCCTGAAATGGGCGAGGGTCATGGCCGGCGATTGACCGAGTGTGAAGGGCGCCGGCGGAAAAACCAGCAGCGCTGACGCACCACCCTGTGCCGCCATGCGGGCGATACGAGCAGCCTCCATGCTGCCATCAGCCCAGACGCCGTTGATCAAAGGAAGCCTGGTGCCAACCTCGTCCTGCGCGATTTCGAGAACGCGTCTCTGTTCGTCGAAGGTACACGACGCCACTTCGGTCGAGTGCGCGTTGATCGTAATTGCGGACAGGCCTTCCACCGCCGCCACATCGCGCAGGTGCTTGCGGAAGCTCGCTTCGTCGATTGCAAAATCATTATCGAAAGGCAGCAGAACGGCCGGAATCACGCCGTGGGGAACATAGGACGCGTGACGAGGCATTCGGCGCCCTCCTCTTCAGCTCGCTGCTTTGGTGCCCGCTTCGGGTCCGCGAGCATAGCCGAATTCCCCGGAAAGACGATCGGCCGTGGCTCGCCTGCGATTGCTCGGCGGATCGAGGCTGCGCATTTTTCTCGGCCTCGACCCCTTTCCTGAACCTCGGCCCCTGACTTGTTTCCTGAACCTCGGCCCCTGACTTGCCCTGAGGTATTTTTGTTTTAGGGTGCATGTCGGCGTCACACCCGCGTAGGCTGATTTCCACAATTATTCCAGATAGATCGTGCCTATTTTCGGTCCATGCGACGGGTCGCATACTGGACGGAACTTTTCGCCACTTAGCGGATTTAATTGCTCGCGGGCGCTCCGCGGTGACTACTGGCCGGAGCGAGCGGGAGGGTCAGGCTCTGCCCCAAAGCAAAGTGACGAACGACCATGGCGTTGCGGCTCCGAAACCCTGCGGTAGCTGGCCATGTCGCTCGGACCTCTTCGCCTGAACGCACGGCCGGCGCACGCGATTGCGCTGGGGGGACGGGGTTATTCGGGAGGCGTCGATGGATCAAGCGACCATCACAAACAAGAAGACTGCCAATGGCGCTGTATCAAAGAAACGGTCGCGTCGGGCGGATGAAAACGCTCCGGACGTAAGCTCGCCAACCGAGCTCCAGGAGCTGTTGCTAGCGCTGCGCGCCATGCGGTCCGGCGACTTCTCGGTAAGAATGGGTGTCGAGCACGAGGGGCTCCTCGGGAAAATCGCCGACACCTTCAACGACATCGTCGCCTCGAACGAGCGAATGGCGCAACAGCTCGAGCGCGTGGGCCAGGTCGTAGGCCGCGAGGGTAAGACCCGCCATCGCGTGAAATTCGGTCTCGCCAGTGGCGCCTGGGGCGAGATGGAAAGCTCGGTCAATACACTCATCGACGACCTCCTCTGGCCAACGAAGGAAGTCGCCACCGCGGTCGCCGCGGTCGCCCAGGGCGACCTTCTGAAGACCGTCCGCCTCGAAGTCGACGGTCGTCCCCTCAAGGGCGAGTTTCTCGAAGCCGCGACCATCGTGAACACGATGATCAAGCAACTGAGCGTGTTCACATCGGAAGTGACCCGCGTCGCCCGCGAAGTCGGCACCGAAGGAAAATTGGGCGGCCAGGCGCAGGTGCGCGAGGTCACCGGTGTCTGGAAGGACCTGACCGAAAGCGTGAACTCAATGGCGAACAACCTGACCGCTCAGGTTCGCAACATCGCCGAAGTCACCATCGCCGTCGCCGACGGCGACCTTTCAAAGAAAATCACCGTCGACGTTCGCGGGGAAATCCTACAGCTGAAGGAAGCCATCAACACGATGGTGGACCAACTGCGTTCGTTCGCATCTGAAGTCACGCGCGTCGCACGCGAAGTTGGCACCGACGGCAAGCTTGGCGGCCAGGCCATTGTGCCGGGCGTTGCCGGAACGTGGAAGGATTTGACCGACAACGTCAACCTTCTCGCGGCAAATCTTACGACACAAGTGCGAAACATCGCCGAGGTGACCACCGCCGTCGCGCGCGGCGACCTTTCACGCAAGATCACAGTGGATGTGCGCGGCGAAATCCTCGAACTAAAGGACACCATCAACACGATGGTGGACCAGCTGAACGGCTTTGCTTCCGAAGTGACACGCGTCGCGCGCGAAGTCGGCACTGAAGGTAAACTCGGCGGTCAGGCGCAGGTGCCCGGTGTCGCCGGTACGTGGAAAGACCTGACCGACAGCGTCAACTTCATGGCCTCGAACCTGACCGCTCAGGTCCGCAACATCGCCGACGTGGCAACGGCTATTGCCGGTGGCGACTTATCGAGGAAAATCACCGTCAGCGTTTCCGGCGAAATCCTGCAGCTCAAGGAAACCATCAACACGATGGTCGACCAGCTCAACGCCTTCGCAGGCGAAGTGACGCGCGTCGCGCGCGAGGTCGGCACCGAGGGACGGCTCGGTGGCCAGGCCAACGTCCCGGGCGTCGCCGGAACATGGAAGGACCTCACCGACTCGGTGAACTCGATGGCGGGCAACCTGACCGCCCAGGTCCGCAACATCGCCGAAGTGACGACAGCCGTCGCCCGCGGCGACCTTTCGCGCAAGATCACCGTCGACGTGAAAGGCGAAATTCTCGAGCTGAAGAACACCATCAATACGATGGTGGACCAGCTGAACTCGTTCGCTTCGGAAGTGACGCGCGTCGCGCGCGAAGTCGGCACCGAGGGCAAGCTGGGTGGCCAGGCGGAAGTGCCGGAAGTCGCCGGCACATGGAAAGATCTGACCGACAACGTCAATTTGATGGCGTCGAACCTCACCGCTCAGGTGCGCAACATCGCCGAAGTGGCCACGGCCGTCGCCAATGGCGACCTCTCCAAGAAGATCACCGTTGACGTTCGCGGTGAACTTTTGCAACTCAAGGAAACGCTCAACACGACCACCGATCAGCTGAGGTCATTTGCCGGCGAAGTGACGCGCGTCGCGCGCGAAGTCGGCACCGAAGGGCGCTTGGGCGGTCAGGCCAAGGTGCCCGGTGTCGCCGGCACGTGGAAAGACCTGACCGACAACGTCAACCTGCTGGCGGCCAACCTTACCACCCAGGTTCGCAATATTGCCGAGGTGACCACCGCTGTGGCGCGCGGCGACTTGTCCCGCAAAATCACGGTCGACGTGAAGGGCGAAATTCTCGAGCTGAAGAACACCATCAACACGATGGTCGACCAACTCAATGCGTTCGCCTCCGAAGTGACGCGCGTCGCCCGCGAGGTCGGCACCGAAGGAAGGCTCGGCGGTCAGGCGCAGGTGTCGGGCGTCGCCGGCACCTGGAAGGACCTGACTGATACGGTGAACGTGATGGCGGCAAACCTCACCGAGCAGGTGCGCGGCATCGTCAAAGTCGTGACCGCGGTCGCCAACGGCGATCTCAAGCAGAACCTCACGGTGAAATCGAAAGGCGAAGTGGCGGCGCTTGCCGAAACCATCAACAATATGACCGACACGCTTGCGACCTTCGCCGATCAGGTGACAAGCGTTGCGCGCGAAGTGGGTGTTGACGGACGTCTCGGTGGTCAGGCCAACGTGCCCGGAGCGGCCGGCACATGGAAAGCACTCACCGGCAACGTCAACCTGCTGGCCGCAAATCTCACGACGCAGGTGCGCGCCATCGCCGAGGTCGCGACAGCGGTGACCAAAGGCGATCTGACTCGGTCGGTTCAGGTCGACGCGCGCGGCGAAGTGGCCGAGCTCAAAGACAACATCAACACGATGATCGACAATCTGCGTCTGACGACGGATCGCAACACCGAACAGGATTGGCTGAAGACCAACCTCGCAAAATTCACCAACATGTTGCAGGGCCAGCGCGATCTCAACACCGTCGGCCGCCTGCTGCTGAGCGAACTGACGCCTCTTGTGAACGCACAACAGGGCGTCATCTATCAGGTAGAAAGCGAAGAACTGCAGAGCATGCGGCTGCTTTCGGCCTATGCCGACGACAGCACGAATGGTCATTCGCAGCGGCTGCGCATCGGCGAAGGCCTCATCGGCCAGTGCGCTGCCGACAAGCGACGCATGCTCATCACAGAAATGCCAGATCACGCGGTGCCGATCGTTTCGGCATTATTCAAGGTCAAGCCGGCCAATATCATCGTCCTGCCCGTGCTTTTCGAAAATCAGGTCAAGGCGGTAATCGAACTTGCTTCGGTGAACCAGTTCACAGCGTTGCAGACGATGTTTCTTGAGCAACTCACGGCCAGCATCGGCATCGTGCTCAATTCGATCGAAGCCACGATGCAGACCGAAGGCCTGCTCAAGCAGTCCCAGCAGCTTGCCGGCGAGCTGCAGACACAGCAGCGCGAATTGCAGCAGACCAACGAGCAGCTCGAACAGAAAGCGCAGCAGCTTGCCGAGCGTAACGTCGAAGTCGAAAGAAAGAATCAGGAAATCGAACAGGCGCGCCGCGCCCTCGAAGAAAAGGCGGCGGAGCTGGCGCTGACGTCGAAGTACAAGTCCGAATTCCTCGCCAACATGTCGCACGAGTTACGTACGCCGTTGAACAGTATTCTCATTCTCGGTCAGCAACTGGCCGACAATCCCGACGGCAACCTCACAGGCAAGCAGACAGAATTCGCCCGTACCATTCACGGTGCCGGGACCGACCTGCTCAACCTTATCAGCGATATTCTCGACCTCTCGAAGATCGAATCCGGCACGGTCACGGTCGATGCCGAAGAAATCTTCTTCACCAACTTGCTCGACGCCGTGGGCCGTCCGTTCCGTCACGAAGCGGATACGCGGCAGCTTTCGTTCAAGGTCGATCTCGACCCGTCCCTTGGACGCAGCCTGATAACCGACTCCAAACGGCTGCAGCAGGTGTTGAAAAACCTGCTGTCGAACGCCTTCAAGTTCACCGACCGCGGTGGCGTTCAGCTCAAGGTCTCTGCCGCGCCCGTTGGCTGGACTTCGACACACCCGATTCTCAGCCAGGCGCAGACCGTTGTCGCCTTCGAGGTCGCTGACACCGGCACCGGAATTCCCACCGAGAAACAGAAAATCATTTTCGAGGCATTCCAGCAGGCCGATGCGAGCACCAGCCGCAAGTACGGTGGAACTGGATTGGGGCTTGCGATCAGCCGTGAACTGTCCAGCCTTCTCGGCGGGGAAATCCAATTGCGCAGTGCGCCTGGCGTCGGCAGCACGTTCACTTTGTATCTGCCAATCACCTATGCTGGACCATCCGCTGCCACGCAGTCACCCAGCCCGTCCGCTTCGCAAATCCAGGCACCGAGCATGCCGATTGCCTTGCCGGAGCGTCCCATCGAGCAAATTCCGGACGATCGGCACGAAATCCAGCCCGGCGACTCAATATTGCTGATCGTCGAAGACGATCCTCACTACTGCCGCGTCCTGATCGATCTCGCGCGGGACAAGGGGTTCAAGGTGCTCGTAGCAATGCGCGGCGCCGACGCACTCGAGCTTGCCAAGCAATATCAGCCCAGTGCGGTCTCGCTTGACGTTTTTCTGCCCGACATGCTGGGTTGGAGCGTCTTGAGCCAGCTCAAACAGAATCCGCTGACGCGTCATATCCCCGTACAGATCATCACGCTCGACGAGGACAAGCACCATGGCCTCGCGCGCGGCGCATTCTCGTTCGTCACCAAGCCGACGACGACGGAAGGCGTTGAGGCCGCGCTCCGACGCATCAAGGAATATTCGGCTCCGCGGCGCAAACGTCTGCTTGTGGTCGAGGATAATCCGGCCGAGCTGCTCAGTATCTCGGAATTGCTTGGCTACGACGACGTCGAGATTGAAACCGCCGGTACCGGACGAGATGCGCTCGCCGCTTTGCGTCGGCAGCCTGCTGACTGCGTGGTTCTGGATCTGAGACTGCCCGACATGACCGGATTCGAAGTCCTCGAGCAGTTGGGCGCCGATCAGGCGTTGTCGGAAGTGCCGGTCGTCGTATTTACCGGTCGGGAGTTGAGCGCGGAAGAAGACGCCCGCCTGCACACGATGGCACGCAGCATTGTGGTCAAGGGCGTCGAATCCCCCGAGCGATTGCTCGACGAAACGGCCCTCTTCCTGCACCGCGTCGTCACCGATTTGCCCGCAGAAAAGCAGCGCATGCTAGAGCGCCTGACCACGTCCGATGAAGACCTGGTGGACCGGACTGTGTTGCTGGTCGACGACGATGCCCGCAACATCTTCGCGCTGAGCAGCGTGCTGGAGCGGCGCGGCATGCGAGTCCTCACCGCCACGACGGGCAACGAAGCGATCAAGCTCATCGGGTCGAATACCGATATCGCCATCGTGCTGATGGACATTATGATGCCGGAGATGGATGGCTATCAGACAATGGAGGAAATCCGCAAGAAGGCGAATTTCCGTCGTCTGCCGATCATCGCGCTCACGGCCAAAGCGATGAAGGGCGACCGCGAAAAATGCCTCGATGCTGGCGCGTCGGATTATCTGGCAAAGCCGGTGAACACTGAACAGCTGCTGTCTGCTCTCCGCAGCTGGCTCCACCGCTGAAGACGAGGACTCCATGTCCGAAGACAGGGTCAACATCCTCCTCGTCGACGATCAGCCGGCCAAACTTCTGACCTATCGCACGATCCTCGAGGACGTCGGCGAAAACCTGCTGAGCGCCAGCAATGCCACGGAGGCGCTCGAGCTTCTCCTGAAGCACGACGTCGCTGTAGTTCTGATCGACGTCTACATGCCGGATATCGACGGTTTTCAGCTGGCGGCGATGATTCGTGATCACCCACGCTTCGAGAAAACTGCGCTGATTTTCATATCAGCCATCCTGCTGACAGACGTCGATCGGCTGCGCGGCTATGAGATGGGGGCCGTCGACTATGTACCGGTCCCCGTGATCCCTGAAGTACTGCGAGCGAAAGTCAAAGTCTTCGTCGAACTTTTCCGCAAGACGCGTCAGCTGGAGCAGCTGAACAGAGGACTCGAAGCGCGAGTCGCCGAGCGCACCGCCGAACTTGCATCATCCACATTGCAGCTTCGGCAAAGCGAACGGATGCGCAGCCTTGCGCTTGCCGCCGGTCAAATGGGCAGCTGGGAATGGAATATATCGCGCGGTTCGATCGTCTGGGATCATGGTCAGTGCGAAATTTTCGGGGTTGATCCAGTTACGTTTGTTCCGACGCTCGAGAGCGTGCGGCCACTCCTCAATCCGGAAGACTTTGAGCTTCTCGAGCGATCTTTCCGCAAGATCACCAAAGCCACGAATACCTTCCAGACGGAGTTTCGCGTTCTGCGGTCGAATGGCGAAGTGCGTTGGTGCACCGGCACGGCAGCGGCGAACTTTGATGAAAAGGGCCGCCTCGTCTGGCTAAGCGGCGTCACCTCCGATATCACCGAAAGAAAACGCGCCGAAGAGCGTCAGATCCTGCTCGCCGAAGAAGTTGACCATCGTGCGCGCAATGTCGTTGCCGTCGTTCAATCGATTATGCGCCTGACCCGTGCCGACAGTATCGACGACTACATCGGCGCCCTTGATGGCCGGATCGGCGCGTTGTCGAACGCTCACCGGCTGCTGGCTGGATCGCGCTGGGAGGGGGCCGACCTCACCCGCCTCGTTGACGAAGAGTTTGCGCCTTATCGCGCAAGCGGCAACGAACGGGTCAGGGCACGCGGGCCTATTGTTCTGCTGCCACCCGCGACCGCCCAGACTATTGCTCTCGCGCTGCACGAACTCGCAACAAACGCAGCGAAGCATGGCGCACTGTCCGTCGACGCTGGTTACGTCGAGCTGATCTGGTGGACCGAGTCTGGAAAACTCGAACTTGTCTGGACGGAATCCGGCGGCCCGCAGATCACCCCGCCCGAGCGGCGCGGCTATGGGAGCCGCGCGATCGTCGCTGGCATCGAACGGCAGCTTGGCGGGCTCGTACACTTCGACTGGCGGCCAGATGGACTGCGCTGCACTTTGTGTGTGCCTCACGAAGCCAATGCGGACGCCTCGAAACGCGCCTTCAAACCGCATGTCGAAATGCCCACGGTGGCGGCGGATTCCAACGACAAGCGCGTTCTGCTTGTCGAAGACGAGCCGCTCGTGTCGATGATGCTCGCGGACATGCTCTCCGCCTTCGGACACAAGGTCGATGGTCCCTACAGCCGCTTCAGCGACGCCGTACTCGCTGCCAAGACCGGAAACCTGCAGGCAGGTATTCTCGATGTGAATTTGGGTGGCGAAAAAACCTATGCCGTCGCCGATATTCTCACCAACCGAAAAATTCCGTTTGCCTTCGTCACCGGTTACGGGCCCGACAGCATTGTTTCGGCGTTTTCGCACGCACCCGTGCTGCAGAAGCCGATTGAGGCCGCAAAGCTGCACGCCCTGCTCCAGGAGATCGTCCGCTAGACCCACCCGTCATCTAGCTTTCCACGGGGCGGAGGAACCAACCGCCCCCGGCCGCGTTTGTTGGGCGTTGCGAGGTACAGATAGAAACGATGACGGCGAAACAATTTCTTCTGAGCGAAAGCCTGTATTGCCGGCGGCGCGCGGCGGGCTGCGCGGACCCGTTTCTGGCCAACGAACTGCGGCGTTTGGCGGACCGTTTCGAGCGAACGGCAGGCCCCGCCGGGGACGAGAAAACGCCTTCCGACAACGACTCGGAACGGATTTCCCATTAGCCACCGGAACTCGCTACAATCGCTTGCTGAGTGTGCGGAACATGGTTCCGTTGCCGAAAGGGGTCCGGTAAGCGTCAGATGAACACAGCGAAGCGTCACAAAACTGTCGCGGTTGAGGTTGGCGGCGTCACGGTGGGCGGCGGGGCGCCGATTGTCGTGCAGTCGATGACCAATACGGATACGGCCGATGTCGAGGCGACGGCGCGGCAGGTGGCAGCGCTGGCGGGGGCCGGC
>DATLJR010000362.1:0-1774 GCA_035538755.1 Pseudolabrys sp.
AGGCTCGGCCGGCTTCTTCGTTGCAGGACGCTCGGCGGCGGGACGCGATCCCGGCCCCACACGCTCGCGGATGGCCTGAAACATCACGTATAGCGGCGGGATTGTAAAAATTCCGATGGAAGCGGTCAGGATCATTCCGCCGAAAACAGGGGTGCCGACGCCACGTCGCGCCAACTCAGAGGCGCCCGTCGCCACGACCAGAGGGAGAAGGCCGAGGATGAAGGCAAACGAGGTCATCATCACCGGGCGAAACCGCAACCGTGCACCTTCCGTGGCGGCTTCCGCCAGCGGAACGCCTTTCTCCCGCAGGTCTTTGGCGAACTCGACGATAAGAATTCCGTTTTTGGCAGCGAGACCGATCAGCACGATCAAACCGATCTGCGCGTAGAGATTGAGTGCCAGGCCGCTGAGAAGAATTGCCAGAAACGAGCCCAAAATTCCGATCGACACCGACAATAGTACCGGTACCGGTATGGTCCAGCTTTCGTATAGTCCCACAAGAAACAAGTAAGCGAACAAGAGCGCAAAGCCGAGGATGATCGGGGCTTTGCCCTCGGCGCGCTTTTCCTGGAACGCAGTATCGGTCCATTCACCCGCATAGCCTTGGGGTAGCGTTTTGGCAGCGACGTTTTCCATCGCGGCCAAAGCTTGGCCCGAGGAGATGCCGGGTGCCGGGCTCCCCTGAACGGTAACAGCGCGCAGATTATTGTATCGTATTAGAGCGGGCGGGCCGATGACGACGCGGACTTCGACGAGGCTCTGCAGCGGGATCATCTTTCCTTCGTTGCTGCGTACATTGATTCGATAGATGTCATCGATTCTCGCTCGATCGGCAGCTTCTGCCTGCACTTGGACCTGCCAGGTGCGACCAAAAAGATTCATATTGTTGACGAAGTAACCACCGAGCGAGGCCTGCAGCGCCTGAAAAACAGCGTTCAAAGGCACACCGATGATCTGTGCCTTGTCCCGATCAATATCGAGATAGATCGAGGGATTCGTCGCTGAGAATGTGCTGAACACTCGAGTAAGCTGCGGATTCTGGTTTGCCGCGACGGTCAGGCCGCGCAACGCCTGCGCCATCGCCTTTGGCTCGCCGCCGCGCAGGTCCTGCAGCACGTAGGTAAAGCCCCCGCCGGTGCCCAGACCGATAATTGGCGGCGGCGCGAGCGGCTGCACGTTAGCGTTTTCGATCTGGCGAAATTTTTCGCCGAGTCGCGCAATGATCGCCTCTGCGCTGTGATCGTGTCCTTTCCGCTCCTCGAAGGGCTTGAGCGTCACGACCATAAAGGCCGCGTTGGATTGCGAATAATTGTCAATGTAATTCAAACCGACCACCGACGTAATATCTTCAACCTCTTTCTCATCCCGCAAAATTGACTCGGTTCGCTGGACAACATCGGTCGTTCGCGCCACGGAAGAACCGCCGGGCAACTGAGTGACGACAAACAGCGCGCCTTGGTCGTCCTCCGGCAGGAATCCGGTCGGCGTCAGTTTTGCAAGGCCAACAATTCCAACCATCGCAACCGCGACCATCGCAATGCCAATCACCGAGAACTGCACGAGGTGAGCTACCGCCGACCCATAGGCATCGCGCACGCGATCGATGCTGCGCATCACATAGCCCATGACGCTGCGGCGCGGGCCGTGATGCGGCCGCAGCAGGATGGCGCACAACGCCGGCGATAATGTCAGCGCATTGATCGCTGAGAGCAACATGGCGACGGCGACTGTCACCGCGAACTGCCGGAACAGTACGCCTGATATGCCGGGAATA
>DATLJR010000363.1:0-84122 GCA_035538755.1 Pseudolabrys sp.
ATAGTTTGTGTGCGAGGTAGCGGCATTGAAAGTTCTATGAGGCAGACGAGGCCGACCCTGTAACGCGGCTCATCCCCTGGGCGTTGGACTTCGAGCGATCCCGTTAGTGATTTGCCGAGGCTTCAGCCGGCAACACCAAGAGTGGACCCTTGGCCCATACTGAGAGTTGTAAAACTCCCAATGCAACCGAAACCACTCCTAAGAGCGCTCCAGGAGTGCGGACCAGTGTTGTCGAGGAGAAAGATGATGTGGCCGCCGAGGCGCTGAAGCACCTGACAGTGAAGACGGGCTAAGCAGCCGGCGGCTCGGGGGCGTGCTCGATGACCTTGGCCTTGCGTCTGCGCTCTTCGAGCAGATCGTAAAGCGGGACTGAAGCTGTGGCGGTCACCGACAGCTTTGGCCGCTCGAAGGGCACGGCCAGGCCAGCCGCACGAACCCGGATTTCCGGGGGCAAGTTTTTGTCGTGCGCCATCATTTGAAGGATGCCGAGGGTGCCGCGTTCCTCAAAGGCCGCCATCAATGCATGATGTTGGCGGACTTCATCACGCAGCCGATCAATCTCTTTCATCTGCTCTCGAATGACGTATTCGAGGCGGGCGATTTGATTGGCCGGGGCGACTTCGCTCATAAGCCACAATATAGCACAAGGGCTTGCGCTCTTTAAGAGCCGACCCACAGCCTCTAGCGATCAACGCCAGATATCCTTAAACGGCTCAGGCGACATTGCGGTGTAACGCACAGTGTTGGTGATGCTGGCGTGGCCCAGGTAGTGCTGCAAGCGGCGGGTGTCCATGCCCTTGCCCGCCAGTGCATAGCCAGTTGAATGCCTGAGCATGTGCACATGGACGGGAAATGGGATCGCTGCTGCTTCCCCAGCTCGCTCGATCATCCTGCCAATGCCCATGCGTCCAAAGGGCTGACCACGCTCGTTCACGAACACATAAGCCGCCTTGGGCTCCTGGTCGCGCTGCAGGCGCTTGAGGCCGACGAGCTCGTCCCGTTCGAGATAGTGGGTGCTGTCATCTGAACCCTTGAGCCGCCGCACGGCGATGGTGCGCTTTGCTAGGTTGATGTCGTCCCATCTTAAGTCACAGGCCTCGCTCACCCGCAGTCCGTGGCGATAGATCAGCAAGCCGATCAGCCAATCTCTGTGGCCATGCCTGTTGGCCTTGAGTGCTGCCAGCAACTTATTCATCTCATCTTCGGTGAGGTGTTCGCGAACTCGATAGGCATCGTTCGGCTTTCGACCGACTGGTCGCATATCAGTGCATTCGATCAGCTTGAGGTTGGTTGATTTCCTTGCGTTGCCCCTGTGTTTGATCGTCTCGCTGTTCGCAGAATAAGATAGAAAGTGACCAGTCACCGAATGAATTCGAAGCAACTTTGATTCGAAGATTGCAGCACATTTGAATCTTTCTTTCGTCGCCCTGGCGCGTTCATACGCGATGTTTGTTGAGCGCAGCTGGCCCTTCTTGCGTTCGATTAGCGGCTGGCGCCGAATGTCATCACCAGAGAAAAGAAGATCGAAAGCGAGGGCCACGGCTTCTTCATCCGCTGAGCGGCTATGCAGAGCGTCGAAATCCGGTACGCCGCTAGCCGATAAGCGAACAACCTCGGCGTCGATAATCAACGGCGCACGGAGTCGAGACGCTTCCTCGACAATACGAGGATAGCGCTTGGTCCAGTCATTGCCATTCATCGTATAGAGACACACGCGACCATCGCGTACATGAATCTGCAACCGATAACCGTCATGCTTCAACTCGTGCGCCCAGCCCGGCCCGGTCGGGGGCTGCTTAGCGACGGTCGGCTGACAGGGATGGATGAAAGCAGGGGGCGCATTCAATGGCCTGCCGCGTGAGCTACGCAATACCATGCACGGAATATAACAACAGAAACTAGGGCCGCCACCGAGGGACCGGACGGCAGCGCACCCTCACAGTAGCGCGGATAGTGGTTCGCTACATGATGTCCGCTTTTGCGGTCGCTATCGGGGGTAAAGCGGACATGGGTTGGTGCGCGCACAATCAAGCAAACATGCCGCTGTGTTAGCTTCGAGGTCCGGGGGACAATTCGGAGAAATGTTGCCATGACGGAATATTCTACGGTGAAGAACCTTGGTGCTGTTTTTGACGCCCACGTCAAGGCAGAATTTATCGACAAAGACGTTGCCGCCACTATGGCGACGATGGTGGCTGAGCCGTACTTAACTCATGTTCCTACCCTGACGGGCGGCACTGGCAGATCAGAGGTGGAACGATTCTATGGCGATCATTTCGTTGGCCATTGGCCAGACGACGTTGAGGTCAAACCTCTGTCGCGCACCGTCGGTCAGAATCGTGTCGTCGACGAGCTGATCGTCAGCTTTACCCACGACCGCGAAATGCGCGTCTACCTTCCAGGTGTGCCGCCGACAGGTCGGAAGGTTGTGTTGCCACATGTCGTAGTGATGGGTTTCGACGAAGCCGGTCGTGTCGCATACGAACACATCTACTGGGATCAAGCGTCGCTTCTGGTGCAGGTTGGATTACTCGATCCGGCATTGCTTCCGGTCGCAGGTGTCGAACAGGCCATGCGTCTCCTTGACCCCACACAGCCTGCAAACGAGATGATCGAAAGGTTGCGATTAAGTATGAAGCAGCAGTAGCAAGCTTTTTTGCCCTAGCGACATTGTTCTTGAGCTTGTGCACTGCACATGTCCGCTATTGGGGGTAAAGCGGACATGGAAAGCTCTACAGCACTCTCGGCAAATCCGGGCACCGGGCAGCGCACCGGTCATTCCAACTGACCGTTGCCTTCTTCGGGCAGTCGGCAGTGATTTGATCCAACCAATCAACGATCTTGCAGTCGCGGCCCCGGTCTCTGATCAAGCGCTGCACTTTGTAGCGGCCTGAGCGGCCACACTTCTCGCAAGACACCCGAAGGTCATCGAGCTTGCCGATGAGGTCACCGAAGATGATTGCGTCGTCGCGGGGCATGACACGTCGCCAGATGGACTGATGCTAGGGTCGGTGGTGTTATTCCATTAACAACTAGGAGGCCTGCAAATGCGCCTTGTGACCAAGGTTATGGCGGGGCTCGTGTTAGTGACCGCGCTGCTTCTGGCATCTGGCGATAGCGGCCTCGCTCAATACAATTGCGGCTTCCTCACCATTGAGCAGTGTAGAGCAAACTTGACCGGCGGGGCTTCATTTTGCGTGCCCAATCAATTTTACAATCCGCACGGGCCTGCCAAACGCACCCGTAACCAACAAGAGGGACGAGAGGTGCGCCTCTACGCGAAGCCCTACGACCCTTATCCGTGGTGCTCCTTTTATTCGGACCCCGGGAATTAAAACTCGGGGAAACTTTTTTAAAGCGTTCCATGCGCAGCCGCGTGTCGCTACTTGTTTGTGCAGGTGATTGCGCCGTCGCGGGGCATTTAATCCTCGTATGAACAGACCGCTGCCCGGATCGCGATATGAAGATCGACACGTGAGCTAGGGCAGTCTTAACCGGGTGCGGCGGCTTGTTGTGCTGCGCTCAAGAGTTGCGTCGCGAGCGTCGTTTCCATCAGCTTTTCCAAGGCGCTTACGTTAATAGCCCCTTTTTCAAGCTCTTTATCTGCCGCCTCAAGCGCTGGCAAATCCCCCAGCTATTCGTGATTGGTGAAGACAGTACAGACCCCCCCGGAGGCGGCATGACAGGCGAGGGATCACCGCTGCTGGTGCGCCATGTCAAAGCGCAGTATGATGCCGAAGATGGCAAAGCGACGGAAACAAGCGGCAGCGAAGTCCCGCAAGCGGAGGAAGAAGTCCCGCAAGCGGCGGAAGAAGTCCGCGCCCGAGCCGGTGACAATACCGGCGCTGAAAATTGCAGAAGCGATCTTCGGTGCAGTGTTCATTTTGAGCGATGTGATTGCGAGGCATGCGCGAATGATGCGCGACGAATTCGCGAAGCGAGCTTGATTGCTGCAACACAATATTTGGCAGCAATAAGAATTGTGGCGCCGAAGCATCGTGTCGAAGGCTTCAAAGCTTCGGACGTTATTGCGGCTTCTTTAGATTTTCTAGCTCCACGGCCCGGAGGGCAGTGTGAGTGACGCGGCACTCACTCGCGGCCAAACGGTCAGCCGTTCCACCCTCGGGATCGGCATAGAAACTGCAATTGGCGATCTCAAACTGGTAGCGCCACCGACCTTCGTTCCCACTTAAAACTACCATCGATTCACCCGAGGATGCGGCAAAAGGTGCAATAAAAAAGCCAACGGAATTGTGTTCTGTTTCTGTTGGTTTGGCCGACGGGGGGAGTCGAACAACGATATTCACACAGCTTCGGCGTATTGTCGTTTTTTCACGCGCTCGACTAATCCGTTACTCAAAACATTGACGGAGAACGAACCGATGCCCAAAACCTTGCCACTGAAACTGACCGTCTACCAACCGAAGACTGGCGCTGACGAGCGATATGACCTCACCATCGTCTGGCCCGATTTGAAGAAGGCAAGGAAAAAAGGCGATCATGCCGAGTCCTCGTCAGTTGAAGTCACCGGCACGCTCTCCTTTCCCAACCTCATGGCCCCAGTCATCTCGCCTTTCCGCGGAAGGGTGTTCATTCATGACAACAGCCCCATGATCGTCTTTCCCCTCACGATGTGGGCGGAAAGCACAAAAAAAAATCTGAAATTCAAGCTGAACTTAGCCTTTCCGGGCGCCGCCGACCTCTATAGCGGCGCCATCACGTTCGGCGAGTGGCCTGGTCCGCTCAGCAACGTCACGGCAAGCTTTCTCTCCCCGGAAACATCTGCAAATGCTTCAGCGGTCGCGAGGTCCTCAAAGCACCATCGAAAGAAATCACGCTCATCGTTGCGGCGACGTAGGCGGCGTTGATCTTTGATCCCGCGTTGGATGTGAAACTGGTGTGCATATCGTCTACGCGGCGACCGAGCCCACCGGGCGGCGCCTCAGAGAAGACGATTGCACCGTCGCGGGGCATTGCAGCTTCTCTCGCTCATTTCGCTACGAGAGTAGCGGCCAAGAGATGTACCCACATCATCGTTTCCCAGGTGTTTCCCAGTGGCGTTTTTCTGGGAAACAGTTCTTTCAAGATGTCTGGTAAGTCTTTGATTTTGCTGGTCGGGGCGGCGGGATTTGAACCCACGACCCCCAGTCCCCCAGACTGGTGCGCTAACCGGGCTGCGCCACGCCCCGACCGGAACGGCGCGGACTATAGGACTGTCCGCGTCCGTTGATTGGACTAGCGAATTCGCCCGCATGTTGCAACCTTGTCGCGTCTAGGCCGCTCGCACCGCCGCTTCGATCTTCGCCATATCGGCACGTTCGCTTTCAACGTTCTCAAACATGTGTCCGTAAAGGTCGAAGGTCATCGTGATTGATGAATGCCCCATGACCGTCTGCAAGCGCTTGGGCGTCCACCCGAGATATTGGATGAACAGGGATGCCGCAGCGTGGCGCAGCATGTGAAAACCATAACGATGGGTTAGGACCGGACTGCCGTCCGCATCTTTCTCGTCGACGTTAATCCGCACTTCTTCTGCAGCGGGTACCACATCAGCTCGTGAACGTTCGACATCTGCTCGACGTTGCCAACGCCATTCGGGAATACGAGGTTTAGCTGGCTTGATGGACATGCTGACCCGGATGCAAACCGGCAGGTTCAAAGTGTTCAAGCATCATCACGATTGGTGGGAGGAATTCCGCCTCTACCATCGCAAAGACGGCAAGGTGGTCAAGGAAGGCGATGACCTCATGGCGGCCACGCGCTACGCAATCATGTCCTTACGCTTTGCCTCCACCAAAGCGACCTACGACAGCTTCCGGTGCGGCTTGGCCGCATCTGGCCTCTGCGGACCAAAAAAACGCGCCCTAATCCGGCGCGGTTCAAGGAGAGACGAAGGTGGAGGAAAGACCGTCAGGAGACGGTCATTCGCCCTCGCATTACCGATGTCGCGGTGGAGCTTCACAAGCAAATTTCTCATAAACTCCTTGGATCAACCCAACGGTCGCGAGCGTCACCGCTTCACGGAAGGAGTCCGTGCTGCGCGGTCTGAACTTCACGCTGACGCTCAAGGGGAGGGATCTGAGATGTCCCGACCGACAACATCGTCGTAGGTATTGGTTGTTCGTCCGTGTTGACGATGGATGCGAAAATCTGCCGACCTTGCGAGTCCAGGTTGTCAATGTCGCGCCGTAACCTACGCGCCCCTCGCCACGCCGAAATGGCCCCCAGGGAATAGCCGGCTGCCAAGCAAAGCACCAACGCGGCAGCAATTTCATCGGCGTGGTCAAACATCTTTTGTGACTCCGCTTGTGATGAATGCCGTAACAGTAACGTTTACGCTTAGACCCAAAAACTCACGGTGCTGTTACCTCTTTGTGGTCGTTGAGTTCCTCCACAGCAATCCACAGCAAACTCAGTGGCTCGCTGATGATTTTTTAACCCCCTCGGCGCATGAGCGGGAACGGCGGAATGTAATCGCACTGCTGGCGTTGTCGCTCTCGCTCGGCGTTGGCGCGGCTCACTTTATTTAGAAAGGAATTGGAACGGACGCGCGTTGGTGCGGTTGTAACAGCACTACCGGCTCCGTCCCCCATACCCCGAATAGCCGGTAGTATCTTGCCAGAAGGGTTGCTTGTCCCCGCAGCCCTTCTTCTTTTTGTTCCGAGCCTGGAACCCTATCCGGCCCCCTGCGTTGCGCGGGTAAGGCTGGCGGTATGTCAAAAGACATTCGGGGATCGCCAATGAGCATGAGAGATCATTACGTGACGAGAGCAGCCGAATTACATGCCAGAGCTTTTCACGAGTCGGATGAATCAAAACGCCGAGAATATGCGAACCTAGCTAGACAGTTTTTGCGTCTAGCGGACGAACCCCAGAACAAGACATCTGTCGATCCACCCCGCTTGAACCAATCGCAGTCGGAGTTAGATGGTCCAACAAAATCATTGGCAACAACAAAGACCCGACACTCAGTGGATGTGTTCGGTCAGCCCTATGCCCTGAATGTCTACCAACACGCAGATAATCTTTGGATAGCTGACGGTGACTTTCTTGGCCACCAACTCAGAACGATAGAAAGAACTCTGCAAAAAGCGGTGCGATCCTGGCAGAAGGCAGCCATAGAAAAGCGATTGTTTAGCGACGTAACTTAGTAGCGTGTTTGAGTGATGAAGATCGAAGGCCTCCCCGTCATCGAAGTCGATGAGAGCGACGAAATCACGGTCGCGGTCAGGGCCGATGACTTGCTCGAAGACAACACAGCGGATCCCAAACGGCACCCCATCGCCATCGCTTTACGCCGGCAAGATGATGTCGATGACGCTCGCGTGACCAAGAACGAGACGCTAGTTCGGCGTAGCAAGCAGTGGTTTCGTTACGATGCGCCTGACAGGCGATTGTTCAAGCAATTGCAGAAAACACTGACACCATGAATGGCTCGCAGGTAGTTGTTGCCATTTTGCTGATCGCTGCCATGCCTGTGTGCGTGCAGGCTCGGAGCGCGGGTAAAGTGAGCAAGGGTAACGGTGTTCCCAATTGGGATGTAACGTCGAGTTGTCGCGCTGCCGCAAAGGTAGCGGCCACTGAAAATGCCAGCGACAGAGAAAAAGCCTGTATGGAGAGCGAAACCAAAACACGCGAAAAACTTGCTGCCGATTGGTCGACGTTCCCTGCCGAAGAGCGAACAAGGTGTATCAAATCAATAGAATGGTTTAGTCCGACCTACACTGAACTTATTGCTTGTATAGAGATGTATGGCCAAGTGAGGAACTTAAGAGAAAATCCGACTTCGGCTACACCGTACAAACCTCAGCAATGACTGGTTCCCTCACCCTTAGCGAATATCCCGGCGAGATGGTTCGCCTGTCGTGCAACAAGTGCGGGCGGTCAGGTCAATACAGAAGGCAGAAATTGATTGAGCGCTGCGGGGCCGATATTCGGCTGCCCGATCTGCGCGAAGAAATCGCGCAATGCGACCGGATGGGAAAGATGCATGACGCCTGCACGGTTCGTTATGTAGTTCCGCGCTTCAGAACATCGTGACAACAAACGCGCTGCCGCTGATGTCTGATACATAATGTTTTAAACATCAGGCGAAAAATTGCCGCAGCGCTCTTCGATCGCAAAAAGGCGTACTATTGGACTGCATGCATCGTTCCACTCCTTTAGGGAGGACTGGCAAGTGGACATGCTCTCACTCGCTTTCTACATCCTTGTAGTGGTTGTTGTGTTGGCTGTGGCTGGCTCGTTGTGAGGCCGGAAAAGAAATGAGCACTGGAAACAAATAGCCGTCTGCAGCGTCCGTTAATGGCGGTATGGACGACGTGATCTCCAAGCACGCCGAGTATCTGGCGTCGGCGCACGAATGTCGTCGGAGGGCTGCGAATACTCGCGACGAGAACATTCGAGAGCAATTCCTTTGCCTTGCTCAGCAGTGGGGGGACCTGGCCGAGGAAATGTTACGGCTGGCGACTTTAGTTCACGCGGTGCGGACAAAGCGATTGAGACGAGAAACGCGAGTGGTGCGCCAATAGGCCTCTACGCAGATGTGGTCGTTATAGCGTTCATCTCCGACTTGGAAGCGCAGTGGGTGCGCCATGGACGGGAAGAACATGCGAGGCGTGGTGCAGGGTTTGGTTATTATCATTGTGGTGAGCGTTGCAGTCATCGCGGGCATAACCGTCGCCGACCTAATGGGACTGCTCCCGTCGCGTTTGCGCTAGGGATCGGTTTTTGAAATCCGCTATTGCTGCTTGGCGCGTTAGCGATGGTCCGCGAGTTTTACTTCACCAGCCCTGTGAGCTAGACGATGTGATGTGCACTAATGAGTGCGGATGACTATGTGCTCTTTTTTTTAGATTCCCGTGCAAGAATGTCGGGCTCGAATGGAGATTTTATTAGCGAATTTTCTGCCAGGTACTTGTGGTAGTGGGTCGTGACGAATTTTGCTTCTTTAAGTGTCGCGGGCCTCCATTGAATCTCAAGATTTTCATTTCCGGCGATGCTTTCGATGATTCTATGTTCTTCTACTAGAAGCTTAAATTCACCTGGTTGGTCCGGATCGGCATTGCTTTCGAGTTTGGTGGCAAAGTCGATGCGCCCAGTGGGGAACCAATCCCGCTTTACGACACCTTTAAGCTCATTGCTGTTTTTGCCACCCGCTAGGCTTGTAATTAGTGCTTAGCGGATTTTCCATCGCTCGCTCCTTAACCTCTCCCCGAAAGGAATATTAATCGGAGTCGGGTTTTTGAGGAACTCCCCCGAAGGCTGGAATGCGCCCTGGAAGTCCGCCGAGCGCAGGCGGCAAACTTGGAAACCCAAAGCGGACTTAAACGCCCACCCCTGATCGCGGCGGTTCGAGAGTCGCTTGCAACCGGCGAAGTTTTTCCAGTCGCCGCGCCAGGGACATTCGCCTGATTACCGGGCGACGACGAGTTTTAGCAGGAGGAGGTGTGCCTGCATCTAACGTCAAATTTTTGAGCCAAACACGCCGACAAGCAATTTTGTTACGCATGGCAGAACTCCGCAGACCGCTACCAAATCGAGAGACATAAAGGTTCCTAGAGGTACTAGGAACGCCGAGTTGTAGTCGTGGTTAATTTCGCGGCCATCGGCGCTAAGCATTGCAAAAGAAATGGCCCGCGACGTTAGGGGACATCACGGGCCCGTATCAGGGGGTAGCAAATCAACGAAGAGGCCGCCGCCATAGGGGACAAAGCGGCGACCTCAGCCACCGAACGTTCTTCGGGGACGGGGGACGGGTTCGGTAGCTGTTGAATCAACAAAGCTCACGCGTTGATATTCCTGGCGGGCGGAAAACTTGGACCCAATTTTGGACCCAAACTCTCCGAAACTAGCCGAAACAGAGCGACACGAGACGCACTCGCAGTTCTCGGAAACGCCCGAAAAACCTGACTGAGCGACACTCAGCGACACTACGAGGGACCGCTGAGGGCGAAGCCAAGTTTCAGCGGTCCCTACGCGTTTGCCGAAACAGGGGACACCCGGGTTGGGGTATTGTTCGGCATTCCGCGAACTACATCCTTCTCCTGAAATTTCACTCCGGTCTGTGAACTAAATCACAGTCGTGGCGAAATTTCACAAAACAAGTTGGCGCTGGGTAACTGAATAGTCGGGGGACGGAATGCGCGCCTTGAGGCGGCGTTACTCCGATTCAGTCCTCTTGGTGGAAGGCCTCGACCAACTTCGCTTCGCGCGGCAGCCAGAAATGTTGTGTTTTGCAATAGGGACAACGGGTATGGGTAAACTCCTGCGGCACCCGCGCCAATGTTTCAGCATCGACATGAATACCGGTGGAAAAATCGCGACCAGTCTTGGGACATCTTATGAGTAACAGGCCCACGACTCGTCTCCCTCACGCGTCAGATTTTCCGCACCTCGACCTTGGCGGTTTCGAGCAGCCAACCGAACTGTGTCGCCGTGAAAAAGATCGCTACTAGGTTCAACGTCACGATTTCTAGGGCAAACATGTTGTTCTCCCGTACGCATTCGTGTGTTTGATTTTCACGGTAGTGGGCGCGTCGGCGAACGACTGTGTTCGCGATCACAAAAATGCGGATTTGCCACCATCCGTTCGCGTCATAGGTCGCCAGACCCGCAAAATCGAGAACTCCTCAAGGGAAAATCAAGGGTTACTCAAGGACTGGCCGCGCTGCAGCCACTATAGCCCGTCCTACATGAGAGCAACCCTTAACGCCGCTATTTGGGAAATCGACGATGTCCACACAATCGCACCACGCTGAAACGATGCTCCTTCATGCCGGCTGGCGGGCCGATCCCGCGACCGGCGCCGTCGCCGTACCGATCTATCAGACCACGTCCTTTCAATTCCGCGACACGGAACACGCGACGAATCTTTTCGCCCTGAAGGAGCTCGGCAACATCTATTCGCGCATCATGAACCCCACCAACGACGTGCTGGAGAAGCGGATGGCGGCTCTCGAGGGCGGCGTTGCCGCGCTGGCACTAGCGTCCGGCCAGGCAGCCTCGGCATTTGCGATCCAGAACCTGGCACGGGCCGGCGATAACGTTGTGAGCTCGACAGACCTTTACGGGGGAACATGGAATCTGTTTGCCCACACCCTCAAGGATCAGGGAATCGAAGTTCGCTTTGTCGATCCGCTCGATCCGGAAAATTTCCGACGCGCAACCGACGAGAAGACCAGAGCCTATTACGCGGAGACCCTGCCAAATCCAAAACTGACGGTGTTCCCGATTTCCGAGGTTGCGGCGATCGGCCGTCCACTCGGAATTCCGCTGATCATGGACAATACAGCGGCGCCGTTCCTGACCAAGCCGATCGAGCACGGTGCTGCCGTTGTCGTGTACTCAATGACCAAATACCTGGGCGGGCATGGAAACTCGATCGGCGGTCTTATAGTCGATGGCGGCAACCTCGATTGGGCCGCTCACCCGCAACGTCAGCCGGCTTTGAATACGCCTGATCCCAGTTATCACGGGGCCGTCTGGACTGAAGCGGTTAAGCCGATCGGCCCGATCGCCTATGCGATCAAGGCGCGCGTTACATTGCAGCGGGATATCGGCGCTGCCTTATCACCGTTCAACGCCTTCCTCACAATACAGGGCCTCGAGACTCTTGCCTTGCGCATGAGAGAGCACTGCAAAAACGCGCAGGCGGTCGTTGAGTTCTTGCGCACCCGCAAAGAAGTGAAGCGTATTATCCACCCGTCGCAGCAACAGGGCGTTCATCGCGAACGGGCAGACCGCTACCTGGGCGGCCAATATGGCGGGCTCGTCGGCTTCGAGCTGGCCGGTGGAAAGGAAGCGGGAAGGAAGTTCATTGATGCCTTGCAGCTGCACTACCACGTGGCCAACATCGGCGATGCGCGAAGCCTTGCGATCCACCCCGCAACGACGACGCATTCGCAGCTGACCGCCGAAGAGCAGCTCGCGACCGGTGTTTCCGACGGCTATGTGCGGCTATCAGTCGGTATCGAGCATATCAACGACATCGTCTCCGATATCAAGCATGGTCTGGAAGCGGCTTCGCGGGCGTCCATTCGCGCGGCCTGATGGAACGCGGGAGCAAGACATGAGCATCACCAGCATGGAGGTCGGGGGCATCAGTTGCCAGTACTTCGCCGTCGGTGCTGGCGAGCCGATCGTGCTTCTACATTGTACGGGTCACTCGGGTCGCCAATGGGCCGAGCTCGCCGCGGCTCTTCGGACGGACTTCGAAGTGATTGCGCCCGATCTCTGTGGCTATGGTGGCACCGCGCACTGGCCGGGCTCGGGCACGTTTAACCTGGGCGTCGAGGCCGACCTCGTCGATGCACTGGTGGACAAACTCAACCGCCCCGCGCATCTCGTTGGTCATTCATTTGGCGGCGCGGTCGCATTGCAACTGGCATTGCGCCATCCGGATCATCTCAAGAGCGTGACGCTTATCGAGCCGGCTGCGTTTCACTTGTTGTGCGACGGCGACGACGAGGACAAGCGTGCCCTCAGGCAGATCTCCGAAATCGCGACGACTGTGGCAAGCGCCGTCAATTGCGGCGACTACGTCGGAGCGATGCGGCGCTTTGTCGACTACTGGACCAGCGACGGTGCATGGGACGCCCTGCCAAATCCGCAACGGATCGCGCTGGCAAGCAGGATCAACAAGGTGACGCTTGATTTCTGGGCAACGCTCAATGATCCGACGCGTCTCGTCGATCTCGTCGATCTCGACGTGCCCACGTTGATCATATCGGGAGGCCGCTCGCCATTTCCGACGCGGCGTATCTGTTACCACCTCGCGCGCACGCTACCCGATGTGAAGTTGCGGACGTTCGATGACGCGGGCCACATGCTCCCTCTGAGTCACTTCAGGGAAATACACCCGCTTATCAAGGCACATTGCGATGCGCAGCCGCACCGCAGACGGCGCCTACAAAGCGACTCGAGCGCGCGTGCGTACGCCTGACAAAGTAAGCTATACGAATTTACCACAATTGCCGTTACGATTTTGGCGTAGTGGATGTGACTGACGTCACATTCAGAAATGGCAGTCGGCCCCAATATTCGTTGCGAAAAGAAATGCAATTGGGAGGCAGTCATGACCACCCGATCGTTTTGCATATCCGCGGCGGTGTTGCTTTTGGCAATGACTTTGACGTGGCCGGCGTTTCCCAGTCGAAGCAACACGAACCGCCTCGCCAGCCAAAGCTCAGGAGCTGGCGCAGGAAAAGTCACCTTCAATCCGTTCTCAGTGGCGAAGAAAACAGGCAGGTCCTCGCCTGCCGTTGTGCACGGCGGTGACGAGAAATTGCATGGCGCTGACGTAAAGGGCCAGCCGACAGACAACTGACCGTAGCGGTGTACGCAGGCCGAGAAGCGTTCAGCTAGGCGAGTGACGCGGTGGCGTCGGCCGCCTGTTCGGGCACGATACCGATCCGTGCGCACGGCTGCGCCTTGCGGGTCGACAACGGAATCTTGCGCCCGTTGGGCAATTCGACGAAACGGCGGACAAACTGGCCGGCGCTCTCGACGACGTATTTGGTGCCCCCGGGCAGGCGTTTTGGCATGCGGTACGTATTACGCACTTTTGGTCCCTACTTCAGTTTAGCCGGGTACCACCAAGCGACACTCTTTGTCCGCATAGCGACAAAATTGTAACTATCCCCAGGTGAGGCCCCCCGGAGCCTCTATTTGCCGGTGTCCCGGTGCCATTTAACGACGGCCACGCTATTTTTGCGGTCGAGGGGGTGGGGTGGTCCTCCCTTGAGTCCATGGGCGGCAAGCACATCCTCCGGGGTCTGCTCGGGCACGCCGGGAAAAACCGGCCGACCGCCAGGCAGCCGTACACCGGGTGCGCGCGTCAGGTAGAAAAAATCATAACGATCAAGAAACATTCCGAAGACCTCAGTGCCGCCAATGACACCAAGGCTCGCATCGGGAACGCCGAGCACGGCCAGGGCCTGGTCAAGGGAAGCGCCGGCGGGATTCCAGAAAAGCGCGTTGTTGTTGTTGGGGTCGCTTGCAATTGTCGCGACTCTCCGGGTCAGAATCAGTCGTTTGCGCAAATCAGATCGCTGTTGGTTTTCATGCGAGTGACGTCCGTGCAGGATTACATCGACGCCATCGAGTCCGCGCTCGAAAAAGATCTGATCGGCTTCGAACTTGAGCGAGTCCGGCATGAAGCCAGCCGCGTTGGCAAGCATGCCGTCTTCGGAGACGATGGCATATCCTTCGATACGGTGAGGTGTTTTCACGGCGGCCGTAACTTTCAGATGCACCCAAGGCAGGACTTTGGCACGGCCGACTATAACTTTCTCACGGATTAGTCGACTTTAATTTTCCGACCGCCGCAAGGCCTTCATCGTGGCGCGGACCGGCGCGAGTAATAAAGATTCGCATCCGCGGCCGGTACAATCATCTTGCCGATCGGCCAAAGCGCGATGCCGGCTAGCTTGAGATGCGCCCATGCAAACGGAATACCGATAATGGTGACGGCAAGGAGGATCGCCGTGAGGACGTGCCCGAGTGCCAGCCACCATCCCGCGAGGACGAGCCAGATCAGATTGCCGATGAATCCCAACAGCCCGGTGCCAACGTCTTCAGCGCCGGAATACTCCGCGCGCGACACGGCCTTCTGGCCGAACGGGAGCAGCGTATAGAGACCGATATTGATTGCCGCCCGTGCCCAGGGCAGGCCGATAATCGTGATCGCCATGATCACCGCAGCGACAATCCAGGCGACCGCCATCCAGAGTCCGCCGAACGCGATCCAGAGGATGTTCAGCAACAACGAGAATAATGACATAGCCCCCTCATAGAAATGCGAATGCCCGCAAAGCTATGTGGGTATTCCTGGCAGCTTTGCCAGCGGGGTGGTGGGGGATTTTCGGGCAATGGACCGCCCGTTCGGGAACAGAATCGTATTTGCGTGGTTCTCCGGGTGGTTAGGACACGGAGCGCAAGATGATCATTCTGTGGCTTATTATTATCGGCTTTATCGCCGGTATCATTGCCAAGTTCCTCCACCCGGGATCATCGAACGAGCCGTCAGGATTCATCCTGACGACGTTGCTCGGGATCGCGGGATCGTTCGTTGCCACATATCTCGGCCAAGCGCTCGGCTGGTACCAGGCCGGTGAGGGCGCCGGCCTGGTCGGAGCGGTCGTGGGTGCCATCATCGTCCTGGTCATCTGGGGAATCTTTGCCCCGCGGCAACCGACAACCGTCGCGTGACTTTGCGAGACCACAAATGACGTCGACCTTTCTTCATGAGGACAAGAACGTTCCGCCGGACGAGGCTGAGGAGCGTGACGCGCCAAAGTGCCCTGTGTGCGGGCACCAGATGTGGATGACCCGCGTCGACACTCAGCTTTCGGACGGCGGAACGCAGTCGAGGCGTGAATATGAGTGCAGCCAATGCGGGGCGAAGCGATCTGTGGAAACGAGCTCTGACCGGATTACTCCGCTGGCATCCGTAGCGGTCGATACCGAGACTTAACCGCCAGATAGAATTGAAGTTGCCCACGAAGGGCGGCTTCAATTTCCATGCGGGTCGCTTGACGCGACTATTCGATGATCTTGAATCACCCGACGGTCTGACGGCTCGACCAGGTACACGTGGTCATCAGAATACTCAGACCCCAAGCGCTGGGAGCGGTTCGCAGTTCCACGTCCGCCGGCAACGTTGCACCGACCGAAAGCCTTTCTTTGACGGTCACGGGTGCAACACGCTCCTTCACCACATATTCCCTGATCACGGTGCGTTGCTCAGGTTCGATAACGACCGTTTCGCCGGACCAACACCGACAGTTTGCGCAAACGATTGCACCCCGGCGAGAATAGCTAATGCACTCGCTGCGACAAGTGCGCGTTTCATGAGTAGCCTCCAGTCTTTTTGACAACCGCAAGGGCCAATGTCCGAAATCTATCGGCGGTTCCGAATGAATTGCCCGCGACCTGAACGGAACTCCGCACGAAGCGCTGAACGTTGGCGCGAACTCGTGCTCTCCACGCTACCTGAGCACCTGTTGCAGGTCGTTTTAACCCTGTCGCCCAATAGGTGCTGTGGTGTTGTTTTCATTGGCGGCTGAGCCGCCTATGGGATCGTCTCCTCATTGAGAACCCCTAAAACTTATTCCCCGCATCGCACCACGGCGCGGGGATTTTTTTGGGTGCCCTAGGTTGCAAGATCGTCGAAGCGCTCGCGTGTCGTCTAAATGCTAGAGTGCGGGGTGGGCGCGGTTCGACGGTTGAGGAAATATCATATGAAAGATAGTCAGTTCGTTCCTCCGAAGGGCGCTTTTACGCGCACGGTACCCATTCGGTTCTCTCACTGCGATCCGGCAGGCATCGTCTATTTCCCGCACTACTTTGACATGTTCAACGGCTTGATCGAGGACTGGTACACCGAGCAACTCGGCGTGAACTATGCGAAGCTCATACTGGGCGACCGGCACGGTTTTCCTTTCGTTCACATCGAAACCGATTTCAAATTGCCGAGCCGGATGGGGGAGCAGCTGGATCTTACTCTGTTGCTCGAACGCGTCGGGCGTTCTTCGCTGAGCGTCGTCATCGTCGGTCATTTGGCTGGTGTCGAGAGATTGCGCGCGCGATTGACGACCGCGATGACGTCCTTGGAGACACAGCGCTCAGTCGAGTTGCCCAATACATTGCGTGACAGATTTGAGGAATACCAGAAGCTGACCGGTGGGGTAGGGTCTGGACAATCCGGTCTAAAGGGCAACGCTTAGCAATGTTACTCGGCCTTAATGTGGGCCGCGCGGACAACTCTGCTCCATTTGTCGGTTTCGTCAGAGACGAGTTTTGCGAATTCATCAGGCGAGCCGCCCACCACACTCCCGCCCAGATCGGTAAAGCGCGACCTCAGGCCGGGGTCTGCGAGGGCCATGTTGATTTCTCTATTAAGCTTGCCGATGATCTCAGCGGGAGTGCTCTTGGGAGCACCGAGTCCGATCCAGTAATTTGTCTCGAAGCCCGGCACAAACTCACTTACGGTTGGTATTTCTGGCAGTGCATCCGAGCGCGCCGCGCCCGTCGTCGCCAGCGCGCGTAGTTTGCCGGCGCGAATGTGCGCGACGGCTATAGCCATCGGCGAAAAGAAAACGTCGACCTGGCCGCCGAGCAGGTTGACGATCGCTGGGCCGCCGCCGCGATAGGGAATATGCGTCATATCGATGCCAGCCATCTCCTTGAAGAGTTCACCGGCTAGCTGAGACGAGCTGCCGATCCCGGCTGACGCCATGTTGATTCTGCCCGGATTGGCTTTGGCATAGGCGATGAATTCAGGAAGCGTTTTGGCGGCAAGCGACGGATTGACCACGATGACCAGCGGCGTGCGGAAGATGCAGACGATAGGAGCGATGTCGCGAATAAAATTGAAATTCAGCCTTTCATAGAGTGTGGCATTGATTGCAGCAGACGGATCGAACAAGAGGAGCGTATTTCCGTCAGGCGCTGCATGCGCGACCGCGTCGGTTCCGACATTCGTCCCGGCGCCGGGCCGGCTTTCGATGACGAAGGCTTGCGCGAGCCGCTCTGACAACCACGGTCCGATCTGCCGCGCCACGGTATCAGTCGTTCCACCGGGCGCGTATGGTACGATCAGGCGCACCGACTGCGACGGATAGTCGAGCGCTGATGCGACACGCGACAAGACCGGGACGACAGCAACGCCCGCTAAGAGACGCAGGAGTTGTCGACGGACAGGTTTCATGACGATCTCCCCGGCAGGAAGGGCGAACGGATCACGTTAGCTGTGAAAATGTAATGGTCGTCGGACAACTAGAAGGCGCAGTAGCCTCGCTGACTATCGCGTAGATTGAGCGGAGTTGTCCAGCAAGCGCATGGGTGCCCCCGAGGGTGGTTGGGCGGCCGATGACTGACCTGTCGATTGCGACGTCTTGCGCGTGCCGGCTGGGCGGGTCTGAGCTAAGGCGGACGCCTTTTCTTTGAGGTCCTGCCCGGTTGCCTGCAACGTAGCAATTTCCTGGGCCATCTCGTCTTGCTTGGCTGCGAGCTGCTTTATCGTCGTGGCAAGTTGGTCAACGCCGTGCCGCACGATCGCGAGATCAAGCGCAACAGGCTTGATCTGTTGCGCGAGATCAGCCGACGTCACCGCTGTGGCGGCGGAAGCCTGACTGTCGAGGGGTGAGGCCGTTGACACCGGCAACAACCAGCCAAGAGATGGGGCCCAGGTCCTGATCGAGGCTTTCGCTTGCTCGCCATGAGATTGCCAGGCCAAAGTACCGGCGACACCAAGCAGAATTGCGAAGGCCAAGCGGAAGAACCCACGCAGCATTCGGCGACTGAGCGATCGTTTCTTCGGTGTGGCTTGTTCGTCCCTCTGGGCGGGAGGACGAGACCTGCGAGGCCACTCAGGGACGACATCGCGTTCGTTGTAATGCGGCGAATTCTGAGACGAATACGAAGCTGTCATTTTGTCCCCCCTAGTCCCACTCACTGTACAGAGGCGTAGCGGGCCATCACCATGTGACAGAAGCAAGGCAAGAGAGCTCGCTGACGCCCCGACGATGACGTTTAAGGCATTCTGCTACCAGCGTAGTATCGGATCGGATCTGAAGCTAGAGGCTGGAATGAAGCGACGCAATTTCATTTCGATTGTTGAAGTGGCGGTCGCATGGCCATTCACTGCTCGTGCGCGACAACAGGAGCGCTCGCAGAGTGTCGGCGGCCTCGAAGAGGCCAAGCGCCATTTCGATAAAATCTCTCAACCCAGTGAGACGGCCCGGTCGGACTACATCACCCGTGAAGACTGACAAATGGAAAGCCATCGATAACGAAATAAAACTGTATCCCGCGTCAAAAGACTCCGTCAGGTCGTCTGGTCGGCAAATGGTCATCGCCGCGGCACGAGTATCTTTACAAAGGCGATGGCAGCTGGCCGATGTCGTCGGTCGACGAGGGCACGACCCACGGCACGTGGCGCATCGAAGGAAATCAGTTCTTCACAAGCGCCAGCATAGGTCCGTCTGACCCGGCCGAGTACACCATCATTCTGATCACGAAAAAGGATTTCGTAATCGCCGACCAATCGAGCGTCTTCTATGAGAGGCGTCTTAATTAGAGCTGGCGATTTGAGCGCATAAAGGAAGAGCCCAGTGCCAACTTCTGCGGCTCTTCCCGCGCATCCGCCTGATCCAGGATGATCAGGGTGACGTGGGTCAAAGCCCCGAGAAGCTTAGCGTCTCGCCCGGTCTCAGTCGGCACAAGGATCAGTTCCGCGCCTGAATGAAAAATTTGTCTTAACAGCCGATATCAAAAGTGGCAGTCAGGCCGATGCTGTGATGATCGCGATACCCAAACAAAAGTTAGGTTTGGGAATTGGTTTGTCCATTGAATTGACGCGACAGATGGTCGTACGCTTGCACGCAAGGGCGCCATTCAATGAGGCCGCCATGCGAAACGCAACCATTTCCGCCATTCTCGCTGTTATCTTTAGCTTTAGCGTCGGCTCGTCTATGGCGAGCGAGACAACCATGCGCAAATCGTCGGCAGAAGAGCTCAAAAGCGTTTGCGACAAGGCCGGCGGGTCGTTTTCGCAGGACGCAGGTGGCTACGGTTGCGGAACAAACTGCCAGGGAAAGCCTGGGACCGATTGCGTGCTCGCGTGCAAGAATGACCAGAAGGCCTGCTTCGCGCAGGTTCCTGGGCGCGCGCGCCCAACAAGCACTTTGAATGCACTCGTCCGATCGCCGCGAGGATAGAGCACTACGGATCTCGTGGTGCCTTGAGCTGAGTCCGGCCCGTTAGCCCTGGGTTGTAGAATTGGTTGGGCACGCAAAATCCGCCGATGCCACTTACGGTCGCCCTGCATTGCTCAATAGTGAGGAAGCCACAATTTGAGCCGCCGCCATTTCCCGCCGAATAGTCGGCGCACCATGGATAGGCATCGTAAGGCTGTGCATTCGCGGGCGCGTTTGACAGTGTTACTGGCAGTGCGACGGCAAGCGCCGCCAAAATCCTGATCGAGAAAGGCATTTGCATCTCCTATGTGATGCCCTCAGATCCCCGCGGCTCGCCACACGGTCATCAGGCAAGTCACGAACAGGCTCGCGGTCAGCGCGTGTACGATTTTGGTGATCGTTGAGCAGTCGGTCATGGCTGCCTCCCATGTTGTAAACAGCAACATAGGACGCCATCGCCATTTCCGGCCGTGATGCAGTTCACAGAAATGCTGAAAAGTGGCGCGTTTGAATTGGCAAGGTCGTACCAGGCTCGGCTGACGGATGACTCTATTTGCCGTCGTTCCAAATATCGGCGGCGAGTTTCCAATCGCCCTGTACTCTCTGCCAAAGGACGAGATATTTTCCGGAAATCTCCTTCGGCGACGATCCCTTGGTCGTCAAGCTGAAGGTGCCGATTTCGCGCGCTGCCGATGGGCTCAGCCGTTTCACTTCGAGGGTAGTCAACTTTGGGCTGGTGACCTGCTCCGCCATCCCTTTCCACATCGCACCGATCGCGGTGCGGCCTCTCACTATCGCCGAGCCGGGCGGAAATGCGACGGCATCGATCGTATATAGTTGAGCTATGCCGTCAAAATCACCCTTGTTGAACATTTCAATCCATTTCGCATTCGCTGCTTCGATCTTGGCTTTTTGAGCGAAGGCCGGCGAAACAAGCGCGAGCGCAAACGCGACCACCAGTACAATCCGATGCATAACAACCCCCCAATTCAAGTCTGCCTTAGAGCAGTCCCCATTTCCAAGCCAAGATTCGGATGACAATCATTTTTCCAATCGCAATGCCGAGCATTTTCAGTTTCCAGACGTGAGGTCGGCGTCCATGCGAGGCATGTTCCTAAAGTAAAATCGTTCTGCAAACACCGGTGTGGTGAGCCGGGATGGGATCGAACCATCGACCACTTGATTAACGTACCGCCACGACTTTCGTCGCCTCTTGCGAGTTTGCAGTCTGGACTTTCCCTTCACCGTAGCAAGTTTGCTTTAGGTGGGTGCCGTCAAGTCTCTACACCTTCCCATCGCTGGGCTTGGCTCGGGATTGTCGTCGCCATCACGCGGACGAGTTCCCCGAATTTGACACCATCCCATCGGCGGTTTCCCTCTCCGATGGCTCCGTTAGAAGTCAAGTGCTCTACCACTGAGCTACCGGCCCTTAGTTCTCCTGATCAGTTGCGATCAATGCACTTCACGAAGCGTCACTTTCAATCCTTTTATCACGCTTACGTCCATCGTTTTTTTGCGACCAGCGTGGGACCAGCGCAACGGCAAGATTTCTGTCGGAACAATAGCCGATTTCCGATCGAACTGGCGGAAGGACCATGCGCGGGGGCGGGTGTAGGGGTGCTTGTCGATCTGGTCAATAGGCGCCTGCGGTCTTCTTGAGCACCTGGGATTTGCTAGACTGATGGAACGGCCCGTGCCGCCCGGAGTGAATGCCATGCCTGTTATCAACCGCGTCGCCGACCTGCACAGTGACATCACCGCCTGGCGGCGCGACCTGCATGCTCATCCGGAGTTGCTGTTTGACGTCCAGAGGACAGCCGGCACGGTGGCCGAGAAACTCAAGGCGTTTGGATGTGACGAGGTCGTGACAGGCCTTGGGCGTACTGGTGTTGTCGGGGTCATCCACGGTCGCAAGGGCTCCGCCGGCAAGACAATCGGGTTGCGGGCCGATATGGACGCCCTGCCAATCGAGGAGGCGAACAGCCTGCCGTACAAGTCGACGGTGCCCGGAAAAATGCACGCCTGTGGTCATGACGGCCACACATCCATGCTGTTGGGTGCGGCGCGCTACCTCACCGAAACGCGCAACTTTGCCGGCACCGCCGTGGTGATTTTTCAGCCGGCCGAAGAGGGCGGCGGTGGCGGCAGAGAGATGGTCGATGATGGACTGATGGATCGATTTGGTATCCGTGAGGTCTACGGCATGCACAATTATCCCGGCATGCCGGTCGGCTCGTTTGGCATCCGGCCCGGCCCTATGATGGCTGCAGCCGATGCGCTGACCATCGATATTGAAGGTGTCGGGGCGCACGCGGCGCGGCCGCACCTCGGCATCGATACTGTCCTGGTCGGCGCCCAGATCATCAACGCCATTCAGTCGGTTGTCGCGCGCAATGTCGATCCCTTGAAGTCTGCAGTGGTGTCGATCTGCATGTTCCGCGCCGGAAACGCCGACAATGTGATCCCGCAGACGGTTCAGTTGCGCGGTACGGCACGCAGCCTTGTGCCCGACGTGCGCGACCTGCTCGAAAAACGGCTCCATGTCGTTGTGGAGAGCACCGCCGCCGCGCACGGCGCCAGGGCCAAGCTCACTTACAAACGCGGCTATCCGGTGCTGGTGAACCACGAACATCAGACGGAATTCGCGGCCTCGGTCGCAGGCCAGATTGCCGGCGAGGACAAAGTCGATAAGTCATTGCCTCCAATGATGGGTGCCGAAGATTTCTCCTACATGCTGAACGCGCGGCCGGGCGCGTTCATCTGGATCGGCAATGGTGACAGCGCGGGACTACACCACCCGTCATATAACTTCAACGACGATACGATCCCGTTCGGGACGTCATATTGGGTGAAATTAGTCGAGACGGCCTTGGCCGTCTGATTGGTTCTTACTTACTGAACCAGCTCGCCGGGTTTCTGCGCAGGCGCGGTGCGCGTCGCTTCGGCGGGTGCATTTCGCCGCACGATCGGCAGCAATTCGACAATGCGCGCTTCGAGGCCGCGCCAATATTCGAACTCGTTGAGCCGCGTGCGCTCGATAACGGCCAGCCCGACTGCGGCGACGAACGGGACGCTCTGGATCAAGAGCACGACCGCAAAGATATTGATCTCGCGAATTTCCTTGTAGTTCGTCGAAACCAGAATGAATGAGCCGAGGATTAGAAGTCCCGCCAGCACCGCTTCCCAGAAGGCATGGAAATCGGTCGAATGCCGCATGCCGCCTTTTGACGTCCGTACGAAGGGCAGGTGATCCTTCACGATGCCGAAGCCTACGGCGCGTGCCACCGTCCATTGAACTGACATCGCGGCCAGGACCGAGCCCAGCATCTGACCCGCGCGCGGACGCACGCGCAGCCGGTAAAGAGTCACAAAGTGGACAACCGATACAATGAAGCTGACGATGATCGGCGCGGTCAGGATGCGATCAGGGACGGCGATATCGAGGAAAGCCACCACAGGCACCCAAACGATATTCAGGATGGCCACCGCGACGCCAATGCTTTCAGCGCCGAGCCAATTGAGCCAGCCGAGAGCGAATTCACGCTTCTGTTCACGCGTCAGTCGGCTGCCGTCGGACAGAAAGCGACGCCAGTGCTTTTTCAGGATCTGGAAGCCACCGTATGCCCAGCGATGCCTTTGCTTCTTGTAAGCATCGAAACTGTCCGGCAACAGGCCGTGGCCATAGCGTGTATTGGTGTAATGCGCTTGCCAGCCGAGTTCGAGCATAGTCAGGCCGAGATCGGTGTCCTCGCAAATCGTATCGCTGGACCATCCACCGGCGGCCTCGATTGCAGTGCGCCGGATCAGACACATTGTGCCGTGGACGATGATTGCGTTGGCCTCGTTCCGTTGCACCATGCCGATATCGAAGAAGCCGGCATATTCGCCGTTCATAGCGTGATGCATGACGCTGCGTTCGCCGTCGCGATGATCCTGGGGCGCCTGCACGAGGCCGACCGTGGGATCGCGGAACAGCGGCACAAGATCTTTCAGCCAGTTCTCATGCACGACATAGTCGGCATCGAGAACCCCGATCACCTCTGCATCGGCTGCCGTGTGGACTAGCGCTAGGCGCAGCGCGCCCGCTTTGAAACCGGCGAGGTTATCGGCACGCACGAACCTGAAGCGTTCACCAAGCGTACGGCAATGCTCCTCGATCGGCAGCCAGAGAGCCGGATCGGGAGTGTTGTTGATCACGACGATGCATTCGTAATTCTGATAGTCGAGCCGCGCGATCGCATCGAGCGTCTGCTTGAGCATCTCCGGCGGCTCGTTATAGGCCGGAATGTGGATGGAGACTTTCGGCGTTGTTACCTCAGGCACAAGTGGCGGGCCGGCGATCAGCCTGAGCGGCTTGCGTCCGAAGGCAATGGCGGCGATTTCTTCCACGCGCCCCAGCGCGATCACGATCAACGGCACAAGCAGTGTGATTCCGAGTCCGAGCGCGAAGGCTGCGCCCGGGACAAAGTAGTGTCCGTTCCAGTAACCGAAGACGGCGGCAAACCAGGCGCCGACGAAATTTGCGGATGCAGCAAGCATCACGGCTTGCCAGACCGTTACCGCGCTCATCGCCAGCAACGGCAGTGACAGCAGCACGCTGACGAGGATTGCGATCGCGGCCAGACGCCAATGGTCAGGATCCGCGATCGGTCCTGTCCATTCGAACTTTGGATGACGCGCGGCGTCAAAAATTCCCCAATATGGGCCAACGCCACCTTCAAATATCTTCCACGGCTGATCGATCGCTTCGACAATATTGTAATCGATGCCGTAGGCCTCGGCGCGCGAAGCGAAGTCGCGCAACACGACGGCCTGATCAATGCGACCCGGATTCGCATTCTTGTAGTTGTAGCCAGCGCTCGGCCAGCCGAACTCGGCGATCACAATGCGTTTGCCCGGATAAGCTTTGCGGAGCTTGTCGTAAATCACGATGGCCTGGTCGACAGCCTGTGAGTCCGGGAAGCCCTCCCAATAGGGAAGTATGTGCGCGGCGATGTAGTCGACCGCGGAAACGAGTTCAGGATGTTCGATCCATACGTGCCAGATTTCACCTGTCGTCACCGGAACGTTGGTCGAGCGCTTCACGCGCTGAATCATCTGGATGAGGTCGCCCACCTTCTGCTCGTCACGGAAGATGGTCTCGTTGCCGACGATGATGCTGTTGATGTTGCTGTGGCGCTTCGACAGGTCGATCACCGAGCGAATTTCGCGCTCGTTACGGTCCTTGTTTTTGTCGATCCACGCGCCGGCGGTGACCCGCAGTCCGAATTCCGTTGCGATGCCGGGCACGAGCTCCACACCGCCAGTCGCGGAATAGGTGCGGATCGCGCGTGTCAGCGGAGCCAGCAGCTTGAGGTCGGTACGAATCTGTGCGGCGCGCGCAAAAGTGCCGGAGTCCGGATGCGCTGAACCTTCGAAGGGTGCGTAGGAAACGCTGGCCAGCTGACCGCCAAAGTCCGGCGCGCGCGCATCATCGCGAAGCAATGCCCAGAACCCGGCATGCACGCAGGCCACAAGGGCGACCACGGCAGCGACGGTGCGCATAGTACTCAAAACCAAGTGGGGCAGGATGGCAGACCCTTGAACCCGTCCCCTGGGTTCAGCCGAAACTTCGTCTGCGAGGATGCAGCGTAGCGCGGCGTAAGGTAGACATTAAAGTAACTAGGCGACATGGCAAATCCTTGGCACGCGCATGGCGCCCTAATGAATTTCCTTAACGGAAACGCAAATTAACGTTGAGTTGTTCCGCCCGAAGTTGAAGCCGGAGGCTGAACGGCCGCTTCCGCGGGGGCCGGCTCCAGTCCCGGATTAAGCCAGCAGGCGTGCACCCGTCCGTTAAGCGTTTCTTGGGCCTTCGGATCGATATTTCCCTGCCTAACCAGGCAGCGGAAAGTGGCCTGGATGTGGGCGCTGGGGCAACCAAACCGGTCATACAGATCGAGGTGACGGAAGGCCGTATCGAGGTCGTCGCGCCACAGTAGGTTAACCACGCGGCGGCCAAGCCAGACGCACTCCGGATTGCCAGCCGGGCCGTTCAGGACCCGCGTTGCCTCGGCGATCTCATCGATCTTTTTCTGGGTTTCCTTAACGGCGTCAGCAGCCGGTTTTTGCGATTCGGGCGGTTTGCCGTTTCCGCTCTGGGCGTAGGCAGCCGGAACGGTGAGGCCTAGGCCGGCTACAAAACACAGCACGGCAGAAAACTGACGCAACTTGACAGAAAACCGCATTGTCCCCGTCGGATGTTTGCTCTTGGAGCGTGCGCTCGTCCTAAGATGTGCGACGGGATTGGGACGCTAATACGGCGGTGTCTTGCCCGTCCGTCCTGTCGCTTAACTGTATTTCTTGAACGTAACACTTGGCCTCAACCTGCGAATTTTGTCCAGTCTAACCGCGATCCTTGCTTAAGGCCGGCAACTTGGCAGGGGCCTCGGCGCACGATAAGTCGGACGCTGGCCTATTGACGCGTCAAACCGGGTTTCCATGCGCCATGCCATAGCCTGTCTGGTCGTAACGGCGGCTGCCATTGCCGGCGCCTGGATTTGGCTCGGTAGCCCGGCGCTGCTAATGCCGTCCCAGATCGGCCGGGGCGAAAAGCTCTATTGCGTGTCCTATACGCCTTTCCGCGACAGCCAGACGCCTTTGGACGCTTCCACCATGATTCCGGCGGCCCAGATCGAGGACGATTTGACGCGCCTGGCCGCAGTCACGGATTGCATCAGGACCTATTCCGTCGATTTCGGCCTCGACCAGATAGCGGGGATAGCGGCCAAACACGGTCTCAAGGTCATGCAAGGATTGTGGCTGTCCAGCAGCCCGGAAAAGAGCCACTACCAGATCGAGACGGCGGTCGCGCTGGCCAACAAATACCCGGGCACCATCCAGTCGCTCGTCGTTGGTAACGAGGTCCTGCTGCGCGGCGACATGACGGCAACCGACCTCACCAACACCGTCCGGGCGATCAAGGCCCGGGTGAAGGTGCCGGTGACCTATGCCGATGTCTGGGAATTCTGGCTGCGCAATCGAGACGTGGCGAACGCCGTAGATTTCATCACCATTCATATCCTCCCTTATTGGGAGGATTTCCCGATCTCCGCCAGTGCATCTGTGGCGCACGTCGAATCCATTCGTCGTTCGGTCGTTGCCGCCTTTCCTGGCAAAGAGGTGTTGATTGGCGAAGTCGGCTGGCCCAGCGCAGGTCGCATGCGCGAAGGTGCGCTCCCGTCGCCGGCTAACCAGGCCCGTGTCGTCCAGGACGTGCTTGCGCTGAGCAAGCGCGAGAAGTTCAACGTGAATATCATCGAGGCATTCGACCAGCCCTGGAAGCGTGCACTCGAAGGGACGGTGGGGGGACATTGGGGACTCTTCGCCGCCGCTACACGCGCGCCGAAATTCGCGGGCGCGCAGGCCGTTTCCAATCACCCGTTCTGGATTTGGCAGGGCGCCGGCGGAATCATTTTTGCAGTTATTGTTTTCGCCGCAGCCATGAGCGTTCGGACCAAGGATACGCCGCCGTCGCTGTGGCTCGCGGTAAGCGCAAATGCATTTGTCGGAGGCGTCCTGATCGGCTGGACAGTCGAGAACATTCCGACCGAGAGTCTCGGGGTGGGGGGTTGGTCGCGGTCGCTTGCGCTTGCCGCAGTAGCGATAGCCGCGCCAATCGTCCTCAGCGTTGCAACGATGTGTGGCACACCTGTGCCAGCGTATTTCCGAGTTCTGGGTCCGAAAAAAGAGCGGATGCGAAACCAGCTTGCGATGTCCGCCGGGGGCATTCTGATAGTCACCATGCTGCTCGCCTTCGTGGTAGCGCTCGCTTTGGTATTCGACCCGCGCTATCGAGATTTTCCGTTTGCGCCGCTCACCGCTGCGGTCGTGCCATTTCTTGTGCATCGCCTCGCGGTTGCGTTGCCGAAAGGAGCGCGTCCGGCAGCGGAAACAGCCGGAGCCAGCGTGCTGGCGCTTTCGGTGATTTACATCCTGTTCAACGAAGGTTTCGCCAATTGGCAATCGCTTTGGGTGTGCGCGACGCTGGCCGCGCTTTCCTTCAGCCTGGCTCGGGTGCGCGACGTGCCAGGCTAAGGACCAACAGCCCAACCGCCAGTGAAGACAGGCCTACATTGTAGAGTACGACCCCACAGCCTGCTGCGGCGAGAGCAAGCCCAAATAGCACAAGCGACGGCCGCAACAAGTTTAGCGCGGCAACGATCACCGCAATCCATCCGAAAACCGAATACGTGAACAGTACGATGGTGATCTGGCGTGTGAAACATAACCACGTGTTCAGTCCAGTCTGACAAGCAAGACCGACTGTCGATTGCTCAACCGCAAGGTAGCGCATGTAAAGCGCATAGCCGATCGAGCAAAAGCCGATGACCAACAGCCAATTGGTCGCGCGCGCGTTTGGCAGAAACAATTTCATCCAATCAGTATGCCGTCGCGCTGCCGCATCGACAATCATTGCTGCGCAATCTGCCCGCCCTCGAATCTGACCACGCGACAGGGGTGCGCGTGCCGCGACAAAATGCGCGCAAAGGCCGGTTGCGGCGGCGCTGTTGGGCAAGGGGCCAACGATCAGCCGATATCCGGTCGCGCCTGCGCCTGCGGGCGTCGCGTGAAGCGAGTTCCGGCGGCGTCTGCTCGGTCGCCATAGTTCCCTCGGTAACCGAGTCATTGAAAACATTAGCAGAATCCGACAACCAGCGCCCTTCACCTTGCTTTGGGAGGGGCGTGTCCGCGGCCTTTTGCCTATGGTCCGGCTGGGCTATGGGATGCGCCGGACCTCAGCACATCGAGCAGCCGCCGAATGCCATCTCGAACATGCCTTGCGATCATCCTCGCGGCCGGCGAAGGCATCCGTATGCGCTCGCATATGCCGAAGGTGCTGCACGCTCTTGGCGGGCGCTCGCTGCTCGCCCATGTGATCCTCGCGGCGCGCGCGGCGGGCAGCGAGGCTATGGCGATCGTCGTGGGGCCTGACCATGAGGTGGTCACGGCCGATGCGCACAAGTACGCGCCAACAGCGCAAATTTTTGAGCAGCGCGAACGGCGCGGGACTGGTCACGCCGTCCTGTCTGCGCGAGAAGCCATCGCCCGCGGTGTCGACGACGTCGTAGTGATGTTCGGTGACACCCCCATGGTGCAGGCGGAGACCTTGTCGAGGTTACGCGATGCGCTAGCCGGTGGTGCGGCCGTGGCGGTTCTCGGCTTCAGGCCCGCTGATTCAACGGGCTACGGGCGACTCTTGATGCGCGGACAAGAACTTCTCGCCATTCGTGAAGAGCGCGACGCAACGGCCGAAGAGCGCAAGATCGCTCTTTGCAATGGCGGCCTGATGGCGCTGGACGGCAAGCAAGCGCTCGCCATCCTCGATCGTATCGGCGATGCAAATGCCAAAAGCGAATATTATCTCAGCGATGCCGTGGCCGTTGCCCGCGATATGGGCCTGACGGTTGTGGCGATCGAAACCTCGGAGGATGACGTGCGCGGCATCAACACGAAGGTACAACTCGCCGAAGCTGAAGCCGTTCTGCAGCACCGCCTGCGCATGGCGGCGCTTGAAGGCGGCGTAACGATGGTCGCGCCGGAAACGGTGTATTTGTCGGCTGACACCAAGTTCGGAAAAGACGTCACCATTGAACCGCACGTCGTGTTCGGCCCGGGCGTCTCGGTCGACGATGGCGCGACGATTCGTTCGTTTTCGCATCTCGAGGGCGCGCATGTTGGCAAAGGTGCGCGTGTCGGTCCGTTCGCTCGGCTGCGAAGCGGTGCCGACCTCGGCAAGGATGTCCACATCGGTAACTTCGTCGAAGTGAAAGAGGCGACGATCGAGGCCGGCGCGAAAGCCAATCATCTCACTTACATCGGCGATGCACGGATCGGCGAAGGCGCCAATATCGGCGCCGGCACCATCACATGCAATTATGACGGCGTCGCCAAACACCGAACCGATATCGGCAAGGGTGCATTCATCGGTTCAAATTCCGCTCTGGTTGCGCCGATCAAGGTGGGTGATGGCGCCTATGTCGGCACCGGGACGGTGTTGACACGAGATGTTCCCGCCGGCGCCCTGGCGATTGCCCGCGCCAAACAGGCGGTTAAGGAAGGCTGGGCAAAGCGCTTGCGGCAAGTCAAAGCCTTGGGCAAGAACCTGGCCGGAAAGAAACGCAAAAAATCCTGAGTTTGCAGGATAACGTCACACGCCGAAATGCGTTGTGATTTCCGTTAACCTGCCATGGGCCGCTAAACGATAGGTAACGGGAAAAGGGGCCAATCCGGACGGATGTGCGGAATAGTCGGAATCCTGGGAACGAAACCGGTTGCAGAGCAACTGGTCGACGCCCTCAAGCGCCTTGAGTACCGAGGCTATGACTCGGCCGGCGTAGCCACGCTCGACCACGGCGTGCTCGGCCGGCGTCGCGCAGAAGGCAAGTTGCGCGCGCTCGAAATGCGGCTCAATCGCGAGCCGCTTGGAGGAAATATCGGTATCGGTCATACCCGTTGGGCAACGCATGGCCGGCCGACCGAAGACAATGCCCATCCGCACGCCACCGATGTCGTTGCGGTCGTTCATAATGGCATCATCGAGAATTTTCGCGAACTGCGTGAGTGGCTGACAAAAAAGGGATGCAAATTCGTCAGCGAAACCGACACGGAGGCCGTCGCGCATCTGGTCTCGCAAGAAATGAAGGACGGCAAATCGCCTGCTGACGCGGTTGCCTCCGCGCTCAAACAGTTACGCGGCGCTTTCGCATTGGCTTTCCTGTTCACCGGCAAGGACGATCTGCTGATCGGGGCGCGCAAAGGGTCGCCTCTTGCCGTCGGTTATGGAAAGGGCGAGATGTATCTTGGGTCGGATGCCATTGCGCTCGCTCCGTTTACGGACACAATCGCCTATCTCGACGACGGCGATTGGGCGGTGCTTACCCGCAAGGGCGCGGAGATCCACGACGAGAGCGGAGCCAAAGTCGAACGGACGATCGTCAAATCGACAGCCTCAGCGCAACTCGTCGATAAGGGCAACCACAAGCACTTTATGGCCAAGGAGATCCATGAACAGCCTGAGGTCGTTGGCCATACGCTTGCCCACTACATCGACATGGTGAACGAGCGTGTCGTGCTGCCCCGCAAGCTTCCATTCGACTGGGCAAAGCTTAAGCGACTGTCGATTTCTGCGTGCGGCACGGCGTTCTACGCCGGTCTCGTCGCGAAATATTGGTTCGAACGCTTTGCAAAACTGCCGGTGGAGATAGATATCGCCTCGGAATTCCGCTATCGCGGCGCGCCGCTCGAGGCGGGTGATCTCGCGCTTTTCATCTCACAGTCGGGCGAGACCGCGGACACGCTGGCGACATTGCGTTATGCGCGGGAAAACAAGCAGCACATTCTGTCCGTGGTCAACGTGCCGACCTCGACAATTGCGAGAGAAAGCGACGTGGTGATGCCGACGCTCGCCGGTCCCGAGATCGGTGTCGCATCGACGAAAGCTTTCACGTGCCAATTGAGCGCGCTAGCCTGTCTTGCCATTGCCGCGGGACGCGCGCGCGGACACATGTCAGAGGCCGATGAGCAGAATCTTGTGCGCGCGCTGATCGAGGTGCCGCGCTTGATGGCCGCTGCGCTCACTCTCGAACCACAAATCGAAAAGCTTGCACAGAATTTGGCCAAAGCACGCGACGTTCTTTACCTTGGTCGCGGCACGAGCTTTCCGATCGCGCTTGAGGGCGCACTCAAGCTCAAGGAAATTTCCTACATTCACGCCGAAGGCTACGCTGCCGGCGAACTCAAGCATGGACCGATCGCGCTGATTGACGAAACTATGCCGGTGATCGTGATCGCGCCACACGACCGCGTTTTCGAGAAGACCGTCTCGAACATGCAGGAGGTTGCCGCTCGGGGCGGAAAGATTATTCTGGTCACCGATCCGCAAGGGGCGAGGGAGGCAACGGTTGATTCGCTCGAGACATTGTCGCTGCCAGACATGGCGTCGACGGTAACGCCGCTGGTTTACGCCATTCCCGTGCAGTTGATTGCCTATCATACCGCAACCGCTATCGGCACGGACGTCGACCAGCCCCGCAATCTCGCGAAATCGGTCACGGTGGAATAAACTCGGCCTATGAGTGAGATCGAAAAGCCGGGCGATGCAATGGCTGCCGATGTGGCGAGAGTGGCCGCCTCGCAAACAAGCTTTGCCGCTCGCATTCGCAATTACTTCCTCACGGGTCTTGTGGTTGCCGGGCCTTTGGCAATCACCGTCTGGCTGGTCTGGTCGATCATCACCTGGGTCGACGATTTCGTTCGGCCAATGATCCCGCCCGCCTATCGCCCGGAAAGCTATACGCCGTGGCCAATTCCAGGAACGGGACTGATCATTGCGTTTGTCGTCCTCACGCTTCTTGGATTCCTGACCGCCAACCTGGTCGGGCGTACGCTGGTCGAGTTGGGCGAAAGCCTGCTCAGTCGCATGCCGATAGTGCGACCGATCTACAAGACGATGAAGCAGATCTTCGAGTCGCTTTTCTCAAAGACTGGTTCGAGCTTTCGCAAGGTGGCGCTCGTCGAATTCCCGGCACCGGGAATGTGGTCGCTGGTGTTTCTCTCCCAGCCACCCGGCGGGGATGTGGTGAAGAAATTGCCGCAAGGCGAGCACGTGTCGGCGTTCATGCCTTGCACGCCCAACCCGACCACCGGATTCTTCTTCTACGTAAAGCGAAGTGACCTTATCGAACTCGATATTACTGTCGAAAATGCGATGACGTTGCTGATTTCGGCCGGCATGGTTCAGCCGGACAGTGAGGCGCAAAAAAAGCTCGCTTCGCTGGCTTCGACTGCAAGGGCGGCCCAGGCGACTCGCAAGACTGAGACGGTCCAATGACTAGCCGGCGCGGATCAACTTGATCGCCTCGTCTTTCCCGAAAAGATAAAGCAGGTGTCGCAAGGCTTCGCCGCGCGGAGTTGAGAGGGTCGGATCGCGCCGCAGAACGAGCGCCGCATCGTCGCGCGCCGCCCCCAGATATTTTCCATGCAGCTCAGGTCGCGCAACCCGGAAGCCGGGCAGCCCGCTTTGTCGCGTTCCCAGTACGTCGCCTTCGCCGCGCAATCGCAGATCCTCTTCCGCGATTCGAAAGCCATCTTCCGTTTCGCGCAGAATGGCGAGACGCGCCTTCGCTATTTCTCCGAGCGGCGTCTTGTAAAGGAGCAGGCAGGTCGACGCGCCGGGTCCGCGGCCGATGCGCCCGCGCAGTTGGTGAAGCTGGGCAAGCCCAAAGCGTTCGGCGTGCTCGATGACCATGATGGTGGCTTCCGGCACGTCAACACCGACCTCGATGACCGTCGTTGCAACAAGCAATCTGGTCTCGCCCGCGGCAAAGCGGGCCATCGCGACATCCTTGTCCGCGCCTTTCATGCGCCCATGAACAAGATCGACCTCGCGGCCGAATTTCTTGCGTAAGGCCTCAAAGCGCGCCTGGACCGCGGCTAGGTCGGTCTTTTCCGAGTCTTCAATCAAAGGGCAGACCCAATAGGCGCGTTTGTCCTCCGCAATCACGCGCCCGACAGCGTCCTCAACCTCGCCAAGGCGCGACAGGGGGATCGTCCGCGTATCGATCGGCTGTCGGCCCGGGGGTTTTTCATGCAGTTCGGAAATGTCCATGTCACCGAAAAAGGTCAGGACGAGTGTGCGCGGAATCGGCGTTGCAGTCAGAACGAGCACGTCCACTGCTTCGCCCTTCTGGGTCAGCGCCAGCCGCTGGTGCACGCCAAAACGATGCTGTTCATCGACCACGGCGAGCGCGAGGTCATGGAAGGCAACGTCTTCCTGAAAAAGGGCGTGAGTGCCTATCAGGAGGTCGATATCGCCAAGCACAAGACGGTCCAGGATCTCCTTGCGGGCAGTTCCGCGTTCGCGCCCAGTCAAAATGGCCACGCGAAGGCCTGCAGCATCGGCCAGGGGAGCGATCGTTGCGAGATGCTGCCGCGCGAGGATCTCGGTTGGCGCCATAATGGCCGCCTGCCGACCGGCCTCGATGACGGCGGCCGCGGCCGTAAGCGCCACGACCGTCTTTCCCGATCCGACGTCGCCCTGCAAAAGGCGCAGCATGCGTTGCGGGCGGGCCAGGTCTGTAATGATGTCGTCCACGGCCTTTTGCTGCGCATGGGTGAGGGCATAAGGCAGCGCCTTCATGATGCGCGCACGCAGGCGCCCTTCGCTCGAGGAACCGCGGCCCGCCTGGCGCCGCATGTGCGCGCGCACAAGCGCAAGCGCCAGCTGGCCGGCAAACAGTTCGTCGTAGGCAAGTCTGGTCCAGGCCAGGTTCTCCGGCGCGATGTCCGTTGGCGCGGTCGGGCGGTGCAGACTGCGCAATGCCTGGGCGAAGGCAGGAAACTGCTCGCGCGCGACCCAGGTCTCGTCCTGCCATTCCGGCAAGTCCGGAAGGCGTGCCAGTGCACCGTCCATCGCGCGACGCACATTGCCCAGCGCGAGACCCTCAGTCAGCGGATAGGTCGGTTCGACAAGCGGCAACGTGGCGAAGCCGGCCTCGTCTACGACGCGGTCGGGATGCACCATCTGTAACGTCCCGTCATAGAATTCGACTTTGCCGGAGACGTAGCGTGTTTCTCCGATCGGCAGGAGCTTCTCCAGATAGTCCCGGCGCGCGTTGAAATAGGTGAGGGTGAGATCGCCGGTGTCGTCGTGCGTATAAATTCGATAGGGCGCGCGCGAGCGGTGCGGCGGTGATGGCCTGTGCTTATCGACCGTTACAACGACCGTCACGATCTGGTCCGGCAGTGCGTCGCGCAATTTTGGCCGTGCCCGCCGGTCGATGACCCCCGACGGCAGGTGGAACAGCAGATCAACGACGTGTGGCGCCTCACGATCGAGCAGGTAGGCGTAAAGCTTCTCAAGCTTCGGCCCCACGCCAGGCAGGCTGGTAAGCGAAGCAAACAGCGGATTGAGGATTAGCGGCCGCATTAGGGCATGCTGGCGTGCGCGCAATTCCGACGCAATGCAGGCCTGTGCAAACCGGCGGCTGACATGGCTCGGTCAAGCCTCTATATAAGCCGCCCCGGCCCCGTCCGGGTTTTTGGCGTTGGAGACCTCGGTGAGTACCGGAACGAACCTTTCGAGCGAAGGACTGGATGCACGGCGGCGGCGGTTGCTGTTCCGCTGCTGGCATCGCGGCATTCGGGAAATGGATCTAGTGCTCGGCAGCTTTGCCGACGCGCACATAGCCTCATTGAGCAAGATTGAGCTCGATGAAATCGAGCGCTTGCTTGAGGTGCCGGATCAGCAAATCTTCGCCTGGGTGAACGGGATGGAGCCTGTCCCCTCGGAGTACGACACGCCCTTGTTCCTTCGGTTGCGCAACTCCAACGCCAAGGGTGCTGTGTGAGCGCAGCCGGAAAATCACCAGCCGGCCTATTGAAGCTCGGCAAACCGCTGACCGTGTCGCGGGTCGCCGATGGCGCTGAAGGGCTGGTGCTCGCCGATCTCGCGCGCGCGATAGCCGCAAAAAAGGACGCGCCGGCCGTTTCTTTGGCCGTCATTTGCCGCGATGGCCAGAGAATGGCGACGCTATCGCGGGCGCTGTCATTTTTTGCTCCGGAGGTCCAAGTGCTGGAGTTTCCGGCCTGGGACTGCCTGCCGTTCGATCGAGTGTCCCCGAACGCGGCGGTGGTGGCGCAACGAATGACGGCGCTGTCGCGACTTGCGCGCGTACGCGGCCGCGACAAACCCTCCGTACTGATAACGACGGTGAATGCCGCGCTACAGCGCGTGCCGGCTCGGGATTTTTTGACATCTCACGCGCTGTCAGTCGCGCCCGGCAATGTCATCGGCATGCAGGGAATTGTCGATTGGCTGGAGCTCAATGGCTTTGTCCGCGCATCCACCGTGCGCGAGCCCGGTGAATACGCGGTGCGCGGCGGCATTCTTGATCTTTATCCACCTGGCATTGATATGCCGGTGCGCCTCGACTTCTTTGGAGATGCACTGGAAACGATCCGCGCTTTCGATGCCCAAACGCAAATCAGCGATGATCAATTGCGCGGGCTTGATCTGGTGCCGGTCGCGGAATTCCAGCTCGTGACCGAAACCATTCGCCGGTTTCGGACCGGCTATATCGCGCAGTTCGGGGCGACCACCCCCGACGACCTCCTGTACGAAGCAGTAAGCGAGGGGCGCCGCTATCCAGGGATGGAGCATTGGCTGCCGCTTTTCCACGACAAGCTTGAAACGATTTTCGACTATCTGCCGGATACGCCAATTGCGCTCGAGCATCTCGCCGAAGACGCAGCGCACGAGCGGTTTGCGCAGATCACCGACTATTATGACGCCCGCCGCGACGCGCTGAAGCAGGGAGCGACGCCGCCGTACAAGCCACTGCATACTGAGCGGCTCTATCTCGGCGAAGCGGAATGGAACGAGCGACTGCAAACTTCGTCACTCGCCCGGCTAACGCCGTTCGCCATTCCTGAGACGGACGCCCTCGATGTCGGCGCACGCAGTGGCCGGAATTTTGCTGCTGAACGAGCCGAGCCTGGGGCCAACGTTTTCGAAGCACTGGGTGCACATGTGCTCGCACTGCAGGCAGGCGGCAAACGCGTCGCGATAGCGCTATGGAGCGAGGGCGCACGCGACCGCATGAGCCACGTTCTGGCCGATCACAAGCTCCACAATCTTCGTTCCATCGACAACTGGCCACAGGCGCTAGCTCTTCCGAAACCCACGGTGGCGCTCGCCGTCCTGGGGATCGAATCCGGCTTCGAGACCGAAGACGCCGCGATCATCAGCGAGCAGGATATCCTTGGCGATCGGCTCGTGCGCCCACGCCGCGCGACGCGCAGGGCGGAGAATTTCATCGCCGAAGCCACCAGCCTCGCACCGGGCGACCTGGTCGTGCATGTCGATCACGGCATCGGTCGCTTCGCGGGGCTGCAGGCCATCGAGGCTGCTGGCGCGCCGCACGACTGCCTCGAAATCCATTACGCCGGCGGCGACAAGCTGTTCTTGCCCGTCGAGAACGTGGATCTGCTGTCGCGCTATGGATCGGAGGAAACCGCGGTCGATCTTGATCGCCTCGGTGGCGGCAACTGGCAGGCGCGCAAGGCGCGGATGAAAAGCCGCATCCGCGAGATTGCGGGTGAACTGATCAAAATCGCCGCCGAACGGCAATTGCGCGAAGCCCCCCGCTTGACGGTTGGCCCGGGCGCATATGACGAGTTCTGCGCCGGCTTCCCGTACGAGGAAACCGACGACCAACTGGCAGCCATCGATGCGGCGCTCAAGGATCTCGGCTCGGGACGTCCAATGGACCGGCTCGTCTGTGGTGACGTCGGCTTCGGCAAGACTGAAGTCGCGCTGCGGGCCGCCTTCATTGCGGCCATCAGCGGCAAGCAGGCTGCCGTCGTCGTGCCAACAACCTTGCTCGCTCGTCAGCATTTCAAAACGTTTTCAGAGCGCTTTCGTGGGTTCCCTGTAAATGTGGCGCAGGCGTCCCGTCTGGTGCCAGCTGCGGAGTTGAGCAAGGTCAGGGCGGGCCTGACGGACGGCAGCGTGGATATCGTGATCGGCACCCATGCGCTGCTCGGCAAGAACATCAAGTTCAAGGATCTCGCGCTACTGATCGTTGATGAGGAACAGCATTTCGGTGTCGCGCACAAGGAAAAGCTCAAAACATTGCGGTCGGAAGTGCACGTCCTCACGCTGACCGCAACGCCGATCCCTCGCACCTTGCAACTCGCGCTCACCGGAGTGCGGGACCTTTCAATCATAGCGTCGCCGCCGGTCGATCGCTTGGCCGTGCGGACCTTCGTATCGCCGTTTGATCCAATCACGGTGCGTGAAGCGCTGCTGCGCGAGAAATATCGCGGCGGACAGGCGTTCTATGTCTGTCCGCGCATTGAGGATCTCGCCGGCGCCAACGATTTCCTCGACAAGAACGTTGCCGAGGTGCGCACCGCGGTTGCCCACGGACAGATGCCAGCCACCGTGCTCGACGACATCATGTCGGCATTCTACGACGGCAAATACGACGTGCTGCTGTCGACAACGATCATCGAGTCTGGTCTCGATATTCCGACTGCCAATACGCTCATTGTTCATCGGGCCGACCGTTTCGGTCTTGCCCAGCTCTACCAACTCCGTGGCCGCGTGGGCCGCGCCAAGTTACGCGCCTATGCACTGTTCACGTTGCCGGCACAGAAGCCGATTACGGTCCAGGCCGAACGGCGTCTCAAGGTCCTGCAGTCGCTCGACACGCTGGGCGCGGGATTCCAGTTGGCGTCGCATGATCTCGACATTCGCGGGGCGGGCAATCTGCTTGGCGAGGAGCAGTCAGGTCACATCAAGGAAGTCGGCTTCGAGCTCTACCAGCAGATGCTGGAGGAGGCGGTATTGAGCCTGAAAGCTGGGATTACGGCGCCGGTCGCCGACCGCTGGTCACCGCAGATCACCATTGGCACCGCTTTGCTTATTCCCGAGGAGTATGTCGCTGACCTGTCAGTCCGCCTCGCCCTCTATCGGCGGCTGGCCGAGATCGAGGACGAACATGCCATCGACGCGTTTGCCGCCGAGCTGGTCGACCGTTTCGGGAAACTGCCGCAGGAGGTCGAACACCTGTTGCAGGTGGTTGCGATCAAGACGCTCAGCCGACGGGCCAATGTCGAGAAGGTCGAAGCGGGACCCAAAGGAATCGTGCTGTCATTCCGCGACAACGTCTTTGCCAATCCGGAGGGGCTGATCGCTTTCATCCGCGAGCAGGGATCCGCGGTGCGAATGCGAAACGATCCGAAGACGGCCAAGGGCCAACAATTGGTGTTCTTCGAGGATTGGCCGCGCCCACAGGATCGCCTGAAAGGTACCGCCGCTGTATTGCGCAAACTTGTGTCGATCGCCGAGCAGGCGAAGGCCGCCTGACGGTCGCCTAGTGAGGCATCCGTAGTACGGGCTTTATGGTTTTGCCCTCGCTCGATTCCGTTGCAGCCCGATTGATGTCGGCCAAGGGATAGAAAGTGATCATGCGCTCGACCGGGAAACGCCCGGCGACGATGTGGTCCACCAGCAAGGGTATAAACTCCTTCGGCACGCTGTCGCCCTGGATCACGCCGCGGACGGTCCGGCCGTTTTGCAAAAACGGTGTCTCGAACGAAACCTCGGTGCCTTTGCGCGCGCTGCCGAGAAGCACGCAGGTGCCGGCGGGCATCAGGCAATCGACCGCTTCACGGAATACCGAGGGAAGCGCCGATGTCTCAAGCGTAAAGCGCGCCCCGAGCCCAGTTATCTTCCTGATTTCCGCAACAACATCTTTGCATTCGTTGTGATCGATTGTGTGTGTCGCGCCGAGATTCCGCGCCAGGGCCAATCGGTGCGGATGGACGTCGACGGCGATGATTGGATCACACCGAACAATCTTCGCGGCCATCAGGCCCGAGAGGCCAACTGCGCCGACGCCAAACACAACGAAGCTGTCGCCGGCGCACGGCTTCATAACATTGAGCACGGCGCCCGCGCCCGTCTGGCCTCCGCAGGCAAGTGCGGCGACGCTCTCGATCGGCGCCTCCTTGCGAACCTTCACTGCAAAGCGTTCGTTGGCGATGGTGAAATTGCCAAAGGAGGATTGTTGGAAAAAAGCGCTGTAGACCGGTTTTCCGTCTTTCGAATGAAGTGTGGAGCCGTCAGCGCGCGTGCCGTTCATCTTAAGATCGAATGCATGCACGCAATAGCTTTGTCGTTGCGTCCGGCAATTCGGGCATTCGCCGCACCACGGATAGGCCATCACCACGTGGTCGCCCGGCTTGAAGGTCGTGACCTTGTTGCCGACGACACGTACGATACCGGCGCCTTCGTGGCCGAACACCTTCGGGAACTTTGTCGGGTAATAGGCATCTCGCCCATGCAGATCGGTCGCACACATGCCGCTGGCGGCGACTTCGACGAGCAACTCATCGTCGCGCGGATCGCACAGGTCGAGTTGCTCGATAGTGAACGGGCCCGAGCACTCGTGCACCACGGCAGCGGTGATTTTCATGACGATGCGCCCGGACTTATTCGGCTGCGTCCATTCCCTGCGCGACACGCGCGATCGCTTCAGCGAGATATTCCGGGGCCTGCGCGCCCGACACGGCGAATTTACCGTCGAAAATGAAGCAGGGTACGCCTTCAATGCCGGCTTCCTTGGCGGAAAGTGCTTCACGTTCGACTTCGGCAACGTCCTTCTCTCCGGCCAAGGCCTTTTCAATCTCCTCGGCATTCAGGCCGATATCGGCAGCGGCCTGCACCAGGACCTTGCGGTCTGTCAGGTCGGCGCCTTCGGTGAAGTAAAGATCCATCAGCTTCTGCTTCATCTCCGCTGCCTTGCCGACGCCCCCGGCCCAGCGGATCAACCGATGCGCATCGAGCGTGTTGGGCTGTCGGCTGATTTTGTCGATAGCGTAGATGAGGCCCTCGGCCGATGCAGCCGCGGCAACGCGTTGGGCGATGCGTTTATAACGTTCGGAGGAGCCGAATTTCGTCGTTAGATACTGCTCGCGCGAGATGCCTTCGCGCGGAATCCAATCGTTGAGAAAATAGGGACGCCAACGCACCTCGACGGGAATGTCCGGGGTCAGTTCGATCGCCTTTTCCAGTCGATGCTTGCCGATAAAGCACCACGGACAAACCACATCGGAGACGACGTCGATATGAACAGGCCGTCGATTGGGCATGGCTGGTTCCCTTCGGCAGGCAGCCTAGGCCGGGGGTTACTCCGCCGCAACCATTCGGCCGCCGGTCACGCGCAGCATCAGCGTGTCGAGCGTGTCGGCGGCCTTTAACGTTGCCAGCGTGACGTGGGCGTTCGGGGTCTCACCGGCCCTGCGCGGGGGCAACATGTTGCTCTTCAGTACCCCGGCAATGCGTCGAACAATGACATGAGTGTCGCGTAAATCGGTCTGCGTGAATACGGCCAGGATGTCGCCATCCTCTTCGCGGCTCGCGAAATCGATATTGCGGATCAGGCGCCCCATCAATCTCGCAGCATCAATACTGGTCCATGCGTCGCTTTTGGCAAACGAAAAGCGAGCAACCGACAGCGGCAGGCTGCGGTCAGTGGATTCAGCGACGACTTTTTTCAAGTCACGCCAGAACGAAGCGCGCGTGAGCAGGCCGGTTTGCGGATCGAAAATGCCGTCGGTATCGAGCGACTTGAGCATGCGTTTGAGGCGCCCCTCGAAGGCACGCATGCGCACCAAAGGAATCATCCGCGCGACGAGCCGCCGCGGATCTGCGGCCACCTGATCGATGTTGGGGAGCGCATCCGCGAAATCCGGTGGCGCCTCGCCAATCACCGCGACGGGGATGTCACGAAATCTTGGATCCTGCGCGAGCACGGTGAGAAAGGCTTCGACCATGCGGGGGGAGAACCCATCGCCGACCACAATGCCATCGATATCCCGGGCATTGAGATGTCTGACCGCGGACTCAACGCTCAGGGCGCCGGCGATCCTGACGCGTTCGCCCATTGCGACGCTGAGCGTCGGGTAAAACCGACCACGTCCGGCGATCAGGACAGTTGCGTTGTCGAGCGCATCGCCGACCGGCAACATTGGCAATTTGCCGTCGTGAGATGCGAACAATTCGATCCGGCGCAGGACGGTGTCATGCAGCGCACGGACGCGCATGGCTGATTGCAGGCGTACAAGCAACCGCTGGACGGGAAGTGCCGCATCCGCGGGCAGCGCAATCGGAACAGCCGCGTCCTCATCGCCCCGTACGCACGCGATCACTGGCACGACTGGGCCGTTAAAAGTGGCGACCTGGAGACACAGCATGCGTGCCGCCTCGTCATTCGCAGGCGGGCCGGGTTCGGCCACGACAACGGCCGATGGCTTGACGGTCAGGAAGGCTGCCGGCGCATCGGCCCATTTGGTCTCGACGATGGGAAAGGCTCCAGCTGTTCCCAAGGCTTCAACGAGGGTCGCGGCCGAATGCTCGGCGACCACGATCAGCGGGCCTTGAAGCGACATTGGTAAGCGCGCGCAGTTTGCCGGATACGCGATTCTACAAGAACGCTATTAACGCCTGGTTACGAAAATAGTCGGGACAACGCTCGACACGCGCCGACAGTTCTGCTTTTGACCCAAAGTGGACATCAGGTGGCCCAAACTTGCTGGAGTGGCAACCCATCGCGTCGGACATTCATACGTCGTCATTGGCCCAAAGCAGACATACCAAGATGCTCGCTGAAACTGGTGTGTTGCGCTAAATTCCAACTATCTTCAAGACGTGTTAATGAGGCACGCGCCTCGCCAGAGCGTCTCATGGCAATCACCACGCAACGAGGGCAAATCATCTTTTCGATGGTGGCGCGTTGACTACTATTGGTGAGCTTGCGGCCTCGCCGGCAGGTGGCGACGAGTAATGCCGCCCGATCTTATGTTTTGGATCGGGATCGCCATCAAGATGGGGATTACCGCTTTGTTCGTATCGGTAGCGACCATCGTCGCTGAAAAGTTAGGCGCCGCAGTTGGGGCTCTTGTCGCGACGCTGCCAGTCTCAGCCGGGCCCGTTTATGTGTTTCTGGCGCTCGATCATGACGCAGCTTTCATTTCCGCAAGTGCGCTCGCGAGCTTGGCGCTAAACGCAGCCACCGCGATCTATGTAACGGTCTATGTCCTACTCGCGCAGCGGCATGGAATATGGCTCAGCGTACCGCTCGCTTTGGCGGTGTGGTTCGCGGCTGCTTTCGTATTCGGACCTGTCCACTGGACGGCATGGGCCGCACTCGTTCTCAATCTCGTTATATTCGTACTTTGCTTCTTCATCGTCGAGCGTTACGGCCATGTTCGCATGCCACCGACGAAACGGAGCTGGTACGATTTCGTGGTCCGGGCCGGCATGGTGGCTTTGCTGGTCGGCGCGGTGCTGACATTGAGTTTCCGTATCGGTCCTGCAGGCAGCGGCATACTCGCGGTGTTTCCCGTCATTTACACGAGTATTATGGTGATCCTGCATTGCCGGGTCGGCGGTCTCGCTACCGCGGCAGTATTGGCGAACGCAATTCCCGGCCTGGCAGGCTTCGGCATGGCATTGCTGACGTTGCATCTGACAGCAGTGCCGCTTGGTTCGGCCGGGGCCCTCCTTATCGCTCTCTGTGTGTCGGTCGCATGGAACGTCATGTTGTACGTGCTACGGCGCCAGCAACTGCATATTTAGATTCCCTGTTGAATGTCCACTAATGGCCTAAAGCGGACATTGGCCTTTGCGCTGCATATGTCCGCTTCTGACCCAAAGCGGAGGCCGATCGATTTTACTGTGATGCGAAACGACTCCGTTCGGTGTGATAGTGTGTCGTTCTCGGGGTTTGAGGAAAGCCAACTATGATGTTCATGGTCGTCGAAACTTTTCGCAATCAGGACGCCAAGTCGATCTACCGCCGTTTGCACGAAAAGGGACGCATGATGCCGGATGGATTGAAGTTCGTGAGCAGCTGGGTGACAGCCGACCTCGGCCGTTGTTTCCAGCTGATGGAGGCGGACGACATCACGTTGCTGCAACGGTGGATAATTGGCTGGTCCGATCTTATGGCGTTCGAGATTGTGCCAGTGGTGCCAGGCAAGGATACGGCGGAGGCGTTGAGCGGAGATATGTAAACGAATGGGATCGGCTGGCGCTTAGCGTTACAGCTAGCCCCATTGCTGGTTTCTTGAATTCGTAAATGTTTGTGTCGCACCCACCTCAAATATAAACCTTAAGATTAGGGCACCGCAGACGATACCAACAACGAGTAGCACGACGATTTTGAGGATGAGGATGGGGATGAGGAGTTTGGTCATTTGGCTCTTGAGTTTGTTTGTTGTTGACGATCCCTTGGCACCTTGTGCTGCCACGCCGGGCCGTCCGGCTATACCATACAAATTGACCTGGTCTTGATTTTTCTGACCAGGACTTTGGTGGTTTGTGTCGGCGCCGACATGTCCGCTTCTGGCCGTTAGCGGACATGAGCTTTTGCGCTGCACATGTCTGCTTTCAAAGCGGACATCGCGAGTGCAATGCGAAATGTCAGCTACAGACTCTTACTCAACTTACAATCAATGGTCCTTACGACCTTCGCGGCAGCCATGCGTCAAGTGACGTTGAAGCCCCGCGGGGGCAGGGGCGAGACCTGCTATCTTTCGTGAGGGCTCCAGTCCGACGTAAGCAGGCGACGCGTGATCTCACGCTCAAGATCATCAGTCATCCGGCCGCCCCGCGAGGCGACGTAGTTTGCAATGTCGCGTTCAGTCTGCCTTCGACGCGACTCACGCATGGCTTCAAGAAGGGCGCCAAAGACGCGCCCCAGGATGTCGACCCCGGTTACCACCGCTTTGCGCCTCGGACGGTCGTAACCAACGTAAGAGGCTAGATTTTTGTGATTTGCTGTGTAGGTCATCGGTTTGCCCATTAAATTTTCCGGGGACTGTGGCGACAGCCTACCTTTGCTAGCGCGGCCGCGCCCTTCGCACAGGTGAAAAAAGTCGCCTTGAGCGATGTATAGCCCCGTTCCCCACAAATTCAGACCACGGACTGCGGGTCAGCTATGCATCAGGTGACTGTTGTTCGTGGCTTATGGGTCCGCAGTTTTTCGGCGACCGGCAAATTTGATTGATTTGAGATATTCAATCGTTTGATCAATTGGTGCTCACTACCGACCAAGTCAGACTCCAGTGCGCGCGCGATGCTCCCGGCTTGCTCTTGCAAGCGTTCTTTGAAAGAGCACTTTTCTTCGCGAGATTTCCCCCGATCTCCCTGGCAGGCACCGACCAGGTATGAACTGGTGATCAACCTCAAGACCGTGAAGGCGTGATCGAATGAACGGACAAAGCGGACATGCGGTTGTACACTGCAAGAGTCCGCTTTGGAGGGTAAAGCAGACATGGCGCGAGGTATCTCAATATCCGCTAAAGACCCAAAACGGACGTTTTGTCGTCGTCACTTGGTCGGCTTGGAACCGCCAATGCGGCGGATGATGCCTGCTTACCCTCCGCTTCTTGATGCGTTGGTTTTGTCGAGTGGTCAAATCATTGCCGTTGGGGGCTTTGGTCAGCTCGGTAGGCGAGCCTTTCCCGTCAGGGGCGGGCGAGGCCATTAGTTCAGGAATCGATTTCGGCCGCCCGCCAGCGGCCACGACGTGGACGACATTATAGCCGTTTGCCTTGAGCTCCTTAAGAAGGATTGGCAGCGCCATCGCGGTCCTGCGATGGATGTCGTGCATCAAAATGATGCCGCGGCCTTTCGCGTTCAGCCGCCGCATGGTGCGATTCACGATCGCTCCCGGGCTGCTGCCGCGCCACCAATCATCCGTGTCGACATCGGCGCTCCAGGTGACAAGCTCTTTGCCCTCCAGGAACCGTTCAATCGCATTGGTGCGGCCGAGGTAAGGAATGCGGAAGAAGGGCGAGAGCGCCTTAGCATCGTCCAACGCGGCCGTGACAGAATTGATGCCGCCGTCGACCTCGCGCTCAACCCGCTGCATCGACAGGCGCTGGAAGTTTGGGTGGTGCTCGCTGTGAGTGCCGATGGTATGGCCTTCGTTGTAGATGCGGCGGACGACAGACGGATAGGCGCGCGCCATCTCGCCGACCAGGAAATAGGTGGCCTTCACGCATTGCGACGCCAACGTGTCGAGAATGATGTCGGTAAAGGGCGGCAGCGGGCCGTCGTCGAAGGTGAGCACCACCTCGTGGTCCTTCAGCGGCAGCGTCTGCTTGTACTGCATGGTGCCAAGCAGGCTGAATTCGCCGGGATTGATGGTCAACACGCGGCTAGTGCCGAGGGCGTCTGGATTGGTCGAGCACGTCTCCGCGGCGGCCGAGATGGACGCACCGGCCAGAGTGCAAACAAACAATGCAATGGTGAAGCGCAGCACGCGTCGATCCTATATTGTTAACGCAATCCTTATACGGGAAGCCTCAGCGAACTTACGAAATTAAAACAAATAAAGTTAATGCCCCAACGGTCCAGTCCGGCGGCACGGCCGGGCTGAATGAGCAACGCTTATCGTCAGCGGCGTTTGTCCGCTATTGGTGGCGTCTTTCCACGAACGCCTTAAGCTTATTTTGAGCGGCATCGGTCATAGCGACGTTGCAAAAGTCCTCAACTGCATTAGCGATGCTTCGGCGGTAACCAAGCTCGTTCTGGCGCATAAATGCAGCGCGGCCGAGGCGCATCACAACAGCTGATTTTCCAGCAAATGTTTCGGCCAACGAGTGCGCCTGGGAAACAAGTTCTTCGTCGGGCACCACCCTGCTGACAAGGCCGAGACGATACCCTTCTTCGGCGCCGAAGCTGCGTCCGGAAAACAACAGTTCGAAGGCACGGTGGCGACCGACAATGCGAGGGAGGTGCGTGAAATGTATCGCGGGAATAACGCCGGCGTCTATCTCCGGGTACCCAAACGTCGCGCTTTGTCCCGCCAGTATGACATCGCATGAGATGGCCATCGTCATTCCACCACCACGCGCTGCGCCTCCGACTGCTGCGATGGAAGGTTTGCCCAGATTGTACTGGGTGTCGTAAAGCCGGACGTAAAGTTCCTGAAGCAGTCCGCGAATTTTTGCCTCTGATTTGCCAAGCAGGATGTTGAGGTCGAGTCCGGCCGAAAACGCTTTAGAAACTGCGCTCGTTAAGACGACTGCACGGATACCTTCATCGTTCCCAGCAATTTCGAATGCAGTGACAACGTCCTTTATCATCTCGAGATTGAGCGCGTTTACCGGTGGTCTGTTTAGAATGATGCGTGCGACACCGGTTGAAACCTCACAAACAACCATTTTTTCGGCCATGCGCCAGCCCTCCTAATTGCAGCCACAGAGCTATTTGGTAAGCGGCACGATACCGCGCGACGCCCCTAAACACCTGTGCAATTTCGGCAGTGATCCGCAGGTGGCGATGTGAGCAGCGGATTTCTGATCCTGTCTTCGTCTAAGGCTTTCTTGCCAGCGTGTATTATTTGGAGGAAGGTTGAGGGAGGGAACGTGGTCGATGGACACCATACCGGTCGGTCCAGGGTTCGCCGTGCAGGTACGCGGAGTGACTCTTGCCGAGGTCGCATCCGATCCGGCCACCTATTCCGCCGTGCGTGCCGCTTTTGAGGAGCACTCGCTTCTCATCTTTCGCGACCAGGTGGTGGACGATGAGTCCCAGCTCGCTTTCTCGCGCTGCTTCGGTCCGCCTGAAGTCACAAAAGTCGGCTCCCAGGGGACCGGTACTCATTTCGTGATCCTCAGCACGATCGGTGAAGACGGAAAGGTCGTTCCACCTGATCATCGGCTTGCGCTACGCAACAGGGCAAACCAACTTTGGCACACCGACAGCTCGTTTAAGAAAGTCCCCGCACTGACGTCGGTACTTTCGGCGCGTATAATCCCGGGGCGCGGTGGCGAAACCGAGTTCGTGTCGACCCGCCTTGCCTTCGAGCGCCTTGAGCTGGATTCGCGTCAGAAGCTCGACAATTTATTTGCTTGGCACGACTATGCTCATTCCCGCGGTCAGATTGCCGCCGACCTCGCAAGCCCTGAAGAGCGCGCGACCCTTCCTCCACAATGTTGGCGAATGGTTTGGAAGAACCCAGCCAATTACCGGAGTGCCCTTTATCTTGCCTCTCATGCGTATGCAATCGAGGGTATGGAATTGATTGCGGGAAAAAGACTACTCGACGAATTGATGACCGCCGCGACAGCGCCGGGGACGAGCTATGTGCACAACTGGCACAGCGGCGACGTCGTCATGTGGGACAACAGAGCGACCATGCATCGCGGGCGGCCTTGGCCCGCGCACGAGGCGCGCCTCATGGTGCGCACAACGATATCTGCCACCGCAGTGGATGGCCTTGATCGTATGCGTCGGGCGTCGCAGGAGCCGTCTGAATCCAGAGCGGCAGAACACCTCGATTAATGCCCTTTGAAATTCGGTATGCGCCGCTCGGCGACCGCGTTGACGCCTTCCTTGAAATCCTTCGTCTTACGCAAGCGGGTCTGCTCTTCAAGTTCGTGATCGGTCGCCTTGCGCACGCGGTCCGCGATGTCGTTGCGCATGGTCATGCGCGTGGCGATAAGTCCGAGCGGCGAGTTCTCGCCGATCTCGGCGGCAAGCTTGATCGCGGCATCGCGCACTTGATCCTGCGGGACCAACACGTCCGCGAGGCCAATCGCGTAAGCTTCTTCGCCTGACACGCGACGACTAGTATAGAACATCAACGCAGCCTTTGTTTCGCCGATCACTGCCGGCAATGTGACCGTCAGCCCAAAGCCGGGATGAAAGCCGAGGCGTGTGAAATTCGCGCAGAAACGCGCCTCCGGACAAGTCACGCGGAAGTCGGCCGCCATCGCCAGCCCAAGGCCGCCGCCGACGGCGGGGCCGTGTACGGCCGCTATAATCGGTTTTTTGTTGCGGAAGAGCCGGTTGGCTTCGACATAGAGCGGGGCGACGCCTGGCCCGGGCTCGTCGCGGCGGCGGCCCTGTGCGTCAAGCTGCGAACCATCGCCGTAATTGGCTCCAGCGCAGAAGGCTTTGCCTTGCGCTGCCAGCACGACAACACGAATGTTGCCGTCTTCGTCGAAGGTCTCAAGTGCGCTGGCAATACCCTTGATCAAAGGGATATCGAAGAAATTATTTGGCGGCCGTCTGATCTCGACCAAAGCGACGTGGTCACGCTTTTCGATGCCAATGTCGCTCATTGTATTTTTCTCCTATTCACCGCCCCTCGGCGCTCCGCCTGCTGTGCGGCCTGTTTGATGATTAAGGCATCTACCACGCTCACGCCGTCACCCTTGCCGTGCACGATCACAGGATTGAGCTCGATTTGGGCGATTGCGTCGGCGTGATCGAGTGCGAATTGCGAGAGTCTCACCATGAGATCAGCAAGCGCTTCGGTATCGGCCGCCGGCATGCCGCGAAAAGGCGCGAGAACGGCGGCACCTTTTAAGCGGTACAACAGAGACATTGCCGCATTGCGATCGAGGGGTAGTGGCGCCAGCACAAGGTCGTGCAAAGCTTCGACCAAAACACCCCCAAGGCCGACCATCAACAACGGGCCCCAGCGGGGATCACGATTCACGCCAAGGATCAGTTCGCGTCCGGCTGGCGCCATGGCCTCGACCAGAACGCCCTCGATATACGCGCTGGGTGCGTGATGCATCGCATTTGCAAGCACGCGCTCGTACGCAGCTTGTGCTTCATCAACACCAACATTTAGCAAGACGGCGCCAGCCTCAGTCTTATGCGGGATGTCGGCCGACTGGACTTTCAGAGCGACCGGGCGGCCAACGGCCTTGGCGGCCATTCCTGCCTCGGCGGCCGAGCGGGCAAGCGAGCGCGCTCTGCCGCCAATTCCGTAGGCGTCGAGCAGGGCACGCGTGTGCCATTCCGTCATGACCGTGCCTCCAACAGTGAGCGCCGCACGGACTTTGGCGCGGCCCGGATGCGGCGCCGGTATCTCCGCCGGCTTTTTTCTCAACATTCGCTCGTGCATGGCACGGAAGTCGGCCATCGCGCGCACTGTGCGTGCGCACCCGATCGCGGTGCCGAAAAGCGGGTAGCCGGCTTCGTTGAGGATTTCGACACTGCGATCGGCCGGCAGGGTGTAGGTCCACATGAATACCGGCTTGCGGATATTCTTCTTTAGCTCTTTGAGCTTTTGCAAATCACGTTCAAGGAAGGCAGATCGCCGCGCGGTGACGGCGACCACGACAGCATCGACGAGCGATGACCGCGCCACCAACTGTGCAAATGTGGCATAGCCCATTTTGTGCACGCCCTGCGCGGTGGAATCGACTGGATTTTGCGAGCTACCGTAAGAAGGGATATGCACGTCGATCGATTTGCGCGTGGCGGCGTCGAGAGCCGGCACTTCCAATCCCGCCGTTGCGCACGCGTCCGTCATCCAAATGCCGGCGCCGCCCGACGAGGTGCAGATCCCGACACGGTTGCCGGCCGGCAGGCGGTCGCCGCAAGCCAAGAAGCCGGCCGCTAGGTCGATCATTTCATCGAGTTCGTGTGCCTCGATCAATCCGTAGAAATCAAACATAGCGCGATAGGCGGCCTGCGAGCCGGCGAGCGCGGCGGTGTGCGAGGCAACCGCACGCGAGCCTGGCTCCGACTGGCCGATTTTGCTGACGATGATCGGCTTGCCAGCGCGAAGCGCCTTTTTGGCCGCGCGCCGGAATTTCTCCGGTGACTTCACATCCTCCAGAACAAGTAGAAAAACATCGGTATCACCTTCGTCGAGCATGTAGTCGACGAAGTCGAATACATCGAGCGCCGCTTCATTGCCGGTGGTCACGACGTGACGGAAGGTAAGATTGCGCGGTCGCGCACGGTCGAAAAAGGCAAAACCCAAGCCGCCGCTCTGGGAAATGACCGACACCTGACCTTTGCCGAGAGCGCGCGCTGGTTTGATCGGGCCCGCATTCTTGTCCATTACAGGGCTAAAGGTGGGAAAGAACGAAGCCGGGATATTGGCGAAACCTTCGCTATTTGGGCCGCTCACGGCCATGTCGTAGCGACGCGCAATCGCGCCGATGTCGTCCTGCCTGCGCGTGCCCGTCTCGCCTTCCTCGGCAAAACCGGACGAGAGAATAACGGCCGACTTGATGCCGGCGCGACCGCAGCGCTCAAGCTCCGCTGGCGTGTATTGCGCGGGAATGATGAGAATTGCGAGGTCGACGGGTTCGGGCAGGCTCTCAACCGATGAATAAGCTTGGAGGCCCTGAACCGCCGTTGCGCTGCGGCTGACGGGATAGACCTTCCCGCCGAAGGGATGGCTCAGGATGATTTCGAGAATGCGCCCACGCAATCCGTGAATGTCAGAGGAGGCACCAACGACGGCGACCGATTTCGGCCACAGCATTTTTCCGATATCGGGCATGGCCTCTCTACCTGAGACCCAATCCGCGCGCGATGATGCCGCGCAGGATTTCAGTGGTGCCGCCTTGAATTGTCAGCTTGGGTGCGAGGGTCGTTGCGAAGGTTAACTGCTCCTCAAGCGTCGCGCGATTGCCGATTTCGGGCGCAAGAAAAGCGGTAAGCTCGCGTACGCGGTGCGGCAATTTCTGTTCCCAGATCGTGCCAAGGTCTTTCACGAGTGCGGCCTCGATCGTCGGCTCTTTGCCGGCCTGCAGCATTCCGGCCACCGAAACCGACATGCGTCGCAGCGCGTGCAACTGCGCCACGAGGCGCCCCAAGCCCTCAGCGCTGCGAATATCGGGTTCGGCGCCGAGCGCGCGAATTAGTTCAAGCATCACGTAGAAGGTCTCGAGAAAGCGTTCCGGTCCGCTGCGCTCGTAAGCGAGTTCGCTGGTCGCCTGTTTCCATGCGGAGTCGACTTCACCCATCACGTGATCGTCTGGAACGAAGACATCACTGAACACCACCTCGTTGAAATCATGCTCCCCGGTCATCTGATAAATCGGGTTGACTGTAATTTCCGGCGTCTTCATGTCGACCAGAAACTGCGTTAGGCCGTGACGCCGGTTGTCCTTGGTGGCAGGCGAGGTCCGGAACAGCCCGAGCATGTAGTCGGCAACGTGCGCATTGCTCGTCCAGATCTTCGAGCCGTTGATGCGCCAACCTTTATCGACTTTCGTTGCTTTGGTCTTGGCAGCGAACAGGTCGGAGCCAGAGCCGGGTTCGCTCATGCCGATGACGAAGCACAACTCCCCGCGGCATATGCGCGGCAGAATGTCGGCCTTGATGTGCTCGGGCGCGTACTTTAGCAAGATAGGCCCGCTTTGACGGTCCGCCACGAAATGCAGCCGGACCGGCGCATTTGCGACGCGAAATTCTTCCGTCACGACGTAGCGTTCAAGAAAACTGCGTTCGCGGCCGCCATATTTTTTCGGCCACGTCATACCGATCCATCCTCTGGCGCCGATTCGTTTGCTGAACGCGCGATCGTACGAGTCGCCGTGGCCGGGCCGATGCGGATCGAACGTGCCGTTGGCAATTTCCTCCGCGAGGAAGGCCCTCACATCGCGGCGCAGGCTCTGACATTCTGGTGGAAGGCGGACCTGATCGAACTGCAAGCTGCTGCTCATCGTGACGCAACCATCGGCCAGAACTCATCGGCACCTTGCTGGGCAACACGCCTGCCAAGCTCGGCCGCCCAGTAGCTTTCGTTGCCGAAGTCGTCACGCCACGCTAGCAGGCGCAATGTGTAGCGGTGCAGGACGTGCTCATCGGTAAAGCCAATTGCGCCGAAAACCTGATGGGCAATGCCTGCCCCTTCGGTTGCGGCCTCAGCGCACCGGATTTTCGCCGACGCCGCCTCGAGAAACACCGCTTCATCGAAAGCGCTCTCCTGACCAATCGCATCGGTGGCAGAGCCGGACACCGCAAGCGCCGCCGCTACTTCACCGGCGAGCCGCGCTAGATTTTGCTGCACGGCCTGGAATTTGCCTATCGGCCGTTCGAACGCGATGCGTTCATTTGCGTAAGCGACGCTAAGCGACAGAATCGCTTCCAATGCGCCAGCGGTCTGCACGCTGCGGATGACCGAGCCCATAAGCATCAACGCCGCGCAGTCAAGGCCTGCCGGCGCGCGCGCTCGACGCAAGGGCTTCACGCGATCGAAAACCACCATATTCGATGCATCGCCCGCCGGCGTTTGTCCTTTGTCGATTCCGCAGTCTTTCGCCAGGACGAGTGCAACAGTGACGTCCGTTGCGTCTTCCGCTATGACAGCAATGTGCGGCGCATCGGACGCAAAGGGCACGCCGAGCGCCCGGCCGCTCAGCGTCCCATCCCTGCCAAGCGTGATGTGGTTGACCGGGCGGGCAGGGGCGACGCTCATGGCGCCATCCGGCGACGCCAATCCGGCGCGCGCGAGCAACCACCCGGCCAGCAGTGTCTCAGCAAGCGGAACCGCCACGGCGAAACGTCCGGCGGCGCCGAGCACCGCGAAGCCGTCGGGGAGGCTCGCGCCGGAGCCACCCAATTGTTCGGGAACCCAGGCGAGCGGCAGTCCCGCTTTGGAGAGCGCGCGCCATAGTGGCCCCTTCCAAGCGCCATCTTTTGCCCGGTTGATGGTTTGGGGATCGGCGAAATCGGCAAAAATCCGAGCCGCCATTTCGGCGACTATATGGTCGCTTTCGCCCACGATCGCTACTTTTGTTGGTTCCCGGTCCGTGATTTGGCTTGCGGCCATTCACATTGGGCCATGGTGGGGCCAAGCGCCAGCCTTGGCAAGGATATCTCGTCGCCGGCTCGCGCCGTACTAGGGATGCTTGCCTGCGCGGTTGATCGGCAAAAACACACCGGCTAGCGTGACAGCCAAATAACCCCAGCACCTGCAGCAGCGACGCAGCATCTCGGGAAGATTTTTGATGAACACCAAACTCGGTGCTTTGACCCTTGTCACCTTCGCTTTCGCCACGCTTATGTTTGCACAAGCCGGCGAACCCAAGCATGGCGGGATCCTGAGAATCTACCATCGCGAGACGCCGCCCTCACTCTCTATCCATGAGGAGGCGACCTTCTCGGTAAACATCCCCGCGATGGGCCTCTACAACAACCTTGTCGTATACGATCAGCACAAGCCTCAGAATTCGATGGGCACGATCGTTCCCGAACTGGCGGACAGCTGGAGCGTGAGCAGCGACAACCTTGCGCTGACGTTCAGGCTGCATCAAGGCGTCAGGTGGCATGACGGCCAGCCGTTCACGTCGAAGGACGTGAAATGCACGTTCGACCTTCTGCAGGGCAAGGCCAAGGACAAGTTCCGCAAGAATCCGCGCAAGGACCTGTTCAACAACATTGTCGAGGTCACCACCAACGGTGATTTCGAGGTCACGCTGCATCTTAAGCGGCCGCAGCCTTCGCTAATCGCGATGCTCGCGTCCGGTTATACGCCTGTCTATCCATGCCACGTCTCGCCGGCGCAGATGCGCACTAATCCGATTGGCACCGGGCCATTCAAGTTCGTCGAATTCAAGCAGAATGAATCGATCAAGCTCGCCAAGAACGAGAACTATTGGAAGAAGGGTTTGCCCTACCTCGACGGCATCGAGTTCACGATCATCAGCAACCGGGCAACCGCGGTGCTCGCTTTCGTGGCCGGCAAGGTCGACATGACTTTCCCGACGGAAATGACCAAGGCACTGATCGCCGACATCAAGAAGCAGGACGCGACCGCGATCTGCGAGATCGGCCCGATCAACGTCAGCACGAACCTCATCGTCAATCGCGAGAACCCCCCTTTCAACAACGTGGAGGTGCGCAAGGCGATGGCGCTCGCCCTTGATCGCAAGGCGTTCATTGACATCATCTACCAGGGCGCCGGGGACGTGGGCGGCACCATGCTGCCGCCGCCAGAAGGCGTCTGGGGCATGCCGCCCGAACTGCTGAAGACGATTCCTGGCTATGGCGACGTGCAGAAGGACCGCGAACAGGCACGCGCGATCATGACCAAGCTCGGTTATGGGTCCAATAATCCGCTGAAGATCAAGGTATCGACACGCAATCTCGCCACCTACCGGGACCCGGCGGTAGTGCTAATCGACCAGCTCAAGACCATCTATATCGACGCGGAACTTGACCCGGTCGAGTCGAGCCAATGGTTCGCGAAGGTCGCGCGCAACGACTATTCCGTAGGCCTCAACCTCACGGGCAACGGCATCGACGACCCGGACCAGGCCTTCTACGAGAACTATGCCTGCGGCTCCGAGCGTAACTACACACACTACTGCAACAAGGAGCTGGAGGCGCTGTTTGACAAGCAATCGGTTGAAACCGACGTGGAGAAGCGCAAAAAGATGGTGTGGGACATCGACAAGAAGTTGCAGGAGGACGTGGCGCGCCCGATCCTGCTGCATGCGCGGTCCGGCACGTGCTGGAAGCCGTACGTCAAAAACATGACGATTATGAGCAACAGCGCCTATAACGGTTATCGTTACGAGGACGTCTGGCTCGACAAGTGACGCTTGAGCGTTGCGGCGCGCTGTGGGTCGCGCGCCGCCTACTTTCGACGGGAGGCGAGAGTGGGCACCTACATTATCAGACGTTTTTTCCTAATGCTCCTGACGCTGTTTGGGATTTCGCTCCTCATCTTCACGATGCTGCGCCTGGTGCCCGGCAACATTGCCGACATCGTGTTTAACGCTGCCGGAATGATCGACGTTGCTGAGAAGGCCAAGCTCGAGAAGGAGCTTGGTCTCGACCGCCCGATCCCGGTGCAATATGTCGAATGGGTAAGCGGCCTGGCGCGGGGTGACCTCGGCTATTCCTACGTATCAGAAAAACCGGCGATCGACGAAATCCTACCGCGCATCCCAATCACGGCGAAGCTAGCTGGCCTTGCGCTGTTATTTGCCGTGACCTTCGGGGTGCCGCTCGGCGTGATCAGTGCGGTAAAACAGAATACGACGCTCGATTATGTGCTGCGCGTGATCAGTCTCAGCGGGCTGTCCCTGCCGTCGTTCTGGCTGGGGTTGCTGATCCTGATGGCTTTCGTCGCCTATTTCGGTGCCATCCCGATCTACACCAATCCGCCAAAAGGCTTCTGGAATACGCTCTGGCTGTTTAGCATTCCGGCGATGGCGGTCGGCTTCCGCTCGTCCGCTCTGGTCATGCGGCTGACTCGCTCCTCGATGCTAGAGGTCCTTCGCCAGGACTACATCCGCACCGCACGGGCCAAGGGCGCTCCAGCCCGCACCGTCAACTACCGCCACGCGTTGCGCAACGCGCTGCTGCCGGTCGTGACCGTGATCGGTATCGAGGCTGCCTTCTTGATGGGCGGGCTCATCGTGACGGAAACCGTGTTCAACATTCCTGGCGTGGCGCGCTTTCTGGTGGAAGCGATCCGCTGGCGCGACTACCCAATCGTGCAGAACCTCGTGATGTTCGTCGCGGTGGTCGCAGTATCGATCAATTTCCTTATCGACCTACTATACGCGGTGCTCGATCCGCGCATCCGCTACGCGAGCTAGCCGCATGTCGATCATCGACCTCCCGGTAGAGACGGAAACAGCTGACCGCCCCGAAAGCGTTTGGTCGAAGGTCCGCTATCACCTCGGCGCGCATCCGCTCGGCGCGATCGGGGCGGCGATCATGGCGGTGTTCGTGTTTTGCGCGGTGTTCGCAGACTTCATCACGGCCTACAGTCCGACGGCGACTGATGCAGCCGTGCGATTGCTCCACCCAGGCGCAGGTCATGTGCTGGGCACCGATCAGATGGGCCGCGACATCTTCAGCCGCATTATTTACGGCGCGCGCATCTCGCTTGCGGTCGGCTTAGGCTCAACCCTTCTTGGCAGTCTTTTTGGCGTCGCGCTTGGCTTAACCTCCGGCTATGTTGGAGGCTGGGCGGATCTCGTTATCCAGCGCATCATCGATGTGCTGCAGTCTGTGCCGCTGCTGGTGTTAGCGCTGGTGATGGCGGCGGCACTTGGCCCCGCGCTCGACAACACTATCGTCGCTATCTCGATCCCGCTCATTCCCTATACGGCGCGCGTCATTCGCTCCAACACACTGGCGCTGCGCGAACAGCCATTCGTGGAGGCGGCGCGTGCGGTCGGCATGAGCGAATTCCGCATTGCGGTGCGTCACGTACTGCCGAACACGATTGCGCCACTCATTGTGATAGCGACCGCGCAGCTTGGCGCGGCTATTCTGACCGAGGCGTCGCTCTCGTTCCTTGGCCTCGGCGTACCGGAGCCGCATCCGTCGTGGGGACGCATGTTGTCGGAGTCGGCCGCCGAATTCGTTCGCACCGCGCCCTGGCTCGTCATCTTCCCCGGTGTTGCCATCAGCCTCGCTGTCTTCGGAACCAATCTATTCGGCGACGCGCTGCGCGACATTCTCGATCCGCGGCTGCGCGACTGACGCAATGGCACTGCCCGCTGGCAAACCCGCAACGGAGAGGGCCGCGCCGTTGCTCGCGGTCGAGGACCTGCGCACTTATTTCGACTTGCGCCTCGGGACAGTGAAAGCCGTAGATGGCGTCAGCTTCACGCTTGCGCCACGTGAGACGCTGGCAATCGTCGGCGAATCGGGCTGCGGCAAGAGCGTTACCGCGCTGTCTTTGATGCGGCTGGTGCCCGATCCGCCCGGCCGCATCGCCGGCGGCAAAGTCGAGTTGGCGGGCGTCGATTTGCTCGCGCTCGATGAAGAGGTGATGCGAGCAGTGCGCGGCAAGGACATCGCGATGATTTTCCAAGAGCCGATGACTTCGCTCAATCCTGTGCTCACCATCGGAAGCCAAATCGCGGAAGCAGTACTGTTGCACGAGAAGGTAGGCAGCCGGCAGGCCTGGCAGAAGGCGATCGACATGATGCGGCTTGCGCAGATCCCGGAGCCGGAGCAGTGCGCCAACGAATATCCGCATCAGCTTTCCGGCGGCATGCGCCAGCGCGCAATGATCGCGATGGCGCTCGCCTGCAACCCGAAGGTGCTCATCGCCGACGAGCCGACGACCGCGCTCGATGTCACCATCCAGGCGCAGATCCTAGAGATTATCCTCGATTTGCAACGCAAGCTCGGCACGGCGGTGATCCTGATCACCCACGATCTCGGCGTCGTGGCTGAAACCGCGCAGCGCGTCGTCGTGATGTATGCCGGCCGCAAGGTGGAGGAGGCGCCGGTCCAGGATTTGTTCGCGCATCCGCAACATCCTTATACGCACGGTCTCATGGGCTCGATCCCGCGGCTGCCCTCGATGCGCGGGGAAAATGATGGCGCGGTCGAACGGTTGCAGGAAATTCCGGGCACCGTACCGGCGCTCAGCAATCTCCCGTCCGGCTGCGTGTTTGCGCCGCGCTGCGTGCACGCCCAGGACCGTTGCCGCGCGCAATATCCCAATTTCGAGCAAAAGCGCCCGGGCCATTGGGCCGCCTGTTGGCGCTCGCGCGAGCTTTACGAGGAAAGCCATGCCTGAGACCGTGCTCGAAGTCCGCGACCTCAAGAAACATTTCCCCGTCCGCAAGGGCCTGCTGCAGCGCGCGGGCGGCACCGTGTTCGCCGTCGACGGCGTAAGTTTTGCGATAGAAGCGGGCGAGACGCTTGGGCTGGTTGGTGAATCGGGCTGCGGCAAATCAACGGTCGGGCGCACCGTATTGCGGCTGATCGAGCCGACCGCTGGCAGCATTCGCCTTTCCGGCAAAGACATTACGGTGTTGAACAAATCAGAATTGCGGCCCTATCGCCGGCAGATGCAGATCATATTCCAAGATCCGTTTTCATCGCTCGACCCGCGAATGTCGGCAGGTGACATCGTCGCCGAGCCCATGCGCGTGCATGGCATAGCCAGCGGCAAGTTGGTGCGCGAGAAGGTCGCGACATTGTTCGAGCGCGTAGGTCTTCGTCGCGCGCAGATGGACAATTACCCGCATCAATTCTCCGGCGGCCAACGTCAGCGCATCGGCATTGCGCGCGCACTCGCGTTGCAACCGAAGCTTATCGTTGGCGACGAGCCGGTGTCGGCGCTCGACGTGTCGATCCAGGCGCAGGTGCTCAACCTGATGATGGATTTACAAAAGGAGCTAAAACTCGCCTATCTATTCATCTCCCACAATCTCGCGGTGATTGAGCACATCAGCCATCGCATTGCCGTAATGTATCTGGGCCGTATTGTCGAATACACCGACAAACACACGCTGTTCGCGCGCGCTCTGCATCCGTACACGGAACAGCTACTGCTGGCAGTGCCGGTGCCAGATCCGCGCGTCAAGCGACCCAAGCGCGTGCTGCAAGGCGACGTGCCAAGCCCAATTAATCCACCGCGCGGTTGCCACTTTCATACTCGTTGTCCTTACGCGGTTGACCGCTGCCGAGTGGAGACGCCTATGTTGCGTGAGGTAAGGCCGGGGCAGCAGGTCGCTTGCCATTTGCGATAGTAAACTTAGCGGACGAACATTCTCCTCACCCCGGAATGTCCGCTTTTGGGGGCAAAGCGGACATGTCTTGTTGCACCGCATATGTCTGCTTTTGACCCAAAGCGGACATCCCGCCCCTTCAAGTGGACAAGGTGTGTCGGTACAATTCCGGTCCGAGCTTCGGTGGCGCAATGCGACGGCGCGAGTTCATTTCGCTTCTTGCCAGTACAGTTGCATGGCCGCTTATGGCAAGCGGGCAGCAGCCGGCAAAGCCAGTAATTGGCTTCCTCAGACCGACGAGGGCGGAGGAATCAGGGCACCTTGTTGCTGCAGTTCGCCAAGGATTGCGTGAATTGGACTATTCGGCTGGCCAGGTCGTGATCGAGCCTCGTTGGGGTGATGGCCAAGAGAGCCAGATGCCAAAACTTGCTGCCGAACTGGTCGCTCTAAACGTGACCGCAATCGTCGCTGCCAGCACCGTGTCTGCAGTGGCGACGAAAGCGGCTACCTCAAACATTCCGATTGTTTTTGTAATCGGTGAGGATCCGCAGAGAGCTGGATTGGTGACCAGCCTCAACCGGCCGGGCGGCAACATGACCGGCGTTAGTTTCTATGACATTCCGATCACCGGAAAACGACTCGCGCTGCTGCGTGAGCTAGTACCAGATGCGGAGACCATTGCTTTCCTGCAGGACCCAAACTCTATAACGGGTCAAGCCGAGACTCGCGAAATAGAGACGGCGGTTCGGGCCAGCGGTCAGCAAATTCTTAACTTCAAAGCTGGCACCCAACAGGAAATTAACACAGTGTTTTCGAGCATCGCCAGATCTGCTGCTGGTGCATTGTTTGTTGGTGGCGGTCCGTTTTTTAATGCCCGTCGCAACCAGTTGGTTGGGCTTGCCGCACTCCATGCAATCCCCGCGAGCTATCCGTTCAGCACGTATGTGGATGCTGGCGGACTGATCAGTTATGGCGCGAATCAAGTGGACGCCTACCGTCGTGCGGGCATTTACGTGGCTCGCATTCTGAAAGGGGAGAGACCGGGCGACCTTCCAGTTGAACTACCAACAAAATTTGAGCTTGCGATCAACCTCAGGACTGCTAAGGCACTCGGCCTCAATGTGCCACCTCAGCTACTTGCGCGTGCCGACATGGCGATCGAATGAATGAGTGAATGTCCGCTTTTGGCCCATTCGCCAGTGCGCTGCACATGTCCGCTTTCGGGTGCAAAGCGGACATGGGAAAGCTTTACAGCACTCCCGGCAAATCTGCGCACCGCGCCCGAGCTTGCCAATGAGATCGCTGAAGATGATTGCGCCGTCGGGGGGCATGAGGATTAGCTTGTCAGATCGGTTAAAGCTTTACTTGAATAACGTTCTATTAACTTAATGCATTACTTGAATTCTGTTTGACGTGAAACAAAACTGCCGTGCCGTTTTTGCAAACGCGTGTAAGCCACTGAAATAAGTTTAATTGATTTTCTTCTTTGACTTCCTTTCATCGAGCCAATCGATGATCTTGGCATCACGACTCCGCTGATTGGGCTAAGCCATAACAGCCATCGCGCCCGCATTTGTGACGGGCTACGCGCAGCATATCGAGCTTGCCGATTAAGTCGCTAAAGATGATTGCGTCGTCGCGCGGCATGGCGACGATCATCGCATGGTACGCAATCCCGAAAACAGAGGCGGGTGCGATCAGATCGCCAACTTGAGGGCCGCGCTAGCGCGGAAGGCGACCTTTTTGCTGGCCTTGATCTGGATCGCTTCGCCGGTCGCCGGATTGCGCCCTACGCGAGCAGCACGATCCCGCACTCGCAGAATTCCGAGACCGGCGAGCTTCACCTGTTCTCCTTCCTTAAGATGCGTCCTGATCATTGCAGTCAGCTGTTCCAACATTTCCCGACCCTGCTTCTTGGTGAGCTTATGCTGCTTTGCTAACGCATGAGCCAAATGCTTGGTGGTGACTGTTGAAGTTGCCATGGCTTTGCTCCTTAGGTGCGCCGTGTGCCATGACAGCCTTATGAGATTCGCGGGTTTTGGACCAATCGCAGGTAGCGCCAGGTGCTACCCCGTATGTTACCCATAAGAGTGGCGATCAAACTATCTCAAATCAATCAAGTATTTAGGCGTATGGGCTGTTAGCGCCTGGTCAACGACAGGACGTACTCAGCCAGACTTCGGCGAGGAACGCGGTGCGAATGCTCCCGAAGCAGCGGATTGGCGCACCGCCTTGACGCATTGATCTTATTTGAGTTTTTGCCCGCACCGGGTCACGCGGCTTCACACGCAAGTCTAGATCAACCACCGTGTCGCAGCTGTCGCAGGCGATAATCAACCAGTGATGACATAGCCTTTAGCGGAAAGCGTAGCGTTGAAGCGGCGCACAGTAGCCAACGCCCCGCGTTGTGCTTCCCACTCCTGCCGCATCCGCGTGATGTTGTCGCGGATTTCGTCGTTGCGTGCGTTGTAGCCCATTGCTCCCAATCACTGCCCGGGGGGCTGCGGTGGTTTAGGCGGGGGAACCCGGTGGACCTGAGGCGGAGGTGGCAATTTCTGTTCGACCGACTGCAAAACAATGCTCTGGGACATCTGGTTTACCTTGACGCCGAGCTGCTCCACCTTGACGCTGAGCTCCTTTACGCTGCGTTGAACGTTGGCGAGTTCAAAGGCCAGGGGCTTAAGCTGCTCGACCAATTCATCAGAGGTTACAGGTGCGGCGGCAGATGCCTGACTGTCGGGAGACGGCTTTGCTGTCGAGACAGGCAACAGCCAGGCCAAGGACGGAACCTCCGTCCTGACCATCTCCATTGCTTCGTCGCCATGGGATCGCCATGCCACGGTGAGGCCGATAGCGAACAAAAAGACAATGAAATAGCGGGCAAAGGCGCGCGATACTCGTCTACCTATTGATCGCCTTCCACTGTTCTGATTGTCGGACTCAGGACGCGTCATCCAATCCTGCTGGTTGGGCGGGCGAGGCGCGCTCCGGGACAAAAACGACTCCAAGTCACGAACGAGATCATCCCGCTGGTTATCGGACTTAGGAGGCGTCGTCCAATTCTGCTGGTTCCTACTTGGCGCGGAGGTCATGTTGACCCTTCGATTTATCGCTCCGACTTTATTGGTAATAGAGGCCAGCCATCATCGCAAATATTGTGAAGGCATTTGGTACCTGCGCGTGAAGCCGCCGGTGTATGCAGAGGCCCCACGGGAAGCGGCTAGCCTGGCCCTAACAGCCACGGTGCTTTGAGGTTAGCCGCCGTAGAATTTTCTGGCGAGCTAAGCGAACTTTGCGGCGCGGGCTTAGGTGGATCGCCATTAGCTATGCTGGGCGAACCCACACGAAGCTCCGATGATTCAACCGCACTGTGACGCCCAAGCTGCGACAACAGCTCCTTGCTTAGATTTTTGCTGTGAAGCACAAACTCGCCATCGGGACGTTTGATGGCCCAATCCGTGCAGAGCGACAACGCAACTAGGTCGACGTTATTACCCTCCACCGTGATTGGAACGGTGAATGATCTGACTACAAGGCCATTGCGTGATGTCGTTCTTCGAATTTCCCAAGCGATGATCTGTTCGTAGCGAACAACGTTGGTGTCGAAAATTGCAAGAAACCATTCCGGCTGTGCCGCGACGATTGTGTAGGTCTCGGTCGATTTCATGGGGGCTCCTCACGCACTCAGATACTCGCCGCTTTGCGCCTAATTCTTCAGGCAATACGGCGGCAACATTCTCATCCTAGCGCAACAACCGTTTAAAGCCTCCGGACCTTGCTACCTCCAACCACCCAGCACACGCAGTTGACGAGCTACCGTGGGAACCCCCGAAGGCTGGAATGCGCCTTAGAAGTCCGCCGAGGGCAGGCGGCAAACTTGTCCCGGCATGTCGCATCCATGTTGCATGGAGTTGCCGGGAGTGATTGGGAACCGTTGGAATTAAAGGAGAACAAGTTGCAACATGTGCAACATGAGTGCGGGTGTGTTCGGAAGCTAGTGCACTGATTTCTGTGCGGTTTTTCTAAAACCGAAAGCCAAATAGAAGCGGATTGGCGCCGCGTGCCTGCAATCCGTTCCGTAAGGCTTGCTCCGGTGCTGGCGAGGCGTTGCCTCGGCCTGCGCGAAACTCAGTGCGCGCGGGCTTCCACGGGTAAAGCTCTGTCGGTTTGGCGGGTCGGCGAGCGCGAGCGCATCAGGTGACGCACCCCCGCGCGCCGAAAAAGGTCGCCGAGTGTCGTCGCCGTGCCCGCCGCCGGGGCGTTTCGCCGAGGATCATTGGCAAAGCCTCAAGGCTTTAGATCCTTCTGCCACCACGTTTCCGGCAAATAGCCGAACAGGGAGGTATGTGAGGGATGCTCGATTCGCGTCCAGCGCGCTACCCATTGCACCGGCGGGAAATAGAGCGGGACGACGTAGAAGCCCGTAAGCAACACGCGGTCCAAAGCTCGCGCCGCGGCAACGAAATCGGTCCGGCTTGTGGCTGCAAGCATGGCGGCGATCATTGCGTCGACCGCCGGTGACTTGACGCCCATGTAGTTGCGGCTGCCCTGCTGATCCGCGGCTGCTGCCCCCCAGTAGAACAGTTGCTCGTTGCCGGGTGAAAGCGACTGTTCCCAGCGGTACTCCATCATATCGAAATCAAAGGCAATCCGACGGCGTTCGAACTGGGTCGCGTCGACAGTCCGCACGCGTGCCTCGATGCCGACCCGTTTCAGACTGCGTACGAATGCGAGCGCGAGTCGCTCCTGGTCGCGGGTCGTGGTGAGAATCTCGAACGTGAATGGCTTGCCGGTGCTGACATTGGTCAGTTGCGTGCCTTTGAGGTCATAGCCGGCGGCCCTGAACAGCGCGAAGGCGCGGCCGAGGTTGTGGCGGTCACGCCCCGAGCCGTCAGTGACCGGCGGGGACCATGTGCCATCCATCATGTCGGCTCGCACGACATCCGGAAACGGCTTCAAGAGTTCGCGCTCTCGCTCATTGGCGGGAACACCGTGCGCCGACAGGTCACATCCATCGAAATAGCTGGCAGTGCGCTTGTACAGATCGAAGAAATAATTGTGGTTGATCCATTCGAAATCGAACAGTTGCAGGATGGCCTCACGCACGCGCACATCCGAAAAAATCGCCCGTCGCGTGTTGAAGACAAGACCATTCATGCCTTTCGGGAGTCCGTAGGGCATGTCTTCCTTGACGACCTGGCCTGCACGCAGTGCCGGGAACTCGTAGGCCATTTGCCAACGTCCTGGATCGGTCTCGACGCGCAAATCGTAGAGCCCCTTCTTGAACGCTTCGAAATGGGTGTTGCCATCGCGGTAGTAGTCGAAGCGGATGGTGTCGAAATTCCAAAGGCCGCGATTGATCGGCAAATCGCGTCCCCAATAATTATTGTTGCGTTTGAACGTGACCGTGTCGCCGGGCTTCACTGCAGTGACGCCGTAGGGACCGCTGCCAAGCAATGGCTCGAAGCTCGTATCTTCGAAGGTTGCGGCATTGATGGCGTGCTTTGCCAAGACTGGCATCAGCCCGATGATGAGTGGAAGCTCGCGGTCTTCGGCGCCAGTGAGATCAAACCGGACCGACCGTTCGTCGGTTTGCTCGGCTTTCGCGACCTTGATGTAGTAGGTGCGGAAATTCGGTCGGCCCCTGTCGCGCAGCAGCTCCCACGAAAAAATAATGTCTTCGGGCGTCACGGGCTTGCCGTCTGAAAACCTTGCTGCGGGATTGAGAGTGAAAGTGACAAAGCTGCGAGCGGCGTCAGTCACGACGCTTTCGGCAAGGAGGCCATAGAGCGTGAACGGTTCGTCATAGCCGCGTGCAAGCAGGCTTTCGATGACGTAGCCGCGCATATTGGCTGCGGATATGCCTTTGACGATGAACGGATTGAGGCAGTCGAACGTCCCGAGGACGCCTTGCACGAGTTGGCCACCTTTGGGCGCTGCAGGGTTCGCGTAGGTCGGATTGGAGAAATTGGCGTCCCATTCCGGTTCGCCATGCATCGCCAGGGCGTGCGTGTCTACGGCGCGGGTAGCGATTTCGGTGCGCGCGAGACGCAGGCCACCCGTCGCCGCCAGCAGTGTGCCGAGCATCACCGCGCGCCGCGACGCCCGCAGCTGCGTGAGCGCGGAGGGAACAAAGTTCAGCGCGGAAGACGGTCGAATGCGATTCGGTCCGATTTTTTTTGAATTTATCATAGGTCTACGGGGTCCGGCGCGGCGGCATTTTCAGGGCATTCGTGGCTTTATTGCAGGCTCAAATTCGGCTATCAGGCACCAGAGTGTCACGCTCCCGCCGTATTTCGCACGGAGAGAGCCGCCTGAAAGCCCTGTTCGACAGCCATTGGTCGCGAACGGGAAGAAAAAGGGATAATCGCAATGGATCATCGGATTGCTTCGACCCGGCCGCTTTTGGGTCGGGCACTGACCGTGGCCGGAACGTTGGCAGTGCTATTCTCGGCCGCACCGGTGCTCGCCCAGCAGCCACAGCAGAAAGCCCCCGTGCCGCCAGCACAGAAAGCGGCGCCGGCTCAGAAGCAGGCACCTCCGGCCCAGCCCGCTCAACCGGCTCAACCGGCGCAGCAGGGTCAGTCCGGTCAGCCCGGACAGCAGCAGGCGGGCGGCGACCAGCCACAACTCATGTATTCGCCGTGGATGAAAGTCTGCGGCAAGGGGCCGGACACCCAAAACAAGCAGGTCTGCGTCATTACCAAGGATGGTCGACTGGAAAACGGCATGCCGGTCGCAATTGTCCAGTTGTTCGAGCCGGAAGGTGGACAGAAGGTGCTGCGCGTGACCGTTCCGCTCGGCATGCAACTGTCGCATGGTACCCGCATGCTGATCGATCAGGGTCAGCCCGCGCAATCGCCTTACAGCATCTGTTTCCCGGTTGGCTGCATGGCCGATTATCAGGTGACCGACGACCTGATCGGCAGAATGAAAAAGGGACAGAACATCATTGTCCAGGCGATCAACATGCAAGGCACGCCGATCAGCCTGCCGCTGCCGTTGAACGATTTTGCCAAGGCGTACGACGGTCCACCGACCGATCCAAAAGCCTTTGAGGAACAGCAACGCAAATTGCAGGAAGAGTTGCAGAAGAAAGCCGATGAGGCCCGCAAGAAGCTCGAGGGCCAGCAGAGCCAGGCACCTGCAGGCGCCGTGCCGGCAGCTCCGGCGCCTGCGCAGAAGAAATAGGCGCTTCCAGTCTCGCTAAAGCATCAAGGCGCGGCCAGGGGCCGCGCCTTTTGGTTGCGACTAGTGCAGTCCGCTTCGGCGCGGTTTGTAGCCACCGTTGTCATCAGGCTCGAAAACGTCAGCGACGTCCGGGTGACGAAGCGGCGTACCCGACGTATCGGGAAGCAAATTCTGCTCCGACACATAAGCGATGTACTCAGTCTCCGAGTTCTCCGCGAAGAGATGATAGAAGGGCTGGTCTTTGCGCGGGCGGATTTCGGCAGGGATCGCTTGCCACCACTCCTCGGTATTGTTGAAGACGGGGTCGATGTCGAAGATGACGCCACGGAACGGGTACACACGGTGCTTGACCACCTGACCGATCTTGAATTTGGCGTTACGCATTTTTTCCATGACAAAGCTGTCCCTTACTTCGTTCACACCCCGTAACGCGCCGCCATTGCGGGATCCTTTGTCGCGACGAGCTTCGCCAGATCAAGAAGAACTTTAGCCTGTTTCCAGGTGGCGTCGTCCTGCATTTTCCCATCGATCATCACGGCACCCGCGCCGTCGGGCATAGCTTCCACGATTTTCTTGGCAAATGCGACTTCCGTCGGATCGGGTGAGAAGACCTTCTTTGCGATCTCGATTTGCGAAGGGTGCAGCGACCAGGCGCCCAGGCAACCCATAAGGAATGCGTTACGGAATTGTACCTCGCACGCCGCCGCGTCGGAAAAGTCTCCGAACGGTCCATAGAACGGCTTGATCCCCGCAGCAGCGCACGCATCGACCATTTTCGCAATGGTGTAATGCCAAAGATCTTGCTGTGTCGTTGCCCGTGGCTTCTCACTATCGGCATCCGCCAGCACTTTGTATTCGGGGTGGCCGCCACCGACACGCGTGGTCTTCATGGCGCGCGACGCGGCAAGATCGGCTGGCCCAAGGCTCATACCATGCATCCGAGGGGAGGCCGTCGCGATTGCTTCCACGTTGTTGACGCCCTGTGCGGTTTCCAGAATCGCGTGGATCAGGATTGGTTTTTTCAGACCGTGCCGTCCTTCGAGCTGCGCCAGCAGCTGGTCGAGATAGTGTATGTCCCAAGGCCCATCGACTTTCGGCAGCATGATAACATCGAGCTTGTTGCCGACCGCGCCGACAATCTCCGCGATGTCGTCGAGTGCCCAGGGAGAATTCAGGGCGTTGATACGCGTCCATAGCCCGGTCGACCCGAAGTCGACCTTGCCTGCCATCTCGATAAATCCTTTGCGCGCGGCCTGCTTTGCCTCGACCGGGATTGCGTCTTCCAGGTTGCCGAGCACTACGTCGACTTGCCGCACAAGTTCCGGCACCTTTGCTCGGACTTTTTCGTTGTGGGGTGGGATGAAATGAATCATCCGTTCCAGTCGGACTGGCAATTCGCGCAGGGGCGCCGGGGCGCCGACGGCAAGCGGGGCGAAGAATTGTCGTGGCGGCTTCATGAGACCTTCCAAAATATGGCTCTGCCGTTTAGAGCAATGCAAAGGCCGCGCCAAGTGGGGCAGGTCGCGGGACATGTCCCGCAAGTAGCCGTAATTCTCGCGATTTCGCCAAGGTACATTTATGCAGCCGCTGTCCGGTCTTCTTGTCGTTGACTTCACGACCTTGCTTCCGGGGCCGCTGGCCACCTTGATGCTCGCTGAAGCCGGCGCGGAGGTAATCAAGATCGAACAGCCCGGAGGCGAGAATGCGCGGCGTTTTCCGCCGATGATCGACGGCGAAAGCGCGGCTTTCGTCATGCTCAATCGCGGCAAGATCAGTATGAACCTCGATCTCAAGAACGAGATGGACCGCGCGAAACTGACCCAACTCATTAAGCGCGCCGATATCCTCGTCGAGCAATTCCGTCCAGGCGTGATGACAAGGCTCGGCCTTGGTTACGAAGATGTGCGCGCACTCAATCCCCATCTCATCTATTGCTCGATATCAGGCTACGGCCAGAGCGGCCCGCGCGTGCATGAAGCCGGTCACGATATCAACTATATCGGCAACACCGGCCTGCTGGATCTGCAGCCCGGGCCACGCGAGCATCCAGTAATTCCACCGATGCTTGCGGCCGATATAGCCGGCGGTAGTTTTCCGGCAATCATCAATATTCTGCTTGCCTTGCGCGCCCGAGATCAAAGCGGGCAGGGCTGCCACATCGACATCGCGATGACCGACGCCATGTTCACCTTCACCTGGGCTGCGCTCGCGCTCGGCGTTGCGACCAAACATTTTCCCGCGCCCGGTGAAATGTGGCTTGTCGGTGGGTCGCCGCGCTATCAAATCTACCCGGCGAAAGATGGAAAATTAATCGCGTGCGGAGCGATCGAACAGAAGTTCTGGCTGGCCTTCACCAAGGCAATTGCCTTGCCGACTCCCTTTGTCGACGACGCCCGGGACCCGAAGGTGACGCGTGACGTGGTTGCAAAACTCATCGCGGCCAGGACATCAGAGGAATGGCAGCCGATATTCGCTGCAGCGGACTGCTGCACCACGATTGTGACACCTCTTGAAGAGGCGATGCGCGATCCGCATTTTGTCGAACGTGGTCTGTTTGCCCATCGGGCTGCAACTGCGTCGGGCAAGAGTTTGCCGGCGCTACCATTGCCAATCAGCCCTGAGTTTCGCGAGCCGCCCGGCGTCAAAAAAGCGCCCAAGCTCGGTTAAACGGTCTCGCCACGCATCAGTCGCGGTCGAGCCGCCGAGGGCGCCACCCCTTCGCGCATGATCGCACGCCGCAGCGGTCCGATGCGATCGATCAGGTAAAGTCCTAATCCCCGCATGCTCTGTGCTGGCAGGAAATCGGTGAGCAATGTGCGATTGAGGAGGTCGACCGCCAATGTCCGGGTGCCCACGTCGGCGCGGCGTAAGCGATCGTAGTGAGCGAGCACATCGTCAGCTCCGATATCGTGCTGGCGCCGATCCGCCAGGATCGCGAGCTCGCTGATTGTTGCCGCGTCGCGCAGGCCCAGATTGAGACCTTGGGCTCCAATCGGTGGAATGATATGCGCGGCTTCGCCGACAAGTGTAATGCGCCGGTCTGCGAACCGCCGTGCTGTCCCAACGCGAAGAGGAAAGTAGCCACGCGCAGGCTCTGCTTCGATCTTTCCTAAAATCGAATAGGACGCACGCTCAATTTCGTCGCTCAGCTCCGCGTCATCGAGTGCCGTAAGTTCATCGGCGGCTGCGGGGGCGAGCACCCAGACCAGGCTGGATCGATCACCCGGCAATGGCACGAGCGTGAACGGGCCTGTGGGCGTATGAAATTCGGTTGACGTGGCGTGGTGGGGGCGTGTGTGTCGCAGACACAGCGTCAGTGCGACCTGATGATAATCGCGCCCGTCCATGTCGATGCGGGCAGCTGAGCGGCAAATGGAGTTGCGCCCATCCGCGCCGACCACAAGAGGGGCGCGATACATTGAGCCATCTTTAACACTGACTCTAACCTCGTTTCGTTCAGGTGTGATCTCCAGAACATCACCTTCCACGATCTGCAAGCCGGAAAGATTGCGTGCGCGTTCCTCCATTGCGTCGATCAGATGGCGGTTCTCTATGTTGTATCCGAATGCATCCAGGCCGATCTCGCTCGCCTCAAATCTGACTTCCGGTGCACGCCACAGGCGGCCGGTGTCATCGACGAGGCGCATGACCTTCAGTGGCGCAGCTTTGGCGTGACACAGGGACCAGACGCCGAGCGTGTCGAGAGCGGTAACGGAATCCGCGAGCAGCGCTGTGGTCCGGTTGTCAGGTTTGGCCGGACGCGAGCCGACGAGAAGCGTTGAGATTCCTCCTTCAGCGAGAGCGATCGCAGCCGTCAGGCCGGCAGGCCCTCGACCGACCACGACAGCAGCGTATTGATCGTTGTGGGTTCCCGGCATCAATTGGGCTCCGCTCGCGTTAACCGCACTAGCATGGGACGGCCGGGTCGGAAACCAAGCCGAAGACTTGCAACGCCCGGGGGGCTACATATGGGCTATGGACAAGGTGCCATGAGCGATACAGCCGGCCACGAATTCAGACATCTTTCGCCCGCCACGGCGAGCCTTGGTCGTGTTTTTGCGCGCCCAAGGGTACTGGCAGGGCTCTGCGTGATCGTCCTTGCCGGTTTGGGCTGGGTCTATCTTGCGCTCCTTTCCGCTGCCGGAACGACGGGCTCGCTTGGCTGGTTCGGATTTGTCCAGGTCCTCTGCAGTACGCTGCAGGATGGTTTCGCAGGTCCCTATGCGGCGGCCGTTATCTTTTCTATGTGGTGCGCGATGACCTTGGCGATGATGCTGCCAAGCGCCGCGCCAATGATCCTGACCTACACGGAAATTGCGGATACCGCCGCTCGCAAGAGTGAACGGATCGTGTCGCCATTTGCGCTCTCCGCCGGTTACGCGGTCGTGTGGTTCGGATTTTCGGTCTTCGCCGCGTTGGGGCAGGTCGGATTGACACGGGCCACGCTACTCGACCGAAGCATGGCTTCGGCGAGCCCGCTCCTGTCGGGCGCAATCTTCGTCTTTGCCGGTATTTATCAATTCTCGGCGCTCAAGCATGCATGCCTTACGCAGTGCCGGCATCCATTTCCGGTTTTCTTCACGAATTGGGCTACGACGCCTACGGGGGTATTCAAGCTCGGGCTCAAGCAAGGTCTATATTGTGTCGGTTGCTGCTGGGCGATGATGCTTCTGATGTTCGCCGTCGGTCTGATGAATATCGTATGGATGGCCGGGATCGGGATCGCCATGACGCTCGAGAAGATGCTTACGGGTCGACGCTTCACTCATGCCATCGGTGTAGTGCTTATTGCGGTCGGCGCCGTTATCGTTCTGACGACCTTGACGGGCGGCTGGTCACCGCGAACAGGCTTGAAATAGGGCGGGAGTCGCGCGTTGACGGAAAGTTGGAGTTTGAAAGGCGAATTGGCGCTGTCATGTAGCTGTACAGTGTTTTGTCCCTGCGTATTGTCGCGCGGCGAGCATCCACCGACGGAAAGCCGTTGCCAAACCTGGGCCGGCATCCGCATCGACGATGGTCATTTCGACACCGTTGATCTTTCGGGCATCAAGGCCGGTGTCATGATGGACCTGCCCGGTATCATGTCACGCGGCAACTGGACGGCTGCGCTATTCGTCGACGAGAAGGCATCGGTTCAGGCGGTGAAGGGGCTGACCCGCATATTCACCGGCCGCGTCGGTGGTACCACCCATCTGTTATCGATCCTCGTTGGGCAATTCCTCGGCGTGCATCAGGTCCCCATCACTTATGAGACTGAAGGGGAAACGCGTGTCGTCCGCATTGAGAAGTATGTCGACGGGGCAATCAGCCCGGTCCGGGGAAAGGAAGCGGGCAAGAATGTAACGATCCGGAATAGTGATTACTGGATCGGCTCTGATATCATCGTCGCCCGTGCCGACAGGTCGCGTTTCCGTGGCTTCGGCCGCAACTGGAATCTGGCGGGACGGTCGGCTGAGATCGTAAAGCTCGACTGGGGCAACGGTTAAGTGGCGGGATTCGAGTACGTCCGCGCATTTACGATTCATGTCTTCACCGCGACCGGCGCGGCGTTGGCATTGCTTGCGCTTATCCTTGGTACGGGGGGCCATTGGGCTGGAATGTTTCTGTGCCTTGGTCTCGCGCTCGTTGTCGACGGTGCGGACGGACCGTTGGCGCGTGCTTTTGAAGTGCAGAAGCTCGTACCGCGCTGGTCGGGTGAGACGCTTGATCTGGTGGTCGATTTCACGACATACGTCTTCGTTCCGGCTTACGCGATTGCGGCGAGCGGGCTGTTGCCGCAACCGCTTGCCATACCGGCAGGGATCGTCGTCGTCATCAGCGGCGCTCTATATTTCGCAGATCGAGAAATGAAGACTGCGGACAATTACTTCCGCGGCTTTCCGGCCGTCTGGAATCTCGCGGCGTTTTATCTCTACCTGCTTGAACCACCTGGATGGCTGGTAGCCGTTGCGATTGTGGTACTTGCGGGTCTGAGCTTTGCACCTGTGAAGTTTCTCCATCCGTTGCGGGTCCAACATTGGCGGTTGCTTAACATTGCAATTCTGACGATGTGGGCGGTGTTGGCCTTGGCCGCGGTTGTTCAGGATCTGTCGCCCGGCCCCTACGTCACGGTGCCGTTGTCTCTGATCGCCGTGTATTTCTTCACGGTTGGATTATTGCCCGACCGTGTTCGAGCCGCCGCTTGATCGCGTTTAGCCCAAGGAGCATTCCATGTCTCGACCAGTCTTGCTGATCGCCGGCGGCAGCCGCGGCATTGGTGCAGCGACGGCCAAGCTTGCGGCAGAGCATGGTTACGATGTGGCGGTGAACTACAAGAGCAATTCAAACGCTGCGACCGCAGTGGTCGATGCCGTCAAGAAAGCCGGCGGCAAGGCCGTCGCTATACAGGGAGATATGGCACTGGAATATGACATAGAACGTGTCTTCGACACCGCCAGCGGTACATTCGGGTTGCTGACCCATTTCGTGCATAGTTCCGGAATTATCGGCGAGGGCTCACGCCTGGACGAGGTCAGCGCGAAGACGATCCGTGAAGTGCTCGACATCGATACCTTCGGAGCGCTGCTGTGTCTGCGCGCCTGTGTACGCCGCATGTCGACTAAACACGGTGGCAAAGGCGGTGCCGTTGTGATGCTTTCGTCGATGGCCGCGCCTCTTGGCGGCGCGAACGAATGTGTCTGGTATGCCGCGGCGAAGGCGGGTGTGGACTCCATGGTCGTCGGCGTGTCCCGCGAGGTCGCCAAGGAAGGTATTCGCGTTAACGCAATTACGCCGGGCGTCATTGATACCGACATTCAGCCGCCTGGACGCATCGACCGCGTCTTGCCAATGCTGCCGATGGGCCGGCCGGGGCAGGCCAACGAAGTTGCCGAAGCGATACTGTTCCTGCTGTCTGACGCTGCCTCCTACATCAATGGCGCGAACCTGCGCGTCTCCGGGGCGCGCTGACCCGTCTTGCGCTCGCCGCGCGGCCGCCTATTATCGCGGCCCGAATTCCTTCCCGCCTAACAATTGTATCCAAGGAGACAAAAATGGTCGCGGCAGTGCGCGTTCACAAACCCGGCGGTCCCGAAGTCCTGACCTACGAAGATGTTCAGATCGCCGCGCCAGGCCAGGGCCAGATCAAGATCAAACAGCACGCCGCCGGCGTAAATTTCATCGATGCCTATTTCCGTATGGGCATGTATCCATCGCCTGTCGGGATGCCGTTCATCGCGGGCAATGAAAGCGCCGGCGCAGTGATGGCGATCGGTCCGGGCGTCACTGACCTTAAGGTGGGCGACCGCGTGGCGTTTGTCGGACCGCTGGGCGGCTATGCCGCCGAACGGCTGGTCCCGGCGGACCGCGCGGTGAAATTGCCGGACAATATTTCCTATGACCAGGCTGCGGGCATGATGCTCAAAGGCATGACCGTGCAGTACCTGCTGAACCGAACCTACAAAGTCGAAAAAGGCACCGTATGTTTGATCCATGCCGCCGCGGGCGGCGTCGGCTTGATTGCCTGCCAATGGGCAAACCATCTCGGCGCAACCGTCATCGGCACCGTCGGTTCGAAGGAAAAGGCCGACATCGCCAAGAAGAACGGCTGTCACCACACGATCCTGTATCGCGATGAAGACTTTGTCGTCCGCGTGAAAGACATCACCAGCGGGAAGCTCTGCGACGTGGTGTACGACGGCATCGGAAAGAGCACATTCCCTGCCTCGCTCGATTGCTTGCGTCCGCTTGGCTATTTCGTCAGTTTCGGCAGTGCGTCCGGCCAGATCGACGCCTTCAACATTAACATCCTGCAGACCAAAGGCTCGCTGTTCGCGACGCGGCCAACCCTCAATAACTATGTAGCCAAGCGCGATGATCTGATCGCCACGGCTGCCGATCTTTTCAAAGTCGTCGGTTCGGGCGCGGTGAAGATTCCGATCAACCAAAAATATTCGCTCAAGGATGCGGCCAAGGCTCACAAGGAAATGGAAGGCCGCGACACAACGGGTTCGTCCATTCTGGTTCCGTAGAAGGTCGCCTGCATGATTTTGCGCACAGTGGCGGGGATAGTCTTCGCCGCCATTGCGCCAGCCGCGCAGGGCGGCAATATCTCCGATGCAGACGTCCTGCTGATCGTGCACAAACATTGCACGACCTGTCATGCGGTCAATCCGACGCACGAAAGCTTCCGCGAAGCGCCGAAAAATATTGTTCTGGAATCTGTCGCCGACCTCAAAAAACATGCGGCAGTTGTCTATTCACAGACGGTGGAGGGTAGGGCGATGCCGCTCGGCAACCAGACCGACATGAGCGAAACCGAACGGGCAGAGCTCGGCCAATGGCTGAAGGATCTGCCTTGAGCAACGTTGGGAAACCGTTCGGTCTCTTTGCAACGTTTTTGATCGGAGCGTTTGCGCTCCTTGCTAGTCAACTTTCTGGAATCGTTGTGCTGAGCGGATGGTACGGCCTCCAGTTAGGTGAGGTGGCCACTCTGACGCAGGATGGCGGCGCGTTGATTTTGTTCATTTTTGTATCGGCGCCCGTGCAGGTCGCCCTGCTGGCTTTAGCTGCCAAATCCAGAGGGAGCGTCGTGGAATATCTCGGCTACAAGCTGCCGCGGCGCGGAGAAGTCATCGTTGCCATTGTGGCGGTGGTTGCTCTGATCGCCGTGGGCGACGCGGCGAGCTGGCTTGCCGGTCGCAACATAGTCGACCGCTTCCAGAGCGACATGTACCGGGCGGCGAAAAATGCTGACCTGCTGCCTTTGCTGCTGGTCGCTGTAACGGTCCTCATTCCGATCGGCGAGGAAACGCTGTTTCGTGGATTCTTCTTCCGAGGATGGTTGCGAAAGCCAGACTATGCGTGGCGGGTTATCGTTTTCACCGCCGGACTGTTTGCGATCATACACGTCCAGTACGACTGGTTTCTCATCGCCCAGGTCTTTTCCTTCGGACTGCTTTTTGGCTGGGTCCGATGGGCGAGCGGATCGACCATCCTGACCATGGTGATGCACGGGTTGGTCAACCTGGAAGGCATGATCGAAACCATGCTGACCTACAACGGCTGAGCGTACCTCAAAGCAAATTGGCGATCCGGGCAATTGCCGGATGATGCGTAATGCCGGCAGGCAGTCGGGGGAGTCCGATGACCTCGACGCCATTGGAAAATCGCTCGATGCTAGTCACCGTGTCGTCGAGTGCCACGGGATCGCGCTCGCTTTCACTTACGACGATGGCTGCGATCGTCAATTTACGCTGCGTCAATACGTCGAGCGCAGTCAGTGTATGGCTGATGGTGCCGAGATATCCGCCGACGATTAGTAATAGCGGGATATCGAGCGCGGCCATCCAATCGAGCACGGTGCGTCGCCCGTCGAGTGGCACCATGATTCCCCCGACACCTTCAATGAAAAGAGGTCCCTTTGCGCTCATGACAGCCGCACGACTGAACTCAACCACGCGCTCGAAGTCGACGCTGCGCCCCTCGCGTGCAGCGGCAAGGTCAGGGGCGAGCGGGGCACGAAAACGCCACGGGGCAATGCGTTCGACCTCTTCTGCGGATGCCGGCCGACCGAGCGCCGCCAGCAGAACTGCCGGATCGCTGGTCTCCACAACCGAGGAATCGTATCCGCTTACGATCGGTTTCAGTGCGGACACGGGCTGGTTGGACTCGCGCATATAACGAATTAGCGCGGCAGTCACGAAAGTCTTGCCGATATCGGTGCCGGTCGAGGTGACGAAATATGCGGCCACGATTTATGCCAGAATCTTGTCGCGCACGATGTCCGCAAGCCGTTCGATCTGATCGTCCGGATGCTGCGCTGTAAACGTGAGGCGCAGGCGCGCCGTGCCTGGCTTGACCGTCGGTGGACGGATGGCCACTGCAAGAAATCCTTCCTTCTCCAGCAACCGCGAGTGTGCAAGTGCGGTTTCTTCGTCACCGACCACGATTGGCACGATTGGGCTTTGCGCGTCCGCAAGGCCTGCTCGTTTGGTAAATGCTATTGCCTTTCGGACCGGTTGCGCAGCGTAGATTGGATCACGCTCTATCAGATCGAGCGCGGCAATCGCCGCTCCCACGCAAGCTGGAGGCAAGCCGGTCGAATAAATGAGCGTTCGTGCCCGATTGCGCATTAGTTCGATGACAGACGCGGATGCACAAAGGTAACCTCCGTAAGAGCCGACAGCTTTGGACAAAGTGCCCATCTGCAGGGGGACGGGAATATTTGAGTTTCCGACGAAGCTCGATCCGCGGCCACCGCCGACCACGCCCAGACCATGCGCATCGTCTGACATGAGCCACGCGCCGTAGTTTTCGGCGAGCGCGAGCAGTTCACCGAGCGGAGCGAGATCTCCATCCATGGAGAAGACGCCGTCCGTGACAATGATTGCGTGGTCGTGATCGCCACGGTGGGCTGAAAGGAGTTCGCGCGCGTGCGTCACATCGTTGTGGCGGAACGTTACAACCACGCCACGGGACAATTGTGCGCCCGCATAGATACATGCATGCGACAGTTCATCGACCAGAACCAGCCCATCGCGCCCGATCAGGACCGGAATGATCCCGGTATTCGCGAGGTAGCCAGACCCAAAAACACAGGCAGCTTCCGTGTGTTTGAATTGGGCAAGGCGGGATTCGAGCTTCGGGTAGAGAGGGTGATTTCCGGTTACCAGACGCGACGCGCCGGAGCCCGCCCCATATTCCTCGATCGCCGCGATCGCTGCCTGTTTGATGAGCGGATGCTGGGTGAGGTTGAGATAGTCATTGCACGAAAATGAAAGCAACTGACGGCCATTTCGCTCGATCCAGATGCCATCCTCGCGAACGGTTTCGTTGAGCGCCCGGTATAGGCGCCGGCGCTTGAGTTCGTCGAGCTTGTCGTGCGCAAAGGTGTCGAGTGAGCGCATCAGTGGCCTTGCCATGTTCTGCCTAGATGCTTAGCACGAACCCAGCAGGGAAACGTCAAATGGCCGGCCGAACCAGCAAAAACAGCATCACGCCGGATTGGTATCGCGACGGCTTGAAACACATTTGGCTGCCTTACGCCCAGATGAAAACAGTATCCGCGCCGCTCCTGGTCGCCAGTACGCGGGGTTCGCGGATTATGCTCTCCGACGGGCGCGAACTGATTGACGGCATTGCCAGCTGGTGGACGGCCTGTCACGGCTATAACCATCCGCAAATACGACATGCGGTCGAGACGCAGCTCGAATCGATGCCACATGTGATGCTGGGCGGTCTTGTGCACGAACAGGCTTTACGTCTTGCAGGCCGCCTCGCCGGATTGTTGCCTAGTGACTTGACTCGCGTGTTCTTCTCGGAATCAGGTTCTGTTGCGGTCGAGGTCGCCATGAAAATGGCGGTCCAGCACTGGATCAATCGCGGCGCCCTCGGCAAGTCGCAGTTCGTTGCGTTCAAGGCCGGCTACCATGGCGATACGACGGGTGCCATGGCGGTTAGCGATCCGGAGGCGAGCATGCACACGGTGTTCGCTGACTTACTGAAAAAGTATTGGGTCCTAGATCTACCCGAAGATGTCGCAACGACCTCAGCACTTGAAAAATTGCTGACGGAATACAGCGAAAATATCGCCGGGATCGTTGTCGAGCCGCTGATCCAGGGGGCTGGCGGCATGAAGTTTCACCATGCGAGTGTGCTTCAGGGCTTGCGCGCACTTGCCGACAAACATGCGGTGCTGCTCATTTTTGATGAGATCTTCACGGGGTTTGGGCGCACGGGCAGCATGTTTGCATGTGATCAGGCCGAGGTCGCGCCGGACATCATCACGCTCTCGAAGGCGCTTACGGGTGGCACACTTCCTCTTGCCGCAACAATCGCTACGCGTCAGGTTTTCGATTCATTCTGGTCGGACGATCCCAAAAAGGCGTTGATGCATGGACCCACATATACCGGAAATGCGCTGGCGTGCGCGGCCGCGAACGCTTCGCTCGACCTTTTCGAGAAGGAACCGCGGCTTCGACAGGTCGCCGACATATCGGCGGCCATGGAACAGAATCTTGCGGCATGCAGGGATATGCCGATTGTGAAAGATGTCCGCGTGCGCGGTGCCACCGGAGTGGTTGAACTCAACCGCGTCGACGATCTGGATGGCCTGCGCACTCACTTCATCGAACAAGGCGTATTCATCCGGCCAATCGGCAACGTTATCTATCTCACGCCGGCTTTCACGATTTCATCCGACGAACTGAAAACCTTGACCGATGCGATCGTAAAAACCGTAGGTCAATTGGATCGATGAAGGAAAATCAGAAGCCGACTGCTGTCCCGTGCAGGTCATATTCGTCGGCGCGTTCGATCTTCACCGTCGTGATTTCGCCGACCCGCAAAGGACGGCGGGCAGCCACGTAGACGGCACCGTCGATTTCGGGCGCATCGGCCATGGAGCGGCCTTTTGCTACGGTCGGACCAACATCGTCGATAATAACTTTCTGCCGCGAGCCGACCTTGCGTTTCAGTCGCCGGGCCGAGATCTTCTGCTGTGTCTGCATGAACCTGTGCCAGCGCTGTTCCTTCACCTCGTCCGGCACTGGCGCTGCAATTTCGTTCGCGGCGGCGCCTCTGACCGGTTCATACTTGAAACAGCCGACGCGATCGAGCGACGCCTCATCAAGCCAGTCGAGCAACATTTCGAAATTGGAGTCTGTCTCACCGGGAAATCCGACAATGAATGTCGACCGCAAGGTGAGATCCGGGCATTGCTTGCGCCAACACGCAATCCTCTCGAGTGTCTTTTCCTGCGCTGCCGGGCGTCGCATGCGTTTGAGGACGTCAGGGGAGGCGTGCTGGAATGGTATGTCCAGGTAGGGCAACACTTTTCGTTCGGCCATCAGCGAGATGACATCGTCCACGTGCGGATAGGGATAGACGTAGTGCAGTCGGACCCAGACGCCTAGTTCACCCAATGCAGTCGCAAGATCGATGAACTTTGCTCGCACCTCGCGGTCGCGCCACTTGCTGGCCGCATATTTAAGGTCCACGCCGTAAGCTGTCGTATCCTGAGAAATGACGAGTAGTTCTTTTACGCCGGCGGCAACAAGCTTTTCGGCTTCACGCAGCACATCGGCCGCTGCGCGTGACACGAGGTCACCACGCAGGCGGGGAATGATGCAAAAAGAGCAGCGGTTGTTGCAGCCTTCGGAAATCTTCAGATAGGCATAGTGGCGCGGGGTGAGCTTGATGCCCTCGGGCGGCACAAGATCGAGAAAGGGATCGTGCTTGGGCGGAAGCGCATTGTGTACAGCTTCGACCACTGTTTCATATTGTTGGGGGCCGGTGATCGCCAGAACACCGGGATAGGTGACCGAAATGCTTTCCGGCTCTGCACCCATACAGCCGGTAACGATGACCTTGCCGTTCTCTTTCAGCGCATTGCCAATGGCCGCAAGCGATTCCGCTTTGGCGCTGTCGAGGAACCCGCACGTATTGACAATAACAAGGTCAGAGCCCTGGTGCTGGCGAGAAAGCTCGTAGCCTTCCGCCCGCAGGCGCGTGACGATGCGTTCGCTGTCCACCAGCGCCTTCGGGCAGCCGAGCGAGACGAAACTGATCTTTGGCGCGGCGCCATCCGCTTTCGTGTCGGAATCTTGCATGGAGGAGGGGCTAGCCGCGATTGAAGGCAAGATCAAGGAGCCGAAGTCTTATCGATTCCGCAGTGCCTCCGCTTCTGCGTAGAACTTTCGTTCCCGTGCCTTCTCCTTCTCTATACCCTCGCGGATGAACGGCGTGAACACCGCCAGATGAAGGAGGAGCCAGTTGATCAAATTGGCGGGAAAATGCAGCGGTTTCCGGAAATCGACGAACAAGACCACGCGCGTATCGGAAGTATCGTTCCAGGCCTCGTGCTCATACGCGTCATCGAAAATGACAACCTCACCCTCCCGCCAGCGGTTGATCTGGTTTTCGACACGAATACCGAGCCGTTCGCGCGGTTCGGGGACGATCAGCCCAAGGTGCAGCCGCAGCACACCATTGTATGGACCGCGATGCGCGGGCAAATGCTTGCCCGGTTCAAAGATCGAAAACAGTACAGTAATCAACCCCGGGATACTTTGGCATACGCGCCATGTTTCTGGACACAGGCGGATGTTGTTAAAAGAGCGGAAGCCATAGCCGGTCAGTACGAAGCTCTTCCATCTGCGATCGTCGCTGACCATCGACGCATCGGCGCAAGCTCGTGGAAGGCGGGTAAATCCTCTTGTCGTGCGAGCACGCGCTGGAGTTCGGTATGGATTGTCCGCCACTCGGACTCGATTGATTGGGTCCATGGGAAGATGGTTTTGTCGTAAATCGGCGGATTTTCCACAGCGCTCAACGCAAGATTGAAGTGCTCCACCCATTCGACGATTCGCATAAAAAAGCGGGTGACGAGCGTCGGACGCTCCATCGGCCTGATGCCATCGGTGGCCGATTTCTGCTTGGGATTAGATTTGCGACCTTGCGACTCTGCAATGCTACGCAAACAGCTTCTCCCGAATCCACAGACGCAAAAACGGGGCTGGTCAGCTGAGGTTCCACAGGCCATCCATTAAGGTCGTTGGCGAAACCCTATCGGCGGCGCTATCTTGGTGGCATGAAAAGCTCGCGTATCATCTCGGGGTTTTTGTTTCTCGCCATTGTGATGGCCGCTGTCCCAGCCAAAGCCCTTGATGGAAAGGCACCGGTCTGGCGTTACAATGCGCACAGTGCGGACCTGCCATTCCCTCGGAGCAAACGTGCCGAAGCCGTATGGGCGTCCGACGCCTGCTGGTCAGACTGCGGTGCCTATTGTGCCTGGGGGTTGGCCGGTTGCCTGAGGGAAGACGCTCAGGGCCGCTGTCTGAAATATACCGACAAATGTGATCGCTATTGCCAACGCCAATGTCGAACGCGAGGCGGTCCGCTGCTCTGGATAGAGTTTCCCTGGGATTAGGCCATCCGGTTTGATTCGAATGACATTGGCTTTCGATGCGGTCGCCGGCAATGGCACACAATTCGTCAATTTTCTGGCCGATGAAACGCAGCGCTGGAAAAAAGTGATTGAGGCGGGAAATATTGTTGCAGAATAAAACTCGGCCATGATCGATTTCGGCAAGGGCACACCCGTCGTTTCGGACATGCTGATTATCCCTGTTGCCGGGGAAGACAGCATGCTGCTCAACTTGAGTGGTGCGCACGGTCCATTGTTCACCCGCAACATTGTCATCCTGCGTGACAATGCCGGGCGAACGGGCGTGGGCGAAGTGCCAGGTGGTGATCGCATCCGCCAGACGCTCGACGAAGCGCGGCCGTTGGTCATCGGGCGATCGATTGCCACCTTTAACGATATCCTCAACGGCATGCGGCAAAAATTTGCCGCTCGGGATGCGGAAGGCCGCGGTCAACAGACCTTCGATCTTCGCACCATGGTCCACGCGGTCACAGCGGTCGAGGCTGCGTTGCTCGATCTGCTCGGGCAACATCTCGCTGTTCCCGTGGCTGCGCTTCTCGGTGAGGGCCAGCAGCGGCCGGCCGTCAAAATGCTCGGCTATCTGTTTTATGTCGGCGATCGAAAGCGGACGAACTTGCCGTATCGAAGTGCGCCCCTTGCGAATAACGATTGGTTTCGGTTGCGTGATGAGGAGGCCCTGACATCAGCGGCGATTGTCCGGCTCGCCGAGGCCGCACATGAACGATACGGATTCGAGGATTTCAAGCTCAAGGGTGGCGTCCTCGAAGGCGAAAAGGAGATCGCGGCCGCGACGGCGCTGGCGCGGCGATTTCCGGATGCACGCGTTACGATTGATCCGAACGGTGCGTGGTCGCTGGAGGAGGCCATACGGCTATGCCGTGATCTGCGCAATATTCTCGCCTATGCCGAGGATCCTTGCGGCGCGGAGAAAGGTTATTCCGGGCGTGAGATCATGGCGGAGTTCCGTCGGAAGACCGGCCTGCCGACGGCCACGAATATGATTGCCACCGATTGGCGCGAAATGGGCCATGCGATCCAGCTTCAGGCGATCGACATTCCGCTCGCCGATCCGCATTTCTGGACGATGCAGGGATCCGTACGGGTCGCCCAGTTGTGTCGTGATTGGGGCCTTACCTGGGGCTCGCACTCGAACAATCATTTCGACATCTCGCTTGCGATGTTTACTCACGTCGCTGCCGCCGCGCCTGGCCAAATCACGGCGATCGACACGCACTGGATATGGCAGGATGGCCAGCGCCTGACCCAAGACCCGCTCAAGATCGTCAAAGGTTCGGTTGCTGTCCCGCAGCGGCCAGGTCTTGGCATCGAGATAGATATGGCGCAGATCGATGCCGCGCATCGCCGTTACAAAAGCATGGGCCTGGGCGCGCGGGATGACTCGATTGCCATGCAATTTTTGATTCCGCAATGGAAATTCGATCCGAAGCGGCCGTCACTTGTGCGTTGAATCTATCTGCCGCGGGCCTTTGCCGCGGCGCCCCTCCACAGCGAATTTCGAACCCGATGAAGGGCTGGAATAAATGAACACCGGCGGCAAGGTCGTGAAGGAAGGCGACGACCTCATGTGCCAACACGGTACGCGCTGATGATGTTGCGCCACGCCTCGACAGCCAAGTCCCATCACAGTTTCCGCCGCCAAATCGCCTATCCGAAGGAGGGCTGGATATGAGCGATCGTGAATTCGTGGTCTGGCGCAACCTGAAAAATGAGCACGGGCAGTGCAGTTGATGCGTCACTCGAGACGGCACCCTCGATGTCCGCATACATCTCGGTAGCAAATGCACACAGCTCGGCGGCTCACCGCCTGACATTCTCGGCAGCATTCTTATGAGGGAAATCAACTCGTCGGCTAAATGCGGCGACAGTTGCTGAATTGCTACTTATTCAGCCGAAGATCGCAAATCACGCGGATAGTGGGTCCAGAACAGCAAGCCCGCCCCAAACATTAGAGCAAGCGTGACAATCAATATCGAAAAGAAAATGAGTGCGTACAGTTCAATGCCCGTCATTTTCCTTATCCTTGCCGGATCAACAAAAGGGCCGCCGCGAGAGTGAAAAAGCAGCGGCCCTGGCCACCGAACTGGGCTGGGGGGCAAAGCACCGGTGGCCACTATTTTTAGCACTCCTTGACAACTTAAATGCGGTAAGTGGGAACTACTTCAGAAATCAGCGACTGTCATATTTGCCGGTCGCGTTCTCCGTCCCCGTACCCTAGCGGTCGGCATGGGGCTGTCATCTGGGCCCCTAGGTGGCAGCTCCACTTCTTTGTACCTACGTGGGCTGTATGTAATGCGTGTTTGAGTGATGAAGAAACGAAGGACTCCCCGTCGTCGTCATCGAAGTCGATGAGAGCGAAGAAATTGCGGTCGCGGCCAAAGCCGATGACTTGGTCAAAGGCAACACCGCGGATCCCAAGCGGCACCCCATCGCGATCGCCTTGCGTTGGCAAGATGATGTCGATGACGCGCTTGTGACCAAGAAAGAAAACGTTGGTCCGGCGAGGCAAGAAATGGTTCCGCTATGATGCCCGAGATAAGCGGCTGTTCAAGAAGCTCCAGAAGTCACTGACGGCGGACTAGAGAATGCCACCTCGCCACCAAAGCGCGATCGGGCGAAGAGTCGAGATATACGGCTCGGCCTATAAGCTTGCATGGGAGCAAATTCCGCCCGATGAGAGACGTGCGCGGCCAGATATGTCTTTGCGCATTCACGCTTCTATAAGACGGCAACTTAAGGCGGGAGCGAACAATCCCAATGCAATCGCTTTCGTAGCGCTCAAAGAAATCCTTGTCCCCGATACGCAGCGGTCTGGCTGAGCCACCGCCTTGAAATCCATTTCAGGAACTCCTCGCACATAGCCGCATTTAGGTGTTGTGAGGGAGGCTTGCATGAAGCCCGAACTCCGTGAAGTTGTGTTGGGGCTGATAATCGCAGGCTCGACGTTTGCTATAGTGCTGGCAATCGCGGGGGTACATCATCCAGCCGATTTTGCAGCCCCAGGGCTGAAGTTTGTAAGTCCGGGGATATCAATCCCTTCAAGATGACCAACGAAATCCGCACTAGTGTTTAGCGCTCAAGCGACAAGGAGCAGGACCATGTCTGCACCCGACGATAGCTATCGGACCGCGCCTACATGAGAGCTGATCGACAATTTGCTGGACAATCGGTCAGAGGTTATAAAAGGGCTAAGACGGAATTTCCAGTGCGGCTCAAAAAACACGAAAAAAGAAAAGCTCATCGAATTGGCCGAGATGGAAGCGGCAAACAAATAAAGGCCGCCGCCGTTTGCAATCTCGGGCTTGAGGGCATCGTCTCGGAGCGGCTTACGTCAATTTACAAGTCGGGGCCGTCGAAGGCCTGGATCAAGGTCAAAAATCCGAAGTCGCCGGCTCGGGTGATTGACGGTTTTGAAAAGAAATCATTTAGGCATGAGGCCTAAACTTTGATCATTTCGGTATTGTGTTTCT
>DATLJR010000364.1:0-2019 GCA_035538755.1 Pseudolabrys sp.
TCACAGGACGGCAATGCCGGCTCGTGTCTCAGTTTGATTGTGACGAAGCCCAAGTACCCAGAAATTGATAGCCGGGAAAGTGACTCTGCATTTCCCCCAAAGCGGCTTCATGTGAGTCCGCCCTCAGATCAAGATCCCGAACCCCGCAAATGCTCAAGCGATGAGCGCGGCATGGAGCGCAAGGTTGCAATCTCTTTGCCGAGCTTCCACGTGGTGCTCGACACTGTGCAGGCCATTGATTTCGTGGCACTGATCCCCGAGCGATTGCTTCGCGGCCGACGGCGGGATTTCAGGGTATTCGAGCCTCCTTTGCCCGTGCCGGACTTTGATGTCATCGCCTGCTGGCATGCACGCGTCAACAGACATTCCGCCCATCGATGGCTGCGAGACCTCCTAGCAACCGTCGCAAAACGCATCGCAAGGCCTGCCAGCGGATCACCAAGCTATTCGGCCAAGCGAGCTCCATGAATGGGTCCGCACGCCGAAGTGCGCCGACGCTGTATGCAGCCGGCAACAACATCCACAGTCGCGACTGGGCTCCTCCGGAAAAGATGACTCCCTTGATGACGAGTTCAGACGAGGAAATCAACGAACCTACGCTGGGCGGTGCATTATGCATCGCCACGATGCGGAAGGCATCGTTTCCCTCTCTGAGATACATCGCCCCGAACTTGGTATCGCAAATGCGGGTCGCGTTCTGCAGCTGGCGGATGAGTTGAGCCACGTCGGATTCTGTTGTGGTCTGCCGCAGATGGATTACGTAGACCGCGACGCTCTTGCGTTACGGTCTTGCGGCGGCGCGATTTGGCTCGTTCGGGGCCGATCATCTCGGCGTGGCTAAGGGGCTTGTCGCGATCGAAGATGAACGACAGAGGCAAAAGATTGGAATAGGATTATCCGCTGTCATCTTGTCTGAACAACGGACGGTCGAAGCCTAGCGAGACGGTGGACACTGGAATTACGGCTGTGATCCCTCGTCTCAACCCGACCAAGGGAGGATTCCATGGAACGTGTGTCGACCGATCGCCGCGACTTTATGAAGGCTGCCGGCGTGCTGGCAATGGCAACTGCTGCCAGCAGCCTCGGTATGCGCAGCGCCGGTGCGCAGCAAGTACCCTATTCGGCTGGGACGGAAGCCCCCAAGCTCAAGGCGCCGGCCAACGCATGTGACTGCCACATGCATATCTATAACGCCAAATATCCGACCGCTCCGTCGGCCACGCTCAAGCCTCCAGACGCCCTAGTTGCCGATTACAAGCTGCTGCAGAAGCGCATCGGCACGACGCGAAACGTCGTCGTAACGCCCTCGACCTACGGCACCGACAATCGCGTCACGCTCGATGCCATGGCGCAAATCGGCCCGACCGCGCGCGGGGTCGCTGTCGTCGACACCAGCGTCGCCGACGCCGAGCTCAAACGCATGAACGATCTCGGCATCCGCGGCATTCGTTTCAACCTGGTGCAGGCGGGCGCCACGACCGTCGAGATGATCGAGCCGCTGTCGAAGCGCGTGAACGATCTCGGTTGGCACATTCAGATTCACATGAAAGGCGAGCAGATCGCCGGCATCGAAGTTTTATTGTTGCGCGTCCCCTCCCCGATCGTGTTCGATCACCTCGGCCGTCTCGCACAACCCAACGCGCTCGACAATGCCGGCTTCAAGACGATCAGCAAGCTGATCGACAAAGGCAAGACCTGGGTCAAGCTGTCCGGCGCCTATCAGGACAGCAAGGTCGGCGCACCCAGTTACTCCGATACGGTGCCGGTGGCCCGCGCCTACATCAAAGCCGCCCCCCAGCGGATGGTGTGGGCAAGCGACTGGCCGCATCCGACGGAAAAGGATAAGCCGAACGATGCAGTCCTCTTCGACCTGCTGGCGGAATGGGCGCCCGAGGAGGCGACGCGCACGGCCATCCTAGTGCAGAACCCCGCAACGCTGTACGGGTTTCCGAAATCCGCGTGACGACCCATTCTCATTGCTTCACCGAGCCTGTAGGACGCGGGCGCGTTACGCTTTCG
>DATLJR010000365.1:0-1582 GCA_035538755.1 Pseudolabrys sp.
GCCGATCATATTGGTCCTCCGCCCAGCGATACTCAATCGCTACACTCTGGCCCTCGATGTAGCTGCTTTCGCGGACGCCTTGCCGGAATGCAGTCACAAAATGTGCTCGGTCAGCAGGCGATAAGGCGCTAAGAAACCCGATCACCGGCATCGCCGGCTGCTGCGCACACGCGCGGCAAACGGCGATGACCCGACTATTGGTTTCAGTCCAAGGTACGCACAGCCACTTGCGCAGATGTGATGGGAATCACAAAAAGCTCGATTCTGTTTAGGTCCGAGTGCGGCGGGCTTCCGTTCCCAAGCCTCCGGACGCGTAGCCGAACCTTCCTGCGTTCGCCTTCGCTGTGCAGATGCTCCCCGGTCACCTTGTATGCGGCTTCGTCGGCATCTCTGGCCGCGACGAATCGCGCGTCTTGCTTCTCCCAGCGGCCACGGCGGCAAAGCTCGACCTCGTATATGTCCATGATACCCATGATGCTTCTGTTCTACACGTTGTTTCTGTCGCAATGTGATGTGAACTCGTTCACGAGCGTCCAAGCGACGATTGTCGGACTACTTTCGCCGCGCGGGCCTCTTTCGCCTTTTCGTCCTCTCGGACCGATCTCGCCGACCGGACCTCGGCTGCCTCTGGCGAGGAGTTGCCACGCATCGTCGTCGTGGCCGGGAAGGCCCGGATCATCGCGGCAGGCGATGTAGGAATCGCCGTGGCACGTGACGATGTCGAGTTCGACGTATTTTTCGCGCGCATCAAATGTGCCTCGGATGTTCGGCGTGCGGCCGTCGCAACCATCGCGGCCGGAGCGTGCGAGCAGAATCCGATGCGGATGATCGGCCGCAGGCGGTTTGGGGGTGTCTTGCAATGCTTGAAACACGCCGTCACGAGTGACGACGCAGTCGCCTCTGTAACAAACCTCGTCCGGGTTCCAGGCCTTGGCGATTGGCAAGCGACCGATGCCGACGCGGAATTCCTCGCGGAGTTTACTCATCGCGGCGTTGAGTTCGTCGCGCAACGCTTTGATCTCGGCGGTCAGGTCGTTGCGCACTTGGGCACTTTTCTTCCCGATCACGGCACCGACCGGATCGCATATCATCCCGTCCAAGCTCATGGCCGCATGAATGCGCTCATCGGCGATGGCGATGGCCCAGTCATGCCAACTTTTTGCCGACTGCAGTTGCTCCTCACGACGGCGCTGGGCCTCGCGCTCTTCGCGCGCTTCGGCTTCGCGCTTTTCTTGCTGCCGTTTCTCGACCGGGCACTGCGGCGGATGCAGGCGGTCGTAGTCGTTCCTGACCCGGAAAACGTCTTCGAGCGATTGAATTGAACTCATGCCAGCACCTTGCGCAGTTGCCGCTGGTGGAGCGGGACGACGTAAAGAATTCTTTTAACCCCGGCAAACGATGACTTCAACGGTATCGGATCGACATCCGATTTCCCCGCGGGCAACCTTCCGCCGAGGACCGAACTATATTGCTGGCCTGATTGGAATCGGGCTGACCTATTTCGTCCTCGCCAAGAGCGGTCTCGCCCTCGCCTTGATTCATCCCAGTGCCTCGCCCATTTGGCCCCCGACCGGTTTTGCCC
>DATLJR010000366.1:0-2994 GCA_035538755.1 Pseudolabrys sp.
ATGTGTGTGCCCCCGGTCGCGCCGCGAATTTCCGAAAAGATCGGTCGCGGAAAAACCGGCGTGACTCTTTGATTTGTTGGTGCCGGGTGAGAGATTTGAACTCCCGACCAACGGTTTTACAAAACCGCTACGAACGCTGCCACCGGCGGCCACGGCACGCCAAGAGACTTGCAAGCTGCTAGAAACAGGCGTAGACCAACAGTCATTGCGGTCACGGAAGGTCACGGAATGCCATCTGGAATCTTCCCATGATCTTCCCAGTAGCGGGAGAGACCAAAGATGAAACTGACAGTTGGTCGAGTGTCCGGGCTCAAATTACCGTCCGGCAAGACAGACCACATCGCCTGGGATGACGACGTACCCGGCTTCGGGCTGCGCCTCCGCGAGAGCGGCGCACGCAATTTCGTATTCCAATACAAGCTCGGCGAGCGTCACCGCCGCATGAACCTCGGCGCCGTCTCGGCCGTCACCCTCGGTGAGGCGCGCAAGACCGCCGCGACCCTCTATCACCGCGTCAAACTCGGCGAAGAACCTGCTGGCGACAAGGCCGACGCCAAAATCAAGGTGGCGGAAACCTTCGCGGCGGTGACCGCGCGGTTTCTCGAATACAAGCGCAGCCGCCTTCGGCCACGATCATACCCGGATGTCGAGCGGCACCTGTTAGTCCATTCCAAAGCACTGCACGGGCTGCAACTAGCCAAGATCGAGCGCCGGGACATCGCCACCGTCATCGCCGCCGTCGCCGACAATAGTGGCGGCGTCACCGGCAACCGCGTCCGCACATCACTCTCGACGTTCTTCTCATGGGCGATGATGCACGGCTTGATCGACAGCAACCCGGTGGTTGGCACGGCGCGCAACCGCGAGCAATCGCGGGATCGAGTGCTCGATCCGGTTGAGTTGCGGATCATCTGGAACAATCTTCCGGACGATCATTTCGGGGCGATCATGCGGCTGCTGGCATTGACTGGCCAGCGCGCCAACGAGATCGCGGCGCTACGGTGGTCCGAAATCCGCGATGACGTGATCGTGCTGCCGTCCGACCGCACCAAGAACCATCGCGCTCACATCGTGCCGCTGAATGCGCCCACGCGCGCCATCATCGAGGCGCAGCCGCGCCGAACCAACGCGGCCGGTCGACCGCGCGATTTGATCTTCGGCCACGGCGAAGGGCCATTCTCGGGCTGGTCCAATGCCAAGGAAAAGCTCGACCAGCAGATCACGAAGGCAGCTGGCAAACCGCTGCCGCATTGGACGCCACACGATCTGCGGCGCACGGCCGCGACGATGATGGCCGAGGTCGGCGTGCAACCGCACGTCATCGAAGCCGTGCTCAATCATGTCAGCGGCCATCGTGCCGGTGTCGCCGGGATTTACAATCGCGCCAGCTACGAGCGCGAGAAGGCGGCGGCACTCGACCTGTGGGGCGGCCGCCTGATGACAATCGTCGGGGGGTGATAGGATCACCAAACGCGAAGCGATCTTTCGACGCTAAGCGATTTCTCGACCTTTATGCGGATCGTCAATTATTCATCGTCGATTATAATTGTTCATCGTCGATTATAATCCAACGCGGGCCAGTATCACCGAAAAAAAGTGCAAGGCCAATTTGCATTGTATGTCGCATTGTCCTTCCCCGTGCGCCTTCGCCATGCAATGAAGTCGGCTAGGATACGACTCAAGAGGACACCGCGATGCCAGTGAAGAGCAGCACTATTTCCGAAATTCTCGAACGCTTTGACCAACTCCCCGATGACGCGGTAGTGCCGAGCGCCGTGACGGCCATTCTTCACGGCGTCTCCCAGCGCACCGTCCGGCGGCGTTATCCGAGCGTCCGAATTTCGCCGAGGCGCAAAGGACAGCGCGTTGGGACGCTTCGGGCAATGTCGCGGGCGGAGAAGATGGCATAAAAAAAACCCGGCGCGGAAGGGGACCGCGCCGAGCTTCGAACCCATCATAGTGGGCTAGTTCATCTCTCCAAACGAAGAGGTTCTAGCCGATGCGCCGCGATCCTCGATTTCTGGCAGGCGCAAGACGCGGCACGAAAAGCGATGGTCGAGCGCGCCCACCATGCCGCAGGCAAGCACGGCCCGGTCACCGTCGCCGCCGCAATGGACGACTATCTGGCCTATCTCGACGGCCACAAGAAATCCGGCGACGACGCGCGCTACCGGGACCGCGCACATATCCGCCCCACGCTAGGCGACATCGAAGTGGGCAAGCTCACGGCTGATCGCCTGCGCAAGTGGATGGCCGACATGGGCAAGACACCGGCTCGGCTGCGCACGCGCGAGGGCTTGAAGCAACAATATGCTTCGCTCGATAGCGCCGAAGCCAAGCGCGCGCGCAAGGTGACGGTGAACCGCACGCTGATCGTGCTTAAGGCCGCGATCAATCTGGCGTGGCGCGAGGGGAAGGTTGCCTCGAATGCGGAATGGTCGCGCGTCCAGCCTTTCGAGAACGTCAACACCGCGCGTATTCGGTATCTCACGGTCGCTGAGGCGCAACGGCTTATCAACGGCTGCGATTCCGACTTCCGCTTGCTGGTACAAGCCGCGCTCGAAACCGGCGCCCGTCTCGGTGTCTCCCCCAGAGACATGGATGCGCAGCGTGATGCCGAGAAGACCTTTGCCGCGCGGTTCGAGCAATCCGAATAGAAAGCCAGCGTACATTTTCTGTCTTTCTCTTTCCAACCGTGAAGGTCGATTGCCTCGAAAGCCAGCGCATCGCTCGAGCACTATTGCCCTTAAACTGTGGGAAAAAGGGTTATCAAAAGAAGTGCTAGAAAGTCATCGATTTACGCGGCTATCCAACTTATAGATAAGCGTAGAGAATAGGGACGATTATTCCCCGAATCGGAGAGCATCCAAATGCGCATAGCTATCTACGCTCGCGTCAGTACCGAAGACAAAGGTCAAGATCCGGAGAACCAACTGCGGCAGCTGCGGCAATGGTGCGCCAGCGCTGGCCACGAGCTCGTGCACGAGTACGTTG
>DATLJR010000367.1:0-1575 GCA_035538755.1 Pseudolabrys sp.
GGAACGATTCAAGCGAATAAAGCCTATACTGGTACCTACAACCCGGCGACAATGGGTTGGAAGATTTCGGGACCAAATCAAGGTCCAGGGATCGCTCTTCATGAGGCAACGGTGGAATATTGCGTCAAGGGGCGGCCAGGCTGCCAGGCGTATGGAGATTGCACCACTGTAAAGGGTCACGAAGCCGGTTGTGGGGCCGTTGTGGAAGCAACAGGCGATCCAAGCAATCACGAATTGAGCCTTTGGAATATTCGCTTCAAATTCGACGAGAACGGCAATGTGTCCTACAACGGAACCAACGTGGGACTATTGACAGTTCATTAGTTCGCAAGCGCGGCTGACAGTGAGCGGGGCCGCGCGGCGCTACTGTCAACTCGTGCCAAGGCCGGAAGCATCCGTCTCCGTTTGCGCACTTCCAGCGGATCGCGCCGGAGGTCATCACCGTTCAGCTCAATGAGGTCGAAGGTGTAGAGGAATATGCTGTCGTTTGCGCGGTGGTGACGGACGAGATCGAACGAGGCAACGCCGTTGTCATCGCAGGCGACAGCTTCGCCATCGATAATGCAAGAACGCGAGCGCAGCCGGGAGAGCGCATCAACGATCAGCGGGAAGCGGCGGTGAAGTCATTGCCGGGCCGGCTGTAGAGCTTCACCTGCGCGCCAGTCTTGCGGGCAATGAGTACGTGCCGCCGGGCTGGATAACGCAGGGTTCGGCGTGACCGCGCACGGTGGCCGCTGGTGCGCTGGATAGGGGTGGGGGCTATCACACCCCGTCCGGCCCAGATAGGCGCACAGGCGGGCTCCTCTGAGGGCCGGGCCGGGGGATTGACGGGTCTGAAGCAAAAAAACTCTGCCATTTCAATGCTGTTATTAGGAATAAAGTACCTCCTCGATCCGGCCGACGTCGCCGGCGCTTGCGCTTTGCCGGCCGCGACTTTCAAGTAGAACGAACGCTTTATGCAATGGTTTTGTGAAGTCGAGAAAAGCTCGAGCCTCACATCAGCGTGATGCCGCTCGCGGCTTTGTGTCTGGCCCGCGAGCGACGAAGCGGCGACTCTGCTCGCGTTCAGCACGGCTTCACCGCTCATTCCCGCGAAAGCGGGAATCTATGTCTGTCACTCCCAATCTTGGTCCCGGCGTTCGCAGGGACGAGCGGGGTGATTCAAATTCCTGTCGGCGCGAAACGGGAGAGTGCATCATGGCGAGCTACGGTCCAGAACTCATCCAAACCATGCGGGCGGTCCTCGACGAGGTGATGACCAAAATTCCCGTGGATCAGGTCACGCCGGGACTCAAAGCACACATGGCGCAGGTCATCTTGAAGGCTGCCGCGGAGGGCCAGACCAGCTACGACGGGCTGTTGGCCTCGGCGTCGGACCAAATCCAGACCATTCTCTCCATGCTGACCTGATGCTCTCGAGCGGAACGAGGTCGGGATTGCCGACAGCTCCGCCACCGAAAGGCGGCCGCCGGAAGACGCGCCCGTGCTACATTCGCGCGCCGACCGACACGAGAGGCACGGCAACACGATGCTGCCATCGCAACGCGCGCTGTTCGATATTCCGCGCGAGATTTG
>DATLJR010000368.1:0-1646 GCA_035538755.1 Pseudolabrys sp.
AATACCTCCCGCGCAGTTGAAAATGTTGCCTGGTCAGGCGGCGACTGAGACTTTGCGATCACCATGCGGCGAAGCGCCAAGGCCCTTTCCAGCGAGCGGATATTGCCGATGGCGATGAAAAAACTATTCCTAGGCTGGAAATTCGACATGCGCAGGATATCGCGGAGGTCCTCGCACACGTCGGTCGGCAACAAGGCATTGAATTCGGCGGCCCCGGCCGAGGATCGTTAAGCACGTCCAGCACGTCCATCACTTCTCTGATCATTTGCCGGCCTTTGTTGGGCCGAACGATACTCGAGGGGCGATCACGCGGACATTTCTTCCAGCGCCATGAGGGATTCGGGAAGCACCTGACCGCCGTCGACGACAAGCGTCTGGCCGGTGATGTAGGCTGCCTCCTTGCTCGCAAAGAAGAGTGCCGCGTTCGCTATGTCTTCTGTAGATCCGAGCCGCCTCATCGGGATGGAAGACTCCATTTTCGCGATGTACGCCGGCCCGAGTCCGCTCAGTCCTTCGGTCGCTATGTTCCCCGGCAAGACGGCGTTGATCGTCACGCCGAACGGTGCGAGCTCAATGGCCGCGGTGCGAATGAAACCCAGCTGCCCGGCCTTGCTCGCCCCGTAATGCGACCATCCCGGATAACCCGTGATCGGGCCAGTGATGGAGGATGTCACGATTATGCGGCCCCTGGCCTTTTTCAGTTCCGGCAGGCATACGCTCAAGGCGAGAAACGTGCCGCGCAGATTGGTCGTCGTCACCTGGTCGAAATCCTCAACCGTCATCGCGTCGAGCTTCGCGGCCGGAAAGATCCCCGCATTCGCGCAGACGATATCGATGCGCCGGTATTTTTCGGTCACCGCCGCCGCCATGGCGCGCATGGAGGCCGCGTCCGAAACGTCTGCCGGGAATCCGCTCGCCGTCCCCCCGGCATCGGATATTTCCCGCACCACCTTCTCGGCATCGCCTGTTCCCCGTGCGACGACGCATACGGAGCACCCTACCTCTGCGAACCGCTTTGCTATGCCGCGGCCGATACCCTTGCTCGCTCCCGTGATGACAGCGACGTGACCTTTCAGCGATGTGAACATTGCCGGATGCTCCTAACAGTGCCGATTATCCAAATCGCGTGAGGAACCTATCGGCCAAGGCTGCCTCCCCGAATCTGCAGCCTTGAATCAAAACGAGATTCACGCGTCAATGAATTTGTCCACGCCCCTAGCTAGGACGTGGTACCTCATTAAATTGCTCAGCGATGCCAGCCTTCAGGCAAACCGGACATTGAGCCGACATCGCCTAACGACCGGTCGTGACCCATTTCTGCCATTCGGTGATCAATTTTGCTGTGACGCTCAACGCTGCCTTTTGGTAGGCTTTGTCCTCAACGGGCAATATTGCATGAGACGGCGCAACTTCGTCGCACCCCTGGGGGCAGCGCTGCTGCCGCTTGGCCGCTCGTCCGAAGCGACGGAACGCCCGTCGACAAGGTTGACGAGAACAGCTTCAAGATCGCGTCGACCGATAAGGTCCTACATAGGGCGCGGTAACTCGTACAGTCGAGGCGCAACGCCCTTTTCAATTTAGCAACGCGACCTGAAGAAAAAACCCGCGTTGGAGAGTTCTACCCGACGTCAACGCATCCAATACCA
>DATLJR010000369.1:0-4666 GCA_035538755.1 Pseudolabrys sp.
ACAAAGCGGACATTCCACGACTGAGTTCCAATGTCCGCTTTTGGGGGTAAAGCGGACATGACGCGGATGTCTGCTTTTGACCCAAAGCGGACATTGGCAGTCCGATTTTGCTGTGACGCACAACGACCAAATTCGCTGTACTGGGATATGTTCCGCACCAGGGAGGATGCTCAATGCCCGTTTCAATACGTGAGGCACAAGCAATCGACGCTGCTGACTGTGGACGTGCCATCCATGCGGTCTTCGCGGCGATCGCAGCCTAGCAAAACCGCACCTTATACAGTTTGCGGCACTGTATGCCACGTTCCAGATTGTTTATGGTGGAATCGATTTTCACCTGCTTGCACGCCAGATGGGAACATCAATCGCTATGCTTGAACAACGTAAAGTCACTTAATACCACGTTTGCGGGCTGATAAATTGAGCCGAGTGAAACGCCGCCTTCGCGGTGTTTATACGGCGTAGCCAAGATGTCAGCCTAACACCTGTGGATCAGTAGCCTTCCCCCATACTTGAGGGTATCCGCTCCCACAGCATACCTATGAGATAACAGCGATGGCAAACGATAAAGAACCTTTCGAGGCTTTGACAGCAACTGCGGAGCAGATCACCAAACAAACTCAAGGGGCGATGGAGAATTATTTTCGTTGGCTTCAAAACACCATGTCAGCGTTTCCTTGGAGTAGCACGAACCTAAATAGAATACTTCTCAGCAACGCGACTCAAAACGTTACTGCGACTTTCGCGTTCATGCATAAACTCAGCCAAGCCAGGGATTTCCAAGACGTCGTCAAAATTCAATCGGAGTTTTTGGAGGCGCAAATGAAATCGTTTAACGAGCAGGCAAAGATCCTTGGCGAGGTATATGCCAAAGCAGCAGAAGATTCGATGAAGACTCCATTCGGTGGGTTTAGATGACTCGCTTTTACGAACCCGATCTCGGTGATAGCCCGTTCGCGCGGGATGCTTCGAATAAGCTCGTTCGTCGCAGCTATTGGATGGATATGAATGGTCGCTCGCTAGCGATAATCATGACTAAAGGGATTGGGGCAAATCTTACCAACGATGAAAAGAGAGCGCATCTGATCGACCTAAAGCGAGAACATCTAATCGATCAGGTATGCACCCAAGAAATTCTGCCGCCTGAAAGAGATTGACGTTGCAGACAATCAAGGACCCGAAACCAAGAGCTTTCGCAGAAGGCGGACGATGAACGACGGCGCTGTCGTGATTGGTTACTTCCATTTATGCGGTCCAATCAGCCGAAGTTTTTAACCAAAAACGAACTGCGCGCAGCTGCAATGCGCGAACTTAAGGTGTCGAAGAACTCATTTGACTTTGCATGGATAGACGCAATTGAGCGCACGGGACGGCAAGATTGGCATAACCCATTGCGACGACGTTCGTGGACGCAGAGCTAAGACTAACAAGGCGGGGGAATATTCGACGGCGCCGTTATTGTGCGTCGCACTCGTCGATCTGAAAACTCAGCTAAAAAGCACAATACCGTTTCTGCGTGCGGGCATTTTTGATGAAATTGAAGATGTCCGCACTACGCTGGTGACATTTATGCAACAAAGAACCTAAATTCCACACTATTGAGCGAATTAGAGCCACTTTGCCACAAAGCTAATCTAAGCTCTTGACCGTCGGGATGACGTCCTGCCGAGCGCACTGTGTGCCTCGCCCGAGCAGTGTCTCGGAGGCGATCGAGGGGGTGTCCGATGAAAACTGGGATCGCGACGGATGGCGGTCTCCCTCATGAGTACTATGTCCTCGAAATCAACGGTCGAATTGATTCGATATATAGATGCCATGAGGATGCGATGAGAGCAGGCTTGCCACTGAAACATCAATTTCCGCACGCCGATATCAAAGTGAGCGAGACCTCACCTGAGGAGATAAAGCGAGGCATTGTTTTCCATTGACCCGATTTGGGCACACGGGTCGATTACGCTTCGCCGCAAAGCTGTGCAAATTGAGACGCTCAGGCGGCAAGCTTCGCAATGTCCGCTTTCGGGGGTAAAGCGGACATCGCGCAAATCTCTGAGAATGTCCGCATCAAGAGGCTGTGTCGTCGTGACGACGGCCACCGAGGGTCTGGCAAAATTATTGCCCCTATAATGTCGCCGAGGACGGCGCGCTCGCTTATCGTGTTTCGCCCGCTGTAGTCTGGGGAACAGCCATGGAAATGCGGATATTCGGCCGCACCGGATTAAAGCTTTCCGTGCTGGGCTTCGGCTGCGGTGCGGTCGGCGGGTTGATGGTACGCGGCGATTCGGTCGACCAGGAACGGACTATTGCGCGGGCCATTGGTGCCGGTGTGAACTACTTCGACACTGCGGTGCAGTACGGCAACGGCGAATCGGAAAAGAATCTTGGTCGCATCCTACAGCAACTGAGGCCTGCCGACGCAGTCGTCGGCACAAAAGTTCGGTTGCCGAGTGCCAGTTTCGGCCACATTGCCGATGCCGTGACGACATCACTCGAACACAGCCTGATACGACTGCGCCGTGACCGGGTCGACATCTTCCATCTACACAATGCCATTACCGAGGCCGGTGGTGGCGAAACCCTCGGCGTCCAACAGGTCCTTGGTGAGGTCGTGCCGGCATTTCAGCGGCTGCGGCAGCAGGGCAAGATTCGGTTTCTCGGCCTTACCGCTATCGGTCGCACGACGGCGCTTTATCGAGTGATCGATGCAGGCGCCTTCGACAGCGCACAGGTAGTCTACAATATGCTCAACCCATCCGCGGGCGCCGAATTACCGTCGAATTATCCAGCACAGGACTACGGACGTCTATTTCAGCACACGAGGAAAGCCGGCGTCGGCGTCATTGGTATCCGCGTGCTTGCCGGCGGAGCGCTATCCGGGTCGACTGAGCGGCATCCGATAGCGAGCCCACCGCCCGAGCCGATCGGGTCGGCTATGAGCTACGAGGCCGACGTCACGCGCGCGCGTCGTCTAATGCCAATAGTACAGGAAGGATTCGCCGCGAACCTAACAGAAGCCGCTACGCGGTTTGCGATCTCGCATCCGGCTATTGGGACCATTTTGGTCGGGGTAGCAGCGCCGCATCAATTCGAGAATGCGCTCGCCGCAGTCGAAAAAGGTCCTTTGCCACCCGCAGCACTCGATCGATTATCAACGCTACTGCGGACGTTTTCCGGCGAACCACGGTAATCGTCCGACATTGACCGTAGAACGCTTACAGTCGCGGTTGCATTAGCTTTCATCATCGATATCGGTCGGAAACGGCTAGAAGCCAATATCCGACTGCTACCGGAAAATTATTACGCGGCACCTACCGACTTGTCGCGCGGCATACTATGGACAACACCCGTTGGAATAGGGACCAGACCCGCCGAGTAAGGGATCGACGATGCTCTGTTGACCTCACCTGGCTGGCGATAAGCCAGGCTGGTGTAAACGACCTCATTTATCGTTAGTATCTTCACCGCGCGGACGACCAGCCAGGGCGCGGCATAGCTCTGTTGCGCGGCCGGTAGGACTGCGGTTCCGTGACTTGAAGCCTCAGTAAAGCGAGCAGGAAAGAATCAGCGATCCTTTGCTTTCAATTGCGCTTTGTTCGCCGCAATAAATGCTCGAATGTCGCTCGACCTATCCAGCAGCTTCAGCCACTCTTCTTTATATAAGGTCACAGGAACGCGCCGTATTCCGTAAACTGAGACTGCTCCTTTTTCACTCACCTTCAGGTTTATGCGGGAAGCGAATTCCTTCCTAAAGGCAGCATTCTCCTTACGGAGCTGCTCAAGTTCGGCCCTCAAATCTTCGTGTGACATGGCTTCTCAGCAGCCTTTGTAAAAGATCAAGCAGAGTAACGCTGAACAGGCCCGTCCGCTCGAGAGACGGCACCCACCGCGCGAGTTCGGCGGACAACGACCGTGTATCACAACACTCGCGGTATCGCGCGCCACTTCTCGCTACTACGGTTTAGCGCAGGGGAAGTTAAAAAAGGGCCTAAGCCCGCGCCTTTATCTGGGCGTAAAGTGACCCTGGAGCGTCGGAGAAATATCGGAAAAGAGCCGGACACAGCCATCCCTCTATGTCCAAGTCAGCCGTAATACCAATTTCCACCACTTTCTGCTCGCCGCCAATCAAGCCGATACTGGTGACCGGGAAAAGGCGCACTAGAGAAGATCAGGGTGAACCCATTCTCCGCGTCGGGGATGTCAGCAACAACACGATCGATCCAGGTGTCGGCTCCGGAGACGAAGGGCTCTTGCACCAATCCGACGCGAGCATCATCGAAGACCCACATACCGTGGTACTTATAGGGTGAAATTATATTGATTGCATTCATGCGGTTCGGCCGTGCGGTCTTTATTGAGTTCTGACGGTCGGCGAGGCGCCAAGGATCCAGCCTTCGTTTAGCTGTATAGCTATGTCCTCCTTGGATCCCGACTCGATCTCGATTGGCCGGCAAAACTCACACCACAGCAAATTCTGCTCATCTAACTCGCGCGCCCACTCCCACATCGCGATCACTTGGCCCCGGTCTTTGATGGTATCAGGCTTGGGCTCTCTGACACTGGGGTAAATCTCTGCGTGAACGATGCTAACATTTTTCGGCAGCCACTTGGCTTTAGTTGCCCAGTCGGTCTCGAACGGCCAAACCGCCGACGCAGCGGTAAGCTGCGGATC
>DATLJR010000370.1:0-2442 GCA_035538755.1 Pseudolabrys sp.
CTCCGGCATCTCTTCCTTCTGCGGCGTCTCCTCGGTCTTGCTTGCCATGAGCCTCCACAGCCGGCGCTGAGCCCGCGCCGGATCGCGGTCCTGCCGCGTAGCCGATAGCCTAACGGCGCGGCGGCGCCTACCTAAAACTTCCTCTGTAGAAGAAACTTTCGGTTTCCAACGCAAACGCGCCGGAAATCACTAAGTTCCGCCGGGAAGGTTCGAGAAGCCCGCCCCTGCGCGGGGCTTCAGGTAGTGGGTCAGTTTGAATGTGGCGGAGGATTTTCAAGGTCTTGATGCTGGCGCGCCAAGTCGCGCCATTGCCGCGCGAGTTCTGCAAAGATGGCGCGTGCTTCAGGTTTACACGACCATCTTCATCGTATTGATCAACACCACGGTCGGGGTTGCGCATATTGCGCCCAACAAACTGCACGCCGCCGCCTGCCTTGGCGCCACGCCCTTCAAAAGCTTCCTTCACGTAACGCTGCCGGCGACGCTGCCGTTCATTCTGACCGGCATGCGCCTTGCGATGGGCATCCTTTGCGACAGTGGTCGCGGCGGAGATGATCGCGGCTGATTCTGGTCTCGGTTACCTGATCTTCAACTCGCGCCTATGGATGGCGACCGATAAGATCTTCATCGGGATCGTGTGCCTCGGCGCGCTCGGATTGGTGACCGACCGCTTCTTCCGTTATCTCGTCGTGCGCTTCGCGCACCAATATGGGCCGACCGAATGAAAGGTTGTCACTTGGTCTGACTGTGCAGGGTCGTCGAACGCCCAGGGCGCCAAGCTGCCGGACCTCGCCGTGTCGTCGTCGCCTCTCGCAATCGCCGACGAGGTGATTGAATAGCCGTTGCAAATCGCGCATTTGCCGCGGTGCGGGAGTCGGGTTTTGGCACGACTCGGAAGGCCCTGAGAGCACAAGTTAACCCATTAGGCACGCTGTCGACAGCGCCGTCCCTTCCGCGGCACTCGCTTTCCGCACGCGCGGCATGTCACTGGCACGTCGCGGCGCGCCAGTTGCGTTGAATTTTTTGCTCAGCCTAAAAGATTGCCCGTCGCGCTCGCCAGTGCCGACAATTTTCCGGGCATCGCCATCGTCAAAACGATGTGCGGCACCCTGCGCTTTTTCGACCACTAACAAAATAACCGCGCTCGATGGAACTGCCTCGAAGCGCATAATGTAGCGACCCCCAAGATCCACTGGAAACGGCGCATTCACGACCATCTCGGCGCCGATACAGCTCCTGGTCGGTTCCAAATCCGACAATGATGCGCACCGGCCCTGCGATCGTCCTCACATCCAAAGGAGTCATCGAGCTAATTTCTGCTTCATTCGACGAAGACGTGACGCTGCACGCAGCTTCTCGCGCCTCGGAGTTGGCCCGGCAACGAAGGGCAACTTCGCGGATTGCTCAAGGACGCGATCGACTCGTTCATCACGCGCATCAATTCTGGCTGAGGGCGAACCGTGCCAAGATCCTCCGACAGGATGCCTGAGCTCGTTTGTCACGCAGTGTACAAAATCGGTTAACGTGTGTGGCCCTGCAGGGCTCCTAAAAGTGCAGAATCGAATTCGCCTAAACTTTAGGGCCGATGATAAATGACGTCGAAAAGAACGCTGGTTCGAGGCGGCCAAGTATACGACCACGAGGGCGATGTCCATAAGCCGGCGGTTGCCGACATCCTGATTGAAGACGACAAGATACTTTCAATCGGTGCCAATCTTGCACCGATGTCGTGCACGAAGTCATCGATGCATCCGGACGGTTGGTAGTGCCCGGGCTCATTAATGCGCACTATCATTCGCATGATGTGTTATGCCGCGGCCTGTTCGAGGAGCTGCCGCTGGAAATATGGCTTCTTTACACTTTGCCGATGGGAGGCGACCGCAGCAAGGACGAAGTGCGCGCACGCACCCTGGTGGGCGCGCTGGAGTGCCTGCGGTGCGGCATCACCACCGTCCAGGACATGCTGGGGCTTTCTCCGCTCACCGACGAACAGACCGACGTCGTCATCGCGGCGTATCGCGAGGCGGGGAGCCGCCTAGACCACGATGTTCATTGCGATGCGATGTGTGATGCGCGAGCGCGTGAGCGACGTGCAACAATTCCGCCGGGCGTATTCGCGATCGCCGACGAGGTGATCGAATGAAGCGGCGCGCCCCTCTACTTGCTTCTCAAGAAGAAAATGAGTGGCCAAGAGAGGACCACACGAATCCATTCGCGCAACCCGAGCGCACCGGGATAGTGCGTGTGCACCAAAAAAGCCAAGATCAGCCCGGTGCCAAGGTAGAGCCCGGCCGCCGCACTACCGCTCCAGATCGTCGTGCTCACGCGGTCCACTGCCGCCGTCGCCACCAGCCGAAGCGCACAAGGGATTTGATTGCGTGCCAATGGCCACGCTCGGTTTCGGTTTGCATGATTGTATTCGCCCTGTTTGCGCCGCAGCCA
>DATLJR010000371.1:0-1695 GCA_035538755.1 Pseudolabrys sp.
GTGATCAAGGTCGGCACTCTCGACGATCCAACTCAGTTCACGCCTAAGATGGCCATCTACACCTGCGACAAGCAGGCGTTCCACCATGTGCCGGAGGGCATGCCGGCGTTTGAGCGGCTGCCTCAACGTTAACAAGCGGCCGTCCTGCGACTACGCCTTCGACTCCGGAGAGCATTCATGGACAGACGTTCGCTTATGACAGCAGCGGCGCCGCTGAACATCCGTGATCGCGATAGAACAGGTTATTCGTTCAAGAACGTTGTGGCGCACGGGATCTGAAAATTCCAGCATCGATAGTCGTTCATCGAACCATGCACCAGCATGAGCGCCGTCCCGCTGCCGCTCTCCTGGTAAGCCATAGGATATCCGTTCACCTCGACCGACTTGATGCCTTCCGGCAGCGGCCAAGCGCTTATTACTGCCATGGACAACGTCCTTACGCCCGTCGGGGCCGACACTCGAACTCTAAGCTAAGTTGTGGTTTAGCGCACCCACTATCGTACCAGCCATTTGGTGGTCGGGTCTGGGTTAAAAGCCGACATTGCAAAGTGATCGGCGCATGTCCGTTTTACACCCGAAAGCGGATGTCTGACATGGGCCAGGAGGCGACATCACCCGCCTATTCAATCACCTCGTTGGCGGTCGCAAGCAGCGTCGGAGGAATCTCGATTCCGAGCGATTTGGCGGTCTTGAGATTGATGAACAGATTGAACTTTGTAGGTTGCTCGAAGGGAATATCGCCAGGAGCGGTGCCGTCGAGAACCTTCTTCAACAGGCGCGCCGCGCCGTAAAAGCCCTCCTTCTGATCGCGCCCATAACAGTAGAGACCGCCGGCCCGTGCAAATGAGTCGGCGCCAAAGCTGCCAACGGTCGGCAGATGCGCTTCGAGTGCCCGCGTGATGATCAGGCTGGCAAGCCCGAACAAGCTGTTGTCGGTCAACACGAAGACGGCGCCGACAGACTGCCTCGATATTCCCGCAAAAGCCGCATCGAGGTCGGCGGGTGCGCCGACGTTGACTACATCGATCGTCAATCCCTTGCTCGTCGCGTGATTTTTCAGAGCATCGAGCATTGGTGCGGTCGACGGGTTGGTCGGGTTTGCGACCGCCAGCACCCGGCGCATGTCGGGCAACGTCGCGCGCAGCATTTCCAGCAGCTTGAGCTGGAGGTCTTCTGCCATGGTCGCGACCCCGGTGATATTGCCGCCGGGATGCGCGAGACTGGCAACAAGACCTGTACCGACGGGATCGTTCAGGCCGGTGCCGACGATCGGGACCGTCCGTGATAGCCTCTGCACGGCGAATGCCGCAAGGACGGTAGAGACGATGACAGCGCGCGGCTTCGGCGTCCGATCGATGATGCAAAGGGCCGTGCATGGTTCGTCGAACGAGGGCTCGATCAGCACCCCGGCGGCGCTCCTCTCGCGTCGTTCGGTTGCCGTAAAACGTGCCCATAGCGACACGTCCATTGTTGGTTTCTCCCACCACGGGAGTGGGTTGGAAGCTAACGCACCTGCAGAGGCGCTGCGGTGCTTATCGCTGCGACGCGGTGCTGCACCGCGTTCTGCACCTTCTCGAAGGCGTTCACCTCGATCTGGCGCACGCGCTCGCGCGAGACGCCGAATTCCTCGGCCAACTCCGCGAGCGTGATCTGTTCCTCGGCGAGCCGGCGCGTCTCGAAGATCCGCCGCTCGCG
>DATLJR010000372.1:0-23724 GCA_035538755.1 Pseudolabrys sp.
GCCGGCCCCCGCCAGCGCTGCCACCTGCCGCGCCGTCGCCTCGACATCGGCCGTATCCGTATTGGTCATCGACTGCACGACAATCGGCGCCCCGCCGCCCACCGTGACGCCGCCAACCTCAACCGCGACAGTTTTGTGACGATGCAATTCCGTACTCATCGGGTTTTCCATGCAATCCCGTGTCAGACAGATATAGCAGGACGAGCACGGGTGAAAGTCATCCCATTAGCCCCATTTTCTAGGACCGGTTAACCAGCAGCAATCCCACTGCCACCAGCGCCGCGGCTGCTGCAAACGCAGGCGTTAATGGATCGCCGAGCACCAGACTGGACAACGCGCGGATCGCCTCACCCGGCCTTGCAGTGGGCACAGATGCCGGAGATCTCAATGACCGGCGTTTTTGGTACGAACCCAGCCGCACGCGACGCATTCCTGATCGTGTCGGCGACAGCAGCAGAGGCCGCCTCACCAACCGTTCCGCATTTCTCGCAGATCAGAAAAACAACAGGCTCATGCGCCTCATGACCATGCACGCATGCGATGAACGCATTTCTGCTCTCTATGCGGTGGACAAGCTCCTGTTCACGCAGGAAGTCGAGTGCGCGATACACCGTAATCGGCGCCGGCCGCGCGCCGCGAACGTCCAGCCGATCGATCAGCTCGTAAGCGCCCAGTGGTCGGTGGCTTGCCAAAAGCGCCTCCAACACCTGGCGACGCATGGGGGTCAATCGTTCCTTCCTGGCCGCACAGATTGCCTCGGCATGGGCGATCGCATCGCTCGCGCAGCGCCCATGATCGTGACCCGGTTCCGGAAATACCGCGTGCGCGGATGATTTTCTGACCAAAGGAGCGTTCCGCCTTCCGACACAAGTCTAACGTCAAACCGCTCGAACCCCTAAGTCATGAAACATATATATTGCGGTGCAACAAAAATAGGGGCAGTTTTCGCCCGCATTGGGAACTGTTGCGCGCATTAATGAGGACCCACAAATGATTAAAGGCAAGACAGCGCTAGTGACCGGTTCAACGTCAGGAATCGGCCTCGCAATTGCGCATACGCTGGCACGCGAAGGCACCAACCTTGTACTCAACGGTTTCGGCGACAAGGCTGAGATCGAAAAAATCCGTGCTGGAATTGAGAAGGACTTTCGCGTCAAGGCGCTCTATTCGCCGGCCGACATGACCAAACCGGCCGAGATCGCCGACATGATCCGCACGGCTGAAAAGGATTTCGGCGCGCTCGACATCCTGGTCAACAATGCCGGAATCCAATTCGTCGCGAATATCGAGGACTTCCCGATCGAGAAATGGGACGCGGTCATTTCGACCAATCTGTCCTCTTCTTTCCATACGATCCGAGCCGCTATACCAGGCATGAAAAAGAGAAAATGGGGTCGCATCATCAATATCGCTTCGGCCCACGGCCTGGTGGCCAGCGCGCAGAAGGTGGCTTACGTCGCCGCCAAACACGGTGTTGTCGGTCTGACCAAGGTTGTCGCCATGGAGGCCGCAAACGATGGCGTAACCTGTAATGCGATCTGCCCCGGCTGGGTGCTGACGCCGCTCGTGCAACAGCAGATCGACGCGCGCGCGAAGGCAACGGGTACTAGTGCGAAAGAGCAAGCCATCGAGCTTGTGGCCGAGAAACAACCGATGCACGAATTCACTAAGCCGGAAAATATCGGGGCGCTCACCGTATTCCTTTGCAGCGACGCGGCCGAGACGATAACCGGCTCGGCCTACTCGATCGACGGCGGCTGGGTAGCGCAGTGACTTGCCAGAGATGATCGACTTTCTCACGCGCGCTTTCGGCGGCGCCAAATCTGAATCGCCGAAGGCAGGCAAACGCATCAATCTCGCGCTGCAGGGCGGAGGCGCATTGGGCGCGTTCACCTGGGGTGTAATCGATCATCTGCTCGAAGACGGTCGCCTCACGGTCGAAGGTATATCGGGTGCGTCAGCGGGCGCCGTCAATGCGATCATGCTGGCGGATGGGCTCGCACGCGGCGGACCGGAGGAAGCACGCAAGAGGCTGACTGAATTCTGGCGTGCCGCGAGTCTTGGCGGCAACCTTCCCGACGTACAGCGACGCGCAGTTGATCGCCTGTTCTCGTTCTGGCCGATCGAAGGCACGCCGGTGGGTCTTTGGATGCAGGCGCTGACGCGCTATCTATCCCCCTACGATTTCAATCCGCTCAATATCAACCCGCTGAAGGATCTGGTCGGACGCTTTGTCGATTTCGAAGCGGTGCGGGCGTTCAACGGCCTGCAGCTCTTCGTCTCGGCGACAAATGTACGGACCGGAGAACTGCACGTATTCCGGCGAGCGGAAATGACGGCGGACATGATCGTTGCGTCGGCTTGTTTGCCTCACCTTTTTCGCGCGGTCGAAATCGGCACCGAGGCCTATTGGGATGGAGGTTATGTCGGCAACCCGGCGCTTTATCCGCTGATTGGCGCAACGCAGACCGAGAATCTGTTGCTGGTCCAGATCAATCCAGTCAAGCGCAAACAGATTCCAAAGACTCAGGACGAGATCCTGGCGCGCATTAACGAGATCACGTTTAATTCTTCGCTGATGTCTGAATTGCGCGGGCTTACCTTCGTCGGTCAGCTGATCGACGAAGGCAAACTCGCACGTGGAACCGGCCCAGGGCAGTACCGGCGCATCAACGTTCACAGGATCGAGCTTGCCGGGGCGGCACAGACTCTGGATGCCGCGAGCCGGCTCAATACTGACTTTGATTTCTTCGAGATGCTGAGCACCAATGGTCGGCGCGCCGCGCGCCGATTCCTTGACGCGCATTATGACGACATCGGCGTGCGATCGACCGTCGATTTCGAGGCCGCCCCGGAAATGGCCCGGGCGTGATATCATTCCTCGCATGGCGGAACTTACTGCCGAGATCGGTCACACAACGCTCGACATCATCGTTGCGGATATCACTTCGCTCGACGTCGATGCGATAGTGAATGCCGCCAATCGTTCCTTGCTCGGCGGGGGCGGCGTGGACGGCGCCATTCATCGGGCGGCCGGACCGGACTTGCTGGCCGAATGCCGTACGCTCGGCGGCTGCGACACTGGTTCGGCCAAGATGACCCACGGCTACAGGCTCAAGGCCAGACATGTAATTCATGCCGTCGGTCCGGTGTGGGGCGGCGGTCACAAGAACGAAGAGACGTTGTTGGCGGGCTGTTATCGGACCGCGCTCGATCTCGCAGCCGACAGAAAGCTGGCATCGGTTGCCTACCCGGCAATCTCAACCGGTATCTATCGTTTTCCGGCCGACCTCGCGGCGCGTGTCGCTGTCGGCACTGTCGCCGCGGAAATCGCAGCACGGCCGCGCGGAATCACACGGGTGGTTTTCTGCTGCTTCGCGCCCGAGAGCGCAGGGCACCACAAGACCGCGTTCGCGGAATTGGGACTAGCCTAGACCTTCGGCTCCGCATCCAGCCGTACAATCCAGTTCTCCAGGCCGGGCTTCGCTGCCGGATAAATCTTCACAACCTCCGGATCGTGCCCCGGTACAATGTGATGACGCGAGCTCGCAAGCTTCTTCAGCGTCTTGTAGCCCTCGAGCGTATCACCGACGCTGTACGTGATCGGAAACACGCGGCCTTCGTCGATGTGTGAATAAAGGTGACACGAGTCCGATGCGATCATGACCATGCCCCGCCTTGTTTTCACCCGCACGCATTGCAGACCTTTCGAATGGCCGCCGACTTTGTGAACGGTTATGCCTGGCGCCAGTTCTTCAACGCCGTCGTGGAATTCCACGCGGTAGGCGAACACTTTTCGCACCATGGCCAGCACGTCGTTCTCGCTGAACGGAATGCGCAACATCTGATGGCACATGCAGCGCCCTGTGGCGTACGCCATCTCAACGTCCTGGATGTGATAGCGCGCGTTTGGAAAAAGATCGTAGTTGCCGGCGTGATCCCAATGCATGTGAGTAGCAATCACGTGATCGACCTTATCCGGCTGCACGCCGAGCGCCTTAAGCCCTTCGCCGACCGGATGGGTGATTTTCCGTACGCGCTCTTTTGCCGCGACTTCATCGAAACCGGTGTCGCACACGAACGTGCCGTACGGGCCCTTGATCACCCAAACGTAATAGGCAATCGACGTCATCTCGTCGTGCGGATCGCCGAAGATGTAGTTTTCGGACCGCTTGCGCCCGTGCGTCCCGTAGCAGACTGCATAGACCTCGTGGATATCGTCACTCATGTTTTCTTGCCCACAATGACGCCAGCGCGTTGCTCGACCATTTTAACAATGGCCGTAAAATCACTGTCGCCGCCGAATTCCTTGTTTGTCGTTTCCCATTGATCCAGCACGGCACTCATAACCGAATTCGGAACGTTCAGGCTTTTCGCTTGCTCAACGCAGAGCCGGACGTCCTTGAGCATCAAAGCGGTCGCAAATCCATAGTTGAATGTGCGCGGCAGAATCGCCTGCGGAAATTTTCCGTCCGACGCCGTGGTCCGGCCGGAGCCGGCGTTGATGACATCAATCATCACCGTGGGGTCAAGACCGGCTTTCACGCCCATCGCCACCGCTTCGGAGGTCGCCGCCATGGCCGTCGCCGAAAGAAAATTATTGGCGAGTTTCATGGTCTGCGCCATACCGGCCTGCTCGCCGATAACAAATACTTTCCCGAAGACTGCGAGGACATCCTTCACCAGATCGATTTCGGCTTTCGGTCCCGAGACCATCACGGCAAGGGTGCCCTTGCTGGCGCCGCCAACGCCGCCGCTCACCGGACAATCGATTTGCACGATGTTCTTCCTGGCCAGGCCCGCCGCAATCCTTGCCGCAACGGTTGCACCTGTGGTGGACAGATCGATGAAGCGCTTGATGCGCTTGCCCTCGATGACACCGCCCTCTCCGAGCGCAACCTTTTCTGAAATTTGCAGCGACGGCAGGCTTGCCATAACCGTTTCGACCCGGTCGGCAACGTCGGCCGGCGACGACGCAACTTGCGCCCCCATCGCGACCAATGGCGCAACGGCATCGTTGCGCGTGTCGTAAACGATGAGCTTGTGCCCGGCCGCGATGAGCCGGCGCGCCATCGGTTGCCCCATATTGCCGAGGCCGATGAAGCCGATGTCCATGTGTTGAATTCCTTCCTGGCGACTTTCGCGAGCAACTTTGCCCGAGGCCAAACGGGTCGTCATCTACTCAGCGCGCGCGAGGCAGCTTTGCCGAATGACATATTGAACTTATTATAAGCTTACTTATTATATGCCTTGTAACCCAAGAGCAGACCATGCCTCCGCAACCTACCAAACGGGAATTCGCCTTTACGATCATGGACGTAGCTCGCCTGCTGAAGACGTATGCCGATCAGCGGGCCCGCCAATTCGGGATCTCTCGCGCCCAGTGGGCGGTCCTGATGCGCATCGATCGAAACGAGGGTCTCAAGCAGACGGAACTTGCGGATTTGCTCGACCTGCAGCCGATCACACTGACGCGCCTCCTCGATCGGCTGGCCGAGAGCGGCCTGATCGAGCGTCGGGCCGACCCGAACGATCGGCGCGCCAACCGCTTGTACCTCAAGCCGGCGGCAAAACCTTTGCTGGACCGACTGGCCAATCTCGGCGCGGAGATGATGGAAGTCGTGCTCGACGGAGTTTCGATGGCCTCCATTGAGCGCACGCTGAAGGAACTTGGGACGGTGAAAGACAATCTGCGCACAGCCATCGCACGCAACACAAATCAACAACAAGCAGTTGCTGGATAAGCCATGAGTGAAAAAGCTTTGAAGATCGTGCCGGCCCCCGAATCAAGAACATCGCCGGAAGCAAAAGCAGAAACATCGAGCGCAAAAGGTTTGTTTGCGCGAATTGGGCGCAAGCGTTTGCGCACGATCCTTCTCGTCGGCCTACCGGCGCTCGTTCTCGTTATCGGCTTGGGCATCTATCTTTCCGGCGGGCGCTACATCTCCACCGACAATGCCTATGTCGGTGCGCAAAAGGTTCTGATCACTCCGGACATTTCCGGCAAGATCATCAATGTCGCTATCCGCGAAGGCCAGCATGTCAATCCCGGCGACGAGTTGTTCAGTCTCGACCGCGAGCCTTTCGCGCTCGCACTCGCGCAGGCCAAAGCCAAGCTCGACACCGCACGCAGCGACTTCGACAAGCTCAAGAGCAATCTCAAATCGTTGAACACCCTCGCCGATCTCGCGGACAAGAACGTCGACCTCAAGCAGCGCGATGTCGACCGCAAGACCAAACTGGTCAGTTCGCAGGCAGGCTCGCAGGCCGATCTCGGCACAGCTATGGCCGCCGTGGTCACCGCAAAGCTGCAGGCTGAGTTCGCAGTCCAACAGCGCGACACAACGTTGAACCAGCTGCTCGGTAATCCCGATCTGCCGCTGGAGAAGTTTCCGGAATATGCCCAGGCAAAGGCGGCGCTCGACAACGCGCAACGCGATTTCGATCACACGATCGTCCGCGCGCCGATGTCCGGCACAGCGACGCAGGTCGATAACATTCAGCTCGGTCGTTTCGTCGCGGCCGGAACCCCGGTACTGAGCGTGATCGACGATCAGGCCCCGTGGGTTGATGCAAATCCAAAGGAAACCGACATCACCTATCTGCGCGTCGGTCAAAAGGCGACAATCGATGTCGACAGCTTCCCCGATCGCACTTTCACCGGAACGGTTGTGTCGGTGAGTCCGGGAACCGGCGCGCAGTTTTCGATCCTGCCGCCGCAGAATGCGACCGGCAACTGGGTGAAGGTGGTGCAGCGTGTGCCGGTGCGGATCGCATTCGACAAGAGCGATGATACCAAACTGCTTCGCTCCGGGATGAGCGTGAACGTCGAGATCGACACGGGCCACAGTCGGTTGCCCTTTATGTCGGCGCAGGCTCACGAAGCAAAATGACCGCGCACTTCGCCTCAATGGATCCGAAGCTGCGGCGTGTGCTGATAACCGTCTGCACGATGACCGCAACGGTCATGCAGGCGCTCGATACGACAATTGCCAACGTTGCCCTGCCATACATGCAGGGCTCACTGTCGGCATCCCTCGACCAGATCAACTGGGTGCTGACGTCTTATATCGTTGCCGCTGCAATCATGACGGCGCCGATCGGCTGGCTGTCGGAACGCTTCGGACGCAAGAAGCTCTTCATCATCTGTGTCGGCGGCTTCACCGTCGCGTCGTTTCTTTGCGCCTTGGCGCAGAACATCGAACAGATGGTGCTTTTCCGGCTGCTGCAGGGCATGGCCGGGGCAGCGCTGGTGCCGCTGTCGCAATCGGTGCTGCTCGACACCTACACCGCCGAGGAACGCGGGCAGGCGATGGCGATCTGGGGAGTCGGCGTGATGTTAGGACCGATCATGGGCCCCACTTTGGGAGCCTGGCTCACCGACAATTACTCGTGGCACTGGGTCTTTCTGATCAACCTGCCGATCGGGATCATCACCCTGCTTGGCATGTGGATGTTCATGGAAGAAACGAAAAAACACGACCATCTGCGCTTTGACTGGTTCGGTTTCATCGCGCTCGCCATCGGCATCGGCTCTCTGCAGCTTCTGCTCGATCGCGGCGAGCAGGTCGGCTGGTTCGATTCCAGGGAAATCTGGATCGAAGCGATCGTTTCGGGGGCCGGCTTCTACTATTTCTTTGCCCACTCGCTGACCACGGACGAACCGTTCGTGCGGTTCGAGATGTTCAAGGACCGCAATTTCATCAGCGGTTGCATCTTTATGATGGTCATCGGCGTGGTGCTGTTCGGCACGATGGCCCTGGTGACGCCATTCATGCAGAACCTGCTCGGTTACCCGATCCAGACCGCAGGTTTCCTGCTCGGCTCGCGCGGCGTTGGTACGCTCATCACCATGCTGGTCGCGCCGCGCCTGATGCAGATCATACATCCGCGCTATCTGATCCTGTGCGGACTGCTGCTCGCCGGCGGGACGCTCTATTACATGACCGGCTTTTCGCTCGACGTGACCAAGACGACGATCGTCGTCACTAGTATCGTGCAAGGTGTCGGGCTTGGCCTGCTGTTCGTGCCGATTTCAACCGTCGCGTTCGCGACATTACCCAACCACCTGCGCACGGGCGCAACCGCCATTACCACGCTAACGCGCAATATCGGCTCCTCGATTGGCATATCGATGGTGATTGCCAACCTCACCAGCAAGACGACGGAGATGCACGCGCGACTGACCGAGCAGGTCACACCGTTCAACGACGCCCTGCAGATGCCCAATGTGATCGGAAATCTGAATGTGCACACGGACACCGGTCGTGCACTGCTGGACGCGATCGTCACGCAGCAAGCCGCGATGCTCGCCTACCTCAACGACTTCAAGTTGCTGATGGTTCTGACGCTTGTGGTGATCCCGCTGGTGCTTACCATCGGCCGCGTGCGCCCAGCACCGGGAACGAAAGTCGAAACCGCGGCCGTCGACTGAGCGCTATTTCGAGAATTCCCGCCGGATCATCGCCGTGTGCTCGCCCAGTGCCGGGATCGGTCCATACTTGCAGTCTTGCTTCATTCGCAGCGGGGCGGGCGCGGGCATGCTGACCGGCCCGCTCGGGGCGCCGACCGTAATCCGTCGCAAGTGTGCATGCTTTGACAGCAGTTCCCAGTCATTGACGCGCGCAAAGGCGATGTCGGCCAATTCCAGTTGTTTCATCAGCGTTGCAACGTCATGACGGGCAAAACAGGCCGCGACCTTGGCGTCGGTTTCAGCGCGGTTCTCGACGCGCTTCGGATTCGTAGCGAATTTCGCATTCGTTCCTAACGCTGCGTCGCCCAGCACTTTATCTGCAAGCACGCGCCACTCTCTGTCATTCTGAATGGCGATCAGGATGTCAGCACCATCACGTGTCTTGAACACGCCATAGGGCGCGATTGCCGCGTGAGCGAGGCCAATGCGCCGGAACGGCATCCCACCCTCTCCGTGCAAAAGCGGCACCGTCATCCATTCCGCCATGGCGTCGAACATGGATACCGAAATTTCCGCACCGTCGTTTGTTCGCGAGCGCGCGATCAGCGCTTCGAGGATGGCCTCGTACGCGTTCAAGCCGGCGGCGACATCTACGATCGATACGCCGACCCGCGCGGGACCTTCTGGTCCGCCGGTCACCGATGAAACCCCGGCCTCAGCCTGAATCAAAAGATCGTAGGCTTTGCGCTGCGCGTAAGGCCCGCTTTCGCCGTAGCCTGAGATCGAGCAACAGATCAGCTGCGGGTAATCCTTGCGCAGACGCGAAACCGCAAAACCAAGCTTGGCAATCGCGCCGGGCTTGAGGTTCTGCACGAACACGTCAGCTTTCGCCAGCATGGCCTCGAGCAGCGCCTTGTCTTCGGCTTTGCCGAGGTCGAGCACGATCGATTGCTTGCCGCGATTGAGCCAGACGAAATTGGCGCTCTCGCCGTGAACGACGTGATCGTAGTCGCGCGCGAAATCCCCTTCCGGCCTTTCGACTTTGATCACGCGTGCGCCGGCATCGGCGAGACGGCACGTGCATTGTGGCGCCGCCACAGCCTGCTCGACCGAAACGACAAGAAGGCCATCGAGTGGCAGCGCCATTTCAATATGACCGGGGCAGACCGAGCAGGTGCTCGGCCAAATATGAGAGAATCATGTTCGTCGAAATGGGTGCGACCTGGTACAGGCGCGTTTCCCGAAATTTTCGTTCAATATCGTATTCCTCGGCAAATCCGAATCCGCCATGGGTCTGCACGCACATGTCGGCTGCCGCCCACGACGCATCCGCCGCCAGCAGCTTGGCCATATTGGCTTCGGCGCCGATATCCTCGCCGCAGTCGTATTTGCGGGCAGCTTCGTGCACCATCAGTTCCGCCGCGCGCATTTGCGCGTAGGCGCGTGCGATCGGAAACTGTACACCCTGGTTCTGGCCGATCGGCCGGTCGAACAACTCACGTTCCTTCGCATACTTGGTTGCCTTGGCGATGAACCATTTGGCGTCGCCGATGCATTCGGCGGCGATCAGAATGCGTTCGGCATTCATGCCACCAAGAATGTAGCGAAAACCCTTCCCTTCCTCGCCGATCAAATTTTCCGCCGGCACGCGCAGATCATCGAAGAAGATCTGCGTCGTCGCGTGGTTCATCATCGTACGGATCGGATTAATGACAATATTGGCCCCTTGCGCGAGCCGCATATCCACCAGGAAAACCGACAGGCCCTCGGTGCGCTTCTTGGCCTGCTCCTTCGGCGTGGTTCTGGCGAGCAGCAGCATCAGATCCGAGTGTTCGGCCCGCGACGTCCAGATTTTCTGCCCGTTGATGACGTAGTGGTCGTTACCCTCGCGTCGCGCCACCGTACGCAGGGACAAAGTGTCAGTGCCCGAGGTCGGTTCGGTTACGCCGAATGCCTGTAGACGAAGTTCGCCGCTCGCGATCAACGGCAAGTAACGCTCTTTCTGCGCATCGCTGCCGTGACGCAGGATCGTGCCCATCGTGTACATCTGCGCATGACAGGCAGCACCATTGCCCCCGGAGGCGTGTATCTCCTCCATGATCGCCGCGGCGGCGGCGAGATTGAGCCCGCTGCCTCCATATTCCTCGGGGATGAGGGCAGCGAGGTAGCCGGCTTTTGTCAGCGCGGTCACGAACTCAGTCGGATAGGTTCGCTCCCGATCGAGCGCCCGCCAATATTCGCCGGGAAACTTGGCGCAGAGCGCGCGCACGCCGTCGCGAATATCGGCAAATTCATCGTGCTCGACGCCACGTTTTTTCATGGTCCCACTCTATGCAGCCGGATGGGCCTGACAAGTGCGCCTAGACCGGGTCCCAATTGAACACGTCTTCCGAGCGTTCCAGCAGCGTGAACGAAGGCGCCAAAGCCGGCTTCAACTCGGTTGCAAGCTGTTCCGGCGTCCAGCCCTCGGCTCGGTGGATCGTCTTGATTGGCCGTGGCTGGTTGAACAGGTAGATCTCGTTGCTGCGAACCGAGAAAATCTGACCGGTGATGTCGCCTGCGGCGTCGGAGCCCAGATACACCGCAAGCGGCGCGATCTTCTCTGGCGTCATCCGCTGGAAGGCTTCCATGCGCTTCTTGTCCTGTTCCGATTGAGTCGGAATGGATTCGATCATGCGCGTAAACGCAAACGGGGCAATGCAATTCGAGCGCACGTTGAATCGCGCCATGTCGAGCGCAATACCGCGCGACAGACCCATGATACCGAGCTTGGCCGCCATGTAGTTCGCCTGACCGAAATTTCCCACAAGTCCTGATGTCGAGGTCATGTGCACAAACGAGCCGGACCCTTGCTCGCGAAACAACGGCGCGACCGCGCGGCTCATGTTGAACGAGCCGTTCAGATGGACGCCGATCACGTCAGACCAGTCAGACCAGCTCATCTTGTGAAAGATGACGTCGCGTAAAATCCCAGCGTTGTTGACCAGAATATCGACGCGGCCAAAAGCATCGAGCGCCGACTTGACGATGGCTTCCGCATTCTTCGGCTCGGTGATGGACAATGTCGAGGCAATCGCCTCACCGCCGGCTTTCCTGATCGCATCCACCGTCTGCTGGGCCGGGCCGGCATCGTTGCCCTCGCCTTGCAGGCTCGCACCGATATCGCAGACCACCACGCGCGCGCCTTCCTGGCCGAGCAACATGGCGATGCCACGACCGATCCCGCGTCCCGCCCCCGTGATGATGGCGGTCTTGCCCTTGACGATGTCAGCCATGCGAAACTAGCCCCACACCTCGTCGGCGAGTTCGACGATCATGCGAAGCTTCGCCCATTGCTCTTCCTCGGCCAAGACATTGCCTTCCTCGGTCGAAGCGAAACCGCATTGCGGCGAAAGGCACAGCTGATCGAGTGATATAAATTTGGCGGCTTGTTCGATACGCCGTTTGATCTCGTCCTTCGATTCCAGCCGTCCGCTCTTCGTTGTAACAAGGCCGAGCACCACCATTCTGTCCTTCGGCAGCATCCGCAACGGTTCGAAACCGCCGGCGCGGTCGGTGTCGTACTCCATGAAGAAACCGTGCACCTTGATCTTGTTGAACAGGATCTCCTGCACGACTTCGTAGCCTCCAGCGCCCATATAGGTCGATTTGTAGTTGCCGCGGCACATGTGCATGGTGATCGTCATGTCGGACGGAATATCCGACATCGCGACATTGACGAGCTCGCCGTAAAGCTCGCCGAGTTGTTCCGGGTCGTCGCCGCGATCCTTCATCGTCTGCCGATATTTCGGATCGCACAGCATGGCGATGAATACTTCGTCGAGCTGAAGGTAGCGGCAGCCCGCATCCGCGAAGGCGCACACCGCCTTCTTGTAGGCGTGACCGAGGTCATCGAAGAAACGGTCGAGTTTCGGATACGTCTTCTCATCGATCGGCGTCCGCATGGGCCGACCATAGGCCGCCGACGGCGCCGGGATCGTGATTTTCGGCGTCCGTTTTGTATGTGACGCGACAAACTTGAAGTGCTCGATCATCGGATGGCCGGAAAAACCGACCTTCCCGGTTACCTTGAGGCCTTCATTGCGGGTCGTCACCGCGGCGAAGGACACGCCCGTATCCATGACGTGCTTTTCAATCCCATCGAGGCCCCAGAGAAAATCAAGATGCCACCAGGAGCGGCGGAATTCGCCATCGGTGATCGACTGCAAGCCCACGTCTTCCTGTTTCCTTATGACACGCTCGATCTCGCGGTCTTCAATCTCCTTCAGTTGAGCCGGTGTAATTTCGTCTTTTACGCGCTGCTCGCGCGCTTTCTTCAGCGCCGGCGGCCGCAGCAGACTGCCGACATGATCGGCACGGAATGGCGGTTTGGAACGCTGTGACATGTTTCCTCCGCTAATCCCAGATTTCCTCGGCCAGCTCGACGATCATCGCTAGCTTTGCCCATTGCTCATCCTCGGACAGGATATTGCCTTCTTCCGTTGACGCGAAACCGCACTGCGGCGACAGACATAGCTGCTCAAGCGGCGCGTATTTTGTCGCTTCGTCGATCCGCCGCTTGAGTTCTTCGCGCGATTCAAGCCGCCCCGATTTCGATGTGATAAGGCCCAGTACGACTGTTTTTCCCTTGGGCACGAAGCGCAACGGCTCGAACCCTCCCGCCCGATCGCTGTCGTATTCCAGAAAGTAGCCGTGCACGTTGATGGTATTGAACAGGATTTCCGCGACCGGCTCGTAGCCACCCGAGGCGACAAAGGTCGACTGGAAATTACCGCGACACAGATGCATGGCGATGGTCATGTCGGGTGGAACCTCCGCTATGGCAGCATTGATCATGCTCGCATAGACCGACGGCAGCTTTTCCGGATCCTCACCGCGGCCCGTCACCTGGGCGCGCAGCTTTGGGTCGCAGAGATAGGCGAAATTGACTTCGTCGAGTTGCAGATAGCGACAGCCCAAGTCGGCGAAAGCGCGCAACGCAAGACAATAGGTCTGCCCGAGGTCGCGATAGAAATCGGTCATGTCCGGATAGATCGATTCCGGAACCGCATCCCGGCCATAGCGAAAATGCAGCGACGATGGCGAAGGGATTGTCATCTTCGGCGTCGCTTTCGCGTGCTCGCGGACAAATCTGAAATGGTCGAGCATAGGATGTCCGGGGAACGTTCCGAGCTTACCGATAACGCGCAGCATCATGGGTTTCGGGTTGACCCCGTGAAACTTGATCTTGCGTTCGCCGAGATAGGCTTCAACGCCCGGGAGCTCTCCTAGAAAATCGTAGTTCCAGAACGCACGGCGGAATTCGCCGTCGGTGACGGCACGAAGGCCGATCTCTTCCTGTTTCCTGATCGCGGCCGCGATTTCGCGATCCTCGATCGTTTTCAACTCGGTGGTAGAGATTTCACCTTTCTCGTGCCTGGCGCGCGCTTCCTTGAGCGGCCGCGTACGCAAAAGACTGCCGACGTGGTCAGCGCGAAAGGGAGGGACTGCGCGTGGAGGCATACAACTTTCCGCTCACGCCCGAAACGACGGGCAGTAACGTCACTTCCCCCACACCTCATCGGCCAGTTCAACGATCATCCGCAGTTTCGCCCACTGCTCTTCCTCGGCCAAGATGTTTCCTTCCTCGGTCGAGGCAAAACCGCACTGCGGCGACAGGCACAACTGATCGAGCGACACATATTTCGTCGCTTCGTCGATCCGTCGCTTGATGTCGTCTTTCGGCTCGAGGCGTCCGCTTTTCGACGTGACGAGGCCGAGAACGAGCTGCTTCTGGCCCTTGGGAAAATAACGCAGCGGCTCGAAGCCCCCCGAGCGATCGTTGTCGTATTCCAAAAAATATCCGTTGAGATTGGTCTTTCCGAGGAGATGCTCGGCGACGAATTCGTACCCGCCTTGCGCAATCCATGTTGAACGAAAATTGCCGCGGCAGGAATGCATCGTGACCGCCATGTCGGCGGGCTTTCCTTCCAGTGCCGCGCGCATGACGGCGGCATAAACCGCCGGCAACTTGTCCGGGTCATCGCCACGCGTCTTCGATTGCTCGCGCTCATTCGGATCGCACATCATGGCCCAGGCGGTGTCATCAAGCTGCAGGTAGCGGCAACCCGCGTCATAGAAAGCGCGGATTGCCTTGCGCCACGCAGCTCCGACATCCGCGAAAAACTGATCGACGTCCGGGTAGACGTCCTTGCTCACCAGCGCGCGTCCTTGCCGGAAATGAAAGGTGCTGGGAGCCGGAATGCACATTTTCGGGACGACCTGGCAATGCGCTTTCAGAAACCTGAAATGTTCAATCTGCTGATGGCCGGCGAACTCTACCTTCCCGGAAATCTTGATTCCTTCGTGCTTCGTCTCGACCCCGTGAAACTGGATTCCGGTAGCGGTCGTGATCGGCTCGACACCCTTGAGACCGTGGAAGAAATCAAAATGCCACCATGAGCGGCGGAATTCGCCATCGGTCGCAAGTTTCAGTCCGACCTCTTCCTGCTTCCTGACGATCTTTTCGATCTCGCGGTCTTCGACGGCGGTCAGTGCGGCCGCATCGATTTCGTTCCGCGCCCGCTTGGCGCGCGCTTCCTTGAGCGCAGTGGTTCGCAGCAGGCTGCCGACATGATCGGCGCGAAAAGGCGGAGTCTTGCGTTGCGTCATGACTTGCTTAGTTCCCCCATACTTCGCCTGCTAACTCGACGATCATCCGCAGCTTGGCCCATTGTTCGTCCTCGGCGAGCACGTTGCCCTCCTCGGTCGAAGCAAAGCCGCACTGCGGAGACAGGCACAACTGGTCGAGTGCCACAAATTTGGCTGCCTCTTCGATCCGCCTTTTGACTTCCTCGCGCGGCTCGAGGCGTCCGGTCTTCGAGGTCACGAGACCGACCACCACCATTTTCTTACCCTTCGGCAAAAAACGCAGCGGCTCGAAGCCGCCAGCGCGATCGGAGTCGTATTCGAGAAAATATCCATCGTAGTTGCATTTCCCGAGCAGGTTCTCGGCAACAGGCTCGTAGCCGCCAGATGAAATGAAGGTGGATCGGAAATTGCCGCGGCACACATGGGTCGTAATCGTCATGTCGGCCGGTTTTGCCTCGAGCCCCTTGTTGATGCAGCGGGTATAGGTTTCCTGCAGATGGTCGACGTCGAGGCCGCGCTCCTTGGCTTTGGTCAATTGCTCCTGCGAGCAGAGATAGGCCCAGGCGGTGTCGTCCCATTGCAGGTAGCGACACCCTGCATCGTAGAACGCGCGCACGGCCTTCTGATAAGCCACGGCCAGATCGTCAAAGATGGCGTCGCGATCCGGATAGGCCGATTTGGCAACCGCGCCGGGTTCGAGCCGGAAATGCATCACGCTCGGCGACGGGATCGTCATCTTCGGCGTGACCCTGGTGTGCGCCTTCAGGAACCTGAAGTGCTCCACCATGGGGTGGTTGGAAAATCCCATCTTGCCGGTGATACGGATGCTTTGCGGCTTGGATTGAACGCCCTGGAATTGGATGCCGTGGTCGAGCTCGTAGAGCTCGACGCCGTCAAGCATGCTGAAGAAATCGAAGTGCCAGTAAGCGCGGCGGAATTCGCCATCGGTCGCGAGCTTGAGGCCGATCTCTTCCTGCTTTCCAATGACCTTTTCGATCTCGCGGTTTTCAACGTCCCTGAGCTGCTCCTCGCCGATCGCGCCTTTTTCGCGCTTGGCCCGCGCTTCCTGCAACGGTTTGCTGCGTAGGAGGCTGCCCACATGGTCGGCGCGAAATGGTGGTCTGGAGTGGGCCATCGGGGTACCCGAGCACGTTTAATGTGATTGAAAAACCGGCGCGCGCATTCACAGCACTTCTTCTCGCGCGCGTCAATTTTCCGCTCTTTTCTATCACCGAGTTGTCGGGCTAATGTCCCGGCCAATCGAAAACAACGAGCTCAAAGAGGAACGTCAGTATGGCTTACAAGAATCTTGAAGAGGCGATCCAGGCCTCCAGCGGCAACATCGTCAAGATGATGCGCAACTCTCAGATCGGTGCCTACGTCTATCCGGTCGTCGCTCCGGAATTCACCAACTGGCGCGACGAGCAACGCGCCTGGGCCGAGACCTGCGTGCTGTTCGATCAGACGCACCACATGGTGAACCTGTTCGTTGAAGGCCCCGATGCGCTGAAGCTGATGTCGCATCTTGCGACCAATTCATTCAAAAACTTCACCGTCGACAAGGCCAAGCAGTTCGCGCCGTGCAATTACAACGGCCAGGTGATCGGCGACGGCATCCTGTTTTATCTCGGCGAAAACTCTCTGGTTTTCGTCGGCCGGAATCCGACCGCGAACTGGATCCAGTACAACGCGCAGGCCGGCAAGTATAACGTCAAGGTCGAGTACGATGACCGTTCGCCCTCACGCCCGATGGGCAAGCCGGTTTTCCGCAAGTTCTACCGCTACCAGATTCAGGGTCCGAACGCGCAGGACGTCATCAAGAAGCTCAATCGCGGAACGTTCCCCGACATCAAGTTTTTCAACATGGGTCACATCACGATCGCCGGCCGCAAGATCGGTGCGCTGCGTCACGGCATGGCCGGCGCACCCGGCCTCGAGGTGTGGGGACCCTACGCGGAAGGCGACGAAATCCGCGCCGCTATTCTTGAGGCTGGCAAGGACGCGGGCATCGTGCAGGTCGGTGCACGCGCCTATGCGACCAACACGCTCGAGTCGGGCTGGATCCCCTCACCGGTGCCGGCGGTCTACACCGGTGACAAGATGAAGTCTTACCGGCAGTGGCTGCCGGGCACGAGCTACGAAGCAAACGCCTCGCTCGGCGGCAGCTTCGTGTCCAACAACATTGAGGACTACTACACCACGCCTTACGAACTCGGTTACGACAGCTTCACCAAGTTCGATCACGATTTCATCGGCAAGGAAGCGCTGCAGGCCATGCAAGGCAAAGTCCACCGCAAGAAGGTGACGTTTGCGTGGAACAATGACGACGTGAACAAGGTGTTTGCGTCGATGTTCGCGCCGCCAGGTGAAAATTACAAATTCATCGACCTGCCCCTGTCGAACTATGCCTCGAGCTCATTCGACGCCATCATGAGCGGCGGCAAGGTCATCGGCGCTTCGATGTTCTCCGGCTACAGCTTCAACGAGCGCAAGATGCTGTCGCTCGGCTTCGTCGAAGAACAGTACGCAAAGCCCGGCACAAAGCTAACGCTGGTCTGGGGCGAGGAAAACGGCGGCACCAAGAAGACCACCGTTGAGCGGCATAAACAGATGGAAATGCGCGTCGAGGTCGGTCCGACCCCTTACGGTCAGCAGGCGCGCGAAACCTATCATCAGGGCTGGCGCACAGCCGTAGCCAGCTGAGGGCAAAAATCGCTGCGGCGCCGCTCTTCAGGAGTTCGCCGCGGCCTTCTGCCCGGCGCCCGCTTGCGCCATATCGGACGCATAGCGGGCTGTCTGGACCACGCCGCCGAATGAGAAGTAGTGCAGGCGCGTTTCGCCAAGTTCGCGCTGCGATGCGCTCAACATTTCGATGATGCGTTCTGGCCCGACATTACCGACCAGGCTGGTCGCCATCCCCGATGCCAGTCCGCGCAGCGACGTCGACACGCCGCAACGTTTGGCATAGCGGATCAAGGCCGGTACGCTGGTCGGACCGGCGAGCCCAATCCCGACGCGGTTCTTGATGCCGCTGTTGCGCAGTTGCTTGAGCCAGGCAATGATGCGCTCTCCCGAAAAAGAGAACTGCGTCACGATGTTGACGCGCAGACCCTGCGCCGTCGCGCTGGCAATTTTCTCGTCGAGCGAGGCCTCAAGCCGTGCGGTCGGTATGCGCGGATGCCCTTCCGGATAAGATCCGATACCGATTTCCTCGATACCGTGACGGCGCAAGTCGCCTTTCTGAATCACGGCAAGGGCATCGGCATAAATCCCGGCGGCATCACCGTCGCCGCCGATGACCAGCAAGTGTTGCACGCCGGCTTCGCCAGTGAGGCGTTGCAGCACATCCTTCAGCGTATCGGCACTTGCCAGTCGCCTCGCCGCGATATGGATCACGGGTTCAAGCCCCGCTCTTCGGAGCGCTACAGCCGGCCCGACTGTTTCGTTCGGCGCAGCTTTCGGGATCGCCGTGACGTAGACGGATGTGCCAGGCGTGAGAATCTCGCCGAGCTGGGCAATTTCGCTCGCGCTGGGCCTTGTGGCCTCAATCGAGAAGTCCCGGGCAAAGTCGCTGGCAGTCATAGGAACGGGTCCGATCACGGCTGTCGGCGCGAAATCACGAAGGACTCGTCGTAGAACCATAAGCCGCCATGCTGCTGAAGAACCTCGCGCGTGGCCTCGATGTAGCGGCGATCACTGTTTACATCGGAAAGGCGATCGTCCTCGACTTGCGCCACATAGATTGCCGCGTTCCACGCGGCCAACAGCGTCGAGGTCCCGATCGAGGACGAAATCTCCGACGGCAACGTGTGCATGTCGTAACGAAACAGCGACCGCTGATCGGAATAAGCGTTGAAATTGAGGTCGCGACCCGCGGCGCCCAGTTCGTGCTTGGCCTCCTTCAGAAGATCGTGGCGGTTGTGCAGAAACGGATTGTCGTTCGGCCACACCTTTTTGATGATGTCCATTCCCGGATCGTGCCCGTGGGAATGGATCGCGATCATGCGGCCACCGGGTCCGAGAGCACGTGCAAGCGGCGCCAGAACGCGTTTCCCCTTGAACTCAAGCGAGGCGCGCGCACGATAGGGTTGCGATGCGATCACCAGATCGTAGTCGGCGACGGTACCGCCCGGCCTCGGCACAATTTGGTCGAGCAAGAAGCGGTGATCGTTGCGGTAGATCACGAGGATCACTGGACGCTCGTACACTGGATTGCCGCTTTTCGGACTGACGCGCGCTTTCCAGCTTTCGGCCAGGAACGGTTCGAGATCAGTGATCTGTTTCTCGAAGCTGTGCGCGGTGTTGCCTTCCATCGCCAGTTCTTTCCAGACGAGACTGGTCGCGGCGCTCAGCGATTTCACGGCAAGCCACGGTGCCTCCGCATAGGCAAGGTTCGTCAGCACCAGCACCGTTGACGGATGCTCGACAAAACGATCCGCCATCTTATGCAACGTGAGGCGAATGTCCTCCAGGCTGATTTCCTTGCCGACGATATAGAAGGGCGTGGTCGGGAACCGGTCGTGCATCGAGCGCATCACGCGCGCGAGCACCGTCCCGTCACCGACGCCGGCGTCGAACACGCGCACCGCTGGCGGCCGCGGATGGATATTGGCGAGCTCAAGGCTCACCCGCGAAGCAATTTCCCACTTCTCCGAGCAAGTGTTCACGAAGAGCAGATACTTCTGCCTGTTGTCAAAGAAACGAAAATTGCGTTGCGGGTCGTCGCTGGCGAGCCCGGAAGCGACCGGTGGCACGGTTGTCGATTTCACGACAGGCAGAATTCCCGGCGGCGTCGGCTCGAACAGAAGGCGGCGGCGCGCGGGAGCGCCGTCCGCATTGCGCGCCATGAAGGCATGGATGCGATCGAGCGTGTCGGTCGTGATACGTCCGCCGTTGCGCAGACGGCTTGCGAGCTTGCCGTCGTTGACCGCACGGCGGCCGAAGGTCGATTCGGCGAGCCCCCGCGTCCGGCAAAACTCGCTGATCTCCTGGAGAATCTGTTCGTTCATGAAGCGCTTCCTGCCGGCTCTCAAGCGGCCGTTATGGCCACGAGCGAACCAACTCCAATCCCTGCCGTCAACTACAAATATGCTATTGGGAAACGTGGGCAAGGTGGGTGGGCAGCGTGCCCACCTATAAAGGACCCCATATTCAGGCAGAAAATGCTAACGAATTCTGGGTTGAGGCTGGGGACAACAAGAAGATGGAATATGGCCCACCCTCATGGTCAGGCCCGTGGGCACTGTGGGCAGGCGCCCTGCCGCTTGCCCGTGGACCGGCGGCTCAGATCTCGAAGAAAACCGTCTCGTTCTCGCCCTGCACGCGGATGTCGAAGCGGTAGATCGGCATTTCGCCCTTGGTTTCCTTGTGGGCGACGAGCGTCCCGCGCCGGTCGGATGGGACCAGCGTCAGGATGGGATCGCCGGCATTGGCGACCTCATCCGGGAAATAGAGGCGCGTATAGATCTGCCGCAGCATCCCCCGCGAGAAGATGCAGAAGACGATATGGGGGGCCTGCGCCTTGCCGTTCGGCCCCGGTACCGATCCGGGCTTGATGGTATCGAAACTGAAAAGGCCATTATTGTCGGTCGCCGAACGGCCGAAGCCCAAGAATCGGGTGTTCGGCCGCGGGCGATTGTCAGCCGGATGGGCATAACGGCCCTGCGCGTCCGCCTGCCAAATTTCGATCATGGCGTCGTTGATCGGCACACCATCGCCATCGAAAACGCGACCCTCAACACGGATCTTGGTGCCGGAAGTATCCGCGGTTATGAGATTGGCGCCCGCCGTTTCCTTCCAGTCATAGGTTTCCTTGCCTTGTTCCGGCCGCCATTCACAGCGGCTGTGCGGCGCCAGGCCATAGGCGAAAAACGGACCGACGGTTTGCGAGGGAGTGATCTCGGACATTAGTGCTTATCCGTGTCAGTGCTTGTCTGTGTCTTGGGGCGTGGCCTCGCGTCCGCGCAGGACGATATCGAAGCGGAAGCAGAGCGCCCAATCGGGAATGGTGTTGTCCAGGTCGAACGTCGAGACCATGCGCCCGCGCGCCTTCTCGTCGGTGACCGAATTGAAGATCGGATCGAACGGGAAGAGGCAGTCGCCTGGAAAATACATCTGCGTTACGAGGCGCGACAGGAACGAGTGGCCGAACACGGAGAAGTGGATGTGGTTCGGCCGCCACGCGTTGTGGTGATTGCCCCAGGGATAGGCGCCCGGTTTCACCGTGATGAAGCGATAGTAGCCACTCTTGTCGCTGACCGTCCGCCCCGCCCCAGTGAAGTTCGGATCGAGCGGTGCCGGATGCTGGTCGACATTGTGGACGTAGCGCCCGCACGCATTCGCCTGCCAAATCTCGACGAGCGTGTCGGGAACCGGACGCTTGTCCTCATCGTAGACGTGTCCGTGCACGATGATGCGTTCCCCGAGCGGTTCACCCTTGTGCTGCTTGGTGAGGTCGTTATCGCCTTCCTGCACCGCATCGTGGCCGTAAACCGGCCCGGTCAGTTCGGACAAAGTCTGCGGCACGAGAATCAGCGGCTTCGACGGCGAGCGCTTCACCGTACTGCGGTAACCGGGCGTGAGATGCTTGGGAAAAGCATTCAGGCTCTCTCTTGGAAAAACCAGCGTCATTTCCGTTCCTTCATGCCTTGCTCGTTATCACACTTTCTCGAGGGCCAGTGATACGCCCTGCCCCACTCCGACGCACATGGTGGCGAGCGCGAGCTTCCCACCTCTTTCCTCAAGACCATGCGCGGCCGTTAGCGCCAGGCGCGCACCCGACATGCCGAGCGGATGGCCGAGCGCGATCGCACCGCCGTGCGGATTGACGTGCTCGGCATCGTCGGCAAGCCCGAGTTGCCGCAGGCATGCTAGCGACTGCGACGCGAAAGCTTCGTTGATCTCGATCAAATTGTAATCGCTTATTTTCTGACTCAGCCGCGCCATCAGTTTTTGCGTCGCCGGCACCGGACCGATGCCCATGATGCGCGGCGGCACCGCCGCCGAAGCCATGCCCAGAATGCGCGCGCGCGGCTTGAGCCCATGCGTTTTTACGGCCGTTTCCGAGGCGACGATCATGGCCGCCGCGCCATCATTAACGCCGGAAGCATTGCCGGCGGTCACGGTGCCGGGATTGCGAAAAGGAGTCTTGAGTTTCGCCAGCTGTTCGAGGGTCGTATCGGGGCGGGGGTGTTCGTCCCTGTCGACCTTGATCGGACCCGCCTTGCCGTCCGGCACTTCGACCGCGACGATTTCCTTTGCAAAATATCCTGAAGCGATTGCCTTGCCGGCTCTTTGTTGGGAGCGCAGCGCAAAAGCATCCTGGTCCGCGCGTGTAATCTGGAATTCCTCGGCGACGTTCTCACCGGTCTCGGGCATCGTCACGATGCCATATTGCTGCTTCATCAGCGGATTGACGAAGCGCCAGCCGATGGTCGTGTCATAGATTTCCGCCGTGCGCGCGAAAGCCTCCGGCGCCTTGCCTTGCACGAAGGGTGCGCGCGTCATCGATTCAACGCCGCCAGCAATTGCAAAATCGATCTCGCCGGCACGGATCGCGCGCGCGGCGGACCCAACAGCGTCAAGCCCGGAGGCGCACAGCCGGTTGAGCGTGACGCCCGGCACGCTGGTCGGCAGACCGGCGAGCAGCAGCGCCATGCGCGCCACGTTGCGATTGTCTTCGCCCGCCTGGTTGGCGCAGCCGTAGTAGACTTCGTCGAGCTTTTCCCAATCGATCTTCGCGTTGCGCGCCATCAGCGCCTTGATCGGTATAGCGGCGAGGTCGTCGGCCCGCACCTTGGCAAGCGCACCGGCATAGCGGCCGATTGGCGTTCGCGCTGCGTCGCAGAGGAAAACGTCGCGCGCCATCAGGCGGCCTCCGCGTGCGCGCGGTTGGTACGCGCGTGAAGCTCGCGCAGGACTTCCAGCTCGCGTTGGGTCGGCGGTGGCGTTTCGGCGACCTTGGCCGCAAATTTGATCGGCCAGCCGGAATTTTCCTGGATCTGTTCGCGGGTAACTCCGGGATGAATGGAGACGACGGTCATTTCCTTTGTCTGTGGATCCGGCTCGAACAGGGCGAGATCGGTGATGAGCTTGGTCGGTCCTTTGGTCTTCACGCCAAGCTTTGCGCGTGAATCGCCACCCGAGACGTGACCGATCGAGGTCACGAAATCGAGCCTGTCGACGAAGCTGCGTTTGCCCTGGGCCATGATAATGAAGATTTCGCCGCAGGAGGTGGCGATCTCCGGCGCGCCACCACCGCCGGGCAACCGCACTTTCGGCTTGTCATAGGAGCCGACCACGGTCGTATTGAGATTGGCGAATCTGTCGATCTGGGCGCCACCGAGAAATCCGACCTTGATACGGCCGCCTTGCAGCCAGTAGCGGAACATTTCGGGGACCGACACCGTGGTCAGCGCGGTCTCACACAATTCGCCGTCGCCAATCGAGAGTGGAAGAATGTTCGGCCTGGTGGCGAGCGTTCCGGATTCGTAAATCAGGGTGATGTTCGGCGCGTGTGTCAGCCGGGCGAGGTTGCACGCCGCCGATGGCTGGCCGATGCCGACGAAGCAGACATCGTCGTTCTTGAGGGCCCGCGCCGCAGCGACGGTCATCATTTCATTGGGCTTGTAGTCAGCCATGATTGCCACCTCGTCATTCCGGGGCGCGCTGCAGGCGCGAAC
>DATLJR010000373.1:0-7488 GCA_035538755.1 Pseudolabrys sp.
TTGAAGGGCGCCAACGCGGGCGATCTGCCTGTGGAACAAGCAACCAAATTCGATCTGGTCGTCAACTTGAAAACCGCAAAGACGCTAGGTGTGACGATTCCGCCATCGCTCCTCGCTCGCGCCGATAAGGTGATCGAGTAAAGACCCTTTTGCCCGGCGCGGGGTTATGGCCCCGCCCTCGAGTTCTTAAATGCAAATAGATTATTGGGCACTAGCATCCTCTCTGGCCGGCGTGCTGGCAATCGCAATTATGATCTGGATGGTAGTCGTACTTAGATAGCGTGCGTTGGATACGGTGCTCTTTTACAGACCACGGCATTGTGGTCTTTGTCATCGCTACCAGCGCCATCGCGCTCACACTGGCCAATTTGCTATCCCTTTCCGATCCTTGACTATCCGCAATCGAGTGCTTCGATGCTCAGGACAGTCGGAAGATGCCGCGCGATCTCGTGCCAGCTTTGACCCTCATCGAGACTGGCAAACACCGAGCCGCTATTGGTCCCAAAGTAGAGCCCCACCGGCTCGCGCTCGTCATGCGCCATGGCTTGCCGAAGAACCGTGAAGTAGCAGGCCTCCTGAGGCAATCCATCGCGCAAGGCCTGCCAGGTCCTGCCGCCATCCCTTGAACGCCATACCGCCGCAGCGGCATCGGGCGGAAAACGGCCTGCCGTGTCACCATTCAAAGGCACAGTCCAGAGGGTTTCAGGATCGCGTGGGTGAACGCAAATCGGAAATCCGAAAGTTGACGGAAGGCCGCGAGTGATGTCGTCCCAACTCCGCCCTCCATCGGCAGAACGCCACACGCCATGGTGATTTTGCTGATAAAGAATGTCGGCGGGGCCTGGCGCCCGCATCATGTTGTGGACGCAATGTCCGATTTCGCCGTCGCGGGGTGCAGCAGGATGGGAGTGCTCTGCGCTGGGCTCCGCATTTGATAGACGATTGCGGCGATCCCAGCTCGCGCCTGCATCCTCGGTCGCAAAGACGCCAGCTGCCGAAATCCCGATCCAGAGCTTTTTGGCATTTTCCGGATCAAACAAGATCGTATGCAATACCAATCCGGCGCCACCAGGATTCCAACTGTCGGAAGAAGGATGGTCGCGCAAACCTCGCACTTCTTCCCAATTCTTGCCGCCGTCCCGGCTTGAAAGCAATCTTGCTGGTTTTGTTCCGGCATATAGCGTGCCATGGGCGTAGCAAAGCGACCAGATCTGCGAAAACTGATCTGCAAAATGCAACGGCTCTTTGGTCCAGTTCATCATTGCGGCGAGTTGCGGATCGTTCGCTGCCCACTCATCGATCTGTCCTTTTGTGAGCTTTGCAACGTGCCAGGTTGCTCCCAAGTCTTCAGAGCGCCACACACCCGCTCCGTGGAAATCGCTACCCCCACCCGCCCACAGCAACCGCGTGGCAGGATCACCGATGATGTGATTGATGGGCCAGCCGTCGCAGAACGGCCCCCTAACTGCCCAGTCCTTCCGATCGCTTTCGCTAGATATCAGGAAGGCACCCTTCGTCGTGCCGACAAGTACCGTGACCCCGTCTTGACTCATCGTCATAGGTCTCCCGTAGCTGGCGTAAAGGAGGGCGCCCATTCAAAGGACGTCATTCCCGGACTGGTCGCTATCAAAACAGGAAATTTGCGACCCGCAAAATGGGCCAACAGTCAATTTGCGCTGAGAAATTTCTCCTACGCATCAGCAATGGCCATTTGCGACACAACGCCTATCGGACTTGACTGTCTGCTTGCACCCCGTGAGCAGACATTCGCTGCGCAAATTGGAATATCCGCTAAGGGCCAATAGCAGACTTCAGTCAGTTTTCGTTTTGCGACCCTGCAACACGAGGTCGGCTGTTTCGAAATCATCTCCATCGGCTCGCATGCCAAGTCCTCGCGCCACGCCTATCTGGTCTTTCAATTCTCTGTTTTGGCTCATCTTCCATTTGCCTTCCAGCCGCGTAATTGCGAACCGGAAGCCGACAATGCCGCGCAGCATTGAATCAATATAGGATTGTGGCGCATCCGAAAGTGCCCAAGGTGTTGTTTGAAACTGCTCTTGTTGCTTGGTCAGTTCGCTTACGTGTCGGTGCAGCCAATCTTTGTTTTCCATGACTACCGCGCGTCCGTAAGCGTGGACGATAGCGTAATTCCAAGTCGGCACGACTTTGCCGTGTTCGAATTTCGAGGGGTACCAGCTGGGCGTGATGTAGCCCTGAGCACCCTGGAAAATCATGAGAGCTTCTCCGCCGGCGGCGATATCCTTCCAGTGCGGATTGGCCCGCGCGAGATGACATTCGATCACGCCATGCTCGCCTTCGTCTTTGAGCACCGTTGGCAGATGGGTGGCATACAGACCACTAGGCCCCGCCGTGACGAGTGCGGCAAAGGGTCGGGCGCGCAGCAGCGCGTGCATTTGCGCAATGTCTTCAACGCGAAATTGGTCAGGTCGGTACATCTGTAATTCCTCGCCACTTAGTGCGCGCCGTGTGGCATGGGAAGACGGGTTGCACAGCCCGCTAGGTGGTGCGTAAAAGATAGCAGAACGACATCGAGGGGTAAGCCCCGACAACGTCCGTCTGGTTTGTGCAGTGGTCAATGTCCGCTTTGGGCCAAAATTGGACTCACCGAAAAAAAGCGGGCGCTCCCTGGGGAGCGCCCGCGTAGCCGTAGTTATTGCCCTTCGCGTTGTTTGATCATCTCCTCGACCTTGGCCTTGACGGCATCAAGATTGAAAGAGGCCGGCGCCTGCATTGGCGGAAACTCGATGGCGGTCTGCGCCAATTTCGCGACGTACTGCTGGACCATCACGAAGCGCCAGAACTCTCTGGCGTAGAACTCGTTCATATATCCACCGCCCAGGTGATTCAAAGTCTCGCCGCGGATTGACGGCGTCCGCTCGAACGGATCCTGGCGGATGTTGACCATGACGGGCATGTCGGTGGTGGTCTTTTCGCCCGGCCAGCCATAAGGCTGCTGGTAGAACGTGAACTTGAAGTCGTCGAGCCGCAAAGCACCCAACGTCGCGCCACCGAAATAGAAGAGTTCGTGACGCTTGGATGGGCCCTTTCCGGTCAGAAGATCCATCTGATTGTAGCCATCGAGATGGTTCTTGTAGGTCCGGTCGCCTAGTTGCACACCTTTGAGAAGCTGGTCGGTGATGTTCGGATTGCCGGCCGCGGCCATCAGAGTGGGGAACCAGTCGAGACCCGAGATCATTCCATTCTCAACCGAGCCCGGCTTGACCTGACCCGGCCAACGGATCATCGCAGGCACGCGGAAGCCGCCTTCACCGACAGTGCCCTTGGTGTTCTTGAACGGCGTCATGCCGCCGTCCGGCCAAGTGAAGACCTCGGCACCGTTGTCTGTCGTAAAGATCACGATGGTGTTGTTCGTTTCGCCGATGTCGTCGAGATGCTTCAGCAGGGCACCAACGCTGTCATCCAGTTGCGCCATGCCGGCTTCTTCCAGGCCATAGTTGGTCTGGTTGTTCTGCATCGCCCTGTATTTGTCTGACAGGAACGTCCAGACATGCATGCGCGTGGTATTGTGCCACACGAAGAACGGTTTGTTATCCCGCTTGGCCTTGTCCATGAAATCGCTCGACGCTTTCACCAGAACTTCGTCGAACGTGGTCATGTCGTACTTGGCCTTGAGGAACGGCAGGTCGTGCATGTTCGCCACGTTCGACATGTTCGGGAACGGAGGCAGCGGACCTTCGTCGACAATCCGTTGCTTGCCGACCTTGCCCCATCGTGGCATTTCGGTCGGATCGTCCCTATCGGTCGCGTAGCTGTGGATCAGGCTGCGCGGACCATACGTGTTGTAGAACGTCTCGTCGATGGGGAACGAATACCAGTACGGATCTGACATTGCGTCGAGGTGGTACAGGTAGCCGAAAAATTCATCGAAGCCGTGCAAGGTCGGAAGATACTTGTTCAGGTCGCCGAGATGGTTCTTGCCGAACTGTCCGGTGGCATAGCCTTGCGCCTTGAGGGCGGTGGCGAGCGTGACGGCCTGCGCAGGGATGCCGACATCTGCACCCGCCTGACCAACCGTTGTCAGTCCGGTGCGGATCGGCAGTTCGCCGGTTATGAAGTTGGCGCGGCCCGCCGTGCAGCTCGCTTCGGCGTAGTAGTCGGTGAACCGCATGCCTTCGGACGCGAGCCTGTCGAGGTTCGGCGTCTTCCCTGACATGATGCCCTGGTGATAGGCGCCGATGTTGAACCAGCCGACATCGTCTCCCATGATCACAAGGATGTTCGGTCTGCGTTGCTGCTGTTGCGCAGCGGCAGGCAAGATCGTCACCGTTACAGCGATCAACAGTGACAGAAGGCAGAGCCAAATTCTTTTGCCACCAGTCATGTCTGAACTTCCGTTTTTTGAGAAGTTGGAGGGAATACCGATTTACCGACGCCTTTGCGTGTGGCCGAGATATTGATTGGAGGAGCCCGGAAGGAATATTGGACCTAGGGGAAATGCCAACCATCGCAATCTAAAATTGTGGCGGCCCCAATGTTCGCATTTGACCGATAGCGGTCTCATTCAGCGCAATAGAAAAGATAACTATTCGATGATCTCGTCGGCGCGATTTTGTATCGACTTCCGGAAGGGGAGCGGAACGCCCGCAAATGTCTGGACATTGCGCTTGAATCGCCGAATGTCCGCTTTCGGCGATCGGCGAACGTCCCTCGCAGTTGTTTCCCCGACGTGAGACGTTTGTCATCTGACCGGCGAGGTGGGAAGCTCGTTCCGATGCTCGACGAAACGCACGATGGCAACTCGTTGCCCTATTTCAGCTCCGAACACGAAATTCTGCGCGCGCAGATCCGGCGTTTTGTCGAGACTGAGATCAAGCCGTACGCCCAGGCCTGGGAAAATCAAGGATTCGTCCCGCGCGAAGTGTTGCGACGCATGGGCGAATTGGGATTTTTCGGCATTCGGTACCCGCAACAGTATGGCGGTTCCGAAATGGATGTACTCGCGAGCGTGGTGCTGGCCGAAGAACTGGGACGCTCGACCTTCGGCGGCGTTGCCATTACTGTTTTGGTCCACACCGACATGGCATCGGTGCACATCTACAATTCGGGGGCGCAGGCAATCAGGGATCGATTCATGCCGGATATCGTTTCCGGCAGGAAAATCGTCGCAGTTGCCGTCACCGAACCAGATGTCGGCTCAGATGTGAAAAACATTCGAACGCGCGCGAGACGCGACGGCGATGAATACCTTCTCACCGGCACGAAGATGTTTATCACGAATGGTATCTATGCCGACCTTTACTGTGTGGCGGCGAAGACGGCTCAGGAACGGCGAGCGTCCGAAAGCATCTCAATGTTCCTGGTCGAAAGAGACCGACCCGGGTTTCGTGTTGGAAAAAAGCTCGAAAAGCATGGTTGGCTTTCCTCCGACACGGCCGAATTGATTTTTGAAGATTGCCGCATACCGGCATCGAATTTACTTGGTGCCGAAGGACGCGGGTTCTACGCAATCATGCGTAATTTTCAGAACGAAAGAATCGTAATGGGCGCGATGGCCATGGGTGAAGCGCGGGCGGCAATCGATTTGACGCTCACCTGGGTGACGCAGCGCCACGCTTTTGGTTCGCCACTGTGGTCGAAACAGTCGATCCGTCATCGGATGGCGATGCTGGCCGCCAAAGTCGAGGCCGGGAGACAGCTTGTCTTCCATGCGGCCTGGCTTGCGAAGTCCGGCATCGAGGCAACCAGAGAAGTTGCGATGGTGAAGGCTTACTGCGGCGAGCTTGTCAACGAAGTCATGCACACTTGTTTGCAATTCCACGGTGGAATGGGATTTATGCGAGAGAGCGCGATCGAACGCATGGCAAGGGATGCACGCGTGCACACCATTGGTGGTGGCGCGACTGAAGTCATGCTCGAAGAGATTGCCAAGCGTATGCACGCGCACTGAGTCCGAAAATGCGATACGCGGCGTTGATACTTGGTGTTCTTTTCAGCCACCTCGTATCCGCCGAGGCCACCGAAATGTTCTTGAAGGACGGGATCAAACAATTGCGAATTGGGCAGAGGAAGTGTCAAAGCAATTCAACGCGAAAATAAAAAAGCACATCCCCGGGCTCAATGCCGTCATCCTCCAGGTTCCGGCAGTCAACGTCGAAGCGTAGTAAAGAGGTGTGCGGAATGGTGTTGCGTAATCAATCCATCACTGAAGCTCGGCGGGAACAGGCATTCCCGGTCCTCGAGCCCGCCGAGATTGAGCGCGTGCGGCGCTTCGGTACGCTTCGGTCGTACAAATCGGGAGACATTCTGGCTCAAACTGGCAAGGTCAGCGAGGGTTTGACCGTCATACTGTCAGGCAAGGTCGACGTTGCCCGACACGCACTATCCGGCGAGGGTGCGATTATTGTTACCCACGTCGCGGGATCGTTTTTGGGCGAGCTGGCGCAACTGGCTGGCCGGCCGGCGCTCGTTGATGCAAAAGCGCAGACCGCGGTCGATGCTCTGGTGATACCACCGGAGCGGCTGCGCGCATTGCTGATCGCGGAAGCCGAACTTGGCGAGCGCATCATGCGCGCGCTGATCCTTCGTCGCGTCGGTTTGCTCGAGGAAGGTTCCGGCGGTCCGGTGATCATCGGGCACTCAGAAAGCGGCGGCGTATTACGGTTGGCTGGCTTTCTCCGCCGCAATGGTCATCCGCATCAAGAACTTGACCCGGAGAAAGACCACGAAGCAAAAGCATTGATCGAACGCTTTCATATCGATGCCAGCCAATTGCCGATCGTCTTGTGTCCTGATGGACGATTGCTGCGCAGCCCCACCGAAACTGAGTTGGCTCGCTGCATCGGGCTTGTCCGGCCCATCGACCCGAACCGGATCTTTGACGTCGTGATCGTCGGTGCTGGTCCGGCCGGTCTCGCCGCTTCCGTCTATGCGGGTTCGGAAGGAATTTCGGTGTTGGCCCTCGACTGCCGGGCATTCGGTGGACAGGCGGGCGCCTCCGCACGCATTGAAAATTACCTGGGATTTCCAACAGGGATTTCCGGAATTGCCTTGATGGGGCGCGCCTTCAATCAGGCGCAGAAATTCGGGGTCGAGATGGCCATCCCCGATGAAGTGGTCGGATTAAATGGTGTGACCGATTCCCACCAAGGGCCGTTTGCCTTGAAGTTGTCCAATGGCGAGCATGCGCTTGCCCGTTCCGTCGTGATTGCCAGCGGGGCACGTTATCGTCGACTGGCTGTTGCCGGAATTGAGCAGTTCGAAGGAGCAAGCGTCCACTATTGGGCATCGCCGCTTGAAGCGAAGTTGTGCGGCGGTCAGGAAGTTGCCTTGGTGGGCGCTGGCACCTCGGCTGGCCAGGCGGCGGTTTATCTTGCAAGTCAGGTCGCAAAGGTGTGGGTCCTGGTTCGCGGGCACAGCCTCGCAGCGAGCATGTCGCGCTACCTCGTGGATCGGATTTCGGGGCTGTCGAACGTGGAAGTCCTGACGCAAGCAACCGTCACCGCTGTT
>DATLJR010000374.1:0-4346 GCA_035538755.1 Pseudolabrys sp.
GGTGCCAGACTATCGGCCCCAATATCTATTGCTATCCGCTGTGATTGCAAAAGATCGAAACGGGCAGCAATGCCCGTCGCAGCGTGAGGCGTTGCCTGACGAGATCAGGAAACATACGGAGATACATTGTCATGAAATCGATGTTACTTGCAGGCGCGATGACGCCTGCTGTTATTGGACATACAAACGCAGGATGGTTTGAGAGTTATCCATATAGCAAGCCGGGTCCCGAACGATCAGCAGCCATACTTACTATTGTAGCTTCATGCACGGAAGCCACCGGTAAGAATGGCGGGTTTGCAAAAGCCACTTCTCTTTTCGCTTCTCAGGTCCGGTATATCTGTAATTGCCGTGCACAACAAATTGTAGGCATGATAACCGACAAAGATATGAAAGAAGGTACAACGCCTTCAAGAGATAAAGAACTCAAGACAAAAAGCGGCGAATTGGATGATGAACGCTTTCAACAAATGATGACAGAAGATCGACAAGGAAATTAAATTGAAGCAGCTCGTATGGAATTTAACGTCGCAAAAGGAAATGTGAGATGAAAAACATTACATTGTTAGCTTTGATCGGTACTAGCGTATTCGCATTCGTTGAAAGTTCAGCTGCTGCCAACAATACCTATTATCCGTTTGCCGAGCAAAGCACACAGCGTGCCATGTTCGTCGAAATCGTAACAACACATTGTAAAAAGGGAGATTGGAAATATTTCCCGGCGCATGTCGAGACGATTTGCAGCTGTTTTGCCAATGGAATGGCTGATCAGATAACTTCAGCAGATGTCATTGACGCTTTTGTATATGACAAAATGACGCCAAGATACACACGGATAAGGACGGATGTTATAAAATCCTGTGATAGTTCGTATTTCAAAGATAGAAAATAGAGGAAAATTATGCGATCTGCTTACTTAATGGCTGCACTGCCAATGTAAGATGGAAACCGGCGCGAATACCCGTCGCACCGTAACGCGGTGCCTGATGATGATCAAAATAGATGGAGTTACGTATTATGAAATCAATCTTGTTAGCAGGCGCAGTATCGCTTGCTGTGATAAATCCAACGCTTGCCGAAAGGTACGGAAGCGGATTTGTAGATAGTGCTAAACTCTACGATCGCTGCACTGCGACACCAGAAACTGACGATGATGCCGGGCAAAACGTAGCTTACTGTTTGGGCTATTTAGTTGGTATCTTTGATGGTGAAGAGAAATATTTGTGTTACCCGAAAGACTTGAAGGTGGGGCAAATTCGGGAGGCTGTTGTTGCGTATCTTAAACGTAACGCAGAAGAACGGCGCTACTTGGCGTATGGCACTGTAGTTAGAGCATTGAACCAAGCTTTTAGGTGTAACAAATGAGGTCTAACATGAAGACGCTTTTATACGCAGGCATGATGACGCTCGCGCTTGTTGGCAATGTGCAGGCTGGTTGGTTTGGATTGACGGAAGATTATCCGCTTAGAAATCCGAGTACGGACCGGACATTGTTTATAGTTGGTGGTGTGAGGCAATGTGTTGCCGATACGCGAGATGCAAATCTTATTGGTCTTTCTCGGTCGCAAATTTTATATGTATGTAATTGTCGTGCGGAACGTGTGGCTGATAGCATCACCAAAACAGAGCTTGAATATATTCGTCAGTACGACAAACGATCACCAAAGTTCGAGAAAGCGGTTGCTGTGATAGATGGGGAGTGTTTCCAACAGATGATGACGGAGGATCGACAAGGAAATTAGATCGAAACGGCGCGCCAATGCGACGTTGCGGCATGGTCATCCTCCGCGGCGCGAACGGCCTGCCGCGCGTGTAGCGGGCGGCTTAGCGACGGCGGCGGTCGTGTGCTTCCTCAGCGCGGCCTTCAGACGCACCCGGCGGCCGCGCCAAGGGCGGTGCGGGGCATTATAACCGCAGATTTTGGGGCTCGGGGTTTTTGGCCACCCACCCTCGGGTTTTTGGGGTCATAGGTATTTTTGGGTGGGGTCTTATAAGAGGCAGGGGGTAGGCCCAGTCCATGGGGGGTACCCCCCGGCCATCCCAGGCCCAAAGCGTGTCGCCGGCTGCGCGCAGCCCCACGCCGCGCGCGGCGCAATCGATCGCCGACGCGAAAACAAAACTGCGCAACATCGAAACGCGAGAAGCCCCGATCGCCATTGGATTGCTCGGCATCGCGCCAGCGTGATGGCCGGGGGGCATGGCCCCTTGGCCAGCATAGAACCATGACCGCCGAACAAGCCGCCAAAAACATCCGCCGCAAGATCGATGAGCTGGCGCTCGACGCCACCAACCGCATGGACGCCCTCGCCGATGTCGACCGGCTCGACCCCCGCGTCCGTCACCGCGCCATGGAGCATGCCGTCCGCGAGGTCCTCGTCGACTTCCTCCTCGGGCAATAAATCTGCGGAAGCCGAGCCGTCTCCCATAGCTCTCGCATGCGGCCAACCGTTCTCCCTTGACATTCCACAATGTTTACCTTACGGAGTACAGAAGCGCCCCGCATAGGGCGGGCATATTTGTATTCCGAATATTTTCATTCCATAATGGAGGTAAGATGGCCAACATCGGCTATGCGCGAGTTTCGAGCGACGGACAGGATTTCAACGGCCAGATCGATAAGCTCAAGGCGGCGGGCTGCAAGCAGCTCTTTTCCGAGAAGGTATCGGCCAAAAGCACGAATGGGCGACACGCGCTGCAGAAGGCACTGGACGCGCTGAAACCTGGCGACACCCTCGTGGTGGTGCGACTGGATCGATTGGCACGTTCGATCCGCGATCTGCTCGGATTGCTGGACGAGATCAAGGCGGCTGGCGCGCACATCAAGGCGCTGGAGGATCCGTGGCTGGACACGACCACACCACATGGCGAGCTGATCCTGACGATCATGGGCGGGATGGCCGAGTTTGAGCGCAAGCTGATTCGGGCGCGATGCGATGAAGGGATCCAGCGGGCGAAGGCGCGAGGCACTGTCTTCGGCCGCAAGCCGGTGCTGGATCACGGCGAGAAGCGGAAGATTGCGAAGCGGTATGCGGCGGGCGCGTCGATGGCCGAGCTGGCGCGTGAGTACGACTGTGGAGTGGCCACGATCCACCGTGTGCTGAAACCGGCGTCATGATCAAGGAAACGCTCGTCCTTGCCGCGCTCGCCATTTCGTCGCGAAACCTAGCTCGATGAGGCTCCAATGGGTCGTCGCAATTTAACACCAATCAAGCCAGGGATGCGCTTCGGCCGGCTCACTGTGATCGGACGAGCGAAGTCGACTTCACCAAAAAATCCCCAATGGGAATGCAGATGTAATTGCGGGGGCACTTCGCAACCGCGTGTTTCCGATCTCCGCAACGGAAGAGCTAAAAGCTGCGGCTGTTTAAAAAACGAATTTAAAGATATCACGGGGCAAAGATTCGGCCGCTTGGTCGCACTCTATCGAGCGGGAAGAAATCACAGCAATCGCATGACCATCTGGCACTGCCGTTGTGATTGCGGCCGAGAATGTGAAGTCCGGCTTGGGGATCTCGGAAAAACCAAATCGTGCGGATGCCTGAACCGCGAGAACCGCGAGAGAACAGCACGACTTAATTATCGCCACGGGGACACAGCCTCGTCACTATATCATTGCTGGCAACAAATCAAAAAACGGTGCCTCAACCCCAAAAACAAAGGGTTCAAAAACTACGGTGGTCGGGGCATCAAAATCGCACCCGAGTGGGTCAACGATTTTGTGGCGTTTCGAGACTACATCAACCAAAACCTCGGTCCACGACCCAAAGGCTATTCCCTTGATCGCATCGAGAACGATGAAGGTTATGAAGTCGGCAATCTTAGATGGAGTTCGAGGTCAGAACAACGGCATAACTCGAGAACATCCCGCGTCAACAAGGTCGTCGACGCCGCGTTACGCGACGAGTTCGCCAAGCTCCGCAGACAACGATCATTCAGGCGGGTATACTAAGAAACATGAGCACCAACCTGCCCACACGTATTTGCCCCTACTGCGGGCAACCGATGCGCGAAGCAAATTCTACGAGCGACCTCGCGCAAACGCTTCTCACAAATACCGAGTTCCTGGCTGATATGGCCCGCTTCGCGGAGACGATTTTGAGCGAAGCAGACGTCCGAAAGAGACACTATCTGAACGACAACGATTGGGAGCGACTCGGCTCTGATGAGCGACTCATCCGGGCCATAGAGGACGAAAAAATACGGCGCGTGCGCAACGGCGCTCATGCGCGGGAAAAGGCGCAACAAGTGTTTGTTAAGGCACCAGATGTGCTAGACGAAATCTTGAGCGACAAGAGCGCGTCCCCCCGGCACAAAATCGAAAGCTCACGCGAGCTGAGAGCGATCGC
>DATLJR010000375.1:0-26020 GCA_035538755.1 Pseudolabrys sp.
CGGCATTACTGAGTTCGCACACAGACCAAATGGCGGGCTGATCGTGGTCGGTCCGACGTCCTCGATGACGCGTTATCGCGATCTGGTCGTCGACCTTGCTGCACGATATCGTTTGCCCGCTGTCTATTCCGGTTCGGCCTATAGGAGCACCAACGCCCTGATGTCCTATGGGGCCGATGCGATCGAGCAATACCGGCGCGCTGCATCTTACGTTGATCGCATTTTAAAAGGCGAACGACCCGCGGATCTGCCGGTCCAGGCGCCGACCAAGTATCGACTGGTCATCAATTTGAAGTCCGCCAAGGAACTAGGCCTTACGGTGCCGCCAACTTTGCTCGCCACCGCCGACGAGATGATCGAATGAGACGGCGCGAGTTCATCATGCTCGTTGGTGGCTCTGCGGTGGCAGCCTTGCCCCAAATAGCGTTAGGCCAGCAGCAATCAAGCATCCGACGTATCGGCGTGCTCTCTCAAGGGTCGATTCATAATCATCCTACACCTGAATTTCGAGCATTTCTCGAACGCCTGGGCGAGCTTGGCTGGACTGAAAACCAGAATTTGCTGATTGAGTGGCGCTTTTCCGAAGGAAGCGATGTTCCCCTCGCACGGCTCGCGGCTGAACTTATCGCAAAAAATGTCGAAGTCATCGTTACGACACCAACTCAGCCGACGATTGCTGCAAAGCAAGCGACCTCCACTATCCCCATAATATTCGTGCAGGTTGCCGATCCACTGGTGTCTGGCATCGTAGCGAATCTGGCTAGGCCCGATGCAAATGTTACTGGCATGAGCAGCCTTGCCCCAGACATTGCCGGAAAACGGCTCGCTTTACTAAAAGAGGCGTTGCCAACTTTGAAACGAGTTTCGGTTTTGTGGAACAGGCCGAGCAAAGGATCTGCTTTCGTTTTAGAAGAGATAACGGCGGCTGGTAGAAGCCTGAATATCGAAGTTCAAGATATTGGTGTTTCGGAAGCTACTGAGTTTGATCGTGCCTTTGATGCGGCAGTCAGCAACAAGTCCCAGGCGGTTGTCGTCGTTGACGATCCAGTCATGCAGGGACATGTAGACGCTGTTACACGCATTGCTGCCGCACGAAAGCTGCCCCTCGCTTCCCAGTATCCACAATATGCGGTCGATGGTGGCCTTATTGCCTATGGGGCTAATTTGCAAAGCCTCCATCGTCGAGGCGCAGAGTACGTGGACCGCATCCTTCGTGGCGACAAACCAGCGAATCTGCCGGTCGAGCAAGCTGATAAATTCACGTTCGTTCTCAATCTAAAGACGGCGAAAGCACTGGACATCGAAATTTCCCCGGAGCTCCTCGCCCGCGCGGACGAGGTGATCGAATAGACAGCGTTTTGCTGCGGTGCATGAGTCCGCTATTGGCCCTTAGCGGACATCACTCCTTGCACCGCACATGTCCGCTATTGGGGGTAAAGCAGACATGACGGTTTGCCGAAGTCCGCTTTCGCGGTCGCTATCGGGGGTAAAGCGGACATGACGTTTTGCACCGCATATGTCTGCTTCTGACCCAAAGCGGACATTTGGAGACTCCAATGTCACCCTGCTAACGTATCACTTGCATTAAGTAATTGATTTAAGGGGGGGCATCATGTCGTCACCGACCGTTCCATATGTGCTCGGTGGCACTCAGACAGAACGAGACCGGCTAATTACACAAGCCGAGGGTCTTGAGGGGTCCACGCGATGGATGCTCGATCGCATCGATCTCAAGCCCGGCGATCGGGCTGTTGATGTCGGCTGTGGACCCATTGGAATCATGAACCTGTTGTCCGAACGGGTTGGCGCGGACGGCGTTGTGATTGGTGTGGAACGAGAACCTCGTTTCTTCGATATGGCATGCGCGGAGCAGCGCAAACGCGGCCTTTCAAACGTAAGGTTGGCCAACGCCGATGCACTTAAGACCGGCCTCGATAAAAACTCATACGATTTTGTTCATGAACGACTGGTCTTGATCAATATTCCGCCGGTGGCACAACAGGCGGTCCTGAAAGAAATGCTGTCTTTACTGAGACCGGGCGGAACGATTGCAATTCAAGAGTTTGATTTTGTGTCCTTCGCTTGTGATCCGGATCATCCGTCCTGGAATATCCTGTTCAATACTTGGTGTGATGCATTTCACGCGGCCGGGGGCGGCAATTTGTTTATCGGCCGGTCTCTCGCTCGCTTATTGCGATCTGCCGGGGCGGAAAACGTCCGAATACATGCGCACGCCAACCTGCCGCAAGTCGGAGAATACCAGCGCACGCATATCCTTTCGCTCATCGAATCGACAAAGGATCTTATGGTTGGCTCCGGCAAATTAAACGCTGCAGAGTTGCAAGACCACATGGCGGCGTTGGCAAAACACCTCGCCGATCCCAAAACAACGCTGATCGACCGTCTGGTGGTTCAGGCTTGGGGAACTAAACCAATTTGATGTCCGCTTTTGGCCCAAAGCGGACATCCCTCGTTGCACTGCACATGTCCGCTTTCGGGGATAAAGCGGACATGCCTCTTTGCACTGCACATGTCTGCTTTGACCTAAAGCGGACATCCCGTGGCCTTTGAAGTGGGAACCAAGCCCTGATGGCCGCCACGTTTTCCCGGCCCGATTGATCATCCGGCCTAACCGACTGTAGTTTTGCGGCACGCTGAACCAACAGGGTTCGTCAACAAGCCATAAAACGTGCGCGCCGATGGATCTCGACTCCAATCGCAGTCTGATTGCCGCCGCGCTAAACCGAATTCCAGCCGGTGACCGAGCAGCGTTGCAAACGGTGTATCGCTTGACCTCGGCGAAGCTTTTTGGCGTCTGCCTTCGTATCTTGGGTGAACGCGCGGAAGCGGAGGACGTCCTGCAGGAGGTCTATGTGACGGTGTGGCGCAAGGCCGCGGACTTCGACGCCAGCCGGGCAAGCCCGATGACCTGGTTGATTGCGCTCGCCCGTAATCGTTCGATCGACAGGCTGCGCGCAACACGGGTGAACCGCAACATGGCCCCCATCGAAGGCGCAACCGATGTCCCAGATACAACGGCCAGCGCCGACACCGCTTTGGAAAATGTGCAGGAGCACGCTCGTCTTCATGGATGCCTGGATGGACTTGCTTCCCACGAGCGCGCAGCGCTGCGTGGCGCTTTTTTTGATGGCAATACGTATGACGATCTGGCCAAGCGCATGAACGTGCCGCTTGGCACGATGAAGAGCTGGATCCGCCGCGCAATGATCAAGCTGAAGGCCTGTTTGGAGCAATGAGCGACACGCTGGACCATAACGACCTGCCCGAAGACGATCTACTCGCGGCCGAGCTTGCGCTGGGCGTGCTCGAAGGCGCCGAGCGGACAACCGCCGTACAGCGCGCGGCGCGAGACCGTGGCTTTGCGCGGTTGGTGGAAGAGTGGGAACGACGACTTGCTCCCTGGGCCGCAGAAATCCGCGAAGTATCGCCACCACCCCAGGTGTGGGATCGAATCTCCAGCGTCCTGCCCGCGCAAGCAGCACGTAACGGGCTTTGGCACAGCCTCAATTTCTGGCGCGGGTTGAGTTTTGCGGCGGGCGCGCTTGCCGCTGCGTGTCTTGCGGGCCTGATTTATTTGGGAACGTTCGCGCCCCAGCAGGCGCTTGTCGCGACCATCGAAGGCGCCGGCCAGCGCCATTTCGTCGCTACCATCGATTCTGCCCGCGGTACGGTTGCAGTCGTGCCTGCCGCCTTCAGCGCCGACGCAACGCGCGTTCCCGAGTTGTGGCTCATTCCGCCGGACGGCAGACCGCGCGCCTTGGGCCTGTTGCGGGCCGATCAGACGGTGGTGCTTGCCCTGCCTCCCGAACTTGCAACGCTGGCAAAAGACAACGCGGTGCTTGCGGTATCGCTGGAGCCGCCGGGCGGTTCGACCACCGGCCTGCCCACCGGACCGGTGATCGCAACTGGTAAGCTCACGTCTCTGTGAACGTGCATCCGTAGATGCGATCGCTCCGTAGCTTCGACGTCTCCCACATGGGGACGTCACAAAGAGCAACGGAGTACTGCCATGAAACGCATCGTCACTGTCACGCTGGCCGGTGTTGCTGCAGCGGCACTCGCCCTCAGCCTCGGCGCAACTGGCCCGGCTTTCGCGCAAATGAAGGAAAAGGAAAAGACCGTCACCGTCGGCGGCGCACCGATGTACCCCTCAAAGAACATCGTGCAGAACGCGGTGAACTCGAAGGACCACACAACGCTGGTGGCGGCGGTCAAGGCCGCAGGGCTCGTCGATACGCTGCAATCGCCCGGTCCATTCACGGTCTTCGCCCCGACTAACGAGGCGTTTGCGAAATTGCCAGCGGGTACCGTCGATACGCTCCTGAAGCCGGAGAACAAGAAGACCCTGACGAACGTGCTCACCTATCACGTCGTACCGGGCCGCCTGAGCGCCAAGGACCTGATGGAGAAGATCAGGGCCGGCAACGGCAAGGCCATGCTCAAAACTGTCGAAGGCGAAGAGCTGACGTTTGCTGAGAAGGATGGCCGGCTCTGGATCTGGGACGCCAAAGGCGGCTCCGCTCAGGTCACCATCCGCAATGTCATGCAGTCGAACGGTGTCATCCACGTGATCGACACGGTGCTGTTGCCGGGCTGATCAGTGCTCTGATGTCCGGCGACGTGGCGCTCAAAAGCGCCGCTAGGTCCTCTCCCTGTCCCCGGGGAGAGGACCGACTGACAGTTACCCCGAATACCCCGCAGCATGTTCAGGCTCCTAACGGTCGACCCGCAGGTCGGACAGAAATGAAAGGTCAAGCTGTGGCCGCTATCAGCCGTCCGGGTCCACGTCGTTGCCTCGCCCGCGATGGAGACCTGCTCGCGCTGAAAGCGCGCCTGGTTGCTGATCACAGCTCCGGTGCGGCGCTGGCAGGCCAGGCAGTGACACATTGCGATGCGTGATGGCTGCCCCTCGATCGTCAAGTGCAATTGCCCGCAACTGCAAGCGGTGCGTCGGCTGGTCATGAATTATCTCCCCCATTGAACTTCGAGTGCTCGGTCGAGCTGCTCATTTGAGGATAAATCTATCACACCGCCGGACATGCCACTTCCAATGGGTTGGCTACTCTCTATACGATAGGCTGTTCTAACGTGAGCCTCGGGGGCGACAATGAGGCGACGCGAGTTCATCACACTTCTTGGTGCGACAGCGACGTGGCCCCTTGCGGCGCGTGCGCAGCAGTCGGCAATGCCGGTGATCGGGTTTCTCAATCCCTACTCGGCCGACGGACAAAGCGAGCGCCTGCGCGGATTTCGCCAAGGTCTCGGCGATGCCGGTTATTTCGAAGGCGTTGACCTCTCGATAGATTACCGCTGGGCCGAAGGCCAATTCGATCGGCTGTCTGCCCTGGCAGCCGAACTGGCTCGGCGCCAAGTCGCGGTCATAGCCGCAACAGGAAGCATTGTCGCTGCATTGGCAGCCAAGGCCGCAACTACGACGATTCCCATCGTCTTCGTCGTCGCTGAAGATCCAGTCAGGGTTGGTCTTGTCGCCAACCTTGCCCGGCCGGAAGGCAATTTGACTGGAATAAACTTTTTCACCGCTGAATTAGTATTAAAGCGGCTGGGGCTTCTACGTGAATTGCTACCCGGAATGACCCGCGTGGCGGTGCTGGTCAATCCCCGAAATGCTATAAATACAGAGACCACATTGCGAGACGCGCAAGCAGCAACGTCCGCGATGGGGCTGCAGATTAAGGTCATGAATGCCAGCAACAGCCGCGAGATCAACGCGGCTTTCGCTGATCTTGGCCGCGACCGGCCCGATGCCCTCTTCGTGAATGGCGACGGTTTGTTCAATGCTCGGCGAAGTCAATTGGTAAATCTAGCGTCGCGCCACGCACTTCCTGCGGCATACCCGGACCGTGTTTTTCCTGAAATCGGTGGACTAATTAGCTATGGGACCAGTGTCATCGACGCCTATCGCCAGGTCGGCAGCTATGTAGGTCGCATTCTCAAGGGCGCGAAGCCTGCGGACTTGCCCGTGGTGCAGGCGTCAAAGTTCGAACTCGTCATCAACGCCGAAACCGCACGCATGCTCGGGCTCACCGTACCGGCACCGCTCCTTGCCACCGCCGACGAGGTGATCGAATAACGAACTTTTGCCGCGCTGCGAATGTGCGCTTTTGGCCCAAAGCAGACATGAGCTTGTGCGCCGCACATGTCTGCGACCAGCGACTCAACGAAATGACTGATCGTGAATTGCGACAGGTATTGGTCAGGGGTGTCGTGCTGAAACACCGTCAGACGATTGAAGAAATTGAACCGGATGTGCCCGAGCGGATTTCCGACCAGATTGATTTCTCTGATCAGTTTATCGACGTAAGCCTCGATTGGCTCTGAACGGCGCGTCGCCTTGGTGTGGCATCCACAGTAGAGACATATTTTTTCGCAGAACGGCACATGCAGATAGAGCGACAATGATTCTGATCGGGGTAGGGCATCGAGCCAAGATGCATAAGTGCTCGCTTGAATTGTGGGACTAAAATGAGGCGCCGTTGGATAGGAAGTATAACGCGGCACCGTTCTTTCCGCGGCGATTACCTTTCTAGCCATCAACGTCAGTTACTTACTGAAGGCGATCATTTCTTTGATGCAGATCAACTAGAGACGACTTTGATCTTTTCGTCTTTGGCCAAGATCAAGGAAGCTGAACATCGCGAGCTTGTTTTCTCCTTCTGTCCGCTAATGTTCTTACATATCTTTAGTAAGACTGACTCGCAGCTTCTCGGTTTGTTCAAACAGACTCCGTGAGGTACTTGTTCTGTCCAAGACAATTCCACGAGTTCTTTGATGTTGCGCAAATTCACGCGTCGGCATCCCCGTTAGCGTTCACAGCCGTGCCAGCTCTTTTGCATGGCCGACTGTGGCTACCGAGGGATGAAAATGCTCACGACATCAATATGGCTAAAGGTAAGCCGTCAGGCGCTGTCGGCAGCTGCTGCCGCTGTGCTGCTGTTCACCGCCGTTCCAGTCCTATCGCAAACCGCAGAACCGATCAAAATAGGTTTCGGCATGGCGCTGACCGGTCCACTCGCCGCCAACGGCAAAATGTCACTGGTCGCAATGCAGGTCTGGGAGGATGACATCAATGCCAAGGGCGGTCTGCTCGGCCGGCCCGTCAAGCTTGTCTACTACGACGATCAAAGTAACCCGTCGCAAGTGCCGGGCATCTACGCCAAGTTGCTTGACATCGACAAGGTCGATCTGATCGTCAGCGGCTATGCTTCGACCCAGATCGCTGCAGCCATGTCGGTCGCGATGCAGCGGAAGAAGCTGTTCATGAGCCTGTTTGGCACGGGCGTGAACGAGACGTTCAACTATCCGAAATATTTCTCGATGATCCCGAATGGCCCGACGCCAAAGCCGGCGTTCACGCGCGGCTTTTTCAAAGTAGCCGAGGAGCAGAGCCCGGAGCCTCAGACCATCGCGATTGCGATGGCGGACGCTGAATTCGGCCGTAATGCCTGCGAGGGCGCACGCGAGAACGCCCAGGTGTCGGGTTTCAAAATCATCTACGAAAAAACCTATCCCCCCGCCACTACCGACTTCACGCCGATCGTGCGGGCGATCCAGGCTCTCAATCCGGATCTGCTTGTGATCTGCTCGTATCCGCTCGATACGGTCGGCTGGGTCAAGGCGATGAACGAAGTCGGGTTCAAACCGAAGATGTGGGGCGGGGCTATGGTCGGCTTGCAGGCGACCGTGTTCAAGACTCAACTTGGCCCGTTGCTTAATGGCGTCGTAAACTTCGAGACTTGGCTGCCGGTCAGGTCGATGGACTTTCCGGGCGCATTTGAGTTGCTCAAAAAATACCAGGCGCGCGCTCAGGGTGCCGGCACTGATCCGCTCGGTTTCTATATGCCGGTGTGGGCTTATGCCTACGTACAGGTACTTGGTGACGCAATCGCCGCCACCAAAAGCTTAAGTGACGATGTCCTGGCGGACTATATCCGCAAGACCACGTTCAAGACCGTGGTGGGCGAGGTGAAGTTCGGCAAGCAAGGTGAATGGGCTGAAGAGCGGACACTGGCGGCCCAGTTCCAGAACATCAGGGGCAAGACGGTCGACGACTTCCGTGATCTGACAACCGAGGTCATTGTCTATCCGCCAAAATACAAGAGCGGCGAGGTCATTTATCCTTATGAAAAGGCGATCACAAAATAAGCTTGCGGTCCGCACTTGTTTTGAGAATGAAGTCCTCGCGAAGATGGGAGTACCAATAAAATAAAAACACGGTGCATTCGCTAACGGCCCGACGCAATACAGCAGAGAGCCGCCGGTAGATTGATGTCCGCTATTGGCCCTTAGCGGACATGCGCTTGTGCACTGCATATGTCCGCTTCTGACCCAAAGCGGACATGGGCCGGAAAATGACCCAATACGGACATTTTCAACTGCTTATTGTGGCACGCGTTTGGAAAGAGCGGGGATGCCCAGATGGTGTTACACCGAATTGCTCATTGGTCTCTTGTCACCGCAATGGTTTTTACTGTGTCTGCAGCTGTTGCGCAGACCGGCGGTCCGGGGCGTGGTGCCGGCGGCGGCAAACTCCGTGCAGCGTGCGGTGATGACTTGCAGCGATTTTGCGCCAACGTGCAATCAGGCGCAGGACGCCTCGTTCAATGTTTATGGTCCCATACTCGTGAGCTGTCAGAAGCGTGTGGAACCGTGATCGCAGCCACGCAAGGCGGTACCAAACTTCGCGCGACGTGTGGTGACGACTTGCAGCGATTTTGTACCGACGTGCGGCCCGGTGGCGGCCGCCTCATTCAATGTTTGTCGTTCCATGCTCGAGAGGTGTCCCCGGCGTGTGGGAACACGATCGCGGCGGTAGATACTCGCAGAGAACCCCCCGATTCAGGTGCGCAAAGTCCAACCGCACAACCAGCTGAGATTGTCACGGCCAATAATCCACCTGCGGCGATGGGAAGCATTCTTCGCGCATCGTGCGGACCAGATGCGCAAAGGCTTTGCGCTGGGGCGCGAAGGGAAATCGATATCTTGAAATGCCTCGACTTTCAGCGCATGAAACTATCGGCGGTCTGTGGCTCGTATTTCCAGAAATTGGGCGCATTGCCGAGCGGACAAAGGAATATTCCGAACAAAAAACCACCGTCGCTGCTGCCAACAGCGCCGGCGGCAAAGCCTCCCGTCAAGGAGAACTCACCCGAGCCAGGTCCGGGCTAATCGGGTGCATGCATGAGTGTTTGGAAATATATCAGCTCTTTGCGATTTCGCCGCTACGTGGCCAACGTAGGAAACAAGCCGTCTTGGCCAGAAGCCATGTCCGCTATTGGCCCAAAGCAGACATGAGCTATTGCGCTGCACATGTCCGCTTTCGGGGGCAAAGCGGACATGGTTTTGGCGTCGCAAATTTGCAAAAATTTTTTGCATTTGTTGTGATTGTCATTAAGGACTGCGAAGACACATCAGAAAAGCGAATAGCGAGGGCAAATCCGAAGCGTTGCAAACTAGCTATGACGGTGGGCGCTCCCACTCGAGCAATTCGATCTCATTCAGTGGGCACTGTTTCCCGCCCAGAAATACAACCAGGCGAAGTCCATCAGTCAAATACGGATCGCCCGTCAGGTTCGTGCGCGGATTGGCTCGCGTCGAGATACCGACGCCACGCACGTATCCGAACCGAGAGACTTCTCTTGTCAGAATCAAATCCTGTAGTAAGTAGTAGCGATCCTGATCGACCTCAGGGCTTATCCGATGCGTCGTCAGATACCAGGATTGGGTGGTCAGCTTGATCCCAATGTCGCGGCTGATCTGGCCGACCCACACACGCTGCCCGTTGATGGTAAATGGCGCTAGCCATACTCGCAGATGATTACGCAAGCTTATTTTGTCTCGCGCTTTCTGGAGGGAAAGATCTTGTGTCCGGCCGAAGACGTACAAAGGGCTGACAGGCGCGTGTAAATACTCGGTGCCGAACAGAAATGCGCGCACTGACCGAAACGCGCTGTGGAAATCAAGTGGCTCATCGAGCCGCCATCCCCGCATGATAAATGGAAAAATCGTATTAGTGCTGTCGCCAATTATTACAATATTGAGCGGATCGCCTGGCCTGTCGCCCGCCGTATTCACCGTGCAGCATGGCAACGTCTCCAGCCTCGAGCGAAGACCTGCTAGATCAACTTCTTCGATGGAACCCGGCGAGTATATGGTATTGAAATCTACCTTTTGCACAGCGTAGGTCGCGCTATCGAGCGGCAGCACGAAGCGGAAGTCGAATTGTTGATTAGTTCCGACAAACCCAACTCTAAGAAACTTTAGGCCGCCCTCGCGATGCGTTAACACGAAGCCGGCAGTCGTTTGGTGTGGCGCGACAATATCCGGCATTGCCTCCCGTACGAACAGCGCATCGAGCTTATCGTTGGTTTCGCTGGGCCACCAACCATAGAACAGGCGAGCCACCTCTGACGGGGTGAAGTAATTGGGGTCAGTAGCGACCGGCAGATAGTGCAAGATGGCGTCGCTGTTATTTTCGATGCTCAAATAAACTGCTTGGATACCTTCGTCCGCGAGTGCGACACCAAAGTAGCGTTGGCTCTCGTCATCGGTCAGCACTGCGACGCGAACGGTGACTGGGCCTTGCTGCTGTGAAACTGAGCGTGAGGTAAATACGCCCTTGCCGGACGGATCTGCCGAAGCTGCCGTACCAATGGAAATCACAAAAAGAAGATGAAGAAAGAGCGCGGAGAAAGCAACTAGAAGCAGGAACCAACGCGCCCGCATCGAGACACAGCCCTAATTTAAGAACCTCAACGTCCGCACGTTGCATTTTGGGCCAGGATGCACCCTAAACACAGTCTGTTTGGCCTCGCCCAATAGCGGTTGCTCTAATGTCCGCTCTTGGCCCATAGCGGACGTCACAAGTTGCACCGCACATGTCCGCTTTCGGGGGTAAAGCGGACATCGCAATCATCAGCAAGGCTTCAACGGAGCAAGTGGACTTGCCAGCCGAGGATGTGAGCTTTGCAATGGCCATGGCCGTAGACGAGTCAAGGCTCCGCCACTAATTCCATCGGAAAGTTATGCATCTCTGTTGGCAGCGCGACATAAAGACCGTCAACCATCACATGATTATGGAAGACCGCTTTCGTCGCGATATGCCCGCGTGGGGCAGCAATAGCGGCAGTGAGCATGCCAGCAAGAACTAGGACCACACTGAGTGCTTTTCGCATGACGACTCCAATGCAGAGCCCGACGCCAAATCCTGCGCTCAGTCGGGCAAGCACTGCATGAACTGCCTCACACAGGACGATATTTCTCTGTCTGATGTTCGCCAGCGCTCTGACAGCCTAGGACGCGTGCTTAATTTGCGCCTCTTGGCTAAAATCTCGGAGACAGTTGATCTGTGTCCGCTTTTGGCTCAAAGCGGACATCGCTCGGGAAAGCGTACATCGGCGTGTGCAGTGCAAATGGCCGCCGAATCAAACATGCGTTCGTGCTGGCAGCTCATCGGCCTTCGACGGCATACGTGCGGAAAGTCGCGTATTTGTCACCGATTTTCTTCGCGGTCTTGAAGTCGGGTGAATTATAGGCCTGCACCGCTGCATCGAGGTTGTCGAATACATTGATGACGACGCGCGTCTGCGGCGCGGGCCCTTCAATAGCGACCGTTTTGCCGCCGAGCACGAGCGCGCGGTAGCCAGGCGCCTCAGCAAGCGCTTTGCGCGCCAATGGGCTGAAATCTTTCGCGAAGCCCTCCGGATCAGTGACGTTGATCTCGCCTACGACGTAGGCTTGCGGTTTGCTCTGTGCATGAAGAACCTCGACCAAGCCGGCTCCCAAGGCGATGCCCGCGATTATGGAAAACGCAATGACCCTTATCGTCCTCATATGCCTGCCTCATTGGAGATGCGATCAAGCCGCCAAGAATCGTCTAATAGGTGGGCGCGTTTTGCAATCTCGCGGCGAGCTTCACGGCGTCGCGTCTCGATGAGTGCTTCCATGAAGCGGACCAAGAAACCCTTCCGCGGTTCGCCAGCCAGCACTGGTTCGTCAACATAGACGGCAAACTTGCGAGCAACCCCATCAGTAGCAGCAACCATCCCGTTTTTCCTTTTCCCGTTTCCAGCGGCGACGCAATTGACTGTGACGGTCCACAAGCGAGAATCCTTAGAAAAACGCAGGCGACAGGCATCTGCCGCCCGCGTGGAGGAAAGCTGGCGCGAAATAGTCGTTTGACCCGCGGCAAGCTTGAAGAAAATCCTGATTTTTCCTTGAGACGGGTCACTTTTCGTTGAGGGGCGGCCTCTCCTAGCGCCGAAGCGGACATGCTGGTTCACTTGACCACTTCCAGAGCAACAGTGCGGATTGCTACGATGTAGTGTCTGAGCCTCGGGGACGACAATGAGGCGACGAGACTTCTTGATGGCTGTGGGCACAGCGGCAGCGTGGCCGCTGATGGCTCGCGCGCAGCAGCCGCCGATGCCGGTCGTCGGTTTCTTGAGTGGTCGGTCGCTCGCTTCGGATTCCCACTTGGTGGCGACGTTCAGCCGGGCACTGAACGAAGCGGGCTACGTTAATGGCCAGAACGTTGCGATTGAATTCCGCTGGGCAGACGGCCAGCTCAATCGACTCCCGGAATTGGCGGCCGAACTGATCGAACGCAAAGTGACGGTCCTCTTTGCCGGTGCTTCCGACGTTGCGGCCGGCGCATTGCGGGTGGCAGCCGCAACCGTGCCGGTCGTCATTGCCACTGGCAGCGATCCGGTTGCTGCCGGCCTCGTTGCCAGTTTCAATCGACCAGGCGGTAACATGACCGGCGTAACGGTATTCTCGGTCGCGCTCGAGCTCAAACGTCTGGAGCTTTTGCGCGAGCTGATTTCACCCACTCCGTTAATTGCGCTTCTGGTCAATCCGAACAATCTCACTGCCACGGCTGCCAGACGCCAGTTGAATGATGCCACCCGCAAAATCGGACAGGACATGGTGGTGCTGGAGGCCAGCACTGAGGGCGAGTTTGAAGCTGTTTTTGCAACGCTGGCTCAAAAGAGTGCCGGCGCGCTTGTGGTGTCAGACGACGCATTGTTCGCGAACCGACGCTCAGTCCTTGTGGCACTCGCTGCACGCCACGCCATACCCGCGATCTATGGCCGGCGTGATTTCGCTGAGGTCGGTGGCTTGATCAGCTACGGAGCCAGCGTCGCCGATCAATACTATCAGTCGGGCGTCTATGTCGGCCGTATCCTTAAGGGCGCGAAGCCGTCCGATTTGCCATTCTTGCAGCCGACAAAGTTCGAGCTGACGATCAACCTCAAGACAGCAAAAGCGCTCGGGCTCACCGTGCCAGCGCCGCTGCTAGCCCGCGCTGATGATGTGATCGATAAGTGACGTGATGTCCGCTATTGGCCCAAAGCGGACACACCTCTGAAGAATAATAGGGCGAGGCGCTACACTGTTTGGAGCCCGACAGATCATCGAGGCCGGCACCGGCGTTGATGGAGAACCATATGTACTATGAGGCGATCAACTTCGGCAAAAAGTTCAAATTGTTCGACGAACAGTGGCAGCCAAAGGTCATAGCCGAAATGAACGACTACCAGTTCAAAATCGTGAAGCTGCAGGGTGATTTTATTTGGCACGACCACAAGGATACGGATGAGACATTCATTGTTTTGGAAGGCACTCTGCGGATTGATTTCCGAGACGGCGCAGTCCAGGTGTCTGCTGGGGAAATGTTCGTTGTGCCGAAGGGCGTCGAACATAAGCCTTACGCCGAGCAAGAGGTTAAACTATTGCTGATTGAGCCGCGCGGCGTACTCAATACGGGCCATGAGGGCGGCGACCGGACGGCCCGGAATGATGTTTGGATCTAAAGTGTGGCCACTGTCCGCTTTTGACCAAAAGTGGAGATTAATGTCGACGATTTGAACTATTGGCGTGGCGCCAGGCCTTCAAAGGCGGGCACGCCGTCCGCAATGAGATGGAAAGGCTGACCTTCTGCCGTGAAGATCGCCTTTTGCGCGCCGCCATAGGCCGAAGGATGGTCCAGCGTTCCGATCTTCAGAACAACCGGTCGCAGGCCAGGGCGCCGCGAGATCACGTGTGTGCCGCATACCGCGCAAAACTCTCGCGTTACAGCGTCAGCCTTATCGGGCCGCCTATAGGTCTTTGGCGCGCCTTTCGTGTACACGAATCCTTCTGCCGGCACGAGCATGAACAAATTAGGTGCGCCGCCCGAGAAGTACTGACACGCGCGGCAGTGGCATTGCGCTCTTAAAACTGGCTCACCTTCCGCAACATACCGCACGGCACCGCAATAGCACCCGCCTTCGAGCCGCATGCTACTTCTCCTGCTTAGCTAAAAATATGTGGTCGCTTTGTGAGCATGGTCACAGTGCATCCGCGTAATCGTCCTCATAATAACCTCGCCGAATTGCGATGCGCACGCAGTCACGAGCGAATGAGGACACCATGAACCTTCTTATCCTCGTGGTCGATGATGAACCAGACGTTGAGATGTTATTCCGCCAGCAGTTTCGCCGGGACTTGCGCGGAGGTATTACAGCCGCGGCTTTGTTTCGGCGGGCGGACTGATCTCCTACGGATCCGATCGTATCGAGCAGTTCCGCAATGCCGCGCGCTATGTCGATCGTATCCTTAAAGGCGAAAAACCGGCCAATTTACCGGTGCAAGCGCCGACCAAATACGAACTGGTAATCAATCTAAAGGCGGCGAAGGCGCTTGGTCTGTCCGTGCCGCCCTCGCTGCTCGCCCGTACCGACGAGGTGATCGAATGAAGGCCTGATGTCCGCTTTGGCCCAAAGCGGACATCCCATATGTCGCATTTGGTGTCGCTATGGGGGGGTAAAGCGGGCATGCCGCTTTGCACTGCACATGTCCGCTTTTGACCCAAAGCGGACATTATGAGCCCCCTTCCGGCGGCACAGTTTTTCTATGTAGGATCATCTATCTCTCGGGCGGGGTCATGCGACGACGCGACTTCATCACCTTAATGGGAGGCGCGGCTGCGTGGCCTTACGCTGCGCATGCGCAGCAGTCGGCGAAGCCTGTCGTCGGTTATCTTTCAACCGGTACGGCTCAAACTGATGCCGAGCCGTATTTGATTCCCTTTCGCCAAGGGCTGAACACACTCGGTTACACCGAGGAACGAAATGTCGCCATCGAATATCGTTGGGCTGAATTCAACAATGAACGGTTGCAGGAGTTAGCGGCCGATCTGATTCGTCGGCAGGTCAATGTCATAGCAACAATTGGTGGAACACCGCCAGCACTTGTGGCTAAGGCTATGACATCGACAATTCCAATTGTTTTTTACAGTGGCATCGATGTTGTTAGATCTGGACTGGTTGCCAGCTTGAATCGACCAGGCGGAAATTTGACGGGCATTGCAGCTCTGCAAGCTCAATTGATCGCAAAGCGAATCGAGCTATTAAGTGAAACGCTCCATAGGGCTAAAATCATCACATTGCTCGTCAATCCGAGCAATCGTTATACCGATACGGAGACAGAAATTCTTTATGGAGGGGCTCGGTCCTTAGATTTGGAACTGCATGTAGTGCGTGCTACTTCGGCCACTGAATTCGACGCAGCCTTTAAAGAAGTCAAGGATCTCCGGACGGAAGGGTTTCTCATCAGCGCCGACTTATTCCTTTACAGCCAGCGCGAAAAGCTCGTTTCCTTGGTAAATTCACATGCGCTGCCGACCATTTATCCATGGCGCGAATTTGTAACCGCTGGCGGGTTGATGAGCTATGGTCCCAGCTTATTGGAGGCCAGCCGGCTAATTGGAATTTACAGCGGAAAAATTCTCAGAGGTGCGAATCCGGCTGAATTGCCGGTCGAACAACACACAAGAGTCGAATTCGTTATTAACCTGAAAACAGCGAAGTTGCAGGATCTTGCTTTCTCTCTTCCGTTGTTAGGTCGCGCGGACGAGGTGATCGAGTAAGCGGTCATAATGTGCGCTATTGGTCGATAGCGGACATTCCATTATGTCGCATTTGATGTCGCTATTGGGGGTAAAGCGGACATGCCGTGTTGCACTGCATGAGTCCGCTTTTGACCCAAAGCGGACATGTCCGCGACCCCTTACTGCTGTTTGGCAACCTGCTATCCTGCAACCATAAATGGCGTCGTCTCGACTTTGGGGGCAGTACGTGCGCCGGCGCGATTTCATCAAGTTTGTTGTCGGTTCGGCAGCCGCATGGCCGCTTTCGGCTCGCGCACAGCGCGAGCAGATTGCTCGGATCGGTGTGCTCATGAGCGTGGGCGATGATGCGGAAGGACGGGCTCGCATTACAGCGCTTCAGCAAAGCCTTCAAAAATTGGGTTGGTCCGAAGGTCAAAACGTGCGGCTTGATGTTCGATGGGCCGCGGGCGATGCCGCACTTGAGCGCAAATTCGCTACCGAGTTGGTCGCACTCAAGCCTGATGTCATCCTAGCCACGGCCAGCCCGACTGTTGCGGCGTTGCAGGCGGTAACTCGAACCGTGCCGATCGTGTTCGCACATTCGGTCGATCCAGTCGGCGCTGGATTCGTGGATAGTTTGGCGCGGCCTGGCGGCAATGCCACCGGTTTCGTTTTATTTGAATACAGTATGGGCGCGAAATGGCTCGAACTACTCAAAGAGATCGCGCCCAACGTGACGCGAGTAGCGGTTCTTCGAGATCCCGCTATCGCTGCCGGGACAGGACAATTTGGCGCTATCCAATCTGTAGCGCCGACATTAGGCGTGGAGCTGACCCCCGTTAACTTGCGCGACCCTAGCGAGATTGAGCGTGCGATTTCAGCATTTGCCCAGTCATCTAACGGGGGCCTCATCGTAACCGCTGCCCCGATAGCCACGGTTCATCGCGATCTAATCGTCACGTTGGCTGCCCGGCACAAACTTTGTGCCGTCTACAATCTACGCTCATATGTCACAGCAGGCGGCCTGATCTCCTATGGAACCGATATCTATGATCTTTATCGGCGGGCAGCGGGCTACATCGATCGAGTCTTAAAAGGCGAGAAGCCAGCGGACCTGCCGGTGCAAGCGCCAACCAAATTCGAGATGGCGATCAATATGAAGACCGCCAAAGCGCTGGGCATCACAATGCCCGCTTCCTTAGTCACCCGCGCTGACGAAGTGATCGAATAAACATGATGTCCGCTTTTGGCCCATAGCGGACATGGGCTAGTGCACTGCACACGTCCGCTTTTGAGGGTAAAGCGGACATAGGAAAGCTCTGCAGCACTCTCGGCAAATCCGAGCACCGCGCAGATTAGACACGCTCAGGGATCGAGCGAGGCGAGATAGGCGACGATCGCCAGCATGTCCTCCTGTTCGAGGTTTGACGCCACCTGGGCCATCAGTGGGCTCCACTCGCCGGTGCGCGCGCCATGGCGGAAGTCATAGAGCTGGCGAAACATATAGCTCGGTGAGCGCCCGGCGATGCGCGGCAGCGGCCCGAGCCCCTTGAGGTCTGGTCCGTGGCACGGGGCGCATGCGAGCGTCTTTCCTGCCCCTTTCGTCACCAGCGCCTCGCCTTTCGCCAGGCTGCCGACCGGAACGTAGGCCGTGAAGGTCGAGCGTGGATCGCGGCTCTCGAACTGGATGAGATCATCAGGGACTTCGAGGATACGCTGGCCTAGCGGTTCGCGTTCACTACCTTCGGCGGCTGCCCAGAGCAGACCAGCGACGTAGGACTTAGGTGCCGTGTCGCTCTCGACCACCTTGATGCGCTTGCGCGGCTGCAGGGCGGAGAAATAAGTCGCCGCAGCTTCCACTTCCGGATCGGTGATTGGCTTTGACAGCGCGATCATCAGGGTGGGTGGCGAGCGACCGGAGACAGCGGTTCCCCGCGCGCCACTCTTATAATCCGCCATCTGTTGAATGATGTAGCTCTTCGGCAGGCCGGCGAGGTCCGCATTTTCGGGACCGCCGGGCCCGTCGGCACGATGACAGTAGCCGCACGCGAAGACGTCGGGCTTGCGGCCACTCGCAACGATATCGGGCAATGGCCGGTGGTCGCCCGGATGCCAGATCGGCGCGATGAACCTATCCCGCAGTTGACTCCAGGTATAACCGGCTGTGCTGTCCGGCACGCGCACGGACCTGCCATCGTCGACCGGGGGCTTATAGTCCGGATTATTCGCCGGATAAGCCCACTGCGGCGGAGCGTCTGCCGCCCTGGCGGCGGCGGCCGGCAATGCCACAGAAATGATGGACGCAAGGAAAGCTGTAGCGACTTTCATGGATGCCCCCCGTGAAGACGCGCTTCCGCCCAGCGAGAGCGTAGCATTGCGCTGTTCGGGTGGTCGATAGAGAGCGGAGCCCCAAACAGTACAAGTGAGCTAGCGGACATTCGAATGAACGCTTTCAGCGTCGCTTTCGGGGGCAAAGCGGACATGCCTTCTCGCACTGCACATGTCTGCTTTTGACCCAAAGCGAACATCCCATTAGCACTCAGCGATGTCCGCTTTTGACCCTCTTCAGACATGCGCGAGGCTGCCGAGACCATTGGCTTAGGGATACCAGCCCCGGTGCTCGCTCTCGCCGACGAGATGATCGAATAGGACTTTTGGCAGCGGGCATCCCACCAGGCGCAACCGATGTCCGCTTTTGAGGAGGTAAAGCGGAAATAGTCCGGAAGTCGTCCACGCACGCCGTCTTCACTTCACTTTCTCGAGCACCCAGTCGTCAATCACCTTGGCGATGGCGAGGTTGTTCTTCTCGATCATCACCATGTGCCCGTTGCCATGGATGCCTTTATTCTGCAACGGCATCCATTCGACTTTCATGCCGGCCTGGTTGAGATACTTCACCGTGCAATTGTCGTAGAGCTGGTGGTAGGAGGCTTCCGCCGAGATCACGACGGTCGCAATGCTTTTCAAATTGATGAGCTGCCGCGCCGGCGCCGTCTGCATCCAGCACAGAAACATATTCGGGCCGTCAGGTTTCTCGTCGCGCATGACTGAGATCTCGCTCGGGTCCTTGACCGGCGGATCGTAGGTCAAGGCGATGTCGGTCGGTCCCCAGGCACGTGCCTTGCCGGTGCCGATGATGGTGTTTTCGAATGGCGGGCCGGACGGTTCGACTGCGACGATGCCTTTGACGAGGTTCGGCCGCGCGTCGGCGATGAGCCATCCGAACGATCCCGATTGCGAGTGCGTCAACAGAATTGCCGGTCCGATCTTGTCGAGAAGCGCCGCGCCGGCGTCGCGGTTGCGCTGCTGGGTCTCTTCGTTCGACACGACGGTCTCAACCTGTGTTGCATAGAACCCGTCGAAGATAGGATCGCCCTGTTTGCCCTTGTTCGTGCTATCTCCCGGCCATTGCGTATGCTTGTCGCGTCCGGGCCAGGTGCCGTCGCTCTCGATGGCCGTGAACTGGAATTGCTCGTTCTCGGCCGTGAACATCCGCGTCGCTCCGTCGGCTGGGTGATAGGCCGAACGACCGCGCATCGGTTGGTCGATCATGTAGACGACATAGCCCTGCTCGACAAAAAAATCGGCCCAGCCTTCGCGGCCGTCGGGTGTTCCCATCCAATTGGTTGCCGTTTGCGCAGCGCCGTGGATCAGCACTAGCGGATAGGGCCGCCGCTCTGCCTTCGGCGCCAGAACTTCGACGTAGATCTGCCCCACCATGATGTGCTTGCCCGGCTCGCCCACATAATGACCCCCGACATAAAAAAAGCCGCGCTTGGCGACCGCGGATTGATCGACGGTGGGGACCGGAAGCTTCACCTCAGCCAGCGCCGCTGGCCCAATGAATGCCGCCAAGATCGCAACGCTTAAGCCCCGCATGATTTCCTCCCCGCCGAGTTTTTGCCGCACGACCTAAATTGTATCATTCGACATGCCGCCTATCGAGACCGGTAGCTGAATTGCCGTCACAATGAATAAAGGGGGCCAAGCAATAGGCAGCGTCATCTCTAGAAGGGTGGCAGCGGGCGCGAACTCTTGGCGAAAATTCGTCGGCATTGGCCTTGACCGACAGTTATTTGTTGCGGTGCACGAGTCCGCTTTTGGCCAAAGCAGACATGAGTTTGTGCGCCCAGTACATCTTCCGTTTTCCGTTAGAATTGATAGAGACGCGCCGGATTATCGACCAAGATCTTCTTGCGCGTTGCCGCATCGGGCGCCCAGACCACGAGCTGGTTCATAAGCCTTCCATCGTCGATCTGGAATAACGGTGTAACCTCGGTCGCCTTGTTACCCGAAGACGAGTTGGGATGCGGCCAGTCGGTCCCCCATATGATTTGATCCCCGTTCGCCGCGATTAGTGCCTTAGCGAGGGGCGCCGCGTCTTGGTAATCAGGCGCCAGTTTGGAAGCTCGATAGGCTCCAGAAATTTTGACATACGCCTTACCTACACGGACCAACTCGACGAGGTCGGCAAATCCGGGTTGCTCGAGCCCGAGCGCTGCCTGGGCGCCGCCGAAATGATCAAACACGACAGGTACTGGTGCCGCCAACACCAAGTCCTTGATGCCGGAGATCACGGCCAAGTTCGTGTACATCTGGATATGCCAGCCGCGGTTCTTCATACGGTCGATCGCGCTCTGGAAACGTTGGCGGCCGATATTGGGATCGCTGGTGCCGCCGGTCGCAAGATTGAGCCGTATGCCGCGCATACCAGCGTGGGCCATGGCATCAAGATCGCTTTCAGTCGTTTTGTCGTCGATCACCGCCACCCCACGAGCATCGGCGCCGCGCGCTTTCATACCGTAGAGTGTCGCGGAATTGTCAGTGCCGTATACGCTCGGTGTCACAATCACCACGCGCTTGATGTGCAGCATGCGGTGAAGCGCCGACATTTCTTCGGGCGACGCCAATTCGGGCGTATAAATGCGACCGGAGAAAAAGGGAAATTGCCGCGGGTCGGCGTGGATATGCGTGTGACAATCGCACGCATTCTCGGGGACGTCGAAATTGACCTGCGTTTCGGGTTGAGATGCTTTCGAAAAGCTTGTTCGAGTGCGCAAGACGGCTCCAACGGTTGCCGCGCCCACCAATGCATCACGTCGCGTCAGCATGGAGACCTCCCTCTGCCTCCCATATCCATACGCGCGGGCTTAGGAGGTTTCTTTGCATCTCAAGCATGCTGCTTTCGTCCCATCCCCGCAAGGCGGCACAACTCAGATGTCCGCTTTTGGCCCAAAGCGGACATCGGCTACTGCACCGCACATGTCCGCTTTCGGAGGCAAAGCGGACATGCCCTTTTGCACCGCGCACATGTCTGCTTTTGACCCAAGCGGACATTACGCGTAGTCGCAGCAAGTTACATTCCAGCAGCTTTCTTGCGCTTGTTGCACTCACTCCAATATTGTGGCCACTTCATTCCGGCGGGAATTTTATTGGCGGCCTTGTCAGCTTTCCAATCCTGACCACAGGCGCGTTCCCGCGCATATTCGGCTTGACGAGCGTCCTTCGGCTTGCCCATTACTGGCTTGGCGGCTGTCGTCGCGGGAGCTGCTGCAGGTGGAGCTGCGGCTGGCTTAGCAGTGGTACTTTCAGCCCGACATTTTGCGACGTAGTCTTTTTCCGTGATCTTGGCCGCCTCATTTGCGGCCTTGTTAGCTCTCCATTCCTCTTGGCACGTTTTGACCGTTTTCTTTTGAGCCAACGCGGGCGCTGTCGAAAGAGCCGCAATTGATAAGATCGCGGCAGAACACATGATAAACCTCGACTGTATTTTCATTCCAAACTCCCTTTGGGGTGGTCGGACTTTCAGCATCATGATGAGGTCCGCAGTCCTATGGAGGAGTAGCTATATCGTTCCTGAACGGACCGCTTAGCGTCCATTCATCGAGAGCTGTGACTTCTGCCTAGCGACGAAACCTCGTTGTGTACGAGCGTCGGTTACAACTACGGCTAGGTATATCGCGAATTCTAGCGATGATGCTTTCTGAGATATTCGTGGAGCGATTTGCAGCGCTTGCGCTTGAGCAAGGTGTGAAGATGCAGGTCGGCGTAAAGCAAACATGACTGTTGCGGGAGTCCGCTTTCGCGGTCGCTATCGGGGGTAAAGCGGACATGAGCTTGTGCGCCGCACACGTCTGCTTTTGACCCAAAGCGGACATGGTCGGGCCTTTCCCGGTGTAGGGTTGAGACGCTACGATCCCTTGTCCTTCGGCTTGGGCAAGCTAATGAGACGACGCGACGCAACAGGCGGTAAAACCGAAAAGGTGCAACGTTCCAGAGCGTTGAAACGCCGAAAAACCCAGAAAACTGAGCGCGCGCAAAAAAAGCTTATGCGGGGTCCCCGTGAGCGCACTGAGGCATTAGAACAGCTGGCAGCCACCTCGGAGGTGCTGCGAATTATTTCAAACTCCCCCGGCCGCCTTTCACCCGTGTTTGATGCGATTCTGGACCATTGTGTAGGTCTCTGTGGCGGCGATCGTGCGGTGATATGGCAGTTCGACGGCCAAGCACTCCGTTTGGTGGGAGGCAAGAATACTACCTCCGAAGCGATGACTTACCTACGTCAGCAACACATCGAGCTTGGCACGCACAATCCGACAGCGCTCGCAGGACTGCAGCGTCGTGTTGTCCATGAGGTTGACGTTTTTGCCAATCCAGCCTATCGGCCGCTCATTCCTATCCGCACGCCAGCGCCACGCGCACCGACCGTACTTGCGGTGCCACTCGTTCGGCAAGACAAGTTGCTTGGCGTTATCACGATCTGGCGCCATGAAAAACGACCGTTCGCCGACAAGCAAATCGAGCTCGTTGAGACATTTGCCAACCAGGCAGTTATCGCCATCGATAACGCGCGCCTGTTTGAGGACGTGCGCGAGTCTCTCCAACAGCAGACCGCCACTGCGGATGTGCTCAAGGTTATCAGTCGTTCGACCTTCGACCTTCAAGCCGTGCTCGACACACTGGTCAAATCGGCTGCGCAGCTGTGCAATGCTGACAGTGCAGCCATTCATCGGCCGAAAGGAGACGCTTATCCGTTCATTGCCAGTTACGGGTATCCGTCCGAATTCGAACGATATATGCGCGAAAATCCGGTGCCTCCCACAGAAGGTTCGGTGCTTGGGCGCTCAGTGCTCGAAGGTAAAGTCGTTCACGTCGCCGACGTTTTGGAGGACCCAAAATACGTTTTGCGCGAGCAACAAAAGCTTGGGACATACCGCACCGCTCTTGGTGTGCCTATGCTGCGGGAAGGCATTCCCATTGGCGTTTTGATGTTGACGCGTTCACGGGTGCTGCCGTTCACCGCCAAACAGATCGAGCTGGTCGAGACATTTGCCGACCAAGCCGTTATCGCGATCGAGAACGCCAGACTGCTCAACGAACTGCGGGAATCGCTGCAGCAGCAGACCGCCACTGCCGATGTACTTAAAGTCATAAGCCGCTCCACGTTCAATTTGCAGGCCGTGCTGCAAACTCTAGTTGAGTCGGCGGCGATACTCTGCGACGCCGACAAGACCATTATCACCCGCCAGAAAGACGGCGTCTTTTACCGCGCGGAGGCGCACGGCTATTCTCGCGAATTTATGGAGTATGTGAGAACCATTCCGATCGCGGCCGAGCGCGGCTCGGCTTTCGGCCGCGCGCTAATCGAGCGACGCGCGGTTCACATCCCCGACGTCAAGGCCGACCCGGAGTACACCGCAGTCGAGATGCAGAGGTTGGGTGACTATCGTACGGTCCTTACCGTTCCGATGCTGCGTGAGGGTGTTCCCATCGGCGTGTTGAGCTTGACGCGCTCGGAGGTCCGCCCGTTCACCGAGCGACAAATTGAGCTGGCATCGACCTTCGCTGACCAAGCGGCAATCGCCATCGAGAACGTGCGCCTGTTCGAGAGTGTGGAGGCTCGCACGCGCGAACTGGCAAAATCGCTTGAAGACCTGCGCGCCACACAGGATCGCCTTATTCAGACGCAGAAGCTTGCTTCGCTTGGTCAGCTCACCGCGGGCATCGCGCATGAGATCAAGAACCCGCTCAATTTCGTTAATAATTTCTCGGGAATTTCTTCCGAGCTAGTCACCGAGTTGCAAGAGGCCCTCGCCGACGTGAGCGTTAGTGAAAAGAGGCGCAGCGAAATTGCCGAATTGATGGATACGTTGCGTGGCAACCTCGATAAGATCGTGCAGCACGGCAAACGTGCCGATGCCATTGTCAAGAACATGCTGCTGCACTCGCGCGAAGGCTCAGGTGAACACCGGGTTGTCGATATCAATGCTCTTGTCGAGGAGAGCCTCAATCTCGCCTATCACGGAGCGCGGGCCGAGAAGCAAGGCTTCAACATCACTTTGGAACGATCATTGGATCCCGGCGCGGGCGAGGCCGATGTCTTCCCACAGGACATCACGCGGGCGCTGCTTAATCTAATCTCCAATGGCTTTTACGCAGCGACCAAACGCAGAGCCGAAGGCAATGGCGGCGATTTTGAGCCAACTCTTGCTGCCGCGACTAAGAATCTGGGCGATCGTGTCGAGATAACGATCCGCGACAATGGCACCGGCATTCCGCCCGAAGTGAAAGAAAAGATGTTCAATCCCTTCTTCACGACGAAACCTGCCGGAGAGGGCACCGGCCTTGGTCTCTCCATCAGCCACGATATCATCGTGAAACAGCACGCAGGCACTATCGAAGTCGATACGCAGCCTGGCGAGTTCACCGAAATCAGAATCAGTCTGCCCCGAGCTGCCGTGCCCCCCTGAAATCCGGCCGATGGCTGTTACCGGCAGGCCCGATGTCCGCTATTGGCCCAAAGCGGACATTCCTAGTTGCGCCGCACATGTCCGCTTTCGGGGGTAAAGCGGACATGGCCTTTTGCGGAATTTCGCTTTCGAGGTCGCTATTGGGGGTAAAGCAGACATGACGTTTTGCACCGCATATGTCTGCTTTTGACCGCAGACATTGTTTGGTCCGCGGCTGACCTCTTCCAGATCACGTAGCGGAGTTGCTACGATCTCCCGTCGTAGTCAGGGTAGCTCGGGGTAGCTCGGGGTAGCTCGGGGTAGCAATGCGACGGCGCGATTTCATTGCAGGCGGAGTTGCGGCAACATGGCCGTTCGTTGCGGGTGCGCAATCCGATGAGATACGCCGCATTGGCGTGCTGGTGAACACGACCATAGACGATCCGGAAAATCAGAACGGCATCGCAGCATTCAAGCAGACCCTTCAACAGTTAGGTTGGAATGAAGGCCGCAATCTGCAGATCGACTTTCGCGGGGCGGCTGCCGATCCGGAAAGGATGCAGGCGTTTGCAAAAGAGCTTGTTGCGCTAAAACCCCACGTGATCCTGAGCAGGAGCACGCCGGTGACGGCGGCGCTCTTGAGGCAGACAAATACAATTCCGATTGTTTTCACCGTGGTCTCCGACCCCGTCGGGGAACGCTTCGTCGAAAGTCTGGCGCGTCCGGGCGGCAACGCAACCGGATTCACAAACGTCGAGTCCTCGCTAACTGGCAAATGGCTGGAGCTGCTCAAAGAAATCGCGCCTCAGGTCAAACGCGTCGCATTCATTTTCGATCCGAAATTGGCGCCCGGCGGCGGCTCTTATTATACGCGCCTTATCGAAGCGGCAGCACCATCCTTTGCGGTCACGCCAACAATCGCACCGGTTCACGGTGCTGGCGACATCGAGCGTGCCATTGGTGAATTTGTCCGTGAGCCAAACGGTGGGCTCGTTGTCCTCCCGGACGCTACGACCGTAGTTAATCGCGGGCTGATCGTCGCATTGGCGGACCGACATCACGTACCCGCCGTTTATGCCTTCCGCATTATCGTCACAGAGGGCGGCTTGATGTCCTATGGGATTGACGTTGTCGACCAATTCCGGCAAGCGGCAGGTTACGTCGATCGCATACTCAAAGGCGCAAAGCCGGCCGAGCTGGCAGTGCAGCTGCCTTCGAAATTCGTGATGTCAATCAATCTTAAAACGGCGAAGAAGCTTGGATTGGACGTGCCTTTGCTCTTTCAGCAGCGCGCAGACGAGATCGTTGAATAGACAATGTCCGCTTTTGGCCCATAGCGGACATCAGCCTTTGCACCGCACATGTCCGCTATTGGGGGTTT
>DATLJR010000376.1:0-2777 GCA_035538755.1 Pseudolabrys sp.
AGACGAGCAGGGCTGGTATTGAATATGGGCCGTTTGCCTCCGCTACGGCGGACTGCCGGATTGGCAGCGGCATGGTCGATTCGTTTCCTAAGGCGCAGGGGGTGTCCCTGGCTTTGCTCCCGACCTACCTCTCAAAAACGAACTTGCCCATTCTGAAACGAACTTAGCCAGACTTCGCTGGCTTGCCCGTCGCGACGGTCAACAGAGTGTCCCGCGCCCAGTCTCGGAGTTTTTGTCCTTTGCTTTCGGCCTCCGAATCCAACAGTCGCATTTCGGAAACTCTCAGTGTTATCTGCAATCGCGCGGAGCGACGATCTCGGGGCTTGAGTCGTGGCCGCCCGATGCGCTTTCGTTTGCTGCTCAAAACTGCCTCCTAACACACCGCAAATAGCATCAAGGGACTGCGTGCCGCTCCCGATGTCAACGGCGCGCAGTCGCCCGATTTTTTTCTCAAATAACTTGTCCGCGCGGTTCGCTCCGCAGTACAAGCGGCAATGCGGCAGAAAGGATGAGCGCGAAAGCGAAGTCACCCGGACACGTCGGCCTCTACTTCGCAGGCAGAGCCGACGCGCCGGGAGCAACGGGGTCGTGGTGTAGCAGCAGCACGCCGTGATGTGACCACGGAGGCTGGGGTGCAAATCCCCACGGCTCCATTTGGAGCGTTGGCCGAGAGGCAAGGCACCCGGCTGCGAACCGGCGGTCAAGACGACGGGAAGCTTCTCAGGGCAGTCCGTCGTCTTGCGGGGGTTCGATCCCCTCACGCTCCGTTGGGGAATACGCATTGTACCCAGGAACTCGCGCAGGCCGCGACTTTTTTCCTGGTGATAAATGGGCGGGGGTTCACGCCATCGCCCGCCAGAAGCAATCCTATGCGTTCTGCGGGCCGTTGGCGGCACCGATTTCCTGCGGAAAAGATGCCGAAAAATCGACGTAAACCTGCTACTGACATTGACTTGTGTAGTATACCTGTGTACACTGAGAATGTCGAAAATCAAGTACCCTTGGGGCTGTTCGAGCAACCCCAAGGGCCAGGCACCCTGGCGTGTGAGCACCAGACTGCCCTTCGGCATTCTAATGCACACGCTGTTACCGAGAAGGTGACGGCCGTGAACCTCTGCGAGTTGAAAGCCCTTGAACTTGCCGCGCGGTCGCGGATCACTTGGGACAAGAATGCTTGGGTTGTGCCAAGCCAGACCGAGAGCGGCAAAAAGTACCGCGTCACCATCGGCCAGTTGCCGACCTGTGAGTGTGACGATTGGACACTCCATCGGGAGCCGTGCAAGCACATCCTGGCGGCGCGCCTGGTCTGCGAGCGCGACCACAACGGCAACCCGCCACCCATCGTGGTCGATGCCGTGCCCCGGCGTCCGACCTACAAGCAGAACTGGCCGGTATACTCGCGCGCCCAACAGCAGGAGAAGGACCGAATCCAAGTTCTGCTGGCGGACCTGTGCAGCGGTGCCGTTGATCCGGCACTCAACAAGCACGCCGGACAACCGCGCGTCCCGTTCTCCGACCGCCTCTTCTCGGTATGCCTGAAAGTTTGGTCCACGCTGTCGAGCCGGCGTTTCAACTGCGACTTGGAAGAGGCGCACCGGCGCGGGCACCTGTCGCGGCCATTGCATCCCAACAAGGTCAACTGCTTCATGGCCGACGAGGAACTGGCACCGTACCTCCGGGCCATGATCGTCCGTAGCGCGCTGCCACTCCGTGCCGTCGAGACGGAGTTCGCCGTCGATTCCTCCGGTTTTTCGACCTCCCGGTTCATACGCTGGTTTGATTGCAAGCACGGCGTCGAGAGGCGAGAGCACGATTGGGTGAAGGTCCACTTGGCATGCGGCGTCAAAACGCAGGTGGTCACGGCGGCAGCGATCTATAACAAGGACGCGGCCGATAGCCCGATCCTGCCCGAATTGCTCCACGCAACCAAAGAGGCGTTCACCGTGAAAGAGATGAGCGCCGACAAGGGCTACCTGTCGGTCGAAAACGTCGAAGCCATCTTCGGCGCGGGCGGCATCCCGTTCATTGCACCGAAGGTCAACACGACCGGCGCGGCAGGCGGTCTTTTCGAGAAGATGTTCCACTACTACCAGTACCGACGCGAGGAGTTTCTGACTCACTATCACAAGAGGAGCCTGGTCGAGTCCGTGTTCAGCGCCGTCAAGCGCAAGACGGGCGATTCGGTGCGGAGCAAGACGCCCGTGGCCATGAAGAACGAGGTGTTGGCAAAGCTGATTTGTCATAACCTGTTCTGCGTCACCCTCAGCCAACTTGAACTTGGCATCGAGCCGGTGTTCTGGGAAAAAGACGCTGCGCTAGACGATAGCCCGTCGATCCTGCCGCTGAAACGCACCGGCCGCGCCTGAAACGATCAACTTCGTTTTTGAGCCGGCCGGGAGCAAAGCCGAGCAAAGCCTAGGAAGGGGGTATCCGAGGGTGCGGGAAATGATTTGGCCCAAGCCGCCGCCGCAGCGGCACTTGCGCCGGCACATTCGTTTCCGGCGTTTGCCTGGGAAACGAACTCACCGCCACCACTTTGCAAAGCCGCAAGCGGCGGTCGCCGGCGCGGCATGGCGGTGTGGGATGAGCGGCAGCCAGCGGCGTGGATTGGCGGCCCAATGCGCTCATTGCGGCTCCGCCACACATGGCGAAGTGGGGCGGACAAGCGGCCGGATCAGGCGTTGTTGAAGAACTCGCCGGTGGATGCAAATGCCAGGGCGATGTGCCAGAGGTCCAGCGACGACTGCGACCAGAAGGCCAGTTCAGCCGGCGAGGGC
>DATLJR010000377.1:0-5995 GCA_035538755.1 Pseudolabrys sp.
GTCGATGGAACGGAAAAAGGCAGCCGATTTCCCGCAAGAGCTCCTGAGCCTATTTGACGAGTACGTGCATGGGCATATCAGCCGCCGTAGCTTTCTGGATCGCGCTCAGAAGTTTGCCGTCGGCGGCGTTACCGCAACCGCTCTCTTCGAGATGCTCAGACCAAACTATGCCTGGGCTGTGCAAGTGGAGAAGAACGACAACAGAATCCAAGCCGACTCTGTGACAGTGCCTACGCCAAAAGGTAATGGCAGCATCAATGGCTATTTAGTACGGCCAGCAAATACGATCGATAAGCTTCCTGTTGTTTTAGTCATTCACGAGAACCGAGGCCTCAATCCTTATATTGAGGACGTGGCGCGCCGGCTAGCCATTGCCAATTTCATCGCATTCGCGCCTGACGGGCTCACGTCGGTTGGCGGATATCCCGGCGATGATGAGAAAGGCGCTGAACTGTTCAAGAAAGTCGATGGCGGCAAGATGCTGCAGGATTTCTTAGGTGCCGCGGTTTGGCTGAAATCACGCCCCGATAGCACCGGAAAGCTCGGCGCCGTCGGCTTCTGTTTCGGCGGCGGAGTAGTGAACCAATTGGCGGTACGAATGGGCACCGAACTTGCTGCAGCTGTTCCCTTCTATGGAGTTCAACCAAGCGCCGAGGATACTGCCAAGATCAAGGCACCGTTGCTTGCTCATTATGGTGAACTCGACAAGATGGTGAACTCGACAAGCGGATTACTTCAGGATGGCCCTCGTTTGAGGAGGCGCTTACCGCGGCACATGTTCCGCACGAAGGCTTTGTGTATATCGGCGCCAATCACGGCTTCCACAACGACACGACAACCCGCTACGATGAAGCGGCAGCAAAACTGGCTTGGCATCGCATTGTTGTTCCGGCTGCGATATGATCCGGTGGTGCGCAACGCTGGTACTCTGCGTCGGGCAGATGCAGTAGCCAGTCGGCGATGTCGACGCGCTCGACCGGGGCGTGGATCGTGGCGGTCTTCTCGGTTTCGACCAGCACCATGTCGGTCAGGATGTCCGTGGTCGTCATGTCCACGCTCCCTGTTCTCTCGTTGGTTGATTTTAAGACCGGGCTTCTGGCCGCTCTTCTTCTTGCTCCTACTTTTGGTGCTGTACCTCCGCCGGCAATCGTCTAGATAAATACTGAGCTGGTTCTGAGTTCCAAGCCCTCGGTTGCGAGATCGCGATGCTCCACCAGCTTGGGGTCTCCCTTGATTACCTCAAAGGCTGTCTGCTCTCCCTCACGCCAAAAACGAATGTCAAGCATATGCTTGCCGATGCGAAGATCATGCACCGTAAGATCAGGCAACCAAGCGGGAAGATATGGGTCGACGTAAAGTTTGTTGTGCGGCGCAGCCGGAAAGAATCCCAATAGTGCCTGAGTGAGCATGAACACCGAGCCGGCTGCCCAAGCCTGTGGCACGTTGGCGCCAATATACTGCACGGGGAAATTTGATTCGTTGCGCTCGGATGCGGTGTAAAGCTCCGGCAGCTGATTCAGAAGAAAGTGACTCGCCGCTAAGCTAACGTCGTGGGCGACCCGTGCCGCCTCCTTATGAAAGCCATAGCGTTTGAAACCCATAGCGATGATGGCGTTATCGTGTGGCCAGACCGATCCCGTCTGATAGTTGTAGGGATTAAATGCCGGGTGATCGGCGGACAGTGTGCGAATGCCCCACCCTGTCCACATGTCCGGCGCGATCAGGCGCTCCACAACTCTCTTGGCGCGTTCGGCAGGCACGATGCCAGACCAAAGGCAGTGGCCGGCATTGGATGCTATGGTCAAAACCTTCTTCTTGTCGCCGTCGAGCGTATAGGCATAGAACCCAAGTTCCTCGTCCCAGAAAACGTCGTTGAACCGTGCGAACAGAGCGGAGGCTTTGGACCGCAGTTCAGTGGCGCGCTTGGGTTTACCGAGCGCATCGAACACCTCCGCCATGCGTAGCCAAGCATTGTAAACATAACCCTGAAGCTCGCAGAGCGCCTTAGGCCCCTTCACTAGAGAGCCGTCTGTATACATGACGGCATCGCCGGAATCCTTCCAGGCCATGTTCTCGTAGCCCACCGGGGAACGTGTCTGATACTCCTGAAATCCGTCACCATCACGATCGCCATATTTGTCGATCCAGGCGAGACACCCTTCAGCCGTCTGTAAATGCTGTTCCAATAACCCTGTATCGCCGGTTGCGCGCCAAGCTGCGTTTAGTGTGATCAGATAAAGCGGAGTCGCATCCGCCGTGCCATAGTATGGTGTGTGCGGGATCAGCTTAAAGTGCGCGAGTTCGCCATAGCGCAATTCGTGGAGGATCTTGCCTGGTTCGGCATCGCGGTATGGCTCGTCTTCCTTAGCTTGCAGCGCGCCCAAGATCTCCAACGAGCCACGCGCGAACTCCGGGTAGATAAGCATATTCTGCAAAGAAACGAGGAGACTATCTCGACCAAATGGAGCGACGAACCACGGCAGTCCAGCCGCGGGCATGAAAACCATGTGGTCGGTGCCTTTGATAGGCAAGCGGAGCGCGGCCATATCCTCGAGCGCTTGATGAAAGAGGCGATAAAACTCTTCGTTGCTCGTCCTGATTTTCGCTACCCTGTTCAGCCATTCCGACATTGTCGCATGTTGGTGAGATTTGTGCCTGTTCTCGACACAGCCGTCTGGTGCGTGAAACGATTGCTCGCCGTCTTCCAGGCTATAGAGCAAACAGGCGTGCCAAATCTCGTTAGGTTGAAGCACGACCTCAAAACTGAGCCGGCCGTTGGCAGAGACAGCCTTGCGAGGAGCACGCGCAACTGAAGTTGTCACTGCACGGCGAAAATCTCGGTTTGAATATACGTTGCGAACCCTTTGCTCCTGCTCGGACCATTCAGTAGTGATCTTGCCGCGGCGTACGATATGACCTGACTTAACCTCAAAGATGTCGGCGAAATCGCATCTAAAGGCCACCTCAAGCTGAAAACGTACTGGCTTCATGTTGTTGTTGGTGATGTCGAGATCTTCGTGCAGACCACCGCTGAGTGATCGACTGATAGTGAGGCCGAGGGTGCGCGGCGGGATTTCGCCGTCTTCAGTGAGGATCGACTTGTTGGTGAGAAAGATCCGCGCGGCGTAATAATCAATGGGACCGCCGTTCAGCAGTTGCCAAGGCTCGCCGTTAGCGTAAATCGCCCAGTTGCTGATGATCCGGGTGTCGAGAAAGTATAGTCCCTTCTCGCTCGGCCACGTGATTGTCCCATCCGGATCGGTGACGAGCACTGTCTGACCTTGATGAATGGCAATCTGGGGTGGGCCAACTTGGACCTTGAATGCCATTACGCGCTCCTCAACGGTTCACTTTTCTCGTTCAAGCGTTTCGTTTCAGGCAGTCCCGTTTCTGGCATCAATAGCCAAGCGAGAAAGACTGTGATCAGTGCTGCGGCGGCAATGCTGAGAAATCCAATTGCACTACCGAAGTTTCCAACTATCAAACCAAAGAACGTAGTACTGAGCACCGCCCCAACGCCTGCGAGCATGCCGACAAAGCCCTGCGCTAAATTGAATCTGCCGGTTCCGTTTGTGAGATCGGCGATAATTAAAGCAGTCAGCACACCCAAGACGCTACCGCTCACGCCGTCGAGTAGTTGAATGCAAATGAGCAATGGTGGGTCAACGGTCACGGCGAACAATAGCGCTCGGACAGCTAATGCACCGAAGCCGATTAAGAGCAGCGGCCGGCGACCCCAGCTCTGCGCCAATTGCCCCACCGACGGCGCACTGATTGCGACGACGATCTGTGGCAGGATGATCAATGCTGAAATAACAAACGAAGCGCCGGTTCGATTGCGATACGCCAATCGCTCACCCACAAGGGGCAACATCGAGGCGTTCGCGAACTGGAACAGGAAGAGGCAACCAGCAAATATCAGCAAGTTGAAGTTTTTGGAAAGGCTCAATCGCTCGGCTCTCGGCGGCGGTGCGGATGTATGGTGATCGGGCTGTCCACATGAGCGGCCGAAGTGGATATCAGCGGGACGGACGCGAGCTATAGCGAGAAGCAACGGAAGCACGAGTGCGGCTGAAACGAAGAATATCGCCCGATAGGACAAAAAATAACTAATGGCTCCCATCAGTCCGGTAGCAATCAATGCTCCTGTCGAGGCGAAGCGTTGATTGCGTCCTAATCTTTCAGCAAGAGCCGCGTGGCCAACCAGGCCCAGACTAATCGCCGCAACGGCCGGCCCGAGGACGCCGCCGGTCAGTCCTTGCAACACCAACGCAGCAAAAACGACCGGCAGGATCGGCCACAGTGCCATCACGAGCGCACTGACCGCGGCGACGACGGCGCCAAGCGCGAGAAGAAACCGCTTGGAACGGCTGGAATCAAGTAATTCACCGCCCGGCAGCTGGCTCAGTAAGCCAGCAATACCGCTAACGCTTAGTACATATCCGATGTTCTGCTCGGTCCATTTCTCATCAGCCAACAGCACGGCGACAAACGGGCCGAACCCCGCCAGCATGCCCGCCAGAAAGAAATTGATCCCGTCGAGCCCACTCAGACTCGTACTGGAAGGCGACAGGTCTATCGCGTCGGATGCCGCCGTGATGGACATGGCGTTGGCAAGTCCGTCGTTGGCACAGTCAATAGAGATTTATGGTTGGGTTGCCAAGGCCACCAGCGCAACGTGTCGGCCCACGACCGCCTCTTCGGCGAAGGCGCCTATATTGGCGGGCTGCGTACCGCCTCGCTAAAGAGGAACCGCCGCCTAGGTTTATTGATGCTTTGCCGCCGAAGAGAGTGAAATTTACGGCGGACAATCTCGCGTTAATGACAAAGATCGGTTGGCGCATGAGTTATAAGGCAGAATCAATGAAACTATCCTGGTCAAGGTCGCGGTTCGCTGAAAGCATTTCGGCGTAACGTCGAGATCGCAACTGCGTAGTCCGGCGATTTGAATATCGCGGACCCAGCAACAATTGCGTCTGCGCCGGCGGCAACAACCTCACCAACGTTTTCTCCGTTCTGGCCGCCGTCAACCTCGATCCAGGGGCTCAGTCCTCGAGTTTCGCAAAGGCGCCGCAAATCGGAAATTTTAGGCAACATTTCTGGAAGGAATTTCTGACCGCCGAACCCAGGATTGACCGTCATCACGAGAACAATATCGCAGAGGTGCAACACATGTTCTGCAAAAGATATCGGGCTCGCCGGGTCTAAGACGACCCCGGCTTTTGCGCCAAGCTCGCGGATACGGGACAGCACGCGATGCAGATGAGTCGTCGATGACGGCTCGGATTGAACGAGCAAGTGGTTGGCGCCGGCACGAATGAAGTCTTCCAGATAGCGCTCCGGCTCGACGATCATCAAATGCACGTTCAACGGTTTTGAGGTTGCGTGTCGAACCGCCTCGACAACGATAGATCCAAATGAAATGTTCGGAACAAATCTGCCATCCATGATATCGAGATGAATCCAATCGGCGCCCGCCTTGTCCACCGCTTTTACTTCTTTAGCCAAATGGCCAAAGTCGGCGGACAAAATTGACGGTGCGATGACGAGCCTCTTCATAGGTCTTATCTGGCGGTTTCAAGCAGGAACAGTCCAATCACTTTGGGTTGTCGAGGCCCCTGCTCTACCCGCTCAGTCGCCGCCAAAACTTCGCATATAGCTAGTGTCGGTTGGGCAGTAGCCACACGTTAATGAGTTAAGTAATCGACCCGGTACCAGCGAGGTTAGAAAATGTTGGAACACTGGCTCATTGAGCTCATTGGCCATTTTTCAGGTCTCACCCACGCACAACTTAAGCAAATGGAGAAATCCTTGCCAGCGACCAAGGCACTGGTCGATCTTCTCAATAGAGCAAGACCGATCATCGAGCAGGCGGAAAAACTGTACACTGAAGCTGAACCGCTGATCGATGAAGCGAAAAGGGAGTGGGAGACCGTCGGCCCTGCAGCGCAAATTTTGCTCGACGTCATTTCGCATCATGTCAACCGGGGTAACT
>DATLJR010000378.1:0-1675 GCA_035538755.1 Pseudolabrys sp.
CGATCGCGACACGCGTTTCAACGGCGGTCCTGCGGCGGCCATCGCCCTCTACCAAACTCCCGGAGCGAACGCGCTCAAAACGCTCAAAGCGGTGAAAGATCTCATCGCCGAAGCGGAGAAGAGATTTCCCGAAGACCTGGCATGGAAGGTCACATACGACCCGACGCTGTTTGTCTCCGAAACAATTCACGAGGTGCAAAAGACCCTGTTCGAGGCCTTCATTCTGGTGGTTATCGTTGTTTTTCTGTTCCTCGGCAGTGTGCGTGCTACTCTGATACCGACCTTTGCCGTGCCGGTCAGCTTGATAGGAGCTTTCGTCGCGCTACTTGCCGTTGGTTATTCGGGCAATACGGTATCGCTGCTGGCCGTGGTGCTGGCGATCGGCATCGTGGTCGACGACGCCATCGTGGTGGTGGAAAACGTTGAACGCGTGATGGAAGAACATCCCGAGCTCACGCCCGGCGAAGCGACCAAGCAGGCGATGAGCGAAATCACCGCACCGATCGTCGCTGTTTCACTCGTGCTATTGTCGGTTTTCGTGCCAGTAGCGTTTATTCCCGGCATATCCGGCGTCCTGTTCCGGCAGTTCGCGGTGACAGTCGCCGTCGCCATGTTGCTCTCAGCGATCAATGCGCTGACATTATCGCCGGCGTTGTGCGCCATCCTGCTGCGGCCGCATCACGGCCCGCGCCGCGGCGTCATGGGTTATGTGATGCGCAGCATCGATCGCGTGCGCGATGCCTATGGCGCGACCGTGGCGCACATCGTGCAGTTCTCAGTGATTGGCATTGCGATGGTCGCAGTTGCGATGGCCGGAATTGTTGGACTTGGAAAACTGACGCCGACAGGATTCCTGCCGGAAGACGACCAAGGCGCGCTGTTTGTGGTTACACAGCTGCCCGGCGGTTCTTCTGTGGCGCGAACGACCGATGTCGTCCAGCGAGCTGAATCAATTTTGCAGGATGAGAAGGAGGTTGAAGATATTACCTCGGTGGTCGGCTTGAATTACATTGACAACTATTCGCAGTCGAACGCGGCCTTCATGGTCGTGACGCTTAAGCCGTTCGAAGAGCGGAAAGGGCACGATCACAGCGCAGAGGCGCTTATTGCCCGACTCGGCCAAAAATTTCGCCAGATCGAAAACGCCAACGTGCAGCCGCTCGCGCCGCCGCCAATTATCGGTCTGGGCACCGGCGGGGGCTTTACCTACGTGCTGCAGGACCTGCGCGGCGGCGAGCCAAAGGCAATGGCGCAGGTAGTGCGTGGCCTAACCGTCGCGGCAAACCAGAATCCGCAGCTTACTCGAGTGTTCAGCACATTTTCCGCGACGAATCCCTCGATCTATCTCGACATCAACCGCGACAAAGCAGAAATCATCGGTGTGCCTTTGAACAGCGTCTTTCAGGCGCTGCAAGCCTCGCTCGGTGGTTACTTCGTCAACAATATGAATCTTTTTGGTCGCACCTGGCAGGTCCAAGTGGAAGCGGAGGCTAGCGATCGAGCAAAAATCGACGACATCTATCGAATCAATGTGCGCAGCAACGAAGGAAAGATGATCCCGCTGCAGAGCCTCGTCGAAGTCCGCGTCGTCGTCGGCCCGCCCGCTCTAATACGATACAATAATCTGCGCGCTGTTACCGTTCAGGGGAGCCCGGCACCCGGCATCTCCTCGGGC
>DATLJR010000379.1:0-2113 GCA_035538755.1 Pseudolabrys sp.
GGGTTTCCCCATTATGTGGCCGACGGCAGCAACGAGAACATTCGGCAATGGCGAAGCGAGGAGGTCGACCTACGCGAGGTCTATCGCCACATTTGGCCAGATGGGGCGCCCGCCCATCTCATCAACATTGCGATTTTCTGCGATTTCGACGAGACCCACCGCCACACTGTCAGCTATTTTGCCGATGTGAAGCTGCGACGGTGACCAGATGGCTGGGACTGAGAATATGTCGATAGAAATCGACCATTTGCGATCTTGGATCGGCCGCGAGCAATGAAGGCCGAGGCGGTCATGCACTCAGCATAACGACGTCGCGCTTTCGCAACGGAGCGATGACGTGATCACTTGATTGCGGCCAGAAGCCAGCGGCACTGTTCGCGAATTGATGCGCCGCGGTGTCTTTTCTGATAATATTGCACTATCGGGGGCTTCCAAGAGAGGAGTTCCTTGATATGTGCGACTACAGTCTCCACAGTGTGCGAACACGCCCAGCCAAAGTCGGCGAAAAACTTGTCACACACGACTTCGGCACCGGCACGCGAGGGTTCGCCGCGCCGGAGGATTGTTCGGTGGCTGTCTGCCTACTTCCTGGTACCGAACTGGCGTTCGAGACGCCAGTCAAGTATCACGCCACCCTCATGTTTCCAGCCGATACCGGCCACAGCGTTGCGATCTTTCGCCAGATCAACAAGGGCGCGCTTCACACCAATCATGACGCGCTCGAGTTCCCCGATGGCAAGATCGTGCTGTTGACGCGGCTCTATGAAGGGCAGAACGCAACTGTCCTCACGCTTCCCTCGCGGCCCAAGACAGCTGCCGAGGCAGAAGCCCAACAGCGCGTCGCCTACGATGGCTGACATTGGTCGTCGCGGGTGCGCAAGATGGCGGACGGGCGCGACTGGGTCGAGCTTGCGGTCGCGGATAGCGGCATCGGTCTGACCGCCGAACAGCAGGCGAAGCTGTTTCAGGACTTCACTCAGGCAGATTCCCTGACCGCGCGCCGCTACGGCGGGACGGGGCTCGGCCTTGCCCTCTCGCGCAAGCTCGCGCGCATGATGACGGTGACGAGCAAGCCGGACAAGGTTTCGGTCTTCACCGTCCGCCTGCCAGGCGGCGAGCACACATAAACGCCATGAACCTGGAAAATGGCCGCGACTGGGTTACCATTGCGGTCACCGACACCGGGGCCCATGCGTTCCCCGAGACCTGAAAGAGAAAGAGTGCGCCCGGTCCAGTCCGACGGCCTGCTTGCGGGCCGAAGGCCGGCTGCAGGTGATGGAGATGGCGTCGGAATCGTGCGCACGGAAAGCCGGCCGCGTTTATCCTTTCGCGCGGCCGGTTTTTTCGCGTCAAGGCACCTGTGGCGCAGCGTCTCACTGCATAGTTGAGGAACTTGGCGCACGTTTTGATCTACGCGGCGCCGCGCAGACTGTGCTGTTTGATGTGCATCGTGAGGCAATTACGCCGGACAACCTCGACCGTGCCATCGAGCTTCTGCCGGCACTTCGTCGCATTGCCCGCGAGGCGCGCCGCGCGTGGTGACGGCCTGTGCCGTGGTGCGCATCGAAGATATTGCCTCGAGCGAAATTCTTGGCGGGCGCTTTCCAGCTTGCCGCGTAGAGTACATCCCCGTTGGGGCGCAGGATGGTCGAGGGGCGAGGCGGCAGGCGCAGCTAGCAGGACGAAGCGGCATGAGCAAGCGACGTAAGCGCAACCGGAGACGGTTCTACGGCGAGGGAGGGAGACCAGATGAGCAATGACAAGCGCTGGCAAGACATGACACCCGACGAGCAGGCGGTCGCGATCCGCCAGATCAGCGGGGCGGTGAACGGGTTACAGTTCCGCGTCCAGGACCTCGAAGACGCGGTGAAGGCCCTACAGGAGAGGCTGGGCAAGCGCGGGGACTGAGGCCGTCCCTTCCTCTGCTCCCCCGGGTCGAGCGCAGCCACGCCCACCATGTCGTCGGCTTGGGCGAGTCCGTCTTTGCGGAGAGCCGGAAAACTGCTAGTGTTCACGAGATCGACCGACCGCCTCAGTGACTGTTCATCTGGGGAATGTCGATTGAAGACAGCAATCATCATCGACCGTCGTCGCCTCGTTGCCCTTGCCGCGA
>DATLJR010000380.1:0-1807 GCA_035538755.1 Pseudolabrys sp.
ACGGTTCGGGCTCATGCCTAGCGTGTCCGCTTTACCCCCAAAAGCGGACATTGGTTGAGCGCGTCGGGACGTCTGCTTTGTGCCAAAAGCAGACATTCTGCGCTGCAGTAAAGAACGTCGTTATTCGATCACCTCGTCGGCACGGGCGAGAAGCGACGGCGGCACCGACAGACCGAGCGCTCTGGCAGTCTTCAGATTGATGACCAGCTGAAATTTGGTGGCCTCTTGAACCGGTAGATCACCGGGCTTTTCGCCATTGAGGATGCGGTCGACGTAGGCGGCCGAGCGTCGATACAGGTCAATATTGTCGACGCCGTATGACACCAGACCGCCAGCTACTGCGTAGTAACGGAACGCAAATACATTAGGCAGACTGAATCGATTAGCCAGGGAAATGATCAAATTACGTTGCACCGTAATGAGTGCGCTTGGTATCGCAATGACGCCGCCATTCGGTTCAGCCGCGAAAGCTGTGATGACGGTCTCGATCTCTGCAGCGCTGTGCACACTGTGGGCGAATACGTCGACCCCGGAGGAGCGGCTTGCAGCCTGAATCAATGGTAAGAAACCGGTCGCACTTGGCGTTGCAGGATCATAGATGACGGCAACACGGGCTACAGAAGGAGCGATCTGCTTGAGCAGTTCCAGCCATTTTGCGCCGACGCCAAATTCGAAAAGTGCAAATCCAGTGATATTGCCTCCTGGATGCGCAAGGCTAGCGGCGAATCCGGCACCAACCGGATCAGAAACCTGCGCGAATACGACCGGTATGGTGCGGGTGGCTCTCTGTACTTCCGCCAATGCGGCACTGGGCGCGGCAAAGATGACGTCCGGATTCGAACTCACCAGCTCGGCGGCATAGATCCGCATTCGGCCGGTATCAGCACCGGGCCAACGGTAATCGATTTTAAGATTGCGGCCTTCGACCCATCCACGCTCCAGCAATCCTAGCTTAAGCGCAGCAACGCGAGCCTGCCCTTCAGTATCAGCTTCCGTGGCGCCTGACACCATAACGCCGAGCCGCCGCACGCGATCTGGTTGTTGCGCGCCCGCCGCGAGCGGCCATCCGACTGCCACGCCGCTGAGAAGGGTGATGAATTTGCGCCGTCTCATCGCCTCCTCCGAGGCTCAAGACCGGGCCATCGTGCCACCTCAAACTAGCACACTGGAAAGGGGCAGACATGAGTTCGTGGCACGGCCCGTTGGCGGGACTCCTCATGTCCGCTTTGGGTCAAAAGCAGACATCGGCCTTCCAAACCGACCATTTGGCGGTAACCGCAGAGCGACGAAATGCCCACCGTGAGATCGCCATTTCCGCGTTAGCCTGGCCCAATGGGACGATGTCATGCACTTTGCCGATTACCTTGTATTGGGCCTTCTGATCGCATGCATGCTTGGGGCCGCGTCGGTGATTCTCTCGCGACGCGACTCATGATGGCTTTGTTGCTCAGCCACTTCCGCGCTATACCGCGACCTGAGTCCCTACCTCCACGACACGGCCAGTCGGGATCTGAAAGAAATCCGTTGCGTCGCTTGCACTGCGTGCAAGACCAATGAAAAGCCTATCCTGCCACCGTGGCATACTTGATTTCGCCGCGGGCCGTAGCGCGCGTCGCGATAAGTAGAACGATGTCGACATAATGTCGAAACTCCAACCCTTCTTGCGAGCAAGAGCGAGTGCTTTTGGCACGTTTGGTATTTCCATGTAGCCAAATTTCAAGGCGACGCGGTTAAAATGTGTTGAAACAGGTGTAATGGTAACTCGATCCGCCTCGGCTACTCGTGGCGTGTCAGTCGTAACTATCGT
>DATLJR010000381.1:0-6017 GCA_035538755.1 Pseudolabrys sp.
ATCGAAGGCGAAAGTGGGACTGGTAAGGAGCTGATCGCCAGGCAGATTCATATGTTGAGCCCGCGCGCCAAGGGGCCGTTCCGCGGACTCCATTGCGGCAGGTTGTCGGAGTCACTGCTAGAGGCCACTTTGTTCGGTTATGAGAAACCGGCGTTCAGCAAAGTAACGGAGAGCACGCCGGGGTATTTCGAGGAAGCGAATAATGGAACGCTCGTTCTCGACGAAGTTTGCGAACTAAGCCCCAAGCTTCAGTCGAGTTTGCTGCGTGTTCTACAAGATCACATATCTGCCCACCTTGGCAGTATCGCTCAGCGAGCCAATAACTTTCGGCTCATCTGCACGACCAGCACCCCATTAGAAGATGCGATTAAAGCTGACAAATTCCGCTCAGATCTGGGCTACCGGATCAATGTCAACGTGCTTCGTGTTCCGCCGTTGCGCGAGCGGCGCGAGGATATCTTACCGCTCGCGCTCCTATTTTTGGAACGGATAAATACCCGGTTCGGCAAATCCGTAGGGCCCTTCACACCGGAAGCGCTTGCGGCGATGGAGAACGCGGATTGGCCGGGCAACGTGCGCGAATTGCAGCATGCGATTGAGCGGGCTATCGCCATCAATGTTAGAGGACCAATCGTGGCGTCTGACTTGGTCTCTGGTACCCGTTCGCATTCAGTTGCAGTTGACGCGTCGAACCCGCCGTTGTCTTTGCAACAGGCTCAGGAGCTTTTCGAGCGGGAATACTTCATCAATTTATTACATTCCGTCGGCGGCAATATCTCCAGCGCCGCGAAACTGTCGGGACTTTCACGGAACAGTCTATATCGTCATCTGAGACAACTCGGCATTGTCCCAAAATGATCGCGACAGCAAGAAAACGAGATAGATCGGAGATAAACGGGGGCATTAGAAATGGCAGTTTCGAAAAAGAGCATATTGCATCATCTAGATGTCTCTGCCCCCGCGCGCCTTTCCCGTTATCGTGACAACTGTAACGTAATCGGTACAGCAAGCGCGCAACAACACCTGACAAAAGTGCGTTAACAAATCCTATTCCGTTGCAGTACGGCGCGGCGGGGAGTTCAGTGTTATGGGGGCGAGGATGCCAAACCTAAATTGGATTTCTGCCGTCTAGCCTTTTGCCTTCCCCGGTAAGAAGCTGCCGGCGCACCCCCCGTGCTCCGACCCGAGCACGGGGGCTCAAAGCTGGGCTACAGTCGCGTAAGCATCCCGCAACCGAGGATGTGCGATCCGCGCCATATCGCGCGCATCGCAGGGTCTCGTTTCGGTGGGGGTGCACGTGAAAAACTGCGGGTATATTGCATTCGATCTCGCATCCAGCGAAACACATTTAGACAAAAACCTCAGAAAACCAAAACTATCCGAACGGCTGCCATTGCTTGCGGCGGCCGCCCTGATCTTTGGCGCGTTCCTCACGCCAATGGTAGCGCGGGCGGAAGGGACACTCACGCAAGCGAGCGCGCAAAATGAGGTGATCTCGGTACTGAGCAGCTTCGCGCAGGAGATCAAAAAGCCCGCCGCCCCGTCTGATGATCAAGCGCTTGTCGCGTTGCAAGAGTTCGCGCAACGGCTTGGGGCGACAGAGCCTGCATCGATCAAGGCCCTGCCGAAGGTCGCGGCGGCAACGAAAGCGCAAACGGACGTCGTTGCAAACATTGTCGGCGACAAGGTTTGCTTGGGTTGTCACGCCAGCCAGACTGCTGAATTCAAGACGACCCTTATGGGGCGCATCGGTATAACCAAGCCGGGTAAGTTCACCTGTGAAAGCTGCCATGGTCCCGGCTCCGCGCATGCGCACGCCGGCGGGGGACGCGGTGTCGGCGGAATTATTTCGTTTCGGCCGAATGATACGTCGCGTACGGCAGAAGAGAACAACGCCATCTGCCTCGCTTGTCATCTACGCGGCGCACGCACGCTATGGCCAGGCAGCGTGCATGAGCAACGTAGTCTCATGTGCACGAACTGCCACACGATAATGAAGAACGTGTCGCCCAAGAATCAATTAAGGACCGTGGAGCAGCCGGACACCTGCTACCCCTGCCACCAGAACATTCGCGCAAAATTCGCGCGCTACGAGCATATGCCGCTGCCTGAGAGCAAAATGGTTTGTTCGGATTGTCATAGCCCGCACGGTAGCTACGCAGAGAAGCTGCTGAAGAAAGCGACCGTCAACCAAGTCTGCTGGCAGTGCCATGCGGAGAAGCGCGGTCCGTTCCTGTGGGAGCATCCGCCTGTCGTCGAGAACTGCCTAAACTGCCACGAACCGCACGGTTCGATTAACGAAAACCTCCTGAAAGTTGCGCGCGGGCGGTTGTGCGAACGCTGCCACAATGCGGCGACGCGCCATCCGGCCAATCCCCGCAATCCAGTGTCGATTTTCGCGATCAATGGCGGCTGCACGAACTGTCACACTCAGATCCACGGTTCGAACAGTCCGGGCGGAATACGCTTCCTCCGCTAGGCATCGTAACTATGCGCCGCGGTCGAAGCTACAGCCGCGGTGCACAGAGCAAAGGTTCAAGGCGGGCTGTTGTTAGGGGTTCGTTGGGGGCTAAGCGACATGAAAAACCGAAGTCAGGTTCTTAAGACTCGAATCGCTATCTTATTGTCCGGCACAATGGCACTTATTGCGGGATCGGTGTCGGGCACGTGGGCGGCAGACATAGGTCCAATTACGCCGCCCCCCATCTATCAGGGCTGGTATTTTACTGGCGATGTTGATGTAGGAGGGCGCGTATTTATCCAGCGTCCGCCGACCGGATTCGGTTACAATTCTCAAGGAAATTTCCTCTTGCCCTTTCAAACTGGCAGTCGGGCCAAGTTCCAGGAATATGGCGACATTCTTCCCGGCGTATTTCTTGATCAGTTCTATGTAGGAGCGGGATCCAACGACGGCCGCTACAACGCTAACGTCTGGGGTTTTGACGTTGGCTACAACGCACAGAGTTACGGTTTAGACCTTGCGCAAAATGGCTTCCAATATTTCAACCTTGGCTGGGATCAAACTCCGCATCTTTATAGCACCAGCGCCAAGAGTTTGTTCGCTAACGTCGGCTCGACAAATCTCATCGTTCCGGATTCAATTCAAAACGCGTTGCAGGCGCAGTATGGGAATGCCACCGCTAATACTGCCGCGGGCCTGGCAGCCCGGAACGCCATCAACAGAATTGTCGAAACCAATGCCACTAACTTCGACATGAGCACCATTCGCGACACGTTTAGCGTTGGTTATCGGATTACGCCCACGGAGGAATGGGACTTTAACATCTTTTACTCGCACCAAGATAAAAACGGATCGAAGCCGGGAACTCTGAATTACACGTTCCCGGCCGGCTTTCCGAGCAACGTTATTGGCCTTCCGGTTCCGCTCAACGAAACTATCCAAACGCCGGAAGCTTCGGGTGAATACGTGGGCTCCAGTGCTTGGGGCCGCTATACTGTCCAACTCGCCTATGACGGGTCGCTTTATAACAACAACATATCCCAGCTCGCCGCGGACAATCCGTTCTCAAATACAGGCGCCCAGCTAAATTTCGGCACGTTGCGGGTGCCGCTGGCGCCGAGCAATCAAGCCCACACTTTTACCGCCCAGGGCGCGACAGACGTTCCGCTCTTCAAAAGTCGGTTTACGACTACCAACCAGTGGACGAGGATGACGCAGAACGCCGCGTTCCTCAACACCAGCAACAATGGTCTCGTAGCTGATCCGCTGCCAGTGGCGAGCCTCAATGGCCAGGTCAATACGTTTCTGACCAACAACGTTCTGACATCGAAGCTTGATTACAATGTGTCGAACTCGTTGCGCGTGCGTTATTACGAACGCAATAATAACACGCCAGTACCCGTGACGCCCTACACCAATCAGGTATTCGCCGATTCAGAAATTAGCGCGGGGCCGTTTACCCCCGAATATTTGTCATACAATAGGACCAACATCGATGAGGACCTGAGATGGACTACCCCACTCAACTGGCTGACAGTGGGTGCGGGTTACGGCTTTGAGCGCTGGAATCGCACCAACCGGTTTACGGGCATTACCAACCAGAACACCGGCCTTATCTTTGCCGATGCAAGGCCGACCGACACCATGAATTGGCACGCTAGTTATTCTTATGGTGCCCGCCGCTATCAAGGCGACTATCAGATCGATATAGACGCCTGGTTGAATTCGCGCATGTTCGATTTGGCGAACCTCAACCAGCAGAAGGCGAAGGTCTGGTTTGATTGGGATATCAATGAGTACGTTACCATCAGCCCCAGTGCGGGCCTGCTGTGGAATGAATATCCGGAGACGACCCCGTTGCAGACCGGCGTGTCGAAGGAGAATTCGTGGAATGCCGGCATCCAGATCGCCTTCAGGCCGCTTAGCAATTTGAAACTGATGGTCGGCTATAATTACGAGCAACAGATAATGGACATGACAGCGGTGGTTCCGGATGCAGTCGGCGCCGCTCCCGGCAACATCTGTAACTTCCCCGGCTTCCCGCCTCCGGATTTTAATCCTTACACGGTGCCGTCCCCGTGCAGATGGGGCGACAACATGGCAGACACCTACCATGCGCTCCTAGCCTCGGCCGATTGGAAGGCTATCCCTGGTAAGCTGGACTTCCGAGTGAATTACATCGCTTCGTGGGGGCTCGAAACGCATGACTTCACTCCCTGTCCGTCCAACAACGTGAATTGTAATGGTGTTTCTGTTCTTGGGGTCCCTTCCGGGAGCGTGACGGCAGCCCAAGTGGGCCTTCCTTGGCCGGATAATACTAACCTGTTCCAGCGCCTCGATGTGACTGGCCGCTATTACTTCGACAAGGACTTTGTTGAGCGACTAGGCTGGAAAGGCAAAGTCTTCTTCAAGTTGCGCTACACCTACGAGCGCAATCAAGGCTCATACTGGCAATCCGATACTGTGAACGCGTATTTCGGGACACTCACGGGTAACAACGAGCTAACCGGTACGAGCCGATCGCTCTGGCTCGCCTACAACAACCCGAACTACACGGCACAAATCATCGCCGCATCGCTGAACTTTAAGTGGTAGGCCGGAGAATGAATATGACGGATCGTGGGCATGATCTGGATTTGAAACCAGTGGCAACGTTCTCTTACTGGTTCGCCGGAACTGGTGCGGTGGCATTGATCGTGGCCTTGGCAGCCTTTGCTGACCCACGGCCGGCGAACGCAACTGCATCTTACGCCCAACAAACGGGCATGGCTTGTGGCCGCTGCCATTCGAATCCCGCAGGGGGCGGGGGCCTTACGGCGTTTGGCAAGGCTTTCGCGGCGAATGGTCACAAGGTGCCGGCGAAGCCGGGCAAGGCAGGTGCGGAACCAGCCCAGCCAAGCATAGTCAGCGCTCCGAGCGTGGAGCCTCGGCGTCCCTGGGCCGCGCCACATGTCTGTTATGGATGGTGCCCGGGACGCGACTAAAATAGAGGAGATAGCATTTCCCTGCAAAGCAACGATACTTTGCTTGCTGCGGATCTGAAAACCTGATCTCAAGTCTTGAACCTTCGCGCTCGTGGCGGAGATCATGGGGTGGATTTTGCTATCTTCGTCAAGGGAATCGCAAAAGAAAAAATAAGGACCGTCGTCGAATGTGTCGAATGTAATGGTCACGACTTTCACGAAAAGACGAAAGATCAAGTTGCCCGCTGATAAAAGCCGAGTTCGCGATCTAGAGATCGCGGGTTGGAGAATTCTGAGGTTCACCGGTTCCGGTGATATGAGACGGACGGTGCTTCAATTACTAACGCTGAAATCTGAGGGCTACGGCACTCCGCCGGACGAAACGGCCCGTTTAGATTTCGTTAATTCCGCTAAGCTTCAATGTTTTGAGCCGCGCGGAGTTACACACATGAAAAAGCTCACAGTCGTCGCAACCATTGTCGCAATTGCGGTTCCTTCTTTCATAACTCCGCGTGGCGCGCACGCAGGCGATGGTGGCGCCGTAGCCGCTGGGGTTGCGGGAGGGCTTCTCGGTGGGATGGTCTTGGGTTCGG
>DATLJR010000382.1:0-22802 GCA_035538755.1 Pseudolabrys sp.
GCCATAGATACCCTCGGCCAGTGCATTTTTCAGACCGGCGGCGTGCTTTAATGTGAAGGCTATATCGTCAACTGGAGCGCGGTAGCTCATGGCCAGCTAATCTAGCCTCGGCCGCAGGCCGGTCAAACCACGGTTTATGTAGTAGGAGTAGTGGGCGTTGATTGGGCCGGTCGGCGCCGCTATGGTCCGGCCGCCGCGTGCGAGGACGGTTCGGTGCGGCTCACCGGCACCTTTTGGGGCGTAGCCAAGTGGTAAGGCAGCGGATTTTGATTCCGCCATACGGAGGTTCGAATCCTCCCGCCCCAGCCAGTATTTCAATTGGTCGTGCAGCTATTTAGTGCCAGTTGTTTTTACTTCGAAATATTCATTCTGAACGCCGATCCTCCCGTCATTCTGAACGGATATACCCTGTGCGTTCGCCAGCCGGTGAGCATGGCGCTTGCGCGTGGCAGCAAGTGCTCGATCGAAGGTTTCCTTGGCGTAACCACGATAGGCTTGTGCGGATTTATGACTGGAGAGCGCGCGGCCTTGTCCCTCGGATCCGTGTTAGCTTCGGCAAATCGGCATTCGATCTGAACGTTGCGCCCCTCAACCCAGTCCAAATCGCGCATACCTAGGCGCAAAGCTTTAACGCGGGCATTTGCTTCCGGGTCGTTTTCGGCGAGACCCATTATCACGCCGACCCGTCGCATACGGTTTTGCTGTGCTCGAGCCGCGAGCGGCCCTGCGGCTGTGGACGCGGCAACCAGCTTTATAAATTCGCGTCGCCTCATCGTTCCCCCCTGAGGCAAGGATCGATTCGTATCAGTCCAAACCCATAGAGTGAACGCCCGCGAAAATGCCGCAATGTCCGCTTTGGGTCAAAAGCAGACATGTGCGATGCACGATCCTATGTCCGCTTTCCTCCCGAAAGCAGGTAATGTTGAGCCTGCACCGGCGTGGATCTTCCGTGTACGCATCAGGTGTTAGCCTTTGAGGTTGTGCAAAAAATGAACAAACCCTCGGTTTGCTATCCAAAAAGCCCGACGCGCCGACAAGTATTTGGCTGGCTCGCATCAGCTAGCGCGCTAGGTCTAAGTCGAAACGCGATCGCAGAGCCGAGCGTGGCCGCCATCGATTCGCTCCAGCCGGGTCAGTTCAGCTGGCACCCCGAGAAAGCGCCCGCAGGACACTTGGTGATTGTTGTCTCTTTGCCTGACCAGAGACTCTATGCGTACCGGCAAGGGGTCAGGATCGCAGTCTCTACCTGTTCCACTGGAAAACCCGGTCACGGAACGCCAACAGGCGTTTTTGCGATTTTGCAAAAGGACAAACATCATCGATCGAGCACCTACAACGATGCGCCGATGCCGAACATGAATCGGCTGACATGGTCAGGCGTGGCTCTGCATGCCGGTGATCTTCCGGGCTACCCAGCATCACATGGTTGTGTGCGCTTACCGCTCGAGTTTTCAGAGAAATTATTCGGCATCACGGAGATCGGGACACCAGTCATTATTGCCAACGCAGCGACATACCCCAGCGTGGTCGCACACCCGGGAATGGTCCTTGCAAAAAATAAGCAAAAAGATTTCGACGCAGTGGCGCATATCGTCAAGCAGAAGCAGACGGTGAATCAGCAAAGGAATCCGTCGAAGCCTTCGAATTCTGCGATACTCATATCCAGTACTGATCACGAGATCATTATCATGGACGACGGCGCTCTCGTTTCCAAAGGAGCAATGAGTTTCAGTGAACCTGACCGGCCCCTTGGCAATCACGTCTTCGTCCTTTCCTCGGTCAACTTGGCCAATAGGGAGCTGCAATGGCGCACGATCGGCTATTACAACGACAGCCGCCGAGAAATTGAGTTAACGGAACTCGCGACACTTCAGCGCATTCAAGCTGATGAAACGATACTGAATGAGATACGTTCGCGAATGTATCCCGGCACTGTACTTGTGACCGTAGATGAACCACTCACTGCGGACACAAGAAGCACTAAAGATTTCATCGTAATGACCACAGGCGATGATGCCTAAGGGTAGGTAACGGGCATTTGGAGTGCAAACGGCATGTCCGCTTTGGGTCAGAAGCGGACATGTGCAGTGCAAGAGCCCATGTCCGCCTTGGGCCAGAAGCGGACATTGGGGCTCCCTTTACAATCGGGAGCATTGTTACCGTGGCACGAACTCGTTCGAGGTCCTATTCAAAGTTGCATGGAAACGTGGACCACCGTTGGTGCTCGTGTCTTGCGAGAAGCACTTTTTATGACATTGGTAGCGACAATAGAATTCCCGGTGCGCACCGCCAGAGCAGTAGTAACCATCGCACCTTTGCTCGCACGCTGAACGATCTCCTTTTGCATTGCCGTAACTGAGGGTGATTGTGCAGAAGATCGAAGCCCCGATAGCTATGACAGTCGCTCGCATGAAGTGCCTCCTTACGATTTAGCGGATGTTGAACCGCCGATCTGATTGGAATGGTCTGCGTATCCGCACGCGGGTACGCGGACACACCCCGGTTACCAGAGGTCGCAATCAGTCATCTTCAGAGCGAGTAGGGAGGCGCGCGCGCCTGGAAAATAAAATGAACGCGGCAGGAAACATCCGCGGGAAATAGAACGGCAACCCATTTATGCGGGTGATCGATCAGGGTTGCGAGCACCGCAGCCGCCGGCAGCGCGGACGATGATATGAGGTTGAGTGCTGCACAAATTGCGCAGAAATCATGACCTGTACCGCGATCGTCGTCGTGGTTCTGTTGTGTTTGTGACGATCCGGCGGTTACTGACGATGGGCCCTGAAAATCTTCAAGGTGGATATGGCCGAAGGACAACGCAAGCTGGATCGCCAGAGCGAAAACCGCTGCCCACGATCCGAACCTTCTGTTCCTTCTGCTCCAAGGCATTCCGAATCTCGCAATCACCAACGATATTATGCAACCGGGTGCGAGTAAATCCGGCGCGGTGGGTTCAGTGTGAATGGATCAATATTTGTCGGCAAGGTTCCAAACGGAAATGTCCGCTATTGGCCCAAAGCCGACATTCCTGTGAACTTGTCAACGCGCAGGTTCTCGTTGTATGCGGCGAGTCCGCTTTACCCTCAAAAGCAGACATGTGCGGCGCACAAGCTCATGTCCGCTTTGGGTCAAAAGCGGACATCATGGCTTACGTCGTAAGTCTAGTGACGACGCTGGATCGTCTGCTTGCGAGGCCGTCGGTGATTGAAGCTTTTCGATCAGTCCGTGAATATCGCCAAGCACCCAAAGATCTCGAACCTTTGGGCCTTCGAAAGTGAAAATCGGCGTACCATACCACCATACATGTCGCCCCGTTGGCGGAAAGCCGAGCAGTTCGGCGCGGTGATATCCGTGGTAGCGAAGTTTACCGAAGACCTTGTTGCCCTCTTCAACTAAGTCGAGAATATCCGAAGTGTACTGGCCGAGGGCGCCGACCACCATATCAACATAATCAGCGAACTGCTCGTGTCCTTTAAGAATAGGACCGAGCGAACCGCGGAAGGTAAAGTCAGGATGGAAGATGCTCGGGATTAAACTTTTATTGGCTTTGTCCCACATCTCCTTGAAAAAAATGCGAACAACCTCTTTTTGAGGAGATAGAACGAGTCCGTCGAATTTCATCGCGGGTTCGTACATTCTTATCGACGTTGAATGTGCCGGAGGATTGGACACGCGATGGTAGCGATCGTTTGCGATGCTCGGAAGGGGTAGGAGACGTTTAGAGTGCCCGCTTGGGTCAAAAGCAGACATTTGCAATGCAAACCGGCATGTCCGCCTCGAGCCAACAGCGGACATTTTGTCCGCTATTCGATCATCTCGTCCGCGCGCGCCTGCAGTGCGGCAGGCACGGTGAGGCCGAGGGTTTTGGCGGTCTTCAGATTGATGTAGAACTCGACCTTCGTTGCCTGCTGCACCGGCAAGTCCGCGGGTTTCGTGCCATTCAGGACACGCCCGACGTAGACGCCAGCGAGCCGATACGAATCTGTTATATCCGAACCATAGCTCACTAGACCGCCAGCTGCGACGAACTCACGAAGCTCAAAGATCGACGGCATCGCATAGCGCGCGATTAATGCCGCGATCTGCGGTGCCTTGCTGTTTGGGCCAATAGCGAACATTCTGAGGAGTGCGTAGTCTACCTCTGATGACCGCCGACGAGAAAATCGTTCTTGGCACCTCGGAAGATATCCCGGGTATCCTCACGCTTCAGGAAGCCAATCTAGCCCCCAATGGCGGCACTTTATCTGTGCGCTTCAGTACGGACTGGTTTCAGCGAGCCGTAGATGAGCAATCACTCGTGGTCTGCCGACGCGAAGGCACGATTGTCGGCTATGTGCTGCGGACTACGTTCGGATTGAAAGATCCGGCGGCGATCATTCAGTCAATGTTACGCGCGTTTCCGGCGCCGCCCGATTGCTACCTTTATGGACCTATTTGCGTCGCGGAAGCCGAACGTGGAAAGGGGCTTGCCAACGCGATGTTCAAAAAATTGAGAGTTCATCTCTCTGGGCGACCGGCCATGCTTTTCGTGCGAGCCGACAACCCTTCCTCACTCCAGGCGCATCGAAAAATGGGCATGCAAGAGCTTGGTATTTTTGACAACGAAGGTGTGCTCTATGTGGCCCTGACCTATAGCGGGTGAATGTCCGCTTTGGGTCATAAGCGGACATATGCAGCGCGGAAGGGCATGTCCGCTTTACCCCCGAAAGCGGACATGTGCAGTGCAATGGTCAATGTCCGCTAAAGGCCATTCGCGGACATTTGAGAACCTAGGCCGGCGACCTAATGAGCGCCTCAAGAAGCCTCAAACGCCTTGTTGCTTATGGCTATCGGGTGGCTCCCGCGAACGAGCATGCCGTAATCCATCCTTTGGGACACAAAAGGAGGCCCATCGCGGGTTTCCTTCGACCTCAAAGGAGCACGCCATGTCTTCGAAAAACTCTCTCCCCTGGGACCTCGAACATGCGATGACAGCTTTTCAGGTCAATCCGAATTGGTACGACGAATATTGGTTGCATGACATCAACGATTTGACCGGTCCGCAGGTCCGACGCCGGCCCGATGGCTCAATTGACGTCGATTTCTATTTTGGGTGGGCCAAGCGTGAGCGACTTCTGGCTATCAAACACGCATTCTTCGCTCTACTTGCAATGCCTATTCGATTTTTCCGGCTTGCAAAGGCGGCGCACCAACGACCAATGTCCGCTTTGGGTCAGGAGCGGACCACGACTTTCTGCGCCCCAAGCCACTTGGCCACTAAAAACCGGGCGCAGAAATCGGGTGGGCCCAAGTCCTCAGTTCAGCCATCCTGTTTCGTATCTGAGCAACGGGGGTCACTTATGAGTTTTCGTATCCGCGGCCTGGAGGCCCACCAGTTCGATCATCTTTTTGCGCTCTCAGATATTGAGCTAGCCGCGCAAGGTGCTGTCCGCCGGATCGCCGACGGGCCTCGCCCCTGCCGCATCAGCCTTACCGATGCCAAGCCCGGCGACGAGCTAATCCTCGTCAACTATGAGCACCACGCCGTTGCGTCACCGTACCGTATGAGGTTTGCCATCTACATTCGCCGCGGCGAGGAAACCTTCGATGCTGTCGGGGAGGTCCCGGAGCAACTTCGCAAACGCACGCTCGCCGTGCGCGGCTTTGATGCCAGTGGGATGATGACGGGCTGGGAAATCGTCGAAGGCACTGACGTCGAAGCGGCGATAGAGCGGCAGTTCGCAAACGTGGCTGCAGACTACCTGCACATCCATTTTGCTGCCCCCGGATGTTACGCTGCGCGCGTTGACCGGGCGGGGTAAGCGGACAATATCGGCTAAGGATCAAAAGCGGACATGCGCAGTGCACGCGTCGATGTCCGCTAGGGGCCAGTAGCCGGCAACACGCGGACCGCGGGCCGCACCTTTGTCATCGGCGCACCTCTCGCCTAAGGGCGACATTTTCAAAAGAGGCGGGCCATGCTTCATGGTGCGTAAAGCGTGAAGACAAGGTCTCGAGCTTTCACCTGCTGGTGGCAGGCGAAGCAACTGTCCATCAACGGCCCGTCGGTCGAAGGTTTTCCATCTTGGAAGTGACCAAATCCCCATCCACCGGTCGCGGCGTACTTCTTTGAGTCCTTGACCATAAACTGAATGTTCGTGGGGGGACCCGGTACGAAAGATTGGTCACGACCAAAGACCTTATTATTTTCCTGGGACGGAACGTGACGATAGTGCAAGGCGGCAATGATCGCGCCGTCCGGGAACAATGGTTTTCCTTCGCGGTAAGCTTTGATTGCAGCGTCATTGCCCAAAACGACAGCAAAGCTGTGAAGGTCGCCTTCTTCATGAGCCACGGAGATCAACCTCCAGTCTCGGTATCCAGAGGGAATTTCAGTTACGAAGGTCGACGTGGGTTGTTGAGCCGCAGCGTGTCGAGGTGCCCGCGCCGTGAAAGCAACAACGCCTACCAGCGTTGCGACTGCAATCAACAAGGGAGTGAGCCGTTTCATCGTAATGCCTCCTGTTCCCCGTGCTAAAGTGTCCGATCGTCCCGAATGAAAGAGCCGTCCGGTAAAGGTGCCAAGAGCAAAAAGCACAAAGCGCTAGCTACTCGGATTTTTTTTGGGACTTAGCCAAGCGCCAAGCCGTCGCGAAATAAAGATCAGATAGCTTTTCCGACTGAAGTTGATGCCATTGCATATTTTTATGTATGGGCGCGCCGACATAATCGCATTTTTGATTCTACAACTGGCTTGCTGACTGACCGCGAAGCAAACTTGCACCCGAAGTCCGCTTTGGGTCATAAGCGGGCACATTCGCTTGTGCGCCGCAGATGTCTACTTTTGACCCAAAGCGGACATTGGACTAGCCGGCAACCTCGGCATGGATACGTAACAAACCGGGAATGGTCGACGGGTCGCGCCTGCCAAAGCCGCATTCCGTCGCTATTGAAAAGCCTTTGACATGCCGCTCGGCGGTCGCCAGTCGCTTCCGCGTCCCAGCGACGCCATCAGTAAAATGGACCAGTCCAAGACTTAGCTCGGTTTCTGGTTTTAACCGCAACCATGTTAGTGGCGCAAAATAGGCGTCGTCCGTTCGATCGCGCGGCACCGGCATATGAATGAGATTGATTGGTCGCTTGATGTCCGCCGCCAGACGATTGGCAACATCAACCATATCGGCCATGTCGATGGGCTCGACGACGTGCTTATGGTTGGAGTCGCCATAACAGAAATGGAACAGCAGTTCGATGTTGGCTGGCACACGTTCGGCAAGGTCGGTCAAGATGCGGGAAAAGCATCTCAACATATCTTCGCGAGACTGACCGTAGGCATTCGGCTCGTTGCGTTGCAGTCGTGCAAACACCGCCGATGCGACGTCGAATTGGATGGCAATCTGATCGTGCGGCAGGCCGACGGCGATCTTATCGATCTCGTGCTTAAGCGCCTCATTAAATACAGGATCAAGCGGCCGGTGCAGATCGTCTTGCAGGAAAAGCCAAATTACCGAATGGGCCGGAACGAGATCAATCTGAAAGCGCACGTTGCGGCGAATTCGACCGGCCCGTTTGAGCGCCGCGAACTCCGCGTAAGACTGCTTTGCCACGTCTGCATAAAACAAGTTGTCGAACGCAACATCGAGCACATTTTTGCCAGGCTTCAGGTGGTAACGAATACGGGCTGTGCCAGTGGCGTGTATCCGAAACAATTCATCGGACTTTTCAAGCGCCGGGTTATTAGCAAAAACAGGTTCCAGCCAAGTGATCCAGTCCGAGCGGTCGCCGGTCTCGCCGTCTGGAATGCGTTTGAGATAAGGGCCAAGGGCCTCGCTCACGGTCGCAAATACTTCGTGTGCATCGGCTAACGGCACGCTGCCAACAAGATGGATGTGGCGCACGAGCACCTCCTTGGGCGCGACGGACACAGAATAGAAGTGCGCCCTAGGAAGGCGACAAGTGATTTGTCTAAAATCTGCCCCGCATTGCGGGACAGATTTGGGGTGGGTCTGTCTACCGAAGTCATGATCGCGTACGACAACACATGTACGCTACTGGCCCAAGGCGGCGTTCCCATTCACTATCGACAACGTCCGCTTTTGAAGGCAAAACACGGGCCGCACGAGTTTCACTACCTTTTCTAGATAGTTGCGCTCGCTCAGCACTTGAGCGTGAAACTGTCGGAGGGACTGCGGTCCCCATGCCCGAATGTGATATATTGGCCTTTTCAGTGCGCCGTACCTTTTGGGGAATTCACCATGGCACCGTTCAAAGAACGTTCACGAAAGGGCACTAACCACAGGATGCGGCAACAAGAGAGCATTCGCATTCATATGTCCAAGCTTGTGATGTACGGCATCTTTTTGGCCGTTGTCGCTGTCATCACACCAGCTAAGACAACTGCAAAGACGCCGATGGGGATGAGTTACGCCAATGGCCAGTTGGGCAAAAAACATTTAGAGAGCCGTAACAACAGTAACAATTATTTCAATTATTTCGGTTTTCCCCAAACACCACCGCCAGGTTACTTTGGAAATTGGGGCTTCGCCCCAGGCGGTAGTCACTGGGAACCTAACTACAAGTGGCGTCGCTCGCTCGGGTTTTGGGATACAAACTCACCGGCGTGCCCTTTTCGCTACTGCTAGCGCATTCTGCAACGCTGACCACCTTCGCGGCATGGCTCCTAAAGAAATTCCGCTGGCCCCCGATAGTTCAAAAGCCGTGTCTGATTGAGAAACGTTTCCTGACTGCCAACGACGGGGCGCTCAGCCTGCGGCCATTGTTTTAATGCGCATCGGCTTGAGTACTAGTGGCGCCATGACCGCGGCGACGATATTCATGATCGCGGCTATGACAAAAACGGCGCGCCAACTCCCTGTCGCTGTAGTGAGCACATTGGCAAGTGGCACTAGTAGCGACGCAGTGCCCTTCGCGGTGTAAAGCATACCGTAGTTCGTCGTTGCGAATTGTCTTCCATAGATGTCGGTGCAGGTCGCCGGAAACAACGAATAGATCTCCCCCCAAGCGAAGAACACTACACCCGACAACACAACGAACCAGATCGGGTTTCCTGCCATCAGGAGCAGAGCGTAGATGCCAATGCCTTCGAGCGTGAAGGCAATGAACATAGTGTTCTCGCGGCCGATGGAATCTGACACCCAGCCGAAGAACGGCCGACAAATGCCATTGAGTACCCGGTCGATCGATAATGCGAATGTCAGGGCCGGCAGCGTCAACCCGAGGATCGAGACGGGAATGTTGTCGACATGAAAATCCTTGGCGATTGGCGCGAGCTGCGCGGTTGCCATAAGACCGCCGGCGCCAACCAAGACGAACATGAGGTACATCACCCAGAATACCGGCGTCTTGAGCACCTCTCGCGGACGATAGTCACGCCGGGTCTGTTGAACCGTAGGAGTGGCAGGCACCGGGATTTCGCTCGCCTCTGGCGCCCGTAACAACAGTGCGACGAGCATCACGACCAAGCCCTGCCCAAGTCCAAACCAAAGAAACGCCACTTCATAGCCGTCTGCCTTAATTAAATTGGCTATGGGAATGATGGTAAGCGCAGAACCAGCACCGAAACCAGCGGCCGTTAGACCGGCGGCCAGTCCGCGCCGGTCGGGAAACCACTTCAGTGCATTTCCGACGCTGGCGCCGTAAATGACGCCTGCCCCTACGCCGCCTATGATCGCGCCCAAATAGAGCAGTGTCAGCGAATCCGCATAGGCATTCATTGCCCAGGCGATTGCGATCAGGGCACCAGCGATGCTGACCATCAATTTTGGCCCGAACTTATCGACGAGATATCCTTCGAAGGGCACCAGCCAAGTTTCGGCCAACACAAAGATGCTGAAGGCCACCTGGATTGACGCGCGGCCCCAATGATATTTGTTGTCGATGGGACTGACAAAAAGCGTCCAGCCATATTGCAGGTTTGCCGTCATCACCATGCAGATGATGCCGAACACAAGTTGGCCCCAGCGCGTTGCGTTGGACGCCTGCACGGTCACGGGGAACCGTGATGCTGTTGATATAGGACTCCTCCCGGGATTCTCAAAGTTCTAGGGCGCGATCACAAATGTGTTTCCCTCACGCAACGCCGTTATTTCGCGCATGGTTCAAAATCGGTCGACACGATTTTAGAACCTCCATTGCAGACCGGTGGAAACGCCCACCAGCGTTGTCCCCGTCCAGCAGTGCGCGTTGGAGGTGAGGCCGCCAGGCGCTGCAATGGCGTCATGGCAATCGGTGGTAACCGAGCGTCCGCCCGCGCCAAGATCGTAATGGGCATCAGGTCCGTTGAAGGTTGCCGCCACGATGCTGTACCAAATCAAGTTTTCCGAAAACTTGTGCTTCCACTCAGCGGTCACCATGTCAGCTTGGTTTTGGTTAGGGCCAAAAGTAGCGCCGTTGGCGGTCACGAGCGTGGAGTCGTTGTGTTGGCCGGGGTTACCGGGCGAGCGGAATGCGTGCGCCCAGCCGAAATACACGCTGTCCAGGGGGTTGAGCTCTTGGCTCACGACAAGCCAAGTGCCCCATCGCGTACGTTCGTTCTGGAATGCCAGATCCGCCGGGACATCGCGATGCATGTATTCAACGATGCCACCAACCGTGGTCTTGGTCGGGAAGGTGTACAGGATACCGCCCTTGGCGGCCCACTCGTTCGCAACATCTTGAAGGCATTGTTGTTGTGCGAGATTGCCGTCAACAGCACCCGGTGCCGTGAAAAACGCCGAGCAGTCTTGCGGCGCAAAGATGAGCGGAACGCCATACGCGCCCGCAAGGTCACTCTGGCGGTTGACAGCTTGGTGCCATTCAGCGGCGCCGGTCATGTAGAGCGGGCCGTTTGTGTAACTGAGATTGGCGCTCACCACATTGTTCCACGCGCCATCGCTGCACGAGATAAGCGGGTTTGCGCCGCTGGTTGGATCGTTGCCGCCGGCGCAATCGGATTCACCCGAAGGGAGATTGGTGGTGCTATTGTCGCGGTTCTGGCCCGGTGAGTACAGCGCATTGAACTGGAAGCCGTAGATTTTCGGCGATTCGTACCAGATCGAATGGCTTAGCCGTGTGCCGAACTCGACACGATTGTCGCCGCCCGTGTTGCCCATGACGACCGCGTAATCGCCCCATGTCCCGACGAACGGATTGAACGCAGCGGTCGAGTTCTTGTAGGGCGCGTCGGTCTTGCCGATTTTGATGGCACCCCAGTCCGATGATGCGAGGCCGATATAGCTGTTCCGGCTGAATAGGGCGCCGTTAACCGAATTGCTCAGATTGCTGTTGGATTGTCGAATGCCGGGCGTCACTGAAATGTCGATACCAGCTTCGAACTGATAGACAAAATTAAAGTTGTACAGGGGGAGACGTTGGAAACCACGCGCGCCCAAATACGAAATGTTGGTCGAAATGTCAGGCATCCAGCCGAAATTTCCGACCGGTCCCGTGCCGTCCGGCAAAAATGGACCCGACTTGGCATTCTTCGTCGCCCCGTCGAACGAAACGTCGAGTTGTCCGTAAAGGGTGATCTCTCCGCAGTGCGTATAAAACGTGAGATCTTTGCCAATCTTGTGTTCAAGGAACCTGTGGCCGCTGCAAGTGTCTACATCCCACACTCCGGCCTTCACCGGAACTTGACCCGACTTTGCACTGGCATCAGCCGCAGTCGCTTTAGCTTGTGCGGCCTGCGCCTGCGCCTCCGCTTGGCTTGCCTGCTTTTTCGCGGCCTTGGCGTCGGCAGCGTTTTGCGCCTGCGCGTCCAATAATTTATTTACGGTGCGCGTGAGCTGCTCGACCTGAGCTTTAAGAGCTTTGACCTCCTGGTCATTCGATTCGGCTCTTGCGGAACCGTCTACGCTCAGGACAAGAACAAGTGCTGAAAGCGAAACGCCGGCATAAAGCCGCAAGCGCCGCGACGAGTCCCCCATGACATCCCCCGTTTGCCACTTCTAAAACAAGCAATTGTTGGCAGTTCGCGGGTGGGGGACGATTACAATGTTCTGTTAGTCGTCTACGTGTTTTCCTTAACTGCTTAGGCGCCCTTCGGCAAATCCGACCATATGCGCCAATAACTTGGCTGTTGTGTTGCAAAATCGTGACGGTGGGCGATATTCACCGTAGATACGTAATCCTGAAATCAGCCGGAGGCGCGTAAGCCTGCGCCGGCACTTGCCGATTTTCGATCAAACGGGTGGCACGGGTGTCGTTGTCGTGGCTACGCCGTTTTAGCGCAATCCTGAAGTTTGTCGGCCATCCGGACTAAATCCACCAATGACTTGGCTTTCATCTTGTGCATGACGTGACTGCGGTGGACTTGGACTGTGAACTCGCTGAGCTTGAGCTCCGCGGCGATTTGTTTGTTCGGCCCGCCGCCAGTGACTTTGTGCATAATCTGCCGCTCGCGGGGTGTGAGCGAAACAAAACGACTTTGTAGTTCCCTAAGACTCGTCATCGCTTGGCGATGGGACCGATCTCGTTCAATTCCTACGTTAATCGCGTCGACAAGGTCCTGGTGCCGAAACGGCTTAGTCAGAAATTCGATCGCACCGGCCTTGATGGCTCGAACGGACATCGGAACGTCACCATGTGCGGTGATGAAGATGATCGGGAGATCGATCTTTAATCTTTGCAAATCGTGCTGGAAATCGAGCCCGTTGAGGCCGGGGAGTCTAACATCAAGTACGAGGCATCCAGGGGCTTCGGGCCGCTCGAAATTTAGGAATTCTTCTGTTGTAGCAAATGTATGTACATTCAATTGGATTGAGCGAATAAGACCGTGCAGTGCCTGCCTGATGTGGGGGTCGTCATCAACGACGAATACAAAAGGCTTATTGTTATTCTCAATCATGCATTTAACTCCCGGCCGTTCGGCAACGTGAATTGAAAGACGGCACCACGTGGCGAATTTGGTGTCGCCCAAATGCGGCCGCAGTGATTCTCGACGATCGAGCGACTAATCGCGAGGCCCATTCCCATGCCGTTGGGTTTAGTCGTATAGAAGGCGTCGAAAATACGGTCGAAATTCTTCCCCGCAAAGCCTGCGCCGGTGTCCTGAACTGATATGAGGACGCCATTTGAATCGCTTGTCGCCGAACTTATGACAAGGACCCTCGGTCCCGCGGCAACTAAGTTCATAGCTTCGATCGCATTGAGGATCAGATTCAGGATAACTTGTTGAAGCTGGACTTGGTCGCCATCGACGATTGGCAAATGATTGGAGAGCTGGGTCTGCACGGAGACCTCACTCCGTTGGATCTCAGCATCGATCAATGCGACAGTCGCAAGTATGGTTTTGTTAATTTCCACGGGACCTTTTTCAGAAGTCGATCCCTTTGTGAGAGCGCGCACTTGCGCGAGGATGTGGCTGGCCCGGTGCGTGTCTTCGACAAGAAGGGCAGCAGCCCGCCTTGCTTCGTCAAAATTCGGCGGATTAGCCGCGAGCCACTCCAAGCAGGCATTTCCGTTTATCACCGCCGCGGCAAGTGGTTGATTGACCTCATGGGCGATCGAGGCGGCCAATTCTCCGAGCGTTGTCACGCGCACAACGTGCGCGAGCTGCGATTGCGCTTCAGATGCTGCAACTTTTGACGACTGAATTTTGACCGCGAGAAACGTGGTGCTTGTGATCGCCAGCAAACTGAGCGCGGTGTTTATTACTCCCGCCTCTGACACACCATTATTGGCCGTCAAGAGGTCGCTGAGCAGCGTCAGTGCAATGCATCCTAAGCCGACGAATACAATGCCGTTCTTATTTAAAAAGCTCACTGAGAGGAGGATAATCGCGGTGTAAAAGACGGGAATTGCGATTTCCAGATCCGTAATTGTGTCAACGGCAAAGACAGTCAACGCCAATGCTACAGTTGTCACGGGAAGAAACAAAGTTCCTCCCATGGCCTGTAGATTCTGAGAGCTTATGCCCCCTGCTCCCGTCGCCCAGCTAGTCACAACGAAACCGCGCGAACGCCCCTTTTCCGCTCGGTGAATAGTGCCCTTAGCCAAGACGGAGTCACAAGAAACGTCTACGTAAATAAAACGTCGAGGATATTATGACGCTGTCTGCGTTCAGGGTGTTCCTGGCGGGGTCGAGCGAATCCGAGCTCCCCAGCAATTCTTAGAGACATCAAATGCTTAGCCCGTGCGGATGCCGATCTCTAGCAACTCATAAACACGTAAGCGCGCCAACACGTAAGCGCGCCGCATTGGGCGCGCCTGGGGGCTAAGACGCGCCCGGTTGAGACCCGCCCAAAGCGGACCTTGGACGACTACTTACTTTTGATTATTGTGTTGCGAAGTCACGAAATCCAATATTGCTGGGGTGACGATTTTGAGTGTTGCCACCTCCAAACGTTTGTGACGAATGGGGCCGCCGCCGGTTCGCCCCCCTGGCGGCGGTTTCCCACAAACTAATGGGTCGAAAACGCCACCGCGGCGTTGTTAGTACGTAGGGGAGACGAAAGGATCAACGCCATGTTGGATATTATGTTGAAGACTGAGGAAGAGACCATTCCTTCCTTCGAAGTCCCCGATGAAGCGTTGGAGATCGCCGCGGGCACGGTAAGTGACAAGACCAACTTTACTTGGGGGGTTTGCACTGCGATAGGCGGGGGGTACGGGTGCCCGGGCTGATTACGGACCCGAGAGAAATTATTTTAGGGCTGTAGGAGGGCGATATGAACCGATTCGCGGCGCCATTATGCAAGTGCGTTCACGCTCGCATGACGAAGCTCTTGATGTGCACCATTTTCTCTCTCGCCGTCGCCGCCGTCCTGCCAGCGTGCACCTCGCTCGAAGCCGTGACTCCGATGGCGTCGGCCGAAACCGTCACAATGACCAATACGCCGACCGACCAGCTCGACAAAAAAGAAGCTCGCAAGGAGGGCGCAGCCTACAATGGAAATTGGGGCTACGCTCCGGGAGATGGCTTGGACCCAAATGATGAATGGGGTCGTGCGAATGGGGTTTTGGAAACAACCGCACCGGGGTGTCCTTTTAAATTTTGCTAATAACAGGTTGGTCGGTCGAAGCGAGTTATCAGAGTGGCCGCGACAACTACTGTGATGGGCAGCGCTCTATTCCTGAAGCTTCTACGTGTTCGGATAGGCGCGACTGGTCTTTCCAGAATCCCTTGAAGCGATCAGGTGCCAAAGCCGTATAGCGCACAGTCGAGTTGAGCGGACACTTGTCAGCGCGAGAGGCATGTCCGATTTACAATCCCAGAGTAACGGTCACCCATCGCTGAACAATCTCCCCGCTAAGGAATTGGATCACGATCGATTCAATCGCTGCGAGTTGCGCGCCCTCAAACAGAGCCGTCGCTACCACCGCATCATCATTACTGTTGAACGCAATAGAGAATGCATAAGTTCGCGGCCGACTAAGGCTAGTGACTACGTACGCACGAATGCGTCCCTTCATTCCGGCAATTTTGATCTCATGACCTCTGGTCAGCGGTGCGGTACGGCCCTCCATAAGGTCGAAGTCGCTCAGGCGGTCAAGTTCGTCGTCGTCGGCAACGCCTAGGGTGCTGCTGCAGAAGCCCACCTTGGCACGGATGTACAAGTTTATCGCCGAGCCACAGTCCGCCGCTTTGCATTGGAATGCCTTGCCCTCGCCCCACTGGTCCATCGGAAACGGCCATTTGCCCTCAACCCAAACGGCGCGGTCAAGCACTGTCATTGCGTGGACCGTATTTTGCAACCCCGGCACAACACAAAAGGACAGCGCCGCCGCCCCGCACAATCCGATGCCAGCGATCACTGCTGCCACGCGTTTCATCGTATCACCCAGTGTAGGCGGGTCAGTTCGGCAAGCCGGCGATTGCTCGCGCTGGTCCGGTAACTTCGAGAATGTGGAGACCGGTGCCGGCACGATCGACTACATAAACGTAACCCCGCTCATCGGTTTCGACATTGTTGCTCTGGATGGCGACCTTGCAGACGTCTTTGCCATCGATCTTGATACAACGCTTATCGGTGGCTTCGGTAACCGCTGGAATGAAATAGCCAACTTCCTTCGGGTGATACGGGTCGCGGATATCGATGGCGCGAACACCGGCATTGAACCAGGTCACGAAAGCGAGCTTCCCGAAAAAGACCGGAGCCATGCTCTCATTGGAAGAATGTGATCCAAAGCGGCCGCCACGCGTGCAGAAATCGCCGCTCGCCTCGTCCACTGAATAGCTCGACACTACCATCGGCTTGGCCTCGACTGTCGCATCGACGAACCACACCATTTGCCGCGCTTCGCCAGGCTGGCATTCGTTGATCAGCGATTCATCGACGATCATCACTATGTCGCGCTGACTGGCAAATTTATCCTTGGAGAAATTCGGGATCGTCATCTTACCCAGCGGGTATGTCGTGTGGGCGCCATTTAGTGGCGACATTTCCATCTCGCCAATCACCGGGAAAAGCAGATTTTCGGGGGTAAGCGCCTTCGGACCATTGATCAGTTTGTCGCGATCAACGATTTGCAGAATGCCACCTTTGTTCGTGCCATAGCCGAAGTAGACACGGTTGCCGGAAGGCCCGGTCGAGATCATGCCATGTAATTCCGTCGGCACGCGCCCGGACGAGCCAGGCTCCTGCCCCGGCAGACCGAATTCGCGAATTTTAATCGGCTTTGCTGGGTCACTGAGATCGTAGACCTCCGTCATGCGGCGAACGCGCCAGTTCGGAACGCCCGACACAAGAAAGGCAATGCCGGTGCTGCACTCCCACCAGCTCTTATGGGTATCCTTAAGGCCGTCGAGCCGAACAACGCGTGTAGGATTTGCTGGATCGGCTACGTTCCAGATCTCGTGCGCCGCACCGCCAAACGTGCGGAGCAGATAAACCGCATTGGGATCTCCTTTGGGAAGATCCTTGCCGTCGCACACGCGCGTCATCTGCGCGCCGCCGCTTTCGTATGTCCCCTCCTGCCCCGGCAGGTGACGCAAATAAGTCGGATGCGCCGGATCAGTGACGTCAATGATTGAGGTGCCGTTGAACTCGGGCTGACCGGTTATTCGATTGACTGGCTTCAGAATATCGTCAGTCCCGCCGTGATGGCCGATATAAGCAATCCAGCGATTGCCCTGATGATGAATAGTTGGCTGATAAGCCGAACGTCCTTGTAGATCATTAAAGCCGACCAGGCGCATATTGGACGCCTCTGGTGGGTCACCGACTTTCGGCGATCCCGCCCCGGCAGGTCCAGCCATCGACAAAGCGACGAAGAAGCCGGTGGCAGCGCCGAATTTGATCATCAAATAACGGGGAATAATGGTCATCGCTTCCTCCGAGTAATTTAAATTCTTTGACAGCATCCTAGGCTAAAAAAAGCGTGTCAAACCAGGCGGCAGCGGCGGTCATCATCCGCATCGATTGCGACGCCAACCACATAGCCTATTTCCCAAGTCAGCTTTTCCCTGAATGATGTCCGCTTTACCCTCGAAAGCAGACATGTGCGGTGCAAGTGGGAATGTCCGCTTTGGGCCAAAAGCGGACATTCAGACCCGCTTGGCCCCAACGAGAACCTGTATGGCCATATATTTCTATTTCGCGCGGTTTCTCTCAGGGGCCATTGCGAGTCTCACGTAGCAGTTGATAGCCTCGTCTCTGCAATGGGGAGAGCTTGTTGCGGGCGAAAAATCTGATAGCGCTCAATTTGACGCGCGGCCTTGCTGCATTCGCGGTGCTTTTTGGGCATTTGCGCGGAGAGGTGCTGGGGGAATATGCCCAGCTGCCGGCCGATCAGCAAAATGTGTTTACAGCCGCGTTCTACGCAATAACGCGGCTCGGGCACGAAGCTGTTATTGTCTTCTTTGTGCTCAGCGGATTCCTCGTCGGCGGGCAGGTCTTATCGCGCCTGCGTGAGCAACGTTTCGACTTGAGCCGGTATGCGATAGATCGCACGACCCGTATCTGGTTGCCGCTTGTGCCAGCGGTCCTGTTTACTGCCGCCGTCGACCTCGCAGTGCACGGCCAGACGGCACCGGTTTACGAGCTGATCGCCAATATGATCGGCCTTAACGAGGTATTGGTGCCGAGCATTGAGAGCAACGCCGTCGTCTGGTCGCTGGCCTACGAAATCTGGTTCTACATCGCCGCGGGTGCGGTGGGCTATATCGTGAGCAATGCGCGGGGCTTCGCCGCCTACGCCGCGCTGCTGATCTGCGCCGTCGTGTTTTTCTCACTAAAAACCCACTACGTCGTATTTTGGGTACTGGGCGCTGGCGCCAGCCTTTTGGTTCACATGCGTTACCGATGGGCGCTGTTTGTTTCTGGCGCATTGGTCGCCGCTATTGGCTGCCTGTATTGGCAGCTTGGTGTCGAGTCGCACGCATTTGATACCGGGTTCCGAATAATCCAGCCGGGGATCGCCGAGTGGATGATAGGCATTGGGATCGCCATGACTTTTCCGGCACTGGCCGATGCCTCTCTTAATCGGATAATGGAACCGATAGCCCCCCTAGCGAGCGCCATCGCGGCCTTCTCGTATACGCTCTATCTCACGCACCGGCCTACGAACAACATTCTGGCCACGATCTGGCCGAACCGGGTCAACAACATCACGCTGGAGACGCTCTCGGCCTACGGGCTGAGGGTGGCGATCTGTGTGCTGGTCGCGACAGCACTCTACTTCTGCTTTGAGCGTAACACCCAAGCCGTTCGAAGACTCTTCAAGATACGACAAAAAGCGGCTCAGGTTGATGGTGTTTTGGCGTTGGGTGGTTCTCCGAAAAAATGAGTTTGCCCTGGCATGACCAAGAATTTGGTGAACTGCGAGATTGGTTTACAGAGTGGAAACGGGATAATCCCCTAAGGTTCATATTGCGCGTTAAAGCCCAGAGTTCCACCAAACATTCCTCCTGCGGGGCTATTCGACCCGCTAGTAAACTGCTCGTCCAGTCGGATGTGAGACCGACATAGAATCGTTCGAAACAAAATATGGTGCAACATCGGCGGGCTCGCAGTAACGCCCAACAGGCATATCGGCGGCGAATGACGGCGGTGCTGCCGCAATTGCCAGCGCATAGGTAAGGACGGCAAGGACGACGCGGATCATCATATGGCGCGTTAGGCGGCGCGATTGAAACAACTTACTTATTTTTCTGGAAAGCTACGCCCGAAGCGCGATCAGTAATCGCGAGACCACACGGCGATTCGATCAGCCGATATCAGGCCATTCGCAGTTAACGAATCCTTTCAGACCCGGCGCATCGCGTTGCTATTGGACCTATTTCGACATCTTCGCCAAGTACGCGATGAGGTCGGCGCGATCGCTTGGGTTCGCCATTCCGGCGTAGGGCATGCGGTTGGCCGGCACCACGGCCTGCGGATCAGCGATGAATTTATCGAGCGTCTCTGGCGTCCAGGAAATTCCGCTGCGCTTCATGGCCGGCGAATAGCGAAAATCCTCCAGCGCCGCCGCCTTGCGCTCAAAAATTCTGTACAGGCTGGGTCCGACATTATTGGTGCCGGCCTCCAACCTGTGGCACGCGGCGCAATCTTGGAAGCGCGCTTCACCGCGCGCGGCGTCACCGTCGGCGTAAGCAGCGCCGATCAGCAAAAGCGTCAAACTCATTGCGACGGCCGCAGGTGAGGCGCCTCTCATGCCGCTACCAATGGACCTGGATTTTTTACGTAGCGATTCTTGATTGCGTCTGCGGTCCAATAAGCCAACGCCCCTACGGGACCGGTCGGATTGTATGATGCGTTGTGTGGAAAAACGTTAGCGCCGACCACGAACAGATTGTGACAATCCCAGCTCTGCAAATATTTATTCAGCGCGCTTTCGCGAGGGTTGTTACCCATGATGGTGCCGCCGGTGTTGTGAGTGCTCTGAATGGCACCACGGTCCAGGGATCGGTACGCGCTGTAGCGGGGTTCAGCTTGATAGGATTCACCGACCTGGCAATGTCATTGATCACCTGCGCGGCGTGACGTCCCATTTTGTGTTCGTTTTCCTTGTAATCGAATGTCATGCGCATCAACGGCTGGCCGAAAGCGTTGCGATAGGTTGGGTCAAGATCGTAGCAATTATAACGATTGGCCATCACGCTGCCGCTAGCGTTGATCGTCATCGCGGTCTGGTACCACTTCGCCGTCGCGCGCTTCCATTCGCTGCCCCACTTCGGTGTGCCGCTCGGCACCGGGCGGTATCCGATCGGCAATGCGGTGTTAAAGCCGCCGGCCACATTGTAAGCACCGACAAAATTATGCGGCGCGCGGTCGAATGCCCAGTTGATATTGAAGTCGTCGATGGTGGCGTTGGAGCCGCCAGCGCTTATGAACGGGTTGAAGTACTTTCCTTCAAAGAACAGCGTGGCGCCGGCGCCGGTCTGGTAGCAATAATTTTTGCCAACGACGCCTTTTTGCGCGATCGGATCGTAAGGAGTCCCAATCCCCGACAACAGCATCAGGTGCACGTTGTTGATCGCGTAGGCGCATAGCAGCACCATAGTGGCCGGCTGCTCGAATTCCTCGCCGCTGAGTATATTTGTGTAAGTGATGCCGGTGACGCGCTTGCCGTCGGAATCTTTGAGCACCTTGGTAACCCAGGAGTGCGTGCGGAGCTCGAAATTCGGATTGTGCATCGCGATCGGAATTACCGTCATATGCGGGCTGCCCTTGGCGTTGGCTTCGCATCCGAAACGCTGGCAATAGCCACAGTATTGGCAGCCGCCGAATTTGGATCCGTCAGGATTTGTGTAGGGTTGCGAGGCATTTGCTGAGGGCCGCGGGAACGGGTGATAACCGGCATTACGCGCGGCATCGCTGAACATCACGCTAGCGAGAATGGGCGTCAGCGGCGGTAGCGGATATTCCCTCGCGCGCGGCGCTTCGAATGGATTGCCGCCAACCTGGATCTGGCCATTGATGTTGCCGGCTTTGCCGGAGACAGCGGCGGTGTACTCGAACTTTTCGTAGTACGGCTCAAGCTCGGCGTAAGTAATTCCCCAATCCTGAATCGTCATGTCGTCGGGGATAAATTTCTTGCCGTAGCGATCCTCGTAATTGGAGCGGATCTTAAATTCCATGTCGGTCCAGCGCCAGGTGTGGCCGCTCCAGTGCACACCAGAACCGCCCACCACCTCGCCTGGCAGGAATGACCCGAGCCGGCGCATCGGCAGCGCGTCCTGGGTGGGATTGTTACGAACGGTGATAGTGTCGCGCGCGGTGTTCTGCATGAGGTCGTGGCGCACCACATAGCGTAGCTCGTCGCGAATGTTGGGCAGCGAATAATCATTCTCGCTCGTACGGAGTGCGCCGCGCTCAAGCGCGACCACTTTTAAACCGGCCTCGGTCAATTCTTTGGCGAGAATGCCGCCAGTCCAGCCCAACCCAACAATGACGACATCGATCTCTTTGAGTTTTGTGGCCATGGCACGCCCTCAACTCATATCCGCGATGCCGACAGGTTTGCTCTGGAATGGTTTGCCGCGATATTTCTCCACATGATCGCGATGTACAGCGATCACGCCGGGGAAGCCGATAATCGCCCAACCGGCTTTATTTCGGTTCCCACCGTAAATCGGATCGGAATACATGCCTTCGATCACGGTCTGATAGAGCGTCGTCCAGAACACGCGCACCGGGAGCCCATTGCCGAATTTGATCTTATCGGTGGACAGGCCGACTAACACGTCTTCGCGCTGTGCTTCCGTGAGCTGGGGGAAAGATTTGCCGTAACTCTTCTGGCAGTGCGCGTTGGTTGCCTCGATGCCGGCGCGATAGAGCTGTGCAGGCGTGAGTGGCAACTGATACCCTTGGCTAGGCGCGCCCTGTTTCCAAGGGCCCTGCATATAGAGGCGCTCTCCCTTACCCCAGGCGCCGGCGAGCGCGCGATCGATATAAATGTTGACGCCAAGCTCAGTACCCTTCGGGCTGACCTCGTCGGCTGGGATCATGTGATCTACCAGCGCTTCGACGAAGGCGGCCTCGTCGAGATTGAAGAACGCATATCCAGCAGCTTCTGACGTGGCGGATGCGAACGCGGGCGGTTGAGCCTGTGCGTTCGAGGCTGGGGCGATCGCAGTTGTTGCGCTTGCAGCTGCCGCACCACCAGCGACAGCACCTTTTAGAATATCGCGACGATCGAACTCTTGTTTTGTCATGAGCTTCACCTCCGTGTCCGTCAGCATTCCGGACGTTACCCCGAGGGCACGCTCTTACTCTCAAGCATGCTGCTTTTGGCCTGATCCGGCAAGATGAGGTCTAAATTGCACACGCGCATCAGCGCCGCGCGCTTTCATACCGTCCATGCTGTTTTCGTTCCATCCCCGTAAGGCGGCACGGCTCAACAATGTGTGCTTTCTGGAGTAAAGTGGTCACGACGGTTGCGCTGCGAAACGTCCGCTTTGGCCCTTAGCTGACATTCGGGTTCGCACCGCACATGTCGGCTTTTGACCCAAAGCGGACATTTCTCCTCTCAGGAATAAAGCGGACACTACCATTGCGCAGCCGATCCGGCCGTGCGTTGTCACGTCCGACTGACACGTCCTTGTCTTCCAATCAGTTAACTAGCGCTGGCCTTGATCGCGGTCGGAAGCGTTTTGGATTTATTCTTTTTGCAGAAGGCCAGAACCTTGGCGGAATTCTTCTGCAGGCGATCATAATTGAGAACGCTGCTGTTCGCGGCCGCATTGTAATAACCGCTCATCCAATATTGCACAAACTGCTGTGCGTCTGGACTGAATCCAAGCCACTGGCCGCATGTGATGTTATTCATGTTCAGATTGACTTGTGCCGCGCTCGGCAGCGCGAGTGCGCTTAAAGCTATGGCAACGATTAGAATTTTGCATTTCATGTCAATACTCCGCTGCGGGCTGTCACTGTTGG
>DATLJR010000383.1:0-17372 GCA_035538755.1 Pseudolabrys sp.
CGTCAGTGAACATGACGAGGCCGTGGACACGCGAGTGCTCCGCTGCACCGATGGATACGTCGACCCGCTCCTGGAACGGCTGAAGCAAGTGCACGGCGAGCGGAAGTAACGAGGGTAAACGTTCCGATCAATCCGCCCAGCAATATTTGGGCGCTGTTCCGCTGAGCAGGGGAACCTACGCGCGCGTTGATTCTAACGCTGTAAGCGCAGAGCTCCGGGACGCTCACGTTTGGAATTTCGTTGAAATTTACCCATCGATCGGCTGCCCTTCAGCCCGCCGCCACGACCGACAACCCGGGCTCCCATTTGCGGAAACCATTTCCGGTTTCAGTAATGTACCTTTTTGTGACTTTCGGGGTTTCTGATATCGACCGACACAATTCAATATCCCTTTACCATCACATTACTCATTTGATTTAGCGTTGTGGCCCATTCGCTACATCCAGCAGCCCGAAGCCATGTTAACAGTTCGTTAAATAGTTTTACTGACAATTTAACCGAGTCGGAGAGCACCGTGCTGCAGACCGACATAACGATACTCGAAAAGAGACAGAAGACCCTCGAGAAAGAAATCGGCGAGGCGCTCACTTACGCGCCCATCGACGATCCGATGGTGGCCTACCTCAAATCTCGAATTCTATACGTCAAGGACGAAATTGATCGTCTTCGTCACGAAGCCTCTGTTTTTTACCACTAACTTTTGATCTACCTGTTTCGTGCGCCGAAACTGCTCTCGCCATCAACTCTCTTCTGATCTTTATCTCGACATTCTAACGGGTGTACGTGATTGGAATGTCTGCTAAGGGTGTTACAGTTGAGTCTCGTGACAATGTGGCCGGGAGGTTTTCATGGTTAGCTTCGTTCGTGCAAGTAGGTTTTTTGCGGTCTTGACAATGGCGGCGGTCGTGCTCATGAGCGCGCCCTCTCGTTCTTTTGCAGAGAGCGGCTCAGTACGTATGAGAGTGACCAACGTCGGATTCATAGTGGGCGTCGGCGGCGGTTCAGGCATTTTGACCTTCAGAGGGCACCGTTACCCGCTGAGAATCGGCGGTGTCAGCCTTGGCTCCATCGGAGTGGCGGGAGCAGACCTGGTTGGTACGGCCTCTCACCTGCGAACTGCGGCGGATATCGCGGGAACCTATTCGGCGGCCTCTGCTGGAATTGCGGTAGCGGGCGGCGGAAAAGCAGCAACGCTCCAGAACTCAAACGGCGTAGTGCTAACGTTGCGCGGACGGCAGGTCGGTTTTGCGGCCAACCTCAGTGTAAGCGGAATGACCATTTCTTTGCAGTAGAGCCAATCGAAATCTGCTGAGCAAATGTCCGCTTGAGCCGTCAAAATGCGGTGTCCGCTTTACCCCAAAAGCGGACATGTGCGGTACACCTAGGGATGTCCGCTATGGACCAGAAGCGGACATCTCTACGCTCTTTTGTAGACGGATTCTACTAGCGCTAGTTCAGGCTGGTGCAGTGGGCGCGATACACGATCGCCGCCATTGAGTCTGGATTACCATCGACGATGTACGCCTCATCCCCCTGCACCAGATATAGAAAAGGCATCGCGCCGGTGGTCTGACCCGACTTCTTTTTGCTCTTGACCTGGCCACAAACGAACTCGAAGGATTCGCCGAATGTATTTTTTCTCAAGACCCGCTTCATGTCTACAAATTCGGCAGACGTTGGATCCTCCAATTTTGCCGCGATCGTGATTTTTGCTTTTTTCAGAACAGGATCGGATGCCTCTAAGGGCTGATCAGATACTGGGCCCTCTGTTTTCCCACCGATTGTGGTTGGGCCTTTGTTCAGAACAGGATCGGACGTCTCTGAGGGTTGACCGGATGCTGGACCCTCTGTTTTTTCCGCCATTGTGGTCGTTGTCTTTTTCTCGACAGGACCGGGTGTCGCCGGCGGTTTAGAGGGCAGGGCCTTGGAATCCATATTCCGGTAATTTGTTTGTCTTCCCACAGACCGGACCTCGCTTGGCGGCTTGGCAGCCGCTGGTTTTGTTAAGATCCCAACCTTTTTAGGCTTCACCGTCGTTGTCGCAGGCTCAGGCTTGAACGACACTCGTTTTAAGTCAATCGGTACAGTGGCTGCGGTTTCACGTGGCGGCACAGGGCAGCTGCAGCCGATCAAGATTACACACAGACCGCCAATGACAAGCGTTCTCAACATCCCCCTCCACGGAACAAAATCCCGGACGGTTTGCGATAATTGGGACGGTGAAATAAACGAAAATTACGAGCGGTCTGTTAGTCGCAATAAATGCCACCGGAAATTGCGCGGAGTATGGTTAATGCACTTTGGACGCTGCGATCGAACGACTGTTTTGGTCAAAAGCAGACATGTGCAGTGCACGATCCTATGTCCGCTTTGCCCCCGAAAGCGGACATACCGATGTCTGCTTTGGGCCACAAGCGGACATAGCGCCGTCATGAATGGAGAGAACGCCATAAGGAGGCGTGGCGCTCTTCGCCATTGCCACTCTTGTTCTGGGCGCTTACACCGCAACCAATGCCTTTGGGAGTGGAGTTGGGTAGTTGGCTAATCTACTGACGATCGGCGACCGCGATGTCTTCCTTGTGGTCGACGTGCAGAATGACTTTTGTCCCGGCGGCAATCTTCCTGTGCCCCGCGGCAACGAGGTCATACCGTTAATCAATAGGATTGCGAAAACATTTCAGCATGTGGTGCTCACGCAGGATTGGCACCCACGCGATCATCAATCGTTCGCGTCCTCGCATGGCAAGGAGCACTTTCAGACTATCGATGTTAGCTACGGCAAGCAGATCCTTTGGCCCGATCATTGCGTGCAACACACAGCTGGCGCCGATTTTCACAGTGAGCTGCACATTCCCCATGCCGAGTTGGTATTGCGCAAAGGCTATCATCGCGAGATCGATTCCTATTCGGCGTTCTACGAAAATGATCGTAAAACGGCGACCGGGCTAAGCGGATATTTACGTGAACGCGGCTTTACGCGAGCCTTTATAGCCGGCCTTGCCTTCGATTTTTGCGTGCGCTACTCGGCCGAAGACGCGTTACGCGAGGGTTTCGATGTGACCGTGATCGAAGATGCGTGTCGCAGTATCGACATGAATGGTTCAGAAGAAGTAACAAGACATCGGTTCAAGGCGCTGGGCATTCGCTGCGTCCTGGCCGACAACGTGCGTGGCGAAGTGGTGCGTTGATCCAAAGCGAATTCGAATTGCGGGTTGCTTCGCGCGCTTTCACACGACTCCAATGCAACTTCGGTAGGTGTATGAGGATTGCTATCCCTAAGCGGCAGCACTCCCGGCGCCGCAGCAACGACGGCCCCGTCGCCGAGGTGTGGGAAAGTCAGGCCGTCCGCTTTTATGTCGATGTATCCCCAAACTGCCGGCAGCATTTTGGTAGCCCTTTTTCTTTGTTTACCTTACGGAACTACATCCGACCCTGTGCGTTCGGCGATCAGGAACAAGGTATGTCAAAAGACATATCGGGGAGCGCTATGACGATGAGGGACGAGTACTTGACTAGGGCAGCCGAATTTTTTGCCCGTGCACGGTGCGATAATAGCCAAAGGGTCGAATTTGAAAACTTGGCAAAATATTACCTTCGGTTAGCCATGGAAGCTGACCGCAATTCTCACCGCGACGGGATCTATGAGCAGCCAACGCGCAAGCTCGGCGACAAGACAAGCTAGGTACTAACATCGGAGGCCGGTGAATGACGGACACCGAGCTTTCCACAGATCAAGGTAACCTTCGTCATCGCGAGCGCCATCGCGCTTATGTTTGCGGTTTTGCTTGTCTCTAGAGCAACGCATCGGACGCCTTGAACTTAAAATTCGGCAAGCTAATAGAAGAGATGTCTGCTAAGGGCCACAAGTGGACATCACAGTAAACGATTTGCGTTATAGTTTCCGAAAATGGAACTCGGTCGCCACATTACTGTCGAACTCAGATGGAAGTTTCGATTCGCGCACAGTTGTTGATAACGCGCATACATAGTATTTGGACGCTTGTTGGGTCCGCTTCTTTGTAAAGTGAGAGTCGAGCTATTTCATTGGCCGACTCTTTTTTATTGAACTTTCTGTTCGTGTGTATGCCATGCCAACCACTCAAAGGTGTTGCATGCGAAAAGATCAAATACTTCCCCAGCAACGCATCATCGGTCGTCCGTTTTGCGAGCGATGCAAGTCACAGATGTGGCTCGCATGTATTGAGCCTGATCAGCCGGATTACGACAGACGAACTTTTGAGTGTCCCGCATGCCCAAACATCGTGGTTAAAACCGTGAAGTATCGCGCTCAGGCTATCGGGCGATTTGGTGGAGAATCTACGTAATTGTGTCGCGTCTAGATCGCCACGGCAATGATGTCACCGTTGTTTTTATGCCACCAACGAATTGCCGCGCCTTGCGCGGGCTGTTCGGTACATCAATTCGCCGAAGCGGCGACGAAATTGTTCGTCCAGCATATCTTCAATAGAGTCAACGCCATCACGCATCATTGCATTAAATTCGTCTCTTAATGAGGCCCATTCATTGGGTTCAGCATCGCGAGAAGTATCGGCCTCACTTGTAGCGGCTCGTTGCTCAGCCCCCTCAAGCCGGAACTGATCCTTCATGTCGGAGCGTATCTGATACGTCGTTGCAAGTCCTAAAGCCGAAAGCAGGAGCGCGGCGGCAGCAGACGTAATCGCCAACACCACAATGCCGTGGTCAGTAAAAAGTACGGTGTCCATTGTGGGCGTCCATACTCTCTCTATCTTGGGCGACGGGGCCGGAGCCTTAGCAGCAACTTGCTCCCTTGGCTCAAGGTGCGTCTTTTCACACATTTGAAAAATTCGTGAACCGGCTATGAGTTCCTTCTGACAGACGACGCCCCAAATAATTGTGGTGAACCTGGAACTACGTGGCTGGGCTCGCGTTTGGTAGTTCAGAATTGTGGGAGGAAGGGCTTTGTGGCCCTGTCTGAGAGGAGGCTGCGCGGCGTATTAAGCGCAGTCTCCTCTTTTTTAAGAAGCTCGGTGTCCGCTATCGGTCAAAAACGGACCCTCCCTTGCAGTGCAAAACGCCGTGTCCGCTTTGGGACAAAAGCCGACATTGGCTAGAAAACGGCAGCATTTTTCCGTGACGCGGAGTGAAACGACAGTTTCGTTTCCCAATGCAGCCCAATCACTGTTGAGCGAGGATCTCTTTCTGCACAGTTTCAGGATTGTCGCCGACCTTTGCGACCGCGGCCTCGATTTTGTCTTTGGAAGTACCAAAGTACTTGCACCAATGTCGCGCCAGTTCCTTGCTGGATATATCGACGCGATTTCGGACAGTCTTGGTACGAGAAGAAATTCGCATGTTTTAAACAGAACCATCGAGATGAGGAACAAGCTTCCGTTTGCTGTGTGCTTCCCTTAAGAGCCGCAATTTCCTCAATTCTTGAGTGCGATCGCGAAGCCTCTGCTCGACCGCATGATAGTCTGCTGTCGCCTTTGACGCGTCAGCTTTTTGGAGCTCGCGCACTTTGAACATTCGCTCCGCTCGGGCGCGGACTTCGCTTTCATGTTGGGGCATGCACAGCCAACGCACTTGTGCCATTAAGGTTCCCGTGCCGTTTGCCACGGACGGAGCGTGAACCCAGTTATCGGCTTTTGCGCCCCGGCGGGATCTTGCCGCTAAGGCCGTAGTCTTCCGATTTGGCGCCGAAGGCTGCAGCCCCAAACCCTTCGGCCGCGAGGCCGCGCTTTAGAAGCTCGCGCACAGCTGCTGCGCGGCTTGGCATACGCGTCTTGTATCGAAAATCATCCAGAAGGACCAACTCGTTGCCGGTGAGCATGATTTGCAGGCGCTCACCACGGATGCCATCTGCCATGGCGTACCTCCCTTAGCAAAAGCCATCATGTGAGTAGTTTACTCATTACAAGCCGACTGTTCAAGTAGTTTATAAACAGCCAAATTGGCCAATGGTTCCAAATGGCCATAAAGGCGAACCGTCGTTCCCTACACAAAAGGATTTGCCTGACCAAATGCCCGGGTCAGCACAAACATTGGTTGCAAAGAAACAGAATTGACGCCCGAGGTGTGTGCCGTAGCTTTGGCGTCATGAAACCCGAACTTATAGAGCTAAAAAGTTTTGCCCCGCTTCTTTGTTCGCGCTGCGGTCATGTGATGCGCCTGATTGGTAGTGAACGTGACCCCGATGAGGCCAACAACGATTTGCTCACCTACTGTTGCGAGGGCTGCGATGAATTTTTGGTCTTGCCCATCGAAAGTAGAGCAAGCCCCGTGACACATGCTTCCTCTTTGCCAGGACCGCAGGTCTTTCCCAAGCATCCCATTTGCCCTCGTTGCGAGGTGCCGATGTGGCTCGTAGAAATGCAAACCAGTTGCGAAAAGGTGGAATATTTTTACGAGTGCAAAGCATGCGAAGGCAAAATGTCTGTCACGGATGACTAAGCAAATTCATGGGAATACACAAACTGATCGCAAACGGCTCATTTGGCCCAGACGAAATTCGGGCCATGTCCGAGGCTTATGAGGGTGCCCTCGTTGTGCTGCAGCTCAACAACGATCGAGACGAGCCGATCACAGAGCTGATTGCAAAATCAATCATCAATATAAGCGCGGCTGGCGAACGAGATCCGGCGCAGATGGCGGAACGCGCAATCAATGCGCTCGGAATTCGACGACCTAGCGCCGCCTAGCTCACCAGAAGCCCTCACCGTTTTGGAAAACGATGTCCGCTTTGGGTTATAAGCAGACATATGCGGTGCACCAACCCATGTCCGCTTTACCCCCAATAGCGACTGCAAAATTGTCTGCTTTGGGTCAAAAGCGGACATCTGCGGTGCAATAGGCTAAGTCCACTTTACCCCCAAAAAGCGGACATTCGTTCGTCGGCGCCGTTATGCCTAGCAGCGGCGAGGAAGGCCCTTTCCCCGTCTTGTTGCCGGGAAACATCAGTGCCGGAGAATGAGCGATGCTCGTATTTTAACGCAGCGCTTCTTGGCCGAATTCTATACAATTCAAGCTAGCGGCTAGCTGGTTTCATACGTATGGAAGCGAAAGACTAACATGCGGAGCGCTTATCGGTTGGCCCGGAGCGTTCATATTCTGGTAGCCTTGAGCTCAATCGCCATCCCCATTGGGTTGATGGCCTTCCCCGCTGCCGCAAATGACTCGGTAGTCCGGGCTCCGGGTTTCCCCGAGTCCGCACCTCCCAATCCGAGCCGTACTTACAAGCCCTACTTCGTCGAATTCCGCTCGCGACGCGCCGCAAACTATGGCCACATGTATGTGCTCTACGGCGAGGTGAATGGGCAGGGTGAAATCGTAGAGAGTGACATCGCCGGGCTGCATCCGAAAGGCGATGCCAACGACTGCGCAAATTGCAGTCTCATTCCTTGGACGGTTGGGCATGTTCTGTTTGTGCCATCCGAAACCGGAGCGAGTAACGGCGATCTCGAAGAAAAATATGTAACCGGCCGCTACCGCGTCATGTTGGACGCTGCTGCGTTCAACAAGATTGCGGCCTACATCCACGAGAAGAAGGCCGAGAAGCCGTTGTGGAACGCGCTCGTGAACAACTGCGTGACTTTCGGAAATGATATTGCCGCTTACATAGGCCTGAAGACCCCAGCGGGAGCCAATTTGCTAAAACCTGAGGTCTACATCGACAGCCTTCGTGAGATGAATGGCGGCGAGCCGCAAGAGGCTCTCAGGTTTGCCGAGCCGGCTTCGTCAAATTCAGCGGGACTGCCGCCACCGTCTACACCGAACAAGAAGAAAAAAAAGCCTTTGTCGCCGCCACTGGCCATCGAGGTCTCTGGGGCCACGCGCTGATCCACCGGCAATTAGTGGACGCCATTTACTCTAGCGCCCGGTCAGCTCAGGTTGGAGCTGCTTGGGGAGACGCTGATGTCCGCCTTGGGTCAAAAGCAGACATGTGCGGCGCAAAAGGCAATGTCCGCTTTGGGGCAAAAGTGGACATCCCGTTGCAACGATAGGGCCGCCGCTTAATGTGGCCCAACGAGTGGAACAGTGTATGTTTGACAGGATCCCGCGCCGGCATGTCGTAGCTAGCCTGACGGCGCTCAGCTTTTGCGGCCTCCTGCCGCATGTCCGGGCGTCGCATGCCGCATCGTCCGAGCAGACCATCCGCCCGCTCGCCGAAAGGCTGGCCACCTATGCCGATCGACTACGCTACGACGATCTCGATGCTGCGACCATTGAACGGGTCAAATCGCATGTCATTGATGCGCTAGGGTGCGGGATCGCGGCGTTTGATGAGAATCCAGTGCGCATTTGCCGTGATGTCGCGCTAGCGCACGTGGGCGACACCTCGAGCGTCATCGGCACCGACAGGCGCGTCACGCCCGACCTTGCGACATTCGCCAATGGCGCCGCCATCCGCTACTATGACTTGAATGATGTCTATGTCGGGCGCTTTGCTGGTCATCCGAGTGATCATATTGCGGCATGTCTCGCGGTCGCGGAGGCCGAACGGGCAACCGCCTCGGAACTCATCACTGCGGTCGTGCTCGCGTATGAGATCAACTGCCGGCTAATTGATGCCGTCGACATCGGGAGCTGGGACCCTCCGGTGTTGAGCCTCCCAGCTGTAGCGCTCGCGGCAGGCAAGCTGATGAAGCTGCCTCCCGACCGGCTCTTGCAGGCCGTCAATCTCGCCGTCAACGACCATATCCCGATGGGACAGACCCGAACGCAGACCAATTCCGATTGGAAAGGGTTCGCCGACGCCGAAGCCGGGCGCAACGCGGTTTTCGCCGCCATGCTGGCACGGGGCGGCCTCACCGGCCCCAGCCCAATTTTCGAAGGACGGAAGGGCTTCTTTCAGCTGATATCCGGACCGACCGAGGTGGATGTTGACGCCTTCGGGCGGCGCGGCGTTCCGTTCAGGATCCATCAGTGCGGCATGAAGCCTTATCCGGCCGTAGTCTATGCCCAGACCGCGATCGTGGCTGGTGTCGCGATCGCCAAGGAGTTAGGCGATCTCGGCCGCATCGCGGCGGTCGAAATAGCTACCACCCGCCGGGGTTACGAGCAGACCGGGCGCGACCTCCAGAAATGGACGCCGGATACCAGAGACACGGCGGATCACAGCTTGCCCTACATAACGGCGCGGGCCATGTTCGACGGCGAAATCAATAACGATAGCTACGAATCTGGAAAGTTTCGTGATCCACATATCCTCGCCTTTATGCGCAAGATCACAGTGAGCGAAGATCAGGCGCTCACGGCACGCACCGGTCCGTCCACGGTGCCGATACGTATCACCGCCATCCTCACCAATGGACAGCGCATCGTCCGCGAGGTCGACGACGTGCCCGGGTTCGTCGGCCGTCCAATGAACCGCGCCGACGTCGAGCGAAAATTTCGGAGCAATGTCGACAAGCGTTGGCCGGCGGAGCGGACGGACGACATCCTCCAAGCGCTCTGGACGCTCGATGAAACGAAAGATCTGTCTCTCTTACTCGGCATGCTTTCGGTGCGGACAAAAAAATAATGTGACGGCAGTGCAGAATGTCTGCGTTTGCTGGCTGCAATCATCAGATTGGCATGACGGTGCTGGAATGTCCGCTTAGGGCCAACAGCGGACTCATGCAACGCAGCAAAACAGCACGCGCTCAAGCGGCTTCTGCGCGATCACGGCTTGCGCGTGGTGATGATCCGCGAGCAGCGCGACGACACCGACCACGAGCGCGACGGGGCGCGGCATAAACCCGTTTCTTGCGGTAGCGCCCTACGCCCATCGGTGCGCCCACACCGCGACATTGGCCCAAGGTCCACTTCCTGCACGCGCTGATCAGGCCTTCGCTTCTACCATCCATGAGGCAGGCAGGCGCGGCCAAGCCGTAACGCGCGAAACGCGGGCGCAGGTTCCTGTCCTGTTTCCAACACAAAAAGATCAGAGCAAGAATACGCGCGTCGTTGGACCAAGGTCCAACGTTCCCGCCGCTTCGTTTGGTCCCCCGGCATTAACTAATGTTGCGTGTTTTTGTGTGACGACGCCCTTGGGGTGGCCCACATGGATTGTGACGGCGTAGCAGCTTGCTTAGCGACCATTAGCGTTGTGTTAGCTACGGTCGTATTTGCAGCCGAGAACGTCCGCACCGGACCGATGCGGTTTATTGAACGTTACTTGTGCTTTTCGCCAGGCGATGGTTCGATGGAAATACTGGTTGCCGTAGTGCTGGTGGCAATTGTCGCTGTGGGAGCGTTTCGGCTGGCGACGAAGTGATCAGCCTCGCGCATCGGTCCGACGCGTTGCAGGCCCGCAATGCTATCGCACGTGATGCCCGGCCATCACTGCTGCCAAGACGAAGACGATAATGATGATCAAGGCGATGAAAACGCCGCGTAGGTCTGGGTCCACAGCCCTACTTGCCCCCTGTGACCCGGTTCAATGCTGAACCCTAGGCGCGTCCGGCAACGGGCGCATTGCGATGGATCAAAGCGGCGGCCACTGATCTTGGCGCTGGCGTTGGTCGGGCTTATGGGCGGCACACGGCGAGTAAGCTTACTTCGCCTTCCGTCGACAGGTGTTTCGAGAGGACAAAATACGCGAACGACTTCGCCCCGGTGTAGCCGCCAAAGCCGTTTTTGGCGTTGACCTTGCCGCAGACAATATAACCGCCGCCGGTTTTGACGAGATCAGAAAAGCGCGCACTGTCCGGGTCTTTCAGCCTTTTGACGACAGCGGCCTTTGCTTCTGCCACGTCGGCGTCGTCACCGAAAATTTGAAACAGGCCAAACAGGCCAATGACCGCGCCGATCAGAGCCAAGCCGAGCGGTGCATTTTTCAAATGTGACATGTGCTGAACAGCCATTTTCTCTCCACGCCTTCGATGTCAATGCTCCGCGTTTTCGATCACGACAATGGCCGCTCGCAGATCATTGGCCAGCTCGCCGAGGGCGCGAGCGGCGTCGCGACAGCACTGATGCGGTGCATCGATGTTGCGCTGTAGTGTTTCCATGCGATGGATGACCATGGTGAGCTCGCGGCGGACGCGGTCGATGCTTTTCATTGACATGGTTGCTCTGTTCTCATCGCAGCGGCGCGATAGCGTCGCGCAGATCGATCACGAAATCGCCGACCACTTTCGCGACGGCGCGCCCATTGCACGGCGACGGCGCGTTTTCGAGGTTGCGCTGCAACGCTTCGAGCCGGTGTGCAATCATCGCCACGTCGAGACGGACCCGTTCGGCGATCTGGCCGAGCGTCTCGATGTGCTTAAACGTGTTGTTTTCCATCCGTTGGTTTTTTTCCGAAAATAAAAACGGCCCGGGCCTGGGGTGGTCCCGGGCCGTTCCCCCCTCTTGCCGCGCTCGCGGCTTTTTACGAGCGGCGTTAAGCGCGATGCCCCAACAAACTCAAGCGGATTTTTTCGCCTTGGTCTTGTGAGCTTGCGCCATTCATTTGATCGGAACGGCCGCCTATTTCCGCCACAGATCAATACGCGGATGGCTGGCGGCCGACCGCTAGGGGACGGCGTTTTGTTTACGCAGCCGTTTATGCAGGCGGGTTTTTCAAGAAAATACAAGAAAGCCTTGCGTAATGCCGTTTTGTTCTGCGGCTGTCCGCTCTACCCCTCAAAAGCAGACATGTGCAATGCACTGCGCATGTCCGCTGTGCGCCAATAGCGGACATCACGCTCCCTCATTCGCCCACGTCGGCAGTTACAAGCAGCGACGATCGGGAATCGAGGCCACTAATAGGGCAATGAGCGTAGATCGCTTCTGCTATTATTAAACTATGACGATGCAAATTCCCGGACCCCGACGGCGTGAGCCGTGGCAAAGCGCGCTACGCGCGCTCCTCGTTGCCGTCATTATCTTTTGGATCTGCTTTGCTCTGCTGAGCCCCACCGCTGGCTTCTTGGTCGATTGGCTGTGGTTTTCCGCAATCGGCTATTTTAGCATTTTCCGCACGATCATCGTGGCCGAAGCCGAGGTTTTTATCGCCGTCTTCATCACAACCGCCATAATTCTTTTGGTGAATGGATCGCTTGCGTTCCGCTTCGCCCAGTCTGAGTGGACGCAGCACCGAACCGAGTTTGAGTCGAGACCGACGAGCGTTTCGACCTTGCCCGAGGTTTTGGAATTCACGCGCCATAAACTGCCGTGGCCTGGCGTAATCGTCTTTGGCGCCTGTGTCCTCGCCGCGCTTGTTGCCTGGGGAGAGGTCGACAATTGGCGCATCCTCCTCCAGTTCCTCTATCAGGCGCCCTATGGTGCGAGCGACCCACTCTATAACAAGGACATCGGCTTCTACCTGTTTGCATTGCCCGCTTATATCGCCATCAAGAATTGGATGCTTCTCACACTCTTTTTGAGCGCGGTTTTTGCTGGAGCGATTTATTGGGTGCACGGCGGCATCGTATATACAGTTCAGCGCCGGTCGATGTCGCCGACAGCAATCGCACACGGCTCTGTGCTGCTCGGCCTGTTATTTGCAGTGAAGGCGTGGTCCTACGGTCTCGACCGCTATCTGCTGCTTTATGGCGACAACGGGGTGGTGGTCGGCGCGAGCTACACCGACATCTATGTGGGGCTGCCCGTTCTCTGGCTGCTGGTTGGGCTTTCAATCGTTGCAACATTCGCCACGTGGGTGAACGTCAGGGCACGTACCTACCGAATTCCAATAGCAGCGGTAGTGCTCGTCTTCGGTGGCTCCTTCCTGCTGTCCAGCGTGATTCCAGGATTATTCAAGCGCGTATTCGTCAAACCGAACGAGCTGGAACTGGAGAGGCCTTACATCCAACGCAACATCGCGCTGACCCAGCAGGCCTACAATCTCCATCAGATCACGGCGAAGCCTTTCCCGGCGGAACAGGACCTCACCCTCAAGACAATCGAGTCCAACAAGGCAACCATCGAAAACATACGGCTGTGGGATTGGCAGCCGCTGATGGATGCCTACATGCAACTGCAAGAAATCCGCACTTATTATAAATTCCATGACGTAGACATCGACCGCTATTGGCTCGACGGTGCGTACCAAAGCGTGATGCTCTCGGCCCGCGAGCTTAAATCTTCATTGCTGCCGCCAAACGCACAAACATGGGTAAACACCCGTGTACTTTTCACTCACGGCAACGGTGTGGTGATGGGCCCGGTTACCCGCAAGACTGCGGATGGACTACCGGTGTTTTATCTTCGCGATATTCCACCGGTTTCGACTGGTGGTCCCGAGATTCGCGAGCCGCGCATCTATTACGGGGAAGAGACCAATAGTTACGTCATCGTCAGAGGAAGCACGCCCGAGTTCGACTATCCGAAGGGCAAAGACAATATCTACGCGGCTTATGACGGCACGGGCGGTATTCCTATCGGTGGGATCTTTCGGAAAAACCTCTTTGCTTGGCACTTCGGTGACATAAACCTGCTGCTTTCGAGCTACATCACCGACGACAGTCGCATCATGATCCGCCGTGACATCCAGGAACGGGTGCGCACGATTACCCCATTCCTCCGCCTCGACCACGATCCTTATCTGGTGATCAGCGGAGGCAAACTGTACTGGATACAGGACGCTTATACGACGAGCGACTATTTTCCTTACGCACAGCCGGTGCAAAAGCTCGGTCTGAACTACATTCGCAATTCGGTGAAGATCGTCATTGATGCCTACAACGGGACTGTCGACTTTTATCTCATCGACGCCGCTGACCCGATCGCCAGGACGTATCAGCGAATTTTCCCAGCCCTGTTCAAACCGTTCGCAGCCATGCCGCCGGATTTGCAGACGCACATCCGCTACCCCGAGGACCTCTTCCGAATTCAGGCGCAGATCTTTCAAGCCTACCACATGGAGGCGGCTGACGTTTTTTATAACCGCGAGGATCTTTGGCAATCCCCACGTGAGCCTGCCGACGGCGGTACGACCCTGATGGCCCCTTATTACATTGTCATGCGGCTGCCGGGGGAGGCGCAGGCTGAGTTCTTCCTCATGCTCCCGATGGTGCCGAGCCGCCGCGACAACATGATCGCATGGCTAGCTGCGCGCTGCGATCCACCCGACTACGGCAAGTTGATTGTCTATGAGTTTCCTAAAGATAAGCTCGTCTACGGTCCGTTCCAAATTGAGGCACTGATAAATCAGAATACCGAAATCTCCCAACAACTCACGTTGTGGAACCAAATGGGTTCGCGGGTGATCCGCGGGAACTTGCTTGTGATTCCAATCGAGAACTCGATTCTCTATGTATCGCCACTTTATTTGCGGGCGGCGGAGGGGCAATTGCCGGAACTCAAGCGCGTGATTGCAGCCTATGGCGATCGTGTAGTGATGAAGGAGACGCTTGCCGAGGCATTATCGGCGCTCTTCGAGAGCGGCACCGCCCCAAGCGCCTCAACGCGCACGCCACAGGCGGCCCCTTCAGCTGAACAGGCGCGCGAGGCACTTGATCATTTCCATCAAGCAATCGAACGATTGAAATCCGGCGACTGGACGGGCTTCGGCGCACAACTCGACGCAATACGCGGGATTTTGGAGAACTTGAGTCGGCAATCGATCGGTCATTAGCAGCCTAAATGACGTCAGCGATGTCTGCTATGGGCCGTAAGCGAACTCATTCACTGCAACAAACAGAAAGACCGCCTTGCGGCGGTCTCTCCAAAAACGCCTTTATACGCACTTAAGCCAGTCAACCAGGGCACTCAGACAGGCCCGTGCAGGAACCAAGGGTGAAGGCGTGGACCTTCGCGGCGCCCGCAGCAACTTCTAGCACCTCATCTGAAACGGGAACGTCCAAAAAGAGCATCTCTTCCTGCGTCTTCACTGCGTTGTCCGACATAACATTCATCCTCTTTCTCTTTTGTCCCCCCCCTCGATTGTATCCGCGCTCACCCAAGTAATTCTCGTGGTTCACGGCAAGGTAGCCAGTGAGAATTATTTACTGACGCTCTTCGCGGCATCCATTATCACAGCCAATACTTCTTTCGGTTTTGAGAGCATCGCAACGTGACTACTCTTTAGAGTCGTCGTTTTCGCATTGGCTCTTTTTGCCATTTTCATTTCAAGCTCAGGATTGATGGCGTGGTCTTCGGACGCGATCACGTACCACGATGGTTTAGTTCTCCACGCGGCATTGACGCCAACATCGCCGAATACACTTTTTGAAGCGGGTTGCTGAACGGCGTACACCACATCCTGTTCTTTTGGAGTCAAATCCGCAGCAAACCCTTTGGCAACCCCTTCTCTCGAAAGCGTTAGGAACCCGCCTGCATCCTGAACGAAACTCGGAAGGATCGTCTTAGGAACGCTCTCGGCCAGCGAGCCTGCGGTTTCGCCTTTATCCGGCGCGAACGCAGCGACATAAACCAAGGCCTTCACACGCGGATCTGCGCCCGCTTCTGTAATGACAGATCCGCCCCAAGAATGTCCGACGAGAACCACATCGCCATCGGCGCGGTCAATCGCTCTCTTGGTCGCCGTCACATCGTCTGCAAGGGACGTGGTGGGATTCTGTACCGAAATTACTTTGTACCCTTGATCCACCAACGGATTGATGACCTTGCTCCAAGAAGAACCGTCCGCCCACAGCCCGTGCACAAAAACAATCGTAGGTTTTGTTTTTATAGAAGCCCCAGTTTGCGCAAATGCGTTTGAACCGAGCGATAAAACGCCCACGATTAATAGAATGCCAATTTTTTTCATTCATGCCTCCTTGGCGAAAAAGGTTGCAAGTACAAACACGGCGGCGAGTTCGCTCGCCGCTCAACGGAGCGAGGACGGTGCTTTATGCGGGCGCCGCCTGCGTGAAACTCCAAGTTGATTGTCTAGGTGTGTGCGTCAAAATCGAGTTGGACCATGGTCCCATAAACGCGTCGTCATGTCCGCTTTGGGGCAAAAGCAGACATGTGCGGCGCAAAAAGGAATGTCCGCTTTACGCCCCGAGAAAGCGGACTCCCGCAAACGGTCATGTCTGCCTCACCCCCGAAAGCAGACATGTGAAGTGCAACAATTAATGTCTGCTTTGGGGCAAAAGCGGACGTGCGATTAATCGAAACCAAATTAAGCATACGCCATGATGACCATGGGTTCATTTCGGCGATTTTGCGGCGTCCGTTATTGAACTAAGATCAGGCGACGTGAGACTGAAAGGAGATCGCCCGCGGTGCTGCAAATAGGAGCAACCAATGAGAGGGAGAATCAAACGATCTTTAATCCGTGCAACTTTTGCTAGTTTCATGGCCCTGGTTTTAGAGACTGTCCCAGGACCCATCGAAGCATTCGCCAACGACCCGTCAACTCCAACTGAGGACCGAAAACAAACGGACCAAGACCGTTGCAAATTCTTGATGGAAAACGTTAACGCCACCATTTTGACCCTGAACGCTGATGGCGAAATCACTTTTCTAAATCGATACGGTCAACGATTCTTCGGATACTCCAGCGAAGAGATTCTCGGCAAGCCGATGCTAGGTACGCTGACGCCCCTTACCGGTTTTCAGGGTCGCGATTTGACGACATTTGTGGCCGGGGTAGTGCACCATCCAAACCGGTATGCGTTCAGCGTTAACGCAAACATGCTGCGCGACGGCAGAAGGGTCCAGACGTTCTGGTCCAACAAGGGCATTTCAGATGATCAAGGAAATGTCCGTGAGGTTCTCAGGGTAGGTCTCGATATTACTAACAGAAAACTTCGCCTCCAGACCCTTGCCCAAGAACTTCGGACCATTGGCCAGATGTCGAACGGACGGGACTGGGTCCAAAGGAGCAAACTTAAGGAAATCACAAGCCGCATCGAGACGATCGCCGAGGAGTTGGAAAGGCCATGGAGGGAAAGCGATACCGGGGAATATGAGAGCGTGGCACCTTCTCACTAACAAAATCGCAGTAAGCCCACCTAAATTGCAACGCGACTAACCTCCGGGTGTCGCGTGAGATAATCTTGCACGCCGTCGTCAACGGTCGAGAACAGTCGATCCGCTCCGACGCGATCCAATAGTCCAGACCGCCGGAACATTTGACGTACCGGGTCCTGAAGCTCAGCAAACAGGATCTCAGTATTTGTTTTTTTAGCCTCCGCAACCAAACCCAACAACACATCCGTGGACGAAAGATCAATTCCGAAGTTAGCGTGAAGATTGATGAGTATCGCTTTGAGCGGATTGCTCCCGGATAGCAGAGACCGAACTTCGTTACGGAACCGGAGAGCGTTGGCAAAGAACAACGGTCCATTCAAACGCAAAATCTCAAGACCCTGAATGGGGCTTCTTCCCGCCGACTGCTCGATGTTATCATAGGTGTGTTCCTTGCCCGGTACCGGACACAATCGAGAGACGGAAAGATAACTGGCGCCCCAAATGAATCGAAGCAGCGAGAGCACTATTGCAATAGCCAAGCCGGGTAATATCCCGACGACAAT
>DATLJR010000384.1:0-2580 GCA_035538755.1 Pseudolabrys sp.
GGGCAAGGTCGATACGTTCAAGGCGGGTTATAGCGGAAGCGGTCTCAACATCGACAGTCAGGGTAACGTCTGGGTCACGACGATTTCATCCGCAAACCATTTTCGCAGCGGCTTTTGACCGAGCGCGTCAAAGTGGTGCTGCGCCGTTCTTCGCCCAAAGACGGCAGCATGCCGAAAGAAGCGGACAGCATGGTGCTCGAGCGCGGCCAGCTGCGCATGGATCTGGAGCGCCACGCCTGCACCTGGAAGAACGAGTCGGTGACGCTCACCGTGACCGAATTTCTGATTCTTCAGGCGCTGGCCAGCCGCCCCGGCGTGGTGAAAAGCCGCAACGCCCTGATGGATGCAGCCTATGACGATCAGGTCTACGTAGATGATCGCACCATCGACAGTCACATCAAACGGCTGCGCAGAAAGTTCAAAGCCAGCGACACGGAATTCGACATGATCGAAACGCTGTATGGTGTCGGTTATCGCTTTAAGGAATTATAAGCGGTGCTCTTTGAGCAGGTGCCTCACTGGTGTGGGATGATGAGCCGGGTCGGCCGGTTTGGAAAGGCATCGGCGGCGCCCCCGGTCGCAGGAGATATCAGCGCCGCACTGCCAAGAATGGTGAGGAACTCTCGCCGCCTCATGGGCTCATCTTCAGAGTCACACTATTCCTAATCGGCCCGGTAGAGCCTCGTCCTTGGTGAGCAGCTTGGCCGCCGTGCGGGTCGGGCTCCACGGCGAAGTCAGGTCGTTAAGCTGCGGACCTGCGGAATGTCGACGCGGCATTTTGATGATTTTTGACACTTGGTGTTTTTTTCGACATCTCGATGTGCCGGATGAGATCGCCGACGACTTCGATTTCATGCACAGCAGTGTCAGAAAATTCGACGCCAGCAAATTCATCCTCGATCAGTATCATCAACTCGAGCTGATTGAGCCAGTCAAGGCCGAGATCGTCACCCAAATGCGCTTCGTCTGTAACTTGTTTGGCACCAATGCCGAGATAATCGGCAATAAGCGTGCGCACTTCATCAGCATCAAAATTCACTTGTAGCCCGGCTCGTGTGTCCATCGTTTTCCCCCCGATTTCTCCTTACACATCTATTCGGCGACTCGCGGTTGATGCTCGCTCCGACGATGCTCGCTCCGACGAATTCCCTTTCCACGTCGGTTCAATCCGACGCAATCGGGACTTCGCACAGAGCTGGCCATGGATCTGCTGAGAGCAGCCGCCGACGACCCGACCTAAATCAAGGCCGACGACTGGTCGCCAATCCCCCCTCCCCAGGGTCATCATTGGAAATGAAAGTCACGGCGAAATTGCGAAAAGTGGATGATCTAATGATGGTCGGTGCTCATTCGAGCCGCACTAGATGGTGCCGAGTTTTTGTTGAGCGCGAGGCTTCCGCACTAACTCCGACAGCTTCACGATGTTCGCCGCAATCCGCCGCGCCTCATCGCGGTACGGATGGGCGAAAGGAACAAAAAGCCGCGCGGAACGAAATACGCCCGACAAGGATTGTCACGCATTAACTAGCGGTGGGGACCACGCATGGCTGTCGATGGGCACGGCCACGCCATGACCATTGCGGATTACAGCGCGTTAGGCGTTCTGATCGTATTGGCGATGTGGGCCGTGGTGAAGCTGTATCTGCGGGGCAAGTTATAGCGGGGCACGCGGCCGGGCGATCCGGCGCGCCTCGTCGCGGGTGAGCAGCAACTTTGCCGTGGTGAGCCGCCCTCAAAAATAGGCCGCTAGATTTGCCGCGCTCGGTCGTTTGGGCCTTCGATGCAACCGGCCAGGCCGCCGCCCAGCCAAGGATACCCAGAAGTTCGCGCCGCCTCATATATGCCACCCCCGGCAAAGACCCCGCTGGGATCGATTGGAGGTAGCAAGCAATTCTTCGCGCGAAGGATTTGAAGGCAGGACGCCAACAACCGAGCGGGTTTTTCGCGACCAACTCTAGCAGGCCTTCTTCCAAGCCAGGTCGCGCGTCTTCTTTGCGCCCGAGCGCGTGATGCTTTTGATATTTGCCGGCGGCGTACCGGATTTTTCCGCGATGTCGCGGTCCTGTTCGATCAGAAAACCGTGCGCCCGCTTATCGCCATCGGTGCCGCCGGTCAACGTGCGCGGAACCTTCCGGTTCGAGCGTCGCGTGCCGTCCTCATAGACGACGTCGAACATTACGAATTCCGAATTCTGTCCCGGCTTCCTTGGCATTGTTCTTCTCTTTTTCGCGTTGAGCACGCCGAAAGCAACATCCACCCTTTCCGGCATGCTTCGTTCCGAATTATGCGCGAAAACGCCAGCGCCATGATGACGCTGGCGCAACGCTGAAACCGTCAGCTACGCTGCCTGCAGGTTGGCCGCAGCGGACTTGCCGCTGCGCCGGTCAGTCTCGACGTCAAATGTGACCTTCTGACCCTCAACCAGACCGCGCATGCCGGCACGCTCGACGGCGGAGATATGCACGAATACATCAGGACCACCGCGATCCTGCGCGATGAAGCCGTAGCCCTTTTGACTATTAAAAAATTTGACGGTGCCTTGAGCCATCATTGTCCTCCTTTTGAAAACGCATCATGCGT
>DATLJR010000385.1:0-97746 GCA_035538755.1 Pseudolabrys sp.
AGGATTTTGCATTCATCGTTTGCAGTTGCGTTTGTAAGGGCGTCGCAAATGTCCATGAGGGACGAGTACCGGACAAAGGCCGCCGAATTTCAGGCGAGAGCCAGTGGTGAATCCGACAGGATGACACGGCTTCACTTCGAGAGCTTGGCAAGAGATTACGAGCAATTAGCTGAATTGGCCGAGCAGGTTGACACGATCTACAAGCGGCCCAAGATCGACAATTCAGGAAAACGCGCTCGACCCGCTCGCCAGCGGTAGATTGGCGGCGCCGGCGTTCCGCCGCCGTTGATAGCGTGTTTGCCTGCTTGCGGGGTTGGCTGCGCAATAAAGTATACCCTTGACGGAACGGTTTCCGAAGGAAGGCATTTGTACCCTTGCCTCGGGTGTTTTTTAGGGGCGCAGATGGGGACCGGGGATTCCTACCGAACAAAGGCAGCGTCATTTCACGCTCGGGCTCAGTGTGAAATTAGCCCTCGAGTCCGCATCCAGTATGAGAATCTGGCGAAGGCTTATCTGCGTCTTGCCGAGCAAGCTGACCGGATTGGCCGGGCTGACATAGTCTACGAACCGCCACTGCCGAGGCTCAACAATTCTGACAGGAAGCTGTAGCCCGCGCTGGTCGGTTCACGCCCACATACGCAGGAGCAACGGCTCTCCCGCTGAACGCCTCTGGTCGCGGGCTTGTAGCATCGCCAACGGATGTTCGCGAACTTACTGGCCGGGATAATTTTGGAATACGCGTTGCGCTTGCCAAAGGCCAACTAAAATCTCTGTCTGCTTAAAGGGCCGGCCGTCACGATTCGATAACTTCATCGGCCACCGAGCGTAATCAGCCTATATTTTCGTCAATTCACCAAGCCAAGTCAGGACCGGAAAAGGAGTAAACACCTGGAGCAGTACGGCAGCGACTAGGACTACAGCCACATAGCTTATCACCCCGCTCAGAATGCGTTGCGCTAGCGGAGGGTACGGTGGTTCGTTATCAGCGGGCCAAGCAAATGTCTCTTCCCATTTTTCCTGCGAAATATTGACCGGCCTAATTCTCTCAAACGGTACCCAGGCACGATAGGCCGCAATGCCACGCTCCCGCGCAATGGCGTTTCTCAGGTAAAACAAATTACTCCACCCCACAAAATCCATCGCCTTACTGATTACTAGCCGCAGAAGGGACAGAATCAGCAAACAGGCGAGGTAGACATACGCAATCCAAAAGCCAGTTGTGAGCCATGATTTGGTGAAGGATTTCACGTTGAATAACGCCGAAAGCATTCCCACGGTAGATTCGACAAGTTTGTCCAGGCCATTGAACATCTGGCCGAGTGCCGATTTGTCATCGGCGGCCTGCAGAAAAAGTATTACGGCGACCACGACGGCGAGCTGAAATAAGGGGAATCTCACCACACTCCTTATCGGAGCCGCGAGCAGTTTGATCATGCTCATGCCCATGGTTGCTCCTGATGATTAAGTGATCGACGTATTGAATGCCTTTCCGCGCGTGAGCCGCGACATCCGCGTCCCCTAACCTGCCAATCTATTCAATAGAGCAAATATGGTCGCAACTACGAGGGCCAGCCCGGCCATCCAGGCAGCGGCCTTATTAAAAAACAAAGTGTCAGCTTCTCGTTTGTCCGACTCCCTGTCGCGTTCGGCGAGCCAATCCTCAACGTCGCCGCGCAACATCATCCCATTGCCAAGACCAGGCACAGTGGCGCCTAGTCCAGCTCCCGCAAAAGTCAGCTTAGAGCGGACATAATCCGGCGTCAGCAGTTCCAATTCCTCGAAATCAGCGTCCGAGAGCGGCATTGCTTTGGTTCCGAGTTCCTGGCAGTAAAAATTACAGGTATCTTTGGAAATTCAGGAAATTCTGGAAATTATTCCTGCAGGATTAAATTTGACGCATTCCTCCGGCGCAGTTTTGATGTCCGCTTATCAGCTTCGCGTTACCAACTCACCAACGACACCGAAGCGCACGCGCGGCTCAGGTCGCCGACTTCGATATGAAAATCCACCCGCACATGCTGCGCCACGCCTGCGGCTACAAGCTGGCCAATGAGGGCGTCGATACGCGCACGATCCAGGGCTATTTGGGTCATGTGCGGTGCAACTAGGGATGTCCGCTTTGGGCCAATAGCGGACATTGGTTGGCGTCAATTCAATTAGCTCGTAAGCCGACACTAGATTCTATGACCAACGCCACCTATCACACCCTTACAACTGACGACTTCAGCATCTTCCAAGACTTCCAGCGCGTGCGGAGTATTGGGAGGAATAAGCGCTGCCATGCCGCTGCCAATGATCGTCGGCTTGCCGTCAAGCGTGAGACGGCACTTTCCGCTCAAAACGAGGAGAACCTGCTCATGAGGATGGGCATGTTGCTTCGCTCCTTCACCAGCTTTGTATCGGAGCAATCCGACTTCGACTTGCGTGCCAGTGATCAAACGGCCGTAGGCCGTGGAATGCTTTGGCGTGACAAATTCCTCTGGAATATCTTCAAGTTGGTAGATGGGCATAACAACCCTATGAGGTGTTGCCACCGACCGACCTGTAACATCAGGTGGCGGTGCTGGTGAAAATACTGAGTTTCCTTGGGCCATGAGGCAAGCGCGAAATAAAACACGAAGCGGTTGAGAGCAGCGGCTGATTCCGGCCCCAATGCCTCGAAGCGCCCGGCAAGATAACCGGTCAGGATGATGCCGAAGACGGGAAGAACGCGCCGCAACAGGGCATGTCCGCTTTACCCCCCCCCCAAAAGCGGACTCATGCAGTGCAGCAAACAACGATCGCCATTCGATCACCTCGTCGGCGAGCATGAGGAAGTCATGTGGAATTTCGAGCCCCAGGGCCTTTGCGGCCTAACTTTAATCACCAGCTCAAATTTCGTCGGTTGCAGCACCGGGAGCGTAGAAGGCTGCGTGCCCTTTAAGATGCGGGCAGCATAGATCCAGCCTACTGTCCTGCGGACTGAGGCACACCGGGTAATGGCACTAGTAGGCGAGCTAGATAACCGGGGAGCCGGGGAAGAACCGGGGCGAGTGTCCAGGTAGAAACCTCGCACAAAACTAGTGGAAAATCCGTGGTAAATTAAGGCAGCATGTCGCAAGTGATTGAAAGCAAAGGACAATCAAAAACAGGGTAACCCCTTCACACGGGAGAGGTCGTAGGTTCAATCCCTACAGCGCCCACCATTGAAATCAATAACCTTAGAATTTTGCACTCATTCCGCCTTGATGCCTGCGCTTTCGACCACCTTGCCCCACCTTTCCGTGTCTTTTCGGATCAGGTCCGCAAAACGATCTCTCTCAAGCACCATGACGCTTAACTGTTGCTCGGTGAACTGCTTAACGACGACCGGATCGTGCATGACCGCAACTGTTTCCTCGGTGAGCCGGTCAACGATTGGCTTCGGGGTTCCAGTAGGAACAATGAGGCCGACCCAGGGGGCCATCTCGAAACCGGACAAGGTTTCGGCGATTGCTGGAATGTCAGGTAGCTCAGGCAACCGTTTCGGCTCGGCAACTGCTAGTGCGATCAGCTTTCCGGTTTGAGTGTGCGGCAATAATGTCGAAACGTTATTAAATCCGGCTTGCACCTCACCGCCAATCATCCCCATGGATGAAGGACCAGTCCCTTTGTACGGAACATGGACAAGCTTCACACCGGCTGCTAGCGAGAACAATTCCATTTCCAGATGGCTAAAATTACCAACGCCGGCGGAAGCATAAGTGAGCTCGCCCGGCTTCGACTTGGCCAACGCAATAAATTCGGCAACGCTGCGCGCTGGTACAGACGGGTGTACCGCCAGCATCGATGGCAGCCGTATCAACGAAACGACCGGTATGAAGTCACGCAACGGGTCGTATGGAATGTTCTTATAAATCCAAGGATTGACCGTCATCGGGGTATCCGAGGTGACTTCGATCGTGTAGCCGTCCGGGGCGGACTGTTTTAATGCTTGTAAGCCGATCTGACCGTTCGCTCCGCCGCGGTTCTCAATGATGATCGTTTGACGCAATCGTTCGGATAGATACTTTGCGACAATTCGGGCGACGACATCGGTGCCACCACCAGCAGGAAATGGGACGATCATTCTGATCGTTTGTTTTTGCGGCCAATCTTGAGCGATCGATGGCACACCAGTCAGGGCCAATACGACCGCAGCTGCGAATATGGGTATTAATTTTCTCATTTCCGCCTACCAATCTTGCCGAACGCAACCTCGCCCACGTTGCTTTTGTCGGCGCTAGGCATTCTACCTTTATGCTCGATACAATGGCAGGCGGTCATCAATGACTCGAACAATTATCTTGCACTGCGTAATGTGAATGACGAGTTTTCGCGGGGAATGGTCGTGAAGATCGGGGTTTTGCTGGGCGACGATATCGGCGGCGAAGTCGTGCCCGAATGCGTCAAGGTCATGAAGGCGGCGGCTTCCCGTTCCGGACTGACCATCGATTGGCATCCATTGCCGATTGGACGAACCGGGCATGAGAAGCATGGCGATACGTTGCCGACTGTGACCGAACAGGCTTTACATAAGCTCGACGGCTGGATCCTAGGACCCATAGGACATGCGAGCTACCCGCGTAACGACCCGACCTGGGTGATGCCCCCGATTCGGAAAAAGTTTGAATTATTTGCGGCCGCTCGACCGGCGCGCTCCTATGCCAATTTGAAGTCAATCCACAAGAACGTCGACATTGTCTTTGTGCGAGAACTCACAGAAGGGATGTTGTATTCGGAAACCGTCGTGGCAGGCGCGCCGGAATTCAGACCGAATGACGATATCACCGTTGCGATGCGTGTAATCACGCGAAAAGGCGCTAGCCGCGTCGCGCGCGAAGCCTTTGAAATTGCACGCACGCGCGAGCGCAAGAAAGTCACTGCCGCACACAAGGAGCCGGTCTACCGGCTGGCCTGCGGAATGTTTGCGGAAGAATGCCGGAAGGTCGCGCGCGAATTCCCCGACGTCACGTTTGAAGAATCGATGATCGATACAATCTCAATGAAACTTGTGATGGCACCTCAGCAATATGATGTCGTCGTCACGACCAATCAGTTTGGCGATATCCTCTCCGATATCGGCGCAGGGCTCGTTGGCGGGCTCGGGCTCGCTCCCGGGCTTTGTGTTGGCGAACGTCAGGCCATGGCGCAGGCTACCCACGGCTCGGCGCCGGATATTGCTGGACGCAATATCGCCAATCCCTACGCCATGATCATGTCGGGGCAGATGCTGCTGGCATGGCTCGGCCGCAAGCACACCGAACCGAAAGCGACCGCCGCTGCTGACGATATGCAGCGAGCGATCGGCAGCGTCATCGCTGAAGCCAGACACCTGACTAGCGACCTCGGCGGAAAGGCTAGTACGCAGGACATGGGCGACGCAATCGCGGCGGCCGTCATGCAATAGTGAAATTCACAATATCGAATTCGGACAAGCACAGCCATGTACAATCTTCACCTCAGCACCGAACAGCTGGAAGTTCGCGACACGATCCGCGATTTTGTCACGCGGGAGATCAAGCCGGTCGTGCTCAAGGCTCAGCGGCTCGAAATCTGCGATCGGCGGCTGCCGATGCAGCTCATGGATCAGGCCTCGCAGATGGGGCTGCGCACGCTGGCCTTGTCCGAAGACCGTGGCGGCGCTGGCGCGGATCATCTCACCTGCTGCATCGTGGCCGAAGAACTGGCGACCGGCGATGCCGACGTTGCCGCCGCACTCTCGACGACCTCGTGGCTTGGTCATCTTCTGTTTGACCACGTGATGAATGACGCCCAGCGCGAACGCTTCTTGCTGAAATTCGTCAACGACGGCGACTTCCATCTCGCCTTCGCCAACCATGAAACTCAAACAGACACGCGGCTTGGCGTGAACTATCATCGCCCGGCACCGCCCGACGTAGCGCTCGAGACCGTCGCCGCAAAGGCGGCTAGTGGCGAGTGGATCATCAATGGCGTGAAGGACTACGTAGCCAACGCGCCAATCGCCGCCCTGTTCACGGTCACGGTCAAAATACCGGGGCAGCCAGTGCCCAAGGTGCTGCTGGTTCCGGCGGATGCGCCTGGACTAATCGTACGAGTACACGAGAAACCATGGTCGCATGGTTGTTGTGGCGAAGTGACCTTCAAAGATTGCCGAGCGCCGGCCGACAATCTTCTCGGTGACGATGCGGCTGCGCTGCTGGCTTGCTTTCTAGGCAACGCTATGCCGCTGTTTCAGGCGCTGAACGTCGGAATAGGTCGTGCAGCTTACGAAGCCGCACTCGATTTTGCGCACCTGCGCGTGCAGGGAGGGCGACCGCTCATCGAACATCAGGCGATCGGAACCAAGCTTGCCGAAATCGCGATCCGGCTGGAAGTCGCTCGAGCCTCGGTCTGGCGGGCGGCCTGGGCGTCAGATCATCCCGAGGCGATTGCGGACGGCAGCCTGCCTGATCTGCCCCTGCAGGCGGTCGCGCAGATCTTTACCTCTGAAATGATGGTAAAGGCGACCAAGGACGCGGCCGAGATCTTCGGCGCCATGGGCGTGATGCGCGACATGCCGTTACAGAAATACATCCACGATGCCCGAGTTTGTCAGCACAACGGAAATGGCAACAGCGACGCCAAACTGCGCCTCGCCGAAGTGATCGCCGGCTTCCGGCGGTCAGCACATCTGCCGATGGCGCTCGCGGGCGAGTGATCGCCAGTAACACTCACGAGGTTAGGTGCTTTTATGGACTTTTCGCTCAGCAACGAACAACGTTCCTGGCAGATGTTAGCCCGCAAATTTGCCGACGACGAGATTCGGCCCATCTCGCTCGAGCGCGATGCCATTCCGACCGCACGCGAGACCTGGACCTGGGACATCATCAAGAAGGGCTCCAAACTCGGGTTTCGCACCATGGCGGTGCCGAAGAAATACGGCGGTCAAGAAACCGATTTCGTCACCCAGGCGCTGGTGATGACCGAGCTCGCCAAAGCCGACAGCGCTATTTCCAAAGCCTTCAGCCAGAACTGGAAATGGAGCCACCTGATTTCAGCTGCCTGTTCCGACGACCAGAAGGAGCGCTTCCTCAAGCCGTTCGTTGCCGATGACACCTTCGTCCTTGGCAAGGGCATTACCGAGCCTGGCGCCGGCTCCGACAATCGCATGCCGCCAACCGACGATCCCAAGCCTGGCCTGAGGCTGAAGGCTGAACGCCACGGCGACGAGTGGATCCTTAACGGGGAGAAGGCTTTCATCGCTAACGCCCCGGTTGGCAAGCTGTTCTTCGTCGACGCCCGTACTGATCCAACTGTCCCGCTCAAGCAGGGTATCACCATGTTCTTGGTGCCGAGCGACACGCCCGGCTTCCGCATCGGCAAAGTGTTCAACAAGAGCGGCTGGCGGTTCTATCAGAATGGCGAGATGATCTTCGAGAACGCACGGGTGCCGCACGCCAACGTGGTCGGCGAGGTCAACGGTGCAGTCCGTAAGACCGGCGCCGACGGTGGCGACACTACTGGCGGCGACCTATTCGGTGACCTCGAACTCAGCGCCAACGCTCTCGGCATCTGCGACGATGCCTGTGAGAGTGCGCTGCGCTACGGCAAAACAGCGAGACAAGGCGGTCAGACTTTGTTCGCGCAGCAACTTGTGCAGTTGAAGATCAACCGGATGTACATGATGACCGAGGCGCTGCGTTCGTTCGTCTTGCGGGTAGCCTGGGAGCACGACAGAAAGATCCGCTCGTGTAATGCTGGCCTGGCAATGAACTATTCCTCCGATGTCGTGCAGGAGGTGACCGAACTCTATATGGATATTCGCGGCGCCGATAGCGGCCACATGGATCCGCACACCGACAAGCTAGTGCGCGATTCGTTCATTTGGAGCCATCTCGCCGGGGACAGCGTTTCGCGCATGAAGGTGACGAGACGGATTACTAATTGACCGTTCGGGCAGATTTGGCCGTTCCGCGGTGTCGCTCAAGGACAACAACGCATTGAGCGCCAACGTAAGATCATTCGTGAGTTGCAGTCTGACGTAAAGCCGGATGTTTACACTCGCTGAGATAGACAACGTGATTCCGCTGGTTCGCGCGATCGTCCCGCCGACGCCACAATATGCTTGGCCTTTGCTCAAGGCGCTGACCGGTGTGGAAATCGTAGTGAAGCACGAGAACCACACGCCCATAGGTGCCTTCAAGCTGCGCGGTGGCATTGTCTATTTTGACCGGCTCAAGCGCGAGCGGCCGCGGGTGCGAGGGATAGTGACCGCCACGCGCGGTAACCACGGCCAATCGCTGGCTTTCGCCGGAACGCACGCCGGTATTCCTGTGACCATCGTAGTGCCACACGGCAACTCCACTGAGAAAAACGCAGCGATGCGCGCATTCGGCGCCGAGCTCATCGAGCATGGCCGAGACTTCGACGAGGCGAAGGAGGCCGCCATAAGGATCGCGACCGAGCGCGGGCTTGAATATGCACCTTCCTTTCACCGACACTTCGTTATTGGAGTTGCAACTTACGCGCATGAGCTGTTTAGCACGATCGATAATCTAGACACCGCTTACGTACCGATCGGACTAGGCTCCGGCATTTGTGGAATGATCGGCATGCGCGACGCCCTTGGGCTAAAGACAAAAATTGTAGGCGTGGTTGCCGAGGCCGCGAACGCCTATCTTCGGTCATTCGCTGCGGACCGCGGAGTGGTGGCGACCAACTCTGCATTGACATTCGCCGACGGAATGGCAGTGCGCGTGCCCGATCCAACAGCCGTCGAAGTTATTCGCAAGGGCGCGGAACGAATTGTCCAGGTGTCGGACGACGAAATCGCCGAGGCGATCCGGAGCATCTACAGTGCGACCCACAACTGCGCCGAGGGCGCCGGTGCCGCGGCGTTGGCAGCACTATCCAAGGAGCGCGGTCGACTGCAAGGGCGGCGGGCAGCCGTCATCCTGACCGGACAGAACATCGATCGCGCATGGATGCAGACCGTGCTGGTGGGGGGAACCCCCAAAATTTGCTGACAGACTATTTGCATGGATCCTTGCAGGCTCTACTTGCTGGAAGGCCAACGTTGCGAGGATATATGCACGGCCGACGCTGTGAGGATATGTGCGGGACGAGCGCCCCGGTGCAGTCCAAGGGCACCACCGTTATCGCAGTGCGGATCGATGCCTCCGGCTACGTCGCCCCGTTCAACGCGCTACGCGAGCTTTAGACCTATGGTGAGCAGCCGTATCCGCCCTGCTCGCGACCGGCGAGCGCCTTGGATAGTTGCTGTACCACCAGCAGTGAGCTTAGCGTCTGAGTTTCCTACGTACGGGTACAAATCACGTGCTCAGCTGCCTTTAAGCTCGTGCGATTCCGGCATGTACATGTCTTGCCATGACGCCGGGAGCCGCTTCATGGTGCCGACTTTGTGCATGAAGATGGCAAATTCCATCGACTGCTGCGGTGCTGTTGTCCACACATTGTCCGGATCGGAGATGAACTTGACCATCTCGGCCTGGCTGCTGCGTTTCTCATTGGTGGTCTTGATGTAGATCTGCGCCGCCTCGCCGGCGTTCTTGTTGATGAATTCCTCCGCCTCGCTGAGGGCGCCGTAAACCGCGCTGGTCACCTTCGGATTTGCGTCGCGGAATTTTTTCGCCATGATCATTACGCCATTGGTCGCCGGACCGCCGAGTGTGTCGTAGGACTTGAGCACGTTGTGTACGCCCGGCGTCGCAAGCTCGTAATAGTAATAAGGCGCGACGGAATAGTGGCTGTTAATCTCGGTTGCCTTCGAGATCACCGACGTGGCGGCGTCCGGATGCGGCCGGGTGATGGTGAACGGATCGAGCCTGGCATATTGATCCTGCCCCCACTCCTTGGCGGCGGCCATCTGCAGGCAGATCGCCTGACTTGACACCTTCACCGCTGGTAACGCGATCTTGTCCTTGTCGGTGAAGTCCTTGATCGTCTTGATTGACTCGCGGTTGGTCACCAGCATGAAGGGCATCGACTGCACCGCAGAGAGCGCTCGCACCTCGTTTGCCGTGCCGGCTGTCTTGTCCCAAAGCGTCGCGAGGCCCGGCACGCCGGTGACACCGAAATTCATTTGCCCGCTCAAAAGGGCGTCGATCAGCGACTGCGTGCCACCCAAGGTCTTATATTCCGGCTTGAGCGACGTGATGCCTGCTTTGGCGGAATGCTTTTCGACCAACTTGAGCGTGTCCATCACCATCAACGGTAAATACGGCAGACCGTGCTGGCTCACTAAGACGACGCTTGACACTTCTTCCGCAAAGGCCGACCGCAGCAGCGCCGGCGTTGCCAGAAGCGGCGCCGCCGCCAGCGCTTCGCACAAAGCACGCCTATGAATCATGACAAGCTCCCGTTGATCGAAACCGGGCTTGGGCAGTCATGATTGCATACCCCAGCGTTGGACCGTTCTGGTTTCGACGAAACGAAACACGACGTTTTCGACTGCGAGGCCAATCAGAATAATGGTGAGAAGGCCGGCGAACACTTCCGGGATATTAAGCTGATTTTTGCTCTCGAAGATGTACCAGCCAAGCCCTCCCTGGCCCGATGAGACGCCGAATACCAGTTCGGCCGCGATCAGCGTGCGCCACGCAAAGGCCCAGCCGATTTTGAGGCCGGCAAGAATGCTGGGAAACGCCGCAGGGATCAAGATCTTGGCGACGAAGCGTAAACCATTGAGATTGTAGTTGCGTCCGACCATGCGTACGGTGGTCGATACGCTGCGGAAGCCGGCCAGCGTGTTGAGTGCAACCGCCCACATCACTGAATGCACGAGCACGAAAATCAGACTGCCGGCGCCGAGCCCGAACCAGATCAGCGCTAGCGGCAGCAACGCGATAGCGGGCAACGGGTTGAACATTGCGGTCATTGTTTCCAGGAAATCGGTGCCGATCCGCGTGCCTATGGCGAACACCGTGAGCATGCCGGCGAGCAGCGTTCCGGTCGCGAAGCCGATCAGCAGCACCTGCATCGAGCTCAGCGCGCGTTGGGGGATCGTCCCCTCTGCGACGCCGGCAATGAGCGCACGTATAGTGTCGGCGAAGGTCGGCACCAGCAGCGGATTGTCGAGCCAGCGGCCGTAGAGCTCCCAGGCTAGGGCCAGCACCACAATGATGCTGATCTTGCGCAGCCAGGCCTGGTTATAAATCTTTTCGGCCAGGGTCAGCGGCTTCTGGATGATGCCGAACTGCTCGGGCCCCAAGGTCTCGCAGTAGATGTTTGCCCGTTGCGCCGCCTCAAGCATTGGGGGTCTCCTCAATTTGATCGGTGAACAGCATTTTGTGAATCTCGCGGCTGAGCGCGGCGGCTTCGTTGGAGTTTTCCTGCCCGCGCGGCACGCTGTTGATTTCGGCCTTCACCTGACCCGGATGCGGCGACAACAGCAGGATGCGGCTGCCGATCTTGATCGCTTCCGGGATTGAATGGGTGACGAACAGTACGGTGAATTGCGTTTCGTCCCACAGCGCCAACAGCTCGTCCTGCATGCGGGTGCGCGTGAGCGCGTCAAGCGCAGCGAACGGTTCGTCCATGAGCAATATATCAGGTTCCATGGCCATGCCGCGGGCGATGGCGACACGCTGCTTCATGCCGCCGGAGAGAGTGTGCGGGTAGCTGTGCGCGAACTTGGTGAGATTGACCTTCTTGATGTAGTGCATCGCCCGCTCTTCGGCGGCCTTGGCATTAAGCGTTCTCGTCGTCTTGAGCGGGAAAATGACGTTCTCCAGCACGGTCTTCCACGGCAGCAGTTGGTCGAATTCCTGGAACACCATAATCCGGTCCGGCCCGGGCTTGGTGATCAGCTCGCCCTTTAAGCGAATATCGCCCTCAGTTGGCTGTAGATAGCCGCCGACTGCTTTCAGCAGGGTCGACTTGCCGCAGCCGGAGGGTCCCAGTAGGACAAAGCGGTCGGCCTGCAATACGCTGAAACCGACCCGATAGGTCGCGGTAACAAGATGTCGCTGGGTCTTGTATTGGATAGTGACGCCGCGGACGCCGAGCAGCGGCCGCGACGGGTCGGCGACTGCGCGAGCGCGACCGGCCGCAGTCGGTCTCGACTCGCCAACACCCGAGGACGCGGACTTCGATGCCAGTGGCGCGTCGATCGGCATCGGTTACTTCCTCCAGCGTCAAACTTTTTCTTATTGTTTCTTACTGTGCGCGACTTCGGTAGTCTCCGCAATGTGGTCTGATAATAGTTTGGACCGTATAGGCTCGCCAAGACTCTAGATTATGCACCCCCGGCAAAGGCAAAGTCTCGGCGAAGGCAAGAAAAGGCACGGCGAGGCAACGTTCGATGAAATCGCGGGATAGGCTGCGCATCGGCGCCGGCGCCGGCACCTCGGATGACCGCATGGCGCCAGCGCTCGAATTGGCCGAGCGTGGCGATATCGATTACCTGGTGTTCGAATGCCTAGCCGAGCGCACCGTCTCGAGGGAGAACCTGGCACGTAGCAGGGATCCGGAACTCGGCTATTCGCCGTCGCTGCACGCACGCTTGCGCATTGTGCTGCCCACCTGCATCGCTAAGGGCATCCGCATCGTCAGCAATATGGGCGCGGCCAATCCGCTCGGCGGCGCGCGTGCGGCGCGCAAGGAGGCCGTCGATTTGGGTCTCGGCGATGTTCCAGTCGCAGTCGTGCTCGGCGATGATGTGTCGAGTATTGTGAAACACCGGCCTGAGCTTAAGCTTATCGAGAACGGCGAGCCGCTCGAGTCCATCCTGCCCAAGATGATTTCCGCCAACGCCTATCTCGGCGCAGATGTGGTCTGCGAAGCGCTTAGCACTGGCGCGCCGATTGTGTTGTCCGGCCGGGTGGCGGACCCATCGCTATTCCTGGCGCCGATGCTGCACGAGTTCGGCTGGTCCTACGACGACCTGCCGAAAATTGCGCAGGGCACCGCGGCCGGCCATCTGCTCGAATGCACAGCCTCCGTCACCGGTGGCTGCTTCGGCTGGCCCGGCAAGAAGGAGGTGCCCGATCTCGCGCGCAACGGCTATCCGTTCGCCGACGTCAAAGCCGACGGCTCGATCGTGATCGGAAAGACGCCGGATACCGGTGGGCGGCTCGATGTGATGACCTGCACGGAGCAGTTGATCTACGAGATCCACGATCCGACCGCCTACATCACGCCCGACTGCACGCTCGATATCACGGGCATTGTGCTCACGCAGGACAGCGCCGACCGTGTGCGGGTGGAAAACGCCAGAGCACAGCCGCGCACCGAGACGTATAAGGTCAATGTCGGTTATGCCGACGGCTATATCGGTGAAGGCGAGGTTTCCTATGGTGGCATCGACGCCGTCGCCCGCGCGAAATGGGCGGCGGAGATCGTCAAGGAACGGCTGAAATTGCAGGGCTGGGTCTACGACGATTTCCGCGTCGACCTGATCGGCATGTCTAGCCTGCATGATCAGGTGGAGATCCGGCCGGAGCCCTACGAAGTCCGCCTGCGGCTCGCCGGACGCACGCGTGAGCGCAAGGCGGCGCACGCGATCGGTTTCGAGGTGCGCGCGATGCATATGCACGGTCCGGGCGGCGCTGGCGGCGCCTGCGAGCCGCGCGTGCGTGACGTGCTGGCGGTGAAGTCGGTGCTGCTGCCGCGCAATCTGGTCAATTCGCAGGTGATCGTGGAGGGCGCGTTATGAGTGTCCGCGTCTATGATCTCGCCCATGCGCGCGCCGGCGACAAAGGCAACACCTCAAACATTTCGGTGATCTGCTACGATGTCAGGCATTGGGATTTTCTCGAGCGGGAGCTGACGCCGGAACGGGTGGCCGAAGCTTTCAGGCGCGTCGCCAAAGGCCCGGTGCGGCGGTACCCACTGCGCAATCTCAAGGCGTTCAATTTCGTCATCGAGAATGCGCTCGGCGGTGGCGTCACCATCTCGCTCGCGCAGGACATCCACGGCAAGAGTCTGAGCAATGTGATGTTGGCGATCGCACTTCCCGACCCGGAAGCGCGAAAATAATGGGGAGTGTCGGGTGAAAGTGGTGCGTAACGTGGTCAAGGAAAAGCTGGAGCGCAATGAGGTCGTCGCCTCGATGACGATCCGCCTCACGCGCGGTGTGGAGATCGCGCGGCTCGCCAAGACCGCCGGCTTCGACATGATCTATATCGATCTCGAGCATTCGACAATGACGCTCGATGCGACCGGCCAAATCTGCCTGGCCGCGCTAAGCGCCGGTGTTGCACCGATGGTGCGCGTTCCCGCAAACACACCCGAATATATCCAGCGCGTGCTCGACGGCGGGGCGCTCGGCATCGTTGCACCAGGCATCCGCTCGGCGGCAGAGGCACGCGAGGTGGTCAAGGCTGTCAAATTCCCGCCCCTCGGAGAGCGTGGCGCCGGGGGCGCTCTGCCGCATCTGGAGTACCGCTCGTTTCCGACTGCGGAGGCCAACGCCGCGGTCAACGACGCAACTATGGTGATCGTGCAGTTCGAATCCGCCGCGGCCCTCGATCAGGCGGATGAAATCGCCGCGGTCGAAGGCGTCGACATGGTGCTGATTGGCGTCAATGACATGCTCGCCAGCATGGGACTTGCGGGCCAATACGAGCACCCCAAGGTGCGCGACGCCTATGCGCGCACGATCGCCGCCTGCCGCAAACACGGCAAGCACGTCGGCGTCGGCGGCCTGTCAACGCGGCCGAAGCTCGCCGCCGAATTCGTCGCCATGGGCGCGCGGATGATATCGACCGGTACCGATATCCAATTCCTGCTCGCCGCGATGACGGAGAAGGCGAAGCAAGTCCACGAGATCCAAGTCTGATGCAAGACTCCCCGGCAAATCGCATTCTCGGCGTCACGCACACCACCCGCCTTCGAGGTGCCACGCAATGGCCCGCGCCGTACCCATGTCTTTGGCCCGGATGACAAGTAATTATGACGACGTCGCGCCGATTGCGTCCGCGAGTCGCAGAAGATTCTCGTCGACAATCCGACTAGCTCTCTCATTTTTAAACAAAAAAAGCGCGGAGGAGATCATGTGGAAAAAGCTCGCAGCCGCTGCCCTGTGCACGATGGCATTTGGCGCCGCCGCCGCGCAAGCCGAAGTCAACGAAATACGAATGTCGAAGCAGTTCGGCCTGCCTTACCTGCCAATGATCGTCATCGAGGCGCAACAGTTGATCGAGAAAAACACCAAGGCCGCTGGCCTCGGCGATGTCAAAACCTCATGGACGCAGCGCGTCGGCCCGGCGGCCGAGCTTGACGCGCTTTTGGCCGGCCAGGCCGACTTCATCGGGCCGGGCGCTACCACGCTTGCGACCATTTGGGACAAGACCGTCGGCACGCCGCAGGAAGTGCGCGCGCTCATTGCCATGCAATCGATGCCGTTTGTGCTGGTGACGCGCAATCCGGACGTGAAAACGATCGCGGACTTCACTGACAAGGACAAAATCGCGCTGCCCGCGGTCAAGCTCACCGGCCACGCGCTGATACTGGAAATGGAAGCCGCCAAAATCTGGGGGCCCGATCATTACGACAAGCTCGACTCGATCACCATCACTCGTTCACATGCGGATGCCGCCGCGGCGGTGATGGGCGGTGGGTCCGAGATCAATTCACATTTTGCCAGTTCGCCGTTCTATTATTACGAACTGGCGACGCCGGGCATCCATCAGGTGCTCAAGTCCTATGATGTCGTTGGCGGCAAGCACACGAATGGTACGCTGGTCGCGACGAAAAAATTCCATGATGCCAATCCTAAAATATGCGCGGCGGTCGTTGCGGCGTTTAACGAGGCCAACGCCTTCATCAAGGAGCATCCGCGCGAAGCCGCGCAGATCTATCTGACGGCGACCAAAGACAAGAACCCGCTCGATTCGCTGGAAAAAATGGTGGCCGATCCGGATGTCGAGTACACCACTACGCCGGTCAATGTGATGAAGTTCGTCGACTTCATGTACAAGGTTGGTCGCCTCAAGAAGAAGCCGACATCGTGGAAGGACATGTTCTTCCCCGAGGCGCATGGCTTGAACGGCAGCTGAGCAGGAATGCGATGAGCACAGTCACCAAAGGCACCAAACCCGAAACGACGCAGGGACCATTCTATGCCGCAGTCGAGGCTGCGGAGGCCTTCGGCCGCCGTCTGCTGGTCGCGCATGGCCTGTCTGAGCAAGACGCAGCCATTATGGCCGGTTGTCTGGTGCGCGCCGACTTGCGCGGCGTCGATACCCACGGACTGCAATTCCTGCCGCAATATCTCGACCGGGTGCGGCGCGGATTGGTCAATCCGAAACCCAACCTGGTGGTCGAGCGCATCACACCGATGATCGGCTCGCTCGACGGCCAGAACGGCTACGGCTTCGTGGTCGCGACCAAGGCTATGGCCGCGGCCATCGAGATGGCGAAGGAGTTCGGCGCCGGTATCGTCTCGGCGCGGCGCAGCACGCATTTCGGCATGGCGGCCTGCTACACGTTGCAGGCACTCGAGGCCGGATTGATCTCGTTCGTTTTCAGCAACGCCTCACGCGCAATGCCACCATGGGGCGGGCGCGACGCTTTCCTCGGCACTAGTCCGTTTGCCGCCGCCGCACCCGCCGGCAAGGAAGTGCCGTTCGATTTGGATATGTCACCGGCCGTGGCCGCGCGCGGCAAAATCAGGCGCGCGGCGCGACGCGGCCAGCAAATTCCAATAGGTTACGCGCTCAACAAGAACGGCCAACCGACGACCGACCCGAATGCGGCACTGGACGGTGGCGTCGTGCTGCCGATCGGCGGGCCGAAGGGTTCGGGGATTTCGATGCTGATGGACGTCATGGGCGGCGTCATATCAGGGGCGGCCTATGGCGGCGACGTGCGCAACCAGTTCCTCGATTACGACCAGCCGCAGAATGTCGGACACTTTTTCATGGCGATGAAGCCTGACCTTTTCATCTCGAAGGACGAATATCTCAAGCGTATGGATATGCTGGTGCAGCGCGTCCACGCCGTGCCGACTGCGGAAGGGTTCGATGAAGTCATTATGCCGGGCGAGACCGAACGCCGACTCGAAGCGTCGCGCCGCCGCACCGGCGTGCCGTACCACGCGAAGGAAATCGCCGCCTTGCAGAAGGAAGCCGCCACGGCTGGACTGCCAGCACTGCCGGTCTCGAGCGCACCGCTGGCCTAACAATGAAGATCAACAACTACGATCTCGACATCGTCTTTCAGGGCTTTCCGGGTAAATCGGTGTGCCATGGCGGGCTCGGCTGGGCGCAAGGATTTCCGGTGCAGTTCACCGAAGCAGCACAACGCGAAGACCATGGACGAAACAAATAAGCACGATCCGGACGCCGGCTTCGAACCGGCCTTCGCAGCGCCGCCGAACGCCTGCGACACGCATTTTCACGTGTTCGGCGCCGCCGAGCGTTACTCTTACGGCACCGACATCCGCTACAAGCCGCCTTATGAGCCGCTTGAGGCCTATCTCAAGGTCGTCCGCCGTCTCGGCTTTGTGCGTTACGTCTTCGTCCAGCCCAGCGCCTATGGCTTTGACAATTCCTGCATGCTGGATTCCATGTGCGAACTTGATCCGGCGGTCCGGCGCGGAATCATCGATCTCGACGAGAGCAAGACCACCGACAAGGAGCTCTCCAATCTCAATGCCGTCGGCGTGCGCGGCATCCGCGTCAACATCTCACCGATCCGCAAGCCGGAGGCCGGGCTCGCTGCCTCCATGCTGCCGCGCATCGCGCGGCTGACCAAGATCTGTAAGGAGGTCGGCTGGCATCTCGATTTTCTTACGCCGGGCTGGCTGGTTAGCGAGTTGATGCCGACGCTGCGCGAACTGCCGATCGAGTTTTCGGTCGCGCACATGGGTCTGTATCCCGCCAAGGACGGTCCGGGGCAACCGGGTTTTCAGGAATTTCTTAAGCTGGTCGGTGACGGTTCGAAGCGCTGCTGGGTCAAACTCACCGGCATCTATCGTTTTTCCACCAAGCCGGACTTCGCCGATGTGAAACCGATCGCGCAAGCGCTGATAGCAAAAGTGCCGCATCAATTGATCTGGGGCAGCGATTTTCCGCATCTGTCGTTCCACGACCGCGTCGGCACAATTCAACTGTACAACCTGCTCAATGAATGGGCGCCCGATGCAGGGATGCGCAAATGCATCCTCGCCGACAATCCCACTCGGCTGTTCGGATTCAAGTAAGTTGGAGTCTTAGAAAACAGCATTGGGGTGGAGCCATGAACAGACGTGAATTCGTCACTGGTCTTGTTGCGCTTCCGGCTATTGTGCGGCCGGCTTCCGCCGAGGTTTCAACCATCAATCTGGGCAAGCAATACGGCCTGCCCTTTCTGCCGCAAATGGTGATGGAGGATCACAAACTGATTGAAACGCAGGCCGCGCAGCTCGGGATCGATAGACTGAACGTCGGCTGGCTGACCATGGGTGGCCCTGGCGCGCTAAACGACGGATTGCTGGCCGGACAGATTCAATTCGTCAATGTCGCTTCACCGTCGCTTGCAACGCTCTGGGACAAGACTTTCGGCACGCCGCAGGAAGTGCGCGCGGTCTGCACCGTGCAGTCGATGCCCTATGTGCTCACGACGCGGAATCCGGCGGTAAAGACGATTGCCGATTTCACCGCGGCCGACCGCATCGCCGTGCCGACCGTCAAGATTTCCGGACAAGCAATGGCGCTACAAATGGCCGCCGCCAAGCTGTGGGGCTTCGAGAAGTACGATAAACTTGATGAGTTCACGGTGACCATGAGCCATCCTGACGCCATGCAGTCGATGCTCTCAGGGCAGACCGTCAACAGCCATTTCGCCGTGGCGCCATTCAATTATTACGAACTCAGGGTCCCCGGCATCCATACGGTGCTCAACAGCTACGAGACCGACGGAAGGCACACCAACGGCATTCAGGTCACGACCAAGGCCTTCCACGACGCTAATTCGAAGATTTGCATTGCGGTGCGCGCGGCGCATGAGGATGCCAATGCGTTTATCAAGCGCGAGCCGAAGGTCGCTGCGGAAATTTATCTGAAACTCACCAATGACAAGAAGAATACAGCCGACGATCTCGCGGCGATGATCGGTGATCGCGACATCGACTACACGACCGCACCGGCTAATCTGATGAAACATGTCGAGTTCATGCACAAAGTCGGCCGCATAAAGCACATGCCAAAATCTTGGAAGGACATGTTCTTCGTCGAGGCGCACGACCTTAATGGCAACTAGTACGCTGTCGGACTACGCCGCGATATCCCCGCTTTGCTTGCGTATCGCGGAAACGATGCATGATGCCAGGATCGTGTTTAGCGATGGTGCAGATCAAGCTGAGCGGCGACGTAAAGCAATACCGATGCCATGCGCATCAACATCGGCGGCACAGCGTTTGACCTGGCCCAAATTTTTTACGCTAACTGATTATCAAAGATTGACCAGATTTCGACGGAGAATGCATCGCCTAATCTTTACGTAGATTGATATGCTGTCCACCGACACCTAAAGTACATCGGTGAAGCCGTCTCCGAACCGGAGACAATGAAAAAAGACGGCGGGAAATCTCTGTCGCCGCGGGAAACAAACGCCGAAAGCGGAGGAACGAATGACGGAATCAACGACTGAGCACTTGGCCCGCTTTGCGGCATCCGTCAAATACGAGGATATTCCGGCATCGGCACGCGAATACTGCAAAGATATTCTACTTGATACTGTCGCTTGCGCCTTCGCTGGACACCTCGGCGAAGAAACGGATCAGATTGCGCGATTTGCAAAGAGTCTAGCCACGTCGACCGAGAGCACGGTGATCGGCGGTGATAATCTTTCACTCGCCGGCGCGACACTGCTCAATGGTTATCTCATTACGGCGGTAACGATGTGCGACATTCACCGTTCGACACTCACGCACGTAACGCCGGAAGTCGTCCCGCCCACCTTATTGATCGGCGAACGCGACAACGTGTCGGGTCGGGACTTGCTGGTCGCTTTGGCAGCTGGCTTCGAAGTCACCACGCGCGTAGGCGTCGGCTCAGATTATCCATCGGTGCGCAAGCGCGGCTATCACGGTCCCGGCGTTTTCGGACCGTTCGGCGCGGCCGCGGCGGTGGGTCGGCTACGCAGTCTTTCGCCCGAAGCCATGGCGCGCGCCTTCGGCCTGGCTGGCAGTCAAGCCGGTGGCACCTTCGCCGCGTGGGGCACCCCGACAGTGAAATTTCATCAGTGTCGGGGCGCGCTCTCCGGCTTAATGGCCGCTTTGCTCGCTGAGCAGAATTTCCTTGCGACGCGCGAGTTCTTAACCGCCAAAGACGGTGGTCTATTCAACACCTTTTCGACGGGAGGCCATCCTGAGCAAGTAACCGCCGAACTCGGCAAGCGCTGGGAATTCGAGCAGATTGCGCTGCGGCTATGGCCGTCAGCTTCCTCCATTCAAGGCATGAATACGGCGCTGTTCGACGCGCTGGACGAGCGTCCGTTCAAGCTCAAGGACGTCAAGCGCGTCCATATTCGGCTGGCGCCAACAGTGTTCAATCTTCACGGCAAGCTTTCAAAGTATAAGGCGAAGTTCGACGCGCTAATTTCCGCGCATTACACGGCAGCAGTAATCATCGAAGATCATGCGCTGACACTGGAGCAGTTCTCGCCGGCGCGGTACGACGACCCAGTACTGCGCAACGCCGCTGCCAGCTTGATCAACTTGCAGCCGGACGAAAGCCTATCGGACGTACAGACAGTGGTCGAGTTCGAGCTCAACGATGGCACGAAGATCACCAAGCGCTGTAATTCGCCGCGCGGCTCCGCCGATAATCGGCTGACCCGAGCGCAGATCGAGAGCAAGATGCGGACCTATGCGCAAAAGCGCATCGGCAAGGCCGCGATCGAGCGCATTATCGCCTCCATCTGGGCACTTGAGGATGTCAGCTCGATTCGCGACCTCCTGCAGACAATGCGTCAGGAGGTCAAGGCCGCCGCGTAGCATCCTGCGATTGCTAATCAAAAAAGTGTAAGAGGAGCTGTGAGATGAAGGCCGGTTTCGCGTGGGCAACTTTAGCCGCAACAATCTTGTTGTTGCCGCTACCCACCGCTGCCCCGCGTGCCGAGGTGGCCGAATTACATATGGCCACCCAGTACGGCATCGGCACGCTCGCGATGGTGTTGGTCGAGAAGAAGCAACTGCTGGAAAAATACCTCGCGAAGGCCGGATTTCAATCGACAAAGGTAACTTGGCGCCAGTTCCCGGCTGGAAATCCGATGAATGAGGGATTGCTGTCCGGCAGGCTCGACATCGTCAGCGGCGGCACCACCGTCTTCATCACGCTCTGGGGCAAAACTGCCGGCACTGCGTCTGCAGTACGTGGCATTGGCGCGGTTTCCGCTCTTCCGCTCTATCTGCTCACGCGCGATCCAAACGTAAAGAAGATCGAGGATCTCGGTCCCAATGATAAAATCGCAGTAACGACGCTGAAGGTTTCAGTGCACGCGATTCTGCTACAAATGGCAGCAGAGAAGATTTGGGGGCCCGGTAACGGCGGCCGTCTTGACCCGCTCACAATTCAGATTCCGCATGGCGACGCCGCCTCCGCGATGATTTCCGGCGCCGGCGAGATTAACAATCATTTCTCGGCGCCGCCGTTCCAGGAATTGGAGATGCGAGCACCTGGGGTACGGCGTATCTCGTCGCAGGACGAAATCCTCGGCGCGCCAGCAAGCTACATGGTAGCCTATGCCACCGAGCGTTTCCGCAAGGAGAATCCGAAAACTTATCAGGCGTTCGCCGATGCGCTCAGAGAAGCACATGAGATGATCAAAAAGGACCCAGTAGAGTGCGCTCAAATCTATCTTGATCACTCGAAGGACAAGATCAGCCTCGACGACACGGTTGCCCTCATCAAGAATCCAGGCTCAACCTTTGAGATGACCCCGCAAAATGTCTTGACCTTTGCCAAGTTCATGGCGCAACGCGGCATCATCAAGAGTGCGCCGAATTCATGGCAGGACATGTTCTTCCCTGAAGTGCAGAGCCTGCCAGGAAGTTGAGTAGCAGCGTTTAATTGGAGAGAGGCGTGAATTTCGGTAAGGAATTTGCGCACGGACCCGGTTCGAATTCCCTCTTCTTTGCGTGAACAATCAAAACACTGCGAACAAATCACGGACGTCAGTGGGCATTTCCACGGACAATCTCGGCGCCTGGCGGCCAGCTAGTGCAAGCGATGCGCAACATTCCGGATAACCGCGGTTCAGTGAAGGCTATGACTGCTTTGGCACCATGATTATCAATCGCCGTTCCGGCTATGGGCCGTTTCCCAAAAGAGTTCTTTCCAATCGGTGACCTTTGCTTTCATGCCGCCGACGCGATTCATAAACGCGGCAAAGTAAGCAATGCGATGGGGTTCCGAAGTAAACTCGAAGCCGGGATCGTCAAGTAGAGCAACGAGCTCATCAACGCTTTCAGGTGCGTTCTGAGCTTTTTTCCAAAGAATTGCGGCAGCGCGTTTATCCGCATTGGCGACCCTGATCGATTCATCGAGCGCGTTGGCGACAGCCTTAAAAAGCGTCGGATTCTTTTCTTTCGTCTGTTTCGTGGCCAGCAACGTGATTTGCGTCAACGGTCCGCCAAACACCTCGCGACTATCCGCGAGGACATGCGCGCCGGGCAGTTTAAGGCCGCGCGATGTGAAAGGTTGTACACCAATATGCGCGGTGATGGATGCCCTGCCGTAGCCAGCAGAAAGCGCAGCGACCGCATCTGAGTGGCCGAGCCCGACCGTCAGGTGATCCAAGTGATGCGGATCGTTCCAGATCTTCTCCGCTGCCATCTCAAGCATCATTGCGTTGAACGATATCCGCACTGACGGCACGGCGATGCGGTCTTGCTCGGTGAAATCGGCGATCGTTTTCACATTTGGGTTGATCGTGTAAAGCACCATAGCACCGTTCGACACGGTGCCGACCGCTTTGACTTCGTTCTGGGTGCCGTGGGTCTTGTCCCACAGGGTCAGTAGAGACGGCAGAGCGGCAGTGCCATAGTCGGCCGATCCAGACAACAACGCGTCAATAACCGGCGCGGGGCCGCTTAATGTATTTACTGTGGCTTCTACCTTGCCGAGGCCGAGCTTGGTTGCCTCTTGTTGCAAGATGCCACCGCTGACCATTGCATCAACCGGCAGATAGAGAAGGCCGCGCTGTTGCACAAATTTGACCGTGAGCGGGGCCTGCCCGCGCACGATCGCGGGCATGGCCATCAGGCCTACGCCGACTGCTACCGTTGCTACAGCCTGGCGCCGAGTCACCGGCCTAAGTGTGTTCCTTCCTGACATTGTGCGTCTCGCCAATTGCCAGAGTTGTTTCGGTTCTAGGCGGCTATAGAGCCGGCCTTAATTAATGATAGGCTTAATCGAACGTGCCAACAAATAATCCGGTCAAGTGCCAAGACATATTTGGACAGATTGCAGATCGATTGACGGAACCGGACCCAGGGCAAAATGAAAATCCAACAGGTCAAGATCAACTTTGTCCGTCTTCCGCTCGAGGAGCCCTTGGTTGGAGCCCCGCCGATGCCCGGCATGCTGCGCGAATTCTTCACTGTGCAAGTCCTCACCGATGACGGCATCGAGGGCATCGGCATCACCACATTCGGCGGCAAGCTCATCCGCACGCTGAAGACGGCGCTTGACGAGTTCAGCGAACTTATCAAGGGTGAAGACCCGCTGCGCACGGAGCAGGTGGTTACCAAACTTCGCGCCGCATCGGCGCCTTGCGGCCCCGGCGGGGTAGCAGCCTTGGCCTTGGCGGCACTCGACATCGCCCTGTGGGACATCCGCGGCAAGGCATTTGGCGTTCCGCTAGTGCGGTTGCTCGGCGGCCTGCGCGACCGTGTGCCGGCTTATGCCAGCGGCGCGCTGACACGGACAACGCCGACCGACAAACTCGAGCGAGCCGCAGTCGCACTGGTCGAAAAGGGCTACCGCCAGGTCAAGGCCCAAATGGCGGTGGAAGGACTTAATGCCGCGCAAGAGGTGGAGCGTATCCGACTCATCCGCGACGCGGTCGGGCCGGAAACTAATTTATTGGTGGATATTAATCAGCGCTGGGGTGTGCACGAGGCTATTTCCATTGGTCGTCGCCTCGAGGAATTTGGCTTGGGGTGGCTGGAAGATCCCACTAGATGTGACGACTACGAGGGACTCGCCCAGATAGCCGATGCTTTGGCGACGCCGATATGCGCGGGCGAATATCTCTATGGAATAGAGCCGCATCGGCAGACGCTTACCCATCACTCGGTCGACATCGCCATGATCGATCTGCTTCGCGTGGGCGGTGTGACGCAATGGATGAAGGTCGCTGGCATGACAGAGGCATTCAATCGACCAGTGGCCAGCCATCTCTTGCCGGAGATCCATGTCCATCTTATCGCCGCCGTGCCGAACGGGCTTGTGGTCGAATACATGCCTTGGACTTGGCGCCTGTTCGAAAATCCGCCGATTCCAGAACAAGGCGAGATCGCTGTGCCGACTGGAGCCGGGATAGGGCTGAAATTTGCGTCCGACCTTTTCGATAAATATGGCGTCGGCTAGAGCTATTTTTTAATGCGTCAGGTTGACCGTAATGTTCTTCCTCTGGGTGTAGCTCTCGAGCATCCCTTCGAGTGAGAACTCTCGGCCGATGCCGCTTTCTTTGTAGCCACCATAGGAGTGACCAGGACTCTGGCCGAGACCCTGGTTAACCTGGACCCAGCCCGCCTCTATCGCGTGCGCAGCCCGCAGTGCACGGCCAATGTCGTGCGACCAGACGTAGGCGGCGAGCCCGTAGTGGCTATCGTTCGCCATGCGGATCACATCCGCTTCGTCGGTCCAGGAGATTGCGGCGAGCACGGGGCCAAAGATCTCCTCGCGCGCCAGGCGCCAGTCGTTTGCCACATTCGCGAAGATGGTGGGGATTGCGTAATAGCCTTCGCTGAGCGGCCCCTCCTTGGGCGGAAGGCCGCCGGTCACGACACGCGCTTCGCGCCGTTTCAGTCCTTCTTCGACATAGCCGCATACCTTGTTGAACTGCTTCTCGTTAATGATTGTGCCGATGTCGCTCGTCTCATCGAGCGGATCGCCGAGTTTGAACGCTTTCACTTTCTGACTGAGCGCATCGAGAAAACTGTCGAAGATGTCGCGGTGGAGGAAGAGGCGAGAGCCCGCTGTGCAAGACTGGCTCTGTCGCGTGAAGCGCATCGCGGCAATAATGCCATCAATGACCCAGTCCTCGTTGGCGTCCGGGAAGACGATCGAGGGACTCTTGCCACCAAGCTCGAGCGAGACGGGAACGATGCGGTCAGATGCCGCGCGCATGATGAGCTTGCCGACCTCAGTAGAACCGGTGAACGAGAGCTTGCTCACCGTCGGGTGGCTGGCAAGCGGGGCACCGCATTCCTCGCCGAGGCCAGTCAGTACGTTGAGCACGCCGGGCGGTAGGAATTCCTGGCACACTTCGGCCAGCAGCAGCACACCGAGCGGCGCATCCTCCGCCGCTTTCAAAACAAGCGTATTGCCGGCGCAGAGCGCGGGGCCGATCTTGCAGGCCGCAAGTAGCACCGGCGCATTCCACGGAATGATGGCGCCGACCACGCCGAGCGGTTCACGTCGCGTGTAGCTCAGGACATGTTCTCCTAAGGGAATCGTCTCGCCCTTGAGTTCCCCGCCCAAGCCGCCGAAATAGCGAATGATGTCGACTGTCGTCTTTGCCTCCGGGCGTGCCTGGGTGCGAAGCGCATTCCCGGTCTCAAGCGCGATCGTGCGCGCAAACTCCTCGACCCGCGCTTCGAGTGCATCGGCAATCCGGGCGAGCAGTCGCCCGCGCTCGCGAGGAACCATGCGCGACCAGGCGGGAAAGGCACCGGCCGCAGCTTTCACGGCGCGCTCGACATCCTCGGCCCGACCTCGTGGGACCTCGGCGATCGAGCACCGGTGCGCCGGGTCCTCGACCTCGAGCACCTCGCCCGAAGCGCTGTCGACCCACTTGCCACCGATCAACATGTGCCGTTTGCTAAGTTTCGCCTCGTCAGCGCGCCGTTTCTGGATGGCCGTCATGCTCACCTCCATCGCTGCGGTCCAGCCAGGGGGCACTACGACCGCACTTTGAAAACGACGTCGTGCTCACGCGCGTGGTCGACCACCTTTAGGCCGAAATCGTCTTTCGGTCCCACTTCGGTCGCCGGCGCATGGTCTACCTCGAGAGACTCGACCCTCTGGCGGAAATCGGTGGTGTGTCCGGAGATATGGATTACGTCGCCAACCCGCAACGTACCGCGCTCAAGCTGGATGATCGCGACGGAGACGTGGCTGTAATAGTGAGTCACGACGCCGATACGCTCCTCCGACGTAGCCGGTTCCGCGGGCGGGGTCGGCGTCGGCCTGATTGAAGTCGGCTTGGCGGCGGTCGGCCTGGCTTTTTTAGGTGATGCTGCGCGGAGCGGCGCCTTCTTCCTTGCCTTTTTGCTGATTGTCCTGGTTTTTCTGGTGGTCGTAGTCTTTCTGCGTGGGGACGCCTTGACCGCGGCCTTCTTGCGTTTTGCCTTGGTTTTCCGTGTGGGTTTTTTTCGCGTTGCCATTGTAGCCTCCCTAGCCCCTCCTCCTGGATACCCATGGTCGAATCGTTGCCCAATTACGAAGCAAGTCAACGGGCAAGTGAGGGACATTCAACCTGCGAAAGAGAGTCATCTCAGAAAGATGACCAAATAGAACGAGGAGATAGCAATATATAAAGTGTGAAAGCCATTTTCGAATGGTCGAGAAATCGAGGGATGGCGAGTACTGGGCGCCCCATTGCAGAAGATAGGTGTATTTTCGGGTCAGTTGCCCCACGACGAATTCACGTGAATGTTTCGGGTCAAACAGAAATTCATCGACCGCAAATGGACCGATGTTCACGTCGATGATCTTTAATGTATCGTACCGAAAACTTGCGCCTTCCGTTTGGATAAATGCGTCAATACGGAGAGAGTTGCTTTGCAGAGTTTCGGCGACCGCCCGGCACAATGCCAGTAACAAATCTTGCCTGACAACATCGGTCAGGTCCCTGTGATAAAAATACTTTGGGACTGTGCCGACCCCTACTGACGGGGCCACGGGTTCTTTACAAGCTACACCGAAAAAATCCGGTAACCCAGCCGGGTTACGGGTGTAGGAGATGCCGATCTCTACGCCTTCTTGTATGTAAGGCTGAACAATATACGGCGTGCGCCGCGTACTCACAAAGTCTCTAAGTGTGTTTCGGTCTGAGACGACAATGATGCCAAGCGATTGCAGTCCCCAAATTGGCTTTATGACCACCGGAAACTGCATGTTGCAAATATTTCCGTGAAATAGAGAAATCAAAACGGTGGGTGTCAAATAGGGCATAAGAGCGCTAATCTTTGACAAGCGCACGAAGATCTCGTGCTTGTCCTGGTCTTGTCTGTTACCGAAAACACTTGCCGCGTCCGCTAGAAAAAGTGAAAAGAAAGGTATCTCCATTGTCTTCGCAGCGACCGACACCCGTTTGGCTGTCTCGGCAAAGCACAACAATTTGCGCAGGAGGTCCGGGGGCATAGTCAAACCTTAACGAGTAACACTCGTTGCCACTTGCAAATTGCATCAAAGACATTCAGCCCATCGAGGACCCTTCACGCGAACCAAGGGCAACGATCAGGGCAGAGCGATTACCTGTAGCGGGACGTTTCTCATGTCCGCTTTGAGCCAAAGCGGACACCTCCGTTATTGAATTACTTCATCTGCTGCGACTTGAAGCGACGGCGATACTGCGAGACCCAATTCCTTGGCTGTCTTTGAGTTGATTACTAGTTAGTTTTGTAGGGGCGACCAATTCTTTCCGATGCGCCTTGAGCTGTCGCAAGGTGCCTTCTTCATCGGCGCCCATCAATCGGCTGTAGCCAGCTACATCGACGGCAAAAATCGCCGCTAGCCTGCGATCGATCCGTTCTTCGACCATTTAAGCGCCCGAGGTGAGCGTATGAGTTTAGAAGGTGGCTCCCAGAGCAGCAATGTCCGCTTTGGGTCAAAAGCGGACACTGTAAAAACCGATCCCCATGTACATCAGCGATTCGATCACGTGAGTGAATCCGCTAACTGATCTATTTCGGTTCTAGGACTAACTCCAAGCGATGCGGACAGGTTTTAATCAGCTTCCTTGCGCAATCAACGTGGCGTGAAAATCGCATAAATTGCGGTCACCGTTTCCCAATTGGACCGTAGTCCAATTCGACAACACGTCTGCGTGAGGTCGTGCTTGGTTTATTTAGATACCGGATCAGCCTGGATGTCTTGCGCGACTGGGCTTCGGCGATGGATTGCTAGGCAAGTCTGCAATAAGGTCACTGTGCCACAGAGGATATACAATGTCCGAAGTTCACCCCTTTTACGAGGCACATCGCGGCGCAATGGAGGCCGCCATGCGCCAACGCCTTGATCTTGCCGAAGGGATGTTGCGCGAGCTCGCGCAGCTCTCGGACATGGACAGAATCAGGCGGGAGGTGATGGAGGAGTTCGAGATCGTCCTCACCCAGATGCCTTATGTCGGCGGCGCGGCGAGCCGCATGACCGATTTCTTCATGCGTCTGATGGGCTTTATGGCCATCGGCCGCGTGCTCCGGCGGTACGGCGTGGCGTTGCCTGTTATCGGCGATATCGAACGAGAAACCTACAAGGCGCAACTGCTCTCCGTGCCCGAGCCTGAACGGCTCGCATCGGGTCACCAGTTTATGTCTGCCGAGAATCAGGCCTTGCTGCGGGAGCAGGCGGCAAAAAGTCTTGCGGAAGAATATCCGGAAGATTTCGTCTACGAGTTCGTCGAACCCGGCCCCGGCGACAACTTTGATTTCGGCATCAACTACAAGGCCTGCGGCTTCTGCAAATTCGCGGGCCGTCACGGGGATCAAGAAATCCTGCCGCACATTTGTGGACTCGATTTCGAGGCCTATGCAACACGTGGCATTCGCCTGGAAAGGACACAAACGCTGGCTGGCGGTGCGAGCCACTGTAATTTTCGATTCTCGCGGCTCGAATCGTAGTAGGAACTCCTCGTATCCGCTTTGGGTCAAAAGCAGACATGCAGGGCAAAATCCGCTTTACCCCCGAAAGCGACTTCAAATGCGACAGATGGAATGTCTGCTAAGGGCCAATATCGGGCATCAGCTAGATTCGATGCGCGGGGAAGCGCGGAAACATCTTGGCGCTCGACTAGCCATCCCGTTATGACCGAAAGGGTGCGATTAACCATTGCCCACCGTTTGGCTTGTGGTAGCGTTGGAACCGTTGATCGGGGCTAGCGGGGGCTTTTCTGACATCGACGATCGACCGCCGCGAACGGCTCCAGTGATTTTGGCTGCCGTTTCGACCGCATCTGCCACGTCATCTAAGTAATTGAACTACCATCAGTGAGCCAGGAGTGTCGGAGAGTAATATGTTCGGAAATTCCAAAAACAATGCGGCAGATCCCAATCGCGACTCGTCACCGGCGCAGCAGTTCAAACGCCCCTCGACGGCACCGGCCTCGCAAGAAACGACTTCCTCCATCGGTTCCGGTCTTTCGATTGTCGGCAAGATAGTTGGTCAGGGGAAAGTCGCGATATTTGGGCACGTCGAGGGAGAAGTACACGCCTCGGCGGTCCAGATAGGCGATGGCGCTCAAGTGGAGGGCGATATTGTTGCGGAGGAATTAACGATCGGCGGCCGCGTCAAGGGCACGATCCGCGCCAACCGCGTCAAGCTCAATAGCACCGCTGTGGTCGAGGGCGACATCTACCATCGGTCACTGGCAATCGAGGAGAATGGGCAATTCGAGGGAATGTCACGAAGACAGGAGAATGTCATCGCTACGCCCCAACTCGTCTCGGCGAAACCCTCGGCTCGGGCCATCAACGTCAACGAACAGGGCATGGACGGCGTCAATCAATCGCACGCGCTTGCCCCATCTGACGGATGAGTTTTCTGCGCTCATCCCTGCAAATGTGCCGGTCACTCCCGTCGAAAGACCGGCACATTTATTTTGAGATCGTCCCATCCTTCCATCATTCGCCTAGTCGGCATGCCCGGGTTTGTGATTGTGGGCGTCATTTTGTGGCTGATCGGCCGCACTTGGAGACGTTCAGGGAAAAGATCGCGTCACATCGCCAACTAATCGATCACCTCGTCCGCGCGAAGCAGGATGGACTGGGGCACTTCGAGACCGAATGCCGTGGCAGCCTTGCGGTTAAGGATAAACTGGAATTTTGATACCCGCTCAATCGGAGGGTCGGCCGGATTGGTCCCCTTAAGAATCTTGTCCACGAAGAACGCCGCACGACGAAAGACTGCAACGATATCTGCTCCGTAGCCGAGAATACCGCCGGCCCGTGGGACTTCCTCCGGACCAATCGAGACAATGCGTCCTCTTGCGGCCAAGGCCACAATTGCTCCGACGTTGCCAACAGCCAACGGGTCGTCGCTAGTCTCGACTGCCTTCGCGCGCATCTGTTCCATCTTCTCGAACGCGCTCACCAACTCGCTTGGCTCTCTCAACTGGAATGGCTGCAGTTTGATATTGAGCTGCTGAGCGACCTTCTCCATCGCCTGAAATTCGGGCCCGACAGCAGCAGGGTTGTCCGGGTTTAGAATGACGGCCACTTGGGTAAGGCGGGGCATCACCTCCTTAAGCAACTCGATTCTTTTTGCTCTGAGTTCCGGATTGAAAAAGCTTTGTCCCGTAATATTACCACCAGGCCTCGCCACGCTGGCCACGACACCGGTGGCTACTGGATCGCCGATCGATGCAATGACAATCGGGATTGTCGTAGTTGCTCGCTTTGCGGCAAGACTTCCTGGCGTTCCATGCGTGACGATCAAATTTACTTTGGAACGAACGAGTTCATTCGCCAAATCCGAAAGCCGCTCGTAGTGCCCCTCTGCAAAGCGATATTGGATGGTGACGTTCGTGCCCTCGACGTAACCGAAATCGCGCAGACCTAACCGAAATCCCTCGATGCGATCGGCAAACTTCGCGGGAGGCGCCGAGCCGAGAAATCCGATCACCGGTTTTGAAGGCTGTTGCGCGCGCGCCGCGAGCGGCCATGTAGTTGCCGCCCCCCCCAAGAAGTTTGATGAACTCGCGCCGCCTCATCGTCGAGATCGTAGCAACTCTCACGTGTGCTCAGGAAGGGGTCGATGTCCGCTTTGGGTCAAAAGCGGACATTCGCCCGCGTCGCCATGTTTTACTCAGTATTGAATGGTTTGCTGGTGCTCGGTCACAGGAGCTTCCCATGGCAGACGAGTCCACGGAAATCGAAATCAGCAGTACTAATGAAGATGGCCACACCATTAACGGCAGCTACTGGGTTGCCGCTGAAACGATTCACGTCACACTTTCTGACGGCACTACGGGTGAAGCGCCGCTTGGCAATACCCCAGCTCCTACACTCGCGAAAATAATGCTGCAGGAACTCGATCGCAAAAGACGCGGAGTGGGCTAGCATGTCCGCTTTGGGCCAATAGCGGACATTCGTGTTCGCTCATCATTGCTTCCATTTTGCTTCAGCGGATTGTTTTTTCAGCCGGACATCGAGCCCAATCAGTCCTCCAGTTTCGATTTCGGCCTCGCGGAATGGTGTCGCCGCAACCATGCCCTGAAAGTCCTGAATGGAATAAGCGCGCTTGCGTAGCATGTGCTTGAAGGTCATCCGAGTTAGAAAGGTATTGACGCGATCAAGATGCATGTCCTCGACAGCTGCATCGATTTCCGTGTCGGTCGCATCGTTACGCATGTCCATGATAAGAGCATCACCGCCCGGTCGAAGAACGCGATAAATTTCGGTCAAAGCACCGACTGGATTGCTGAAATTTTTAAACGCCGCGCGACAAACCACGAAATCGAAGTTATCGCCCGCAAATGGTAATGCCGCGGCATCGCCTTGTCGGAACTCAACATCAACACCCGCTTGTTGTGCATAGGCTGTCGCCATACGCACGAATGATCGGCTGATGTCGAGACCCGTGATCTGATGGGGGCCAAGGCGGGCCAGTTCGATTGCCAGATAGCCGGGGCCCGGCGCGACTTCGAGCACCCTGGCGCGCTGTTGCAGACGCGCAGCAATGCGCTGGGCGCAAGCTCTGAAATCTGCGCCTAGTTTTGCGGTATTTCTGGCGTACCAGGTGGCCAGCATTCCTTCTAGGGCTATCCCTTTGTAGGCTTTGGCAACTCGCATTATGACCTCGTATCTTTGGCTGTTGATATCTTACATTCTAAGATATAAGGTGACTAAGATACTGGGGAATGTATGTCAATAGGCGAAATGAGCCGAGACGCGTTAATCGTCGCGCTCAATCGCGCTATGCGTGATGCGAGTGGCCAAGGTGTGCTCTACAGCCAAACCGTCGCGGAACGGATCGGAATCAACAGCACCGATCTCGAATGCCTAGACTTCATCGTTTTGCGCGGGCCCATATCTGCTGGCGAGTTGGCGGCGGTGACCGGACTGACCACCGGCGCGATTACCGGCGTCATCGACCGGCTCGAGCGAGCAGGCTTCGCCCGGAGAGATCGTCACGGCAGCGACCGCCGCAAGGTGCTGGTTCAAGCGATGCCGGCGGTCAAACGTCGCCTAGGGCCTTTGTTCCAGCCAATGGAGCGGGGCGCGATGTCCGTGCTCTCAAAATATAGTGATAAGGAACTTGCCTTTCTGCTCGACGTCTTCTCGCGCCTCAGTGAGGCCGCTGCAACAGCGATCACCGAACTGAACACGCGAGCCAAAGGCCCAACAAAGTCGAGATACACGCGGAAGTGACATGGCCTCCGCTTTGGGCCAATAGCGGGCTCATGCAGCGCAGCAAAACAGAGTTAATCAGCGTCTAAAGAATGCGGCTTTAAGCGGTGGTACGCGATCGGCCACTCGCAAAAATAGCTTCACGGCGGTCTTTGAGAGTCCTTTGGTGTGAAAACGCTTCATATCTCTGAGCGACGTTTTTACAGCGTTGAACCCATATCCAATCATATCCCGTTCATAACTTGTAAGCGCCTGAAATAGGTCTGCGTCCCCATGCGCTACTGCGGCAAGAGCTAGGCGAAGAGTCGCCGCGTCTCGCAATGCCGTATTAGCGCCGATTCCCCGAAATGGCGTCATATTATGAAGCGCATCGCCAAGCAGCGTCACCCGTCGCGTTTTCCATGGCGGAATCGGCACCGACGTTTTGACCGGAAATTTAGTGATCGTTGACGGACTTGTCGCTTGCGCTAGCCGACGCAGAGCTGGGTGCCAATCGTCCATAAGTGCAATCACCTTGGCGATCACTACGTTATCATCGACGTCGGAGAGAGACGCCCCCAAACCAAATGTGTCGCGATGAGCGGAGAAACCCCACATTACGTATTTTTCGCGATCGTAGTGTTCGTGACGGTCACCTGCAGCGTCTTCGTAGTCGACGGTACTGGCGAACAGGAAGCAACCTCGAGGACCAAGAATTAGCGTGGGACCGCGCAGGATCGGTTGCGGCGTCTTTCGTCGCACGTCGTCGTCTAAGCTGAGCTTTCCGGAGACAGCAACGAAACCGGTTTCAACGCGCAGCGCGTGTGGCAGGAGTTGTCCGCGCAGACGAGAACTCGCGCCGTCGGCGCCGATCAGAACGTCAGCAGTCGCAGAAGTCCTGTCCTCAAATCGCGCAGTAACAGGACGTTGTGGCGCATCCTCGAAAGCAACGAATTTTTTGCCGTAGTGAACAATGTCGCCGAGTCCTTCGCTAAGAATGCGGCGCAGGGCAATGCGGCTTACCGGCAACTCGCTATCGACGTTCTCGCGATCGCTGTGCGGCAGGTCGAAAACAAGCAAGCGATTCAAGTGATGATCGAGAAATGTTACACTTTCGCTTGGTTTTGCGCAGTTCTCAACCAACTTTCCAAAAAGCTCCTGCGGCAGACATTCTTTGAGCGCACGGCGACCGATCGTGCTGATACTCAAACGATACCCTTGCAGACGATCGGACGGCGTAAGCTCGCGCTCATAGACTTTGACGTTTACGCCGTCTTGCTTCAACCCTTGTGCCAGGCACAAGCCGCCTGTTCCCGCCCCAATAATGCATACACTCAACCGGTCGCGGGACATTGTATGTCTCCGCACTCATCGTAGTCGCGGAACTAATCCGCTTGTTCCATGCGCTGTCACGCGGCAGCGTTCAATCTAACGCTTGCATCAAAGCCGAGTTCGCGCCGTGCCTTCTCCGTTGAGAGGAATCCGCTAGGCTCGGCGATGTTGTAGATGCCGTGACACGCCTTTTCGATCGCCAGCACCGCCGCCCAAGCTGCCGCATCGACGTGCAGCGCCGGTGCGTCTGCTGTGTTGGTTCCGGTTCCGGGGCCGTAGAGATGCCCATAGCGGAGAACGACTCCGTCGATTGGCGGGGATGAAAGCGTTAGCCGTTCCAGCGTTGTGACGCCGGCTACAGTGATCGCCCGTGTCCCGCGAGCGTCGATATCGAGCAGATCATCCTCGGAATGTGGTTCCTTCCCCGGCGCATACATCCAAGCAATGCTTTGCGCGACGAGCCGACGAACTCCTGCGCCGAGTGCCGCCTCGACCAAGTTTTGGGTTCCCTGGCTGCGCATGCGGGCATTTCGCCGCGTTCCTTCGGTCATTTGGCTGGGATCGAGACCCGGCGGTAGATCCGTCAGCTGATGGATAATGATATCCGGGCGGGCCTCAAAAACCGCCGCGGACAGCCCCTGAGCGTCGAATGCATCGACCACCACTGGATCCACTCCGGCGGCGCGCAGTCCATCTACCTTAGTACTCGAGCGGGTTGTGCCGATCACGTAGTGTCTTACATTGAGTAACAGGGGCACCAGCCGCCTTCCAATCGCCCCTGTTGCTCCGGCCAAGAAAATTTTCATGCAACCACTCCACATTGGGCCTCACTCGCACGACTTTGTCCAAACTCTCGAAGCCGACGAGATCGCCGAGGCAACGCTTCACGCCCATATGCAGAACTTACTAAACGCGCGTCTCAGCGCTAGAACGTCTGCATCATTGATCTAGATCCAATCCGAGCTTGCGCAGCACGCAGGTCTGGGATGCAAAATTCACTGAGACAAAGGTAACGCCCAAAAAATGGGTGGCGTTGGACAAAGCGATGTCCGCTTTACTCGCGAAAGCGGACATTTGCAGTGCACTCGCCCATGTCCGCTAAGGGGCAAAAGCGGACATTTCAAGAGAACTTCTCGTTTCCTCTTATCGACGGAAATCCAGACGTCCTCCCGTCCACCGCCCATCGATTCTTTGATTGCTCACGATCAAGCCGACCCAGGGGCGCACAACCTTTGGATCGGTCAGATTGATGTATTTTCCAACTAGCCTCGTGCCCTCGCGATGTGCATCGATTAACCCGCGGCGCGCTCCATGATCCCAGTCGAATAGAAAATAGAGACGGTCGCCTACGGCTTTCACTTCGGCTTGGCCCTGTTTCCACTTGTTCGCGGCGTCTCCCGGGATTGTGGGATCCGCTCCACCATTCCACCGACTGGACCAATTTCCTTCGATTACCCAGTCGTGATCACTGTTGTTGGGGACTGTCCATGCCTTTGCATTTTCATCGTCCTTGGTTGCCCCGAGCTTGGCACTGGCGGCAAACTCCAGCACCCCTTGGTCGTTGGGATCGGGAACATCCATGACGCCAAATGGGTTCCGAGTTCGATGGAGCTTGTCTACAGAGGTTCCTGAATCCTGGGACTTCATTAATAACCTCTAATCGGTCCAGCTGGTCTTTGCGCAAAGCTAGTTCGAAGTTAGGAACCCGAGCCGCTGTTGACCACCCGTTTCGTGCTCCCGTTTCCTGCAAAGCCCCGGCTTTATAGCGACCGTTAGTTTCCCCCGCGGGTTCAAACGACCACGTTTCCATTCAACGCTAAAGGTGATGGAATTGGCGGGAGGTAGTGCGCAGGCGATTCCCGCGTCCCCTTTGGGTCAAAAGCAGACATCTTGACTGTCAGGCGACCTTATCGAGCGTATGCCTGTTTTTTAGATCATACAGGGCACGCAGGTCGCTTGCGGTGCGTTCTGCCGCGACCTGGAATGGCTCGACACTTTTTGGGGCAGTGATCACTTGCGCTCGCCAGCCGAATTCGTTGTCGGGATAAACGTGCACCACGGCGCGGCCAACATCCCGTGAATGACATCGTAACCGGGCAGCCCTGTTGATCTTTTCTTCGATCATGACTTCCAATTCTGTGGCTGTCTTTTCCTCCTTCGTTGAAAAGCCTGGCCCTTCTGCTGCAAGCGGTGACAGGCCGTTGAGGACTCGCATGGCATGCTCCATTGATCCACTACAACAAATGTCCTGATGCTGGCTTGAGCGGACTTGCTCTTGGCTGCAAAACCGAAGATACAAGGTCGTCGCCCGCTCTTCTTAATCGCGAGGCTTCCAATCGAAGGAAAACAGGCGGCGTCCGATTTCACGCTCAGCTTCATCCGTCATCCGACCGCCGCGTAAAGCAACATATCTGGAAATTTCCCTCTCGGCCTGCTTCCACCGTGACTCGTCCATCGCTTCAAGGAGAGCACCAAAGATACGCCGCAGACCGGCGACGAAGTTCATGAACGCATTACGCTTCGGAACGTCGTAGCTGGCGTATGAGGCGAAGTTTTTGTGAACTTCCGTGTAGGTCATCGTTTCAATTCTCCTGAGAGTGCGGCGACAATCCGCCTTTGCGCGCACATCCGTAGTCCGTGCAAAGATAAGCAAGGTCTCCCTCGCACGGAGAGGCGGTGATAGGGCAAGTGATCTCCAGATCATGGTCGCTCATCGAGGCGTGCTGTCTCAGGCGCTCGCCGGCAGCGCTATCGACTGAACATGCTGCCGGAAGTTCAAGCAGTGCTTTGCGCAGCGCCTGCACCAGGGTGACGCCCCCGCCCCCGATCACATAGCTTTGGCCGGAGTCCAGGATGATATCGTCCCTGCGGCCCCATTCGCTGATCCAGATGCGACCGCGTAGACAATCGACTTTGGCACCCTTAGCGTTTTCCAGGGGGACAACAGTCCGATAATCGAGCTCGATGATTGCACGCATCATGTTTAAGATCATGCTGCACCCGGGTTGTCACGCCGTGTAAATCGGGGGCGATTGTTATGATTTCCCTCGGATTGTTCAAACGATCTTTGCTCATTGTTTGCATGAGTTCAGAGAATGATTAGGCGCCGCCGGCTGCGGTTATCTCTCGACCTGCTCAAGGGCTTCGAGGCGGCAGCGCGCCATTTGAGCTTCACACACGCCGCGCAAGAATTGTCTCTCACGCAGTCGGCAGTGAGCCGCGAGATCAAAACACTCGAAGATCAACTGGGAGAACCCTTATTCCACCGTATCAATCGCGGACTGCGTTTGACCGATGCGGGCCAGGTTCTTTATCGGGCCGTTGGAGAAGCGTTCACTTTGATTGATGAAGCGACCGATCGTCTTGCTGCGTCGACAAGCGGGAACACACTCACGGTTACGACGAGCGTGCCGCTCTCCTCGATGTGGTTGGCGCCAAAGCTCCAGCAGTTCGTCCGACTGCATCCCAAGGTTGACGTAAGAAGTGTTGGCGCGTCGGAGAATGTTGATCTTGAGCGCGACCGCTTCGACGTCGCAATCCGTTGGGCTCCTCCCGGTTCGAGCGTTCCCAAAGGTGAGCTACTGTTCAACATGGAAATTTTCCCCGTATGCTCGCCTGAACTTGTGCGTGACCGCGCGCGCCCTCTCAAGACTCCCGCGGATCTCGGTGACCATGTTCTGTTGGATCTGGAGATGGCCGCAGGTCGTCGACGGTGGTCCGACTGGGGCCCATGGCTCGACGCGATGAAGCTGGCCGATTTGAAACCCGCTGGCACGCTGCGATTTTCGCATTACGACCAGGTGGTCCAGGCGGCAATTGATGGCAGTGGCGTCGCCATGGGACGTAACCCGCACAATAACGATCACCTGCGGGAGGGCCAGCTGATCGCGCCATTCGGGCGCGAATGGACATTGAGCTCGGGAGCCTATTTCTTGCTCGTTGCGGCCCGTTCCGCCGAACGTGCAATCGTCAAGGAGTTCGTCGCCTGGCTGCGCGAGGAGATTCGCAAAGGCACTGCAGCAGGCATACGCAAAGGGCCCAGTCACCGGCGCCCGGTCCGGCAGCGGGGCCTCTCACGTTAGGCAATAGTGTCTAACAGGCCGTGTCCCAATCGTCCGATAATTTGCTAGTATCGGAAGCAAAATTACCGCTTGGCTCCGACGCCTGTCGGGCTGTTCGAGGCGGTGACATGAGTACAAACAAAAATTTACAAGGGACAAACGGCGACCCATGGTGGCGCGCCTGGTGGCGGCGTTTTCGAAAGGATTTCTCTTCCGCCGAACCCGAAAAGCAGGTCGCACAGGTTTATTACATAACGGCCGTTCTTGCCGTGATGGGGTCGCTTCTTGCCGGCTTATGGGCGTTTGGTGAACACCTTTGGCCAGACAAATCTGCGACGCCGATACAGAAATCGTCCGGGACTACAGTCGCGACAGACGCGGTACCGCCACCCACGCTTTCAATAGTCGCCTTGCCATTTGCCAACCTTAGCGGAGATCCGACGCAGGATTACTTCGCCGACGGGATCACCGATAGCCTGACGACGGACCTTTCGAGGGCGCTCCCAGGCAGCTTTGTTGTCGCACGAGAGACGGCGTTCACATTCAAAGGGAAGCCAGTAGATGCACGACAGATAGGCCAGTCACTTCACGTACGCTATGTGCTCGAAGGAAGTGTTCTGCCCGAGGGTCCACGCGTACGTGTTAATGCCCATCTTATAGATGCCCAGACAGGAAACGAGATATGGGCTGATCGCTTCGACACCACAAAGGCGAACATTCTCGAGGTACAAGATGAGATCGTCGGTCGTCTCTCGCGGGCCGTCGGTCTTCAGGTCATCGATGTGGAAGCCCGACGCAGTGAACATCGAAAATCTCAAAGTGCTGAAGCAATTGACTTTGTATTGCGCGCCCAGGCAATCGCCAATAAGCCGACATCTGAGGCAACACTCCTCGCAGCTCGCGACTTATTCAATGAAGCATTGAAGCTTCAACCCGACAATGCCAACGCATTGGCGGGAGTTGCTACGACCTATGTCTTGGAAACGATTAACGGCTATCACCCTGCAGGCAATCAACAGCGACTGCAGCAAGCCGAAACACTTCTGGCGAAAGCTTTGGCGATCGACCGTGGCAACATCGTCGCCATGAAGGCAAGCGCCGCATTGCAGCGCGCACAGGGTAGGTTCGACGACGCAATCACTGCGGCCAAAGCCGTGATAGCGCGCAATCCCGGCGAACCCTGGGCCTACAAAGAGGTTGGTTTATCGTTGCTTTATTTGGGCCAGCTCGAGCAAGCGCTCGATTGGTTCACAAAGGCGGAACGATTTGGACCGTACGATCCCGGACGTTGGTCATGGTTTGATGCGCGCGGTCAAGCATTCCTGCTGTTGGGGCGAGATGAGGACGCCATCCGCTCGCTTCGGACAGCGCTCGAGGTTAACCCCGATTACTTAAGTTCATATGCCGTATTAGCCGCGGCGTATGCCTTAAAAGGTCTCGATGAACAAGCTCACACGGCGTTAGCGCAATATAGGCGCTCGAACCCTGACGAGACGGTTTCGACGTTCCGGAGCCTTTCCCCCGTGCCATTAAAACTGACCAGCCCGGCATATTTGAAGCAGCGCGAACGTCTCAAAGATGGGCTGCGGAAGGCAGGCATGCCCGAGTAGGCGCTGGTACTGCCGATGTCCGCTTAGGGTCAAAAGCAGACATTTGCGGTGCAATACGTCATGTCCGCTTTACCCCCAATAGCGACATCGATTGCGTTTTTCAGCGTGTCCGCTTTGGGTCAAAAGTGACATCGATAAGACGATCACTTGATCTTGACGACTGGCGGCGGACCCCATGAATTGTTCAGGACTTCGCTCTTTGGTCCATAGGCGCGGATAAATAACTCAAAGTCGCCTTTCGGTGCGGGTAGCCAGTTCGTTTGTTTGTCAGGGCTCGGTGGTGCGTTCTGGACGTAGATCGTGAGTGATCCATCACTGTTCAATTTCAAATCCCTGTTCTTGGTGCCAACCGAATAACGGTTGATCTTGTTCGGCGCGAAAAAGTGATCAGCGTCATAAAGCGTCAAAGACCAGAAACCATTGACCGGTGGTGTGCCGTCCTTCGGGAATGTGACGGTGTAAGTAGAGCTCCCGTTTAGGCGCTTTCGGTCTGCGTCGTACTCCTGACCGAAATAGGCCGCCTCGTTGCGCGGGTTGACGAAGATGTTGGCACGAGCCGCCGCCGTCCGACTGTAATAGTCGGTTTCAAAATTGGCCCCATTAACGGGCGCGGTCCAGCCGTTCTGCACCGGTACTCCGGCGTAACGATACTGATGCAGTTCTTTGAGAATGCCATTCTCGGCGGCTATCGCCGCCGCCGTCATCGTGGCTTTGATTTTGGGGTTCTTGGCACCGGCATCGAGTAGCGACTGAAACCAAGCGTAGAGAGCTTCTTCTCCAGGCTGTGGTGGCACTTCTTTGAGAATGGCTGGAAGCTCGTCAAAGAATGCTTCAGGCTTAACCCATTTGGTTTCGGCGCCGCTGCCACTTTTGCCACCCGCCGGATCGGCAAGACTTGGAATTTTCGACCAGTCCTTGGTCTTCATCGTCCCATCGAACTCGCTGAGAGGATAGGCCATGATCTGACTGACGAGCGGCTGTACCGCAGCGCGGTCGGCGGCCGTGTCATCCATGAATGCGCGTGGAATGATATAGGCAAGATTTGTAGGTGATCGGAATACGGCGGTGATGCCATTCGGCACGTTTCCATTCCAGTCAGGTCCCACCACCATATAGAAGCCGGGCTTGGTACCGTAGATGGAGCCGAGGCCGACAATCGCATCGGTGCGCTGATTGCCTAACTGATAGACCCAGTAGCGGTTACCAAAATCCGGAATTTGGAAAACGGCCGGTTCGCGGTCGAGCGAGAAAATGCCAAAGCCATAGACCGTGTCTTGATTGGGCGTCGCGACAGCGCGCTCTGCTGGCTTGATATAGTCGGTGAGCATGGTCAGTCGGTTCAGCGGTGCAACGGGCAGCACACCGTCGCCAAGACCGCTCTCGGGCACTTTGGAAAACACGAGACGACGGTTATGCATGTTGACCAGCGGCCATCCCCAGACATAAGCGAGTGTCGCGAGGTTTTTCACGTAGTCTTCGGTGAGAAGTGTGCCAGCAACCGGCCGAGGCGGTATCTCTTTGCTGAGCGCGGGGACCATGGGCGATTGAGCTTTGACCGTTGGCGTGAGCGCCAAAGTCAGCACCAACACACTAACCGAAATACCTGAGCCAACTTTTCTAATCATACCGCGCTCCTCAAACTTCGGAGCCGCCATTATTTCAAATCGGTGCTCCAGAGATCGAGTTGGACCCAAGTCCAATCGCGCGAAAAGAAATGAAGTCCGTCCCGCTTTGGTCAAAAGCAGACATGTGCGGTGCAAAACGGCATGTCCGCTTTTGGCCAATAGCGGACATGGCTTTACTGCTTAACTCCGGCCTAACCGTTCCATGCGCGAGCAAGAAGGATTGATAGAACAGCGTGAAGCGCAACGGCGGGCCACAGAAAGACGCCCGCAAAACCACCTGCCAAACCGATGTAAGAAAGGTACAGCGTGACAACTACACTATAGGTCAACATGCCGACTATTGGCGGGCCGGGCCAGCAGGCTATTCCCAAAGCCAGCAATGCGATGCCGGTTACGCGTGCTATTGGTATTGCGACTCCGGCAAGCTGCGCATCCAACAGCAATTGTCCGACGAGCGACGGAAAGATCAGGAGCGCCAGTCCCGTGACGGCTTCGGCAACAGCGGCGAAGGCTAACGCCTTTTTCATTGCGGTCGCTAACGTTTTCCTTCCGTCACCTTCTCTGGTTCAAGTTTAAAAGTCAGTTTGTCGATCTTGCCGGTGAATCTGAAGGGAGGGTCGTAGCGATATTCAATCAGCGCGACCCCGGTGCGGGTGTCCTGGCCGACGTCGAAGCTTTCGTCCTCCGGGAATGTGATCGGAGTGGTGTGCTCCATGGAATTCCTTGCCGCCTCTTTACCGTCCACCGACAACACGCCTGTGCCACCCTTGCCCAAACCCGGGCCGTCGATCTTGAAATCGAAGACTATGGTGTGCTTGCCAGCGGTTAGCTCAGGCCCCTCCCACATCGTGCGTTTCAGGTCGAGGAGATTGTAGAGAAATACAACCTTGCCGCGCCCAACGCCAAATTCTCCCTTGCTCAGGAATAGGCCGTAGCCTCCGAAGCGACCGCCCTGTGTGACGATCATACCCTCCGCGCCGCCCTCGGGAATCTCGACATTGGCGGTGATCGTATAGGACTTGTTCTTGATATCCGGTGCAGCGGCGTTCGGCACGCCAGAAAGTTCGCCCGAATAGTTGAATTCCGTTCGTCCCGCCGTGAGACTGGGGCGTGGCGTGTTCCAGCGCGCAAGCGTCGTATTGTCGAGTGGCAACACGTTGTACTTCTTCGCCTCAGCGTAGAAGAGGTCCTGCATCTGCTTGAGCTTGTCTGGCATTTTGGCAGCCAGATCGTTGAACTGGGTCGGATCCTCCTGGACGTTGTAAAGCTCCCAATTGTAACCGGTGATGACATCCGGCGGTGTCTTGGTGCTCAGCTCCCACGGGAGAGTTACCGGCGTCGTCGCTGCCACCCATCCGTCATTATAGACCGCGCGATTGCCTAGCATCTCGAAGTATTGCGTGGTGTGTCGGGTCTTGGCATCGGCGTTCGCCTTGTCCCACGTATACACCATGCTCACGCCTTCGATGGGAATCTGCTTGATACCGTTGATCGTGTCGGGTTGCGGAATGCTGGTCGCTTCGAGGATGGTCGGTACGATATCAATGACGTGATGAAACTGGCGGCGGATGCCGCCCGTGTCAGTGATGTGGCCGGGCCAAGACATGACCACGCCCTGAGCCGTTCCGCCAAAGTGCGACGGCACCTGTTTTACCCATTTGAAGGGCGTATCCATTGCCCACGCCCAGCCTGCGGCGAAGTGCGGAAACGTTCGTTCCGATCCCCAGAACGGGTACCAGAGAAACTGGTCCTTAACCGGCACAGAAACGCCGTTGAACGTCGTAAATTCGTTCGGCGTCCCGTTGACCATGCCTTCGGCACTCGCGCCGTTGTCGCCACCGATGTAAATGATCAAGGTGTTATCAAGCTCACCTAGGTCTTCCACGGCTTGGATAACGCGGCCAATCTCATTGTCGGCGTAGGCTAGATAGGCTCCATACACATCGGCTTGTTTAATGAAGAGCTTCTTCTCCTCGAAGCTTAGTGAATCCCATTCCGCAAGGTCTTTCGACCACGGCGTCAGCTTGGCGTTCTCCGGCATGATGCCGAGCCGTTTCTGGTTCGCGAAGATCGTCTCGCGCATCTTGTTCCAGCCCTCGTCGAAAAGATGCATATCGCTAATCTTCTTGACCCACTCGGGTGTCGGGTGATGCGGGGCGTGAGTTGCGCCCGGCACGTAGTAGACAAACCAAGGCTTGCCGGGAGCAATTTCCTTCAGCTGTTTGATGTGCTGAATGGCCTCGTCAGCCATTGCCGTCTCTAGGTTCCAACCGGGATTGTTGAGGAAGGGATAGATGGCCGTCGTATTGCGGAACAGGTTGGGCTGCCACTGGCTCGCGTCACCACCGACGAAGCCATAGAAATAATCGAACCCCATGCCATTTGGCCATTGATCGAACGGCCCCGCCTGACTTGACGGGTAAAATGGCGTGTTGTGGTCCTTGCCGAACCACGAAGTTGCGTAGCCATTCGTCTTCAGGATGGTCCCAATCGTGCCCTTCTCAATTGGGATGATGGAATCGTAACCAGGAAATCCGGTCGCTATTTCTCCAACCACTCCGAAACCCACGGAGTGATGGTTACGTCCCGTGATGATCGCTGCACGCGTCGGTGAGCACAGTGACGTCGAATGGAAGTTCGTGTACCGCACTCCAGTTCTTGCGATACGGTCCATTGTCGGAGTGGGTATGACGCCGCCGAAAGTACTTGGGGCACCGAAACCCTGGTCATCGGTCATGATCAGCAGCACATTGGGCGCGCCTTTCGGTGGCACGACGCGCGGCGGCCACCAAGGAGTCGACTCCGAGGCCTTCTCCCTAACCACGCCACCGAACTTTGGATCGGGCGGCGGAATTTGTTGTCCAGTAATGGTCGTAGTCGCCTCAGGCGAACCGGGAGTGCCGGACGTTTGCTGCGCGAAAGCCGCTGGACTGCATGTCAGCGCCAGTCCTGCAAGCGACGCCAGCAAGCCAAGCAAAAATTTTGTGCTGGCGAGCATGAGTGACTCCCCTTTTAGTCGGAGCCACCGATTGAGCGCGTTTATGAAGTGCGGCGCCTGCTGGCGGCCCACATATGCCGGATGCTAAGGCGGAATAGGCGGCAGTGGTATTGCCCTTTGGGGCATCACCGCCGCAAAAGACGGAACATCGGCCCGTTAATGTCCGGCTTTGGGCCAAAAGCGGACATGTGTTAGCCGCGCTGTCGCAATTCGAGGGTCACGAGCCTTGCCAATAACGTGGCTGGGTAGAGCTGACCGATAATGCTTTCGACATTGCAAAGGCTGCGTGCAATTGGATGCACAGGGACGATGTCGCCAAATCCTGTCGAAGTCAGGGTGACGAAACTCAAATAAGACACCGAGTTGGCAAGGGCTGGATGATCTTCGAACGTTATTCCCTTGAACGCATCGGGAACTGATAAGCCGACCAACACGAACAAAGCGCCAAAGGCGACCGCGATCAGCAGATAAAGCAGGATTGCGCCGATGATCCGGTGATAGGTGACGCGGCCGCGCCTGAAGACAGCCTGGGCGACCACTGCTCCGAGCGTGACCGCAATGGCGAACCAAGCGATGGCCAGTGTGTAGATGTTATATGGCCAAGGGGGGTAGAACAGGCGCATCAGGAAAACGACGATATTCGCGGCAAGGCATACCGACATCACGGCAATCGCCGCAGGGTGGTCAGAGATAATGAGCATGCCAGCCACAATCGCCAACAGCGTTGCAATGATGAAGCCTTGAAATGCAAAAATGCCCATCGCCTGAAGCGGCGAGAAAACAAACATTTCGAGTGCAAGAAATAGAGCCAGCAGCGTAAGCAGCTGGTCAGTGTATTTTTGCCGTAGTCGGCGTATTTCGCTTATGGCGTCCACGGCTATCTTCGGCGTCCCCGAATCGCCTGAAAGCGCTCATTGTCCTTAACACCACTTAATATTTTGCTGCTGACTCACACCACGCGGCGGTGAAGAAATGCCAGTGCTCAAATGTCCGCTTTCGGCCAAAAGCAGGCATATGCAGCGCACAAGCGCATGTCCGCTTTACACCCGAAAGCGGACATTTGCGGTGCAATACGTCATATCCGCTTTACCCCCAATGGTGACATCGATTGCGAGTATCCGACAATAGCCCATGTTGAGTTGGCGATAGGCACTCCGTAACATGATCGCCGTAGAAATTTCGCCGGTGAAAATCCGTGTTGGACACTCGACGCTTCCGTGACGCACTCGGTCAATTTCCGACCGGCGTCACCATTATCACAACGGTCACGGCCGGCGGCGACCGGTTAGGTATGACCATCAGTTCGTTCAATTCGCTATCGCTCGATCCGCCTCTTGTCCTATTCAGTATCTGGCGTAAGGCCAAAAGCTTCGTCGCCTGGCAGCAAGCAAAGCACTACGCGATCAACGTCCTGAGCGAGAACCAGGAGGAGTTGTCCAACAAGTTTGCGCGCGCGCAAGATGAGAAATGGATAGGACAAACCGTTTTGGCGGGGAAGTTCGGCTTACCGTTGTTGCCGAACGCCGTGATCGCTTTTGAGTGTGAAGCCTACGACCGCCACAACGGCGGCGACCACGAAATCTTCGTTGGGCGCGTCGTCGAATTACATGAAAATCAGGCCAAACGCGGCCAGCCTTTGGTATTCTTCGGCGGCCAATATCGGCGCCTGGGCCCTGTTGAGGCGACCGCGCCAGCCGACATTGTTAATTTCCTGCACGGATGGTGAAGCCTATGGCCGTCAACAAGAAGCACGACGAATTCCATACCCTCGACATGAATGTCGGCTGGGAGACACCGCTTGGCTATCCGAAAGGCATCGAACAGAAGATATTGTCCGGTGGGCTCGACGAGACAAACAAGCGCGGCACGCTACGCGGCTCCTGCACTTCGCACCCGGCGTGTTCACGACGAAGCCCTTCGTGCACGAATACTGGGAGGAAGTTTTCCTCGTGTCGGGCGAGCTCACCGTCGGCAACGACGGCCAGGGAACCGGCGGAAAATCATTTCCGCCGAACACCTACGCCGTGCGTTCGCCCGGCGCTCATCACGGACCGTTCAAGTCAAGCGGTGGGTGCATTCTTTTGGAAATGCATTACTTCGATCCGGTCTGAGCGACGCCCGCGAGGTGCCGGGCACGCGCTTTCTTCTCGTCGAGCCTCATGCCGCGCGCGATCTGGATGCGCTGCGCCTGCGGCGATCCCGCTCCGTGCAGGCTTTCGGTCAAATAACCCACCGCGTTGCGGCCGATGGTCATGTTCTCAATCAGGCGCAGGATGCGCATGCGGTCGGTGACTTCGACGCCATCGCGTCCTTGCAGGAATTTGCGGATCAGCGGACCGACTTCGTTGTTCTGCAGGTCCTTCTCCGACGGCATGGTAACGACGAGGCCGCCGGCGATGTCCTGCGCGAGCCGCGCGATCTCGTACGGAAACCGTGTCACATTGTGCTTTGCGACGTTCGATAGCATCTCGTCGTTGATATAGGCGCCGGATGCCGCCGGCTTCGACTGGTGCGCGCCCGCCATGCAGCTTGAATAGATCGTCTCGTTGAGATGCGTCATCTCCACGAGCTTGTCCTTGATGTGCGAGGCTGCTTCGACGCCATTGTGCTCGGCAGCGGAGGCGGCCGCCCCGATCAGCACGTCGCCCAAGCCGGTTTTGCAGACATAGGACGAGCGGTGATAGGTGGTGAAGCGTTCGACCAGCGAGCTTGCGTATTCCCATTCGCCGTCCATGAACACATGCTCGTGCGGCACGAACACGTCTTCGAACACGGTCAGCGATTCCTGGCCGGCAAACTGCGCATTGCCGGCGTCCATCGCACCCCCGTCCATGATGCGCGTATCATTGGTCTGGCGCCCGACGACGTAAGTAAGCCCCGGCGCATCGACGCGCACCGCGCCAACCACGGACCAGTCGCGGTCCCTCTCAGTCATGCGCATGGTCGGCATGAAGATGAGCCAGTGCGAATTGACCGCGCCGGTCTGGTGCATCTTGGCGCCGGATACGTACATGCCTTTGTCGTCACGCTTCGTCACGTGCAGGAACAGATCGGTCTCCTTCTGCTGGTGCGGTGGTTTGGAGCGGTCGCCCTTCGGGTCTGTCATGGCGCCGCCGATCACGACGTTCGCGGTCTGCGCGCGCTTAAGGAACGCGAGAAAGCGCTTGTGATATTCAGTGCCGTTGTTGGCATCGATATCGAAGGTCACCGAATGACAGGTGCCGATGGCGTCGAGCCCAACACAACGCTGAAAACAGGTGCCGGTGCGGCGTCCAAGTTCGCGCTGCATTTCATGCTTGGCGACAAGCTCAGCCGGGCTGACCGGCACGTGCAGGAAGCGGTTGATCTGCCGGCCGCTGATATCCGAATGCACGGTCGCGAAAGCCGGCCGCTCGGTCGCGACGCGGAAGGTTTCCGCCATAGCGTTGACCGAAGGCTTTATCACCGGATGGTCTACCGGCTCCGGCACGCGCTCCCCCATGAAGAACACGTTCATGCGACGACCGCGCAACGAATTGATGTAATCGTCCGCGCTCTTGATGGGATTTGCGAAGTCCGCCCACAGCGTCTCGACGTCCTGCATCACACCATCTCCTTTAAACACTCCACGCCTTCAGGCCCCCATCGTTTCCTTGAGCTTGTAACGTATGATTTTCCCCGAGCCCGTACGAGGGATCTCGGCAATCAATTGCACGCTGTGTGGGACCTTGTAAGCCGACAGATGTGTGCGGCAATGGGCAATCAGCGCGTCGTTTTCGACCGTCTTGCCCGGACGCGGCACCACGAACAGCGCCGGAACTTCGCCCAGATGTTCGTGCGGCATGCCGACCACAGCGCAATCAAGCACTGCCTCGAAGGTATTCACGACTTCCTCGATCTCCGCCGGAGCAATGTTCTGACCACCGCGGATAATCAACTCCTTCAAGCGCCCGGTGATGGTGATGAAACCATTCTCGTCGCACTTGGCGAGGTCGCCGGTGTGATACCAGCCATCGCGCAACGCGTTGCGCGTCTCTTCCGGCTTGTTGTGATAGCCGGGCATCACATTGGGCCCGTGCACGATCAACTCGCCTTCCTGGCCCGGCTTGCAATCCTTGCCGCCCACCGGGTCGACAATGCGTACGGCAAGCCCTGGCACCGGCAGCCCACACGAACCTAAAATACGGCCGCCGGAAGGCCAATTCATCGTTACCATGGTCGACGTTTCGGTGATGCCGTAGCCGTCGAGCAGCGGGACACCGAGATACTCCTCGAATTCGCGGTTAAGCGTCGCCGGCATTATCGCGCCTGCTGACACGCACAGCCGCAAATTCGGGAAGCGCACGTCCTTTTCCACACGCGTCGCCTGCAACAGATAATGAAACATTGTCGGCACGCCAGGAAAGTATGTGAACTCACCGGTCTTGAGCAGGCGTACCGCCTCGCTGGTAGAGAATTTTTCCATGATGTATTCGCTCGCACCGGTCGCGAGAACAGTCATCACAGACAAATTCAATGCGTATGAATGGAAGAGTGGCAGCGGTGACAGGACCGTGTCCTTCTCGGATAACCCAGTGATCGGCGCCCAACAGGCTGCGGCAACCCACAACATGCCGTGCACCGTGAGTTGCACGCCTTTGGCGCGTCCGGTGGTGCCAGAGGTATAGAGGATGTACATCGGCTCGTGCAGCGAGGCCGGATCGCGCGGCTCCGATCTGGCCGCTGAGTCAATCAGCCTCGCATAGGGCAACGCATCTGCGGTGCACTGGCCGCGATCGGTTACGATCAGCGTCTGAAGATTGGGCGCCTGGCTTTTGAGCTTGGCAAAGAGATCGCCACGCTCGCCGGTGGTGAACACCGCCTTGCAGTTCGCATCGGTCAGACGATAGGCGATCTCGCTTTCGGTCGCGTCATAGCTGATCGGCACGCCCACCGCGCCCGCACGGGTGACCGCAAAGCAGGCCTCGATCCACTGCACCGAATTCGGCAGCATAATCGCAACGGTGTCATTCGGCGCTATCCCGTTATCGACCAGATGTCCCGCGAGCTTGCTGGTGCGATCGAGCAGCTCGGCATAGGTGACCGAGGACTGCGCATCGCGATAGGACGTCTTGCTGCCGCGCGCGATGGCATGCCGTTTCAGCAGTTCCGGGATTGGCGCGATCAGATCCGTGTGCAGCATCTTCAGTCCTTGTCAAACCATACTAAATCCGCCGCTTATGCTGATCACCTGTCCGGTGATCCAGCCACCGTGCGGCGAAACGAGTAGTGTCACCATCGGCGCGACGTCGCCGGCCTGTCCTAGACGACGCACGGGATAAAGCTTCACGAGCTTTTCGCGGTTGGCCTCGACCCAGTCCCTGTCGTGCGCAGTCTCGACCAGGCCAAGGGACACCGTATTTGCCGTGGTGCCTGAGCGGCCAAATTCGCGTGCCAGCGACTTCATCAGCGCGACTACACCGGCGCGGGCGGCCGCGACGATGGCGAGCCCGGACTCGCCGACACGCGAGGAATCCCCGATAACGCTAACGATACGGCCGTTTTTTGCGGCCTCGAGATGCGGCGCGGCAGCGTAGCAACAATGGATGGCACCGTAGAGGCAGGCGTCGATCTGCCGATGCCAGTCGTCCGGCTTTGTCTCGACGAAGCGCTGCCGCTGCGCGATCCCCGCATTATTGATGAGGATATTGAGCCCGCCAAAATCCTGGACGACCTCGTCGACCATCGCCTTTACCGCGGCGAAATCGGCAACGTCGGCCTTGAAGGCCTTCGCCTTCACCCCCTTCGCCATGATTTCGGAGACCAGCGATTCTGCCTCCTTGCCGGAGTTGCGGTAGTTGATCGCAACATTCGCCCCCTCTGCCGCCAGGCTGAGGGCAATTTCGCGTCCGACGCCACGCGCCGCGCCTGTCACCAGAACAACCTTGCCCTTGAGTCCAAAATCCATGATCACCCCTTCAGGTTTTCTCGCGCATCTGCGCCGCCTCGATCAGGCGGAAAAGGCGCTCCGGTGTTAGGGGAAGTTCGTTGATCTCAATTCCAAGCAGCGACAGCGCGTCGCTGACCGCGTTGGCAATCGCGGCCGGTGAACCGATGGTGCCGCCCTCGCCCATTCCACGAAAGCCACCGAGCGTAGTCGGCGATTGAGTTTCGAGATGCACGACCTCCATGGGTGGAATCTCGCACGCGGTCGGCACTAGGTAATCGACAAGGCTCGCGGTGTTGATCTGGCCCTGGTCGTCGTAAATAACCTCTTCGTAGAGCGCGGCGCCGATACCTTGCGCGACGCCGCCGTGCACCTGCCCGTCCACAATCAAGGGATTGACCAACCGCCCGCAATCTTCCGCCACGGCGAAACGATCTACTTTGATTTCTAACGTTTCCGGGTCGATCTCGACCGTCGCTATGTGCGTCGCCGACGTCGTGGTGCCGAATACCGGGTCGTAGATCTTGGTAGCGGCAAGTTCGTCGCGCGCGTCCGGCGGCAGGCGGCCCATTTCAGAGTAGACCGCCCGCGCAACCTCGCGGAACGTCACCGAACGATCAGTTCCGGTAACGGACACTTTTCCATCTTCGGCGACAAGATCGGCCGCCGACGCTTCGAGCAGGTGCGAAGCCGCATTGAGTAATTTCTCGCGCACCGCGCACGCGGCAAGCGTCGCCGCGCCGCCGGCGAGGACGAGGCTGCGGCTGGCATAGGTGCCCGTCCCCCCCGGCACCGCGGCACTGTCGCCTTGCACGATGCGGACATCCTCAAAGCGCGCGCCGAGGTGCTCCGCGACGATCTGCGCCAGCGTCGTCTCCAGCCCCTGCCCATGCGAGGCGACACCGAACGCGGCGGTGATCGCGCCGGTCGAATCGATGCGTATATTCGCCGTTTCGGTGCCGGTATTGATGGGCATTCCGGGTGCAACCGAGATGCGCGAACCGATGCCGGTCAATTCCGCGTATGACGCGAGGCCGATGCCGAACCAGCGGCCCTTCGCACGCGCTTTTTTTTGTGTCACTCGCAAGGCGTCGTAACCGATCGTGTCACAAGCCACATGGAGACATTCCTGGAAGCCGGACTTATCCCACACGATGCCGGACGCAACTTTGTAAGGAAGCTCGCTCGCGCCGACGAGATTGCGCAGCCGGATGTCCTTGGCATCGAGGCCAAGCTTTGCGGCAGCCATGTCGATCAGCCGTTCCATGACGAAAGTCGAGGTCGGGCGGCCGACGCCACGGTAAGGGCCGGTTGGAGCTTTCGAGGTCGCGACCGCGCGCACACGCCCACGGTAATGCTCGATACGGTAGGGCCCGGGCAGGAAGCTCACCACCTGCACCGGCTCGAGCGCCGCCGTCCATGGATAGATCGAATAGGCGCCGACGTCGCCAATCACGTCCGCGCGCAGCGCCACGAGTCGGCCGTCGGCATTGAGGCCCAATTCAGCATCGATGATCTCATCGAAGCCCTGGCTGTTGCAGGTCAAATCCTCCATGCGATCGCTGGTCCACCTGACGGGGCGTGCGAGCCGGCGCGCAGCCGCACAGACGAAAATCTCCTCGGGATAAAGCGAGCCCTTGCCTCCGAAGCCGCCGCCGACATCAGGTGCCACCACGCGGATTTGGTGGCCGGGCAAGTCGAGCGAAGCGGACAGGGCATCGCGCAGGATGCCGGGGACCTGCGTCGCCGAATGCAGAGTCAGCGCATCGCGCCCGGCGTCATATTCGGCAAGGCATGCGCGCGGCTCGATCGCCACCGGTGTCTTACGGTGCATGCGGAACCGACCTTTGACACGTACTGATGCCGCGTCAATCGCGGCATCAACGTCGCCGCGCTTGAACTCGCGGCTCACGAGCACATTGGTGCGCGCCTCCTCGTGCAAAAGCGGCGCGCCGTCGCGAACCGCCGTTTCCGCATCGATGACGATGGGCAGCGGTTCGTAATCGATGTCTATGAGTTCGAGCGCATCCTCTGCCTGGTAACGGCTTTCGGCGACAACGCCCACGACGGGCTCGCCGACGTAGCGCACCTTGCCTCGCGCCAGTGGCAAAATCGGCGTGGCGTAATAGTTCGCCATACGCGACGTGGCAACCAGTGGCTTTACGGATTCGGTGAGGTGTTCCGCCGTTAGCACGGCGAGGACGCCGGGCGCGGCACGGGCAGCTTCACAGTCGATGGCGAGAATGCGCGCGTGCGATTGATCGCTGCGGCGAAAAGCGACGTGCAGCGCCCCTGCCACCTGTCGGTCGTCGGTATAACTGCCGAGGCCAGTGAGCAGCCGCGGATCCTCGGTGCGTGTGACGCGGGCTCCGATGATCTTCGGCCGGGCGTGGATTTCGGCGGGCTCAGTCATAGGCGTCCGCGCCTCTCCGCAAGCTTTGCCATTGCGCGGCGTCGTGGCCGCACAGCACTGCTGCGCCTTGCTTCTGTACGCGCTTGATCTCGGCAAGCGATTTCATCAGCGCGTCGACATTCCAGGTATTACGCGGAATGACATCACGATCGAGCGTTTCACGCACGCTGACGGCGTCGGAGGCGAGCAAAAACTTTCCAGAACGGTCGAGTGCGACCAACGCGCCGGTCGTGCCTGGTGTATGACCGGGCAGCGGGATCAGCACGATACGCCCGTCCCCGAAAAGATCGCGCTCGCCATCGAGTTCGTCGGTCGGCGCTGGTTGCTCCCACTCACCGGCGAGATAACCAGCGTTCTTAGCATTCGGCGCGCGCGCCGCCTCGATCTCCTTTTTGTGAATGATAAAGCTCGCGCGCTTGAAAAGCGTGTTACAGCCGCAATGGTCGGGATGCAGATGCGAGCAGACAACGACATCGATGTCGTCGCATTGCAAGCCGATGCCGGCGAGACCCGTGACGGCGTTCTCGCCGCTCGACATGATCGGCACCAACAATTTTGCAAGATCTCCCCACCGCGCTTCCGGATCGTCCGGCACCGACGGATGACAGCCGGTATCGAACAACACATTGCCTTGCGGGTGGCGGAACAGAGCGCAGGACACGGGGATTTCTATGGTCTCGCCGCGTTCCGCGTCCGGAAAATAGACGCTTTTGCGCATGCGCAACCGCCCGCCGGAAAGAAGGTGCATCTTCATCGCGCACCCCCCGCTTTTACCGCGCGGATCGCCTTGACGATGTGCTCATAGCCGGTACAGCGGCAGAGGTTGCCCGAAAGCCCGTCGCGAATGTCCTCGTCGGTTGCGAGCGGATATTTTTTCAGGAGATCGGTCGCGGTCATCAGCATTCCCGGGGTGCAGAAACCGCATTGCAGCGCGTGATGCTCGTGGAAAGATTGTTGCAACGGATTTAATTTGCCGATGCTGCCAAGGCCCTCGACGGTCTCGACCGTGCAGCCATCGGTCTGCACCGCGAACATCAGGCATGAGCGCACACTATCGCCGTCGACCAGCACCGTGCAGGCGCCGCAGACCCCATGTTCGCAGCCGACATGCGTACCGGTGAGGCCGAGCGTGTGACGTAGGAAATCCGCCAGCAGCAGGCGTGGCTCGATCGCGCGCTCGTACACCACGCCGTTGATCGTCGCACGTATATCGCGCCGACCACTCATGTCGCGTCTGCTCGCTGTAACGCGGCGGCGAGCGCACGGCGCGCGAGCGCGCCCGCCAACCGTCGCCTGTAGGCCGACGAGGCATGCAGGTCGGTTTCCGGCTCAATGGCGGCACGCACGGTCTCGATGACCCGCGTCATTAATTTCGCTTCGGGCTTTTGGCCGACGAGCAGTGCCTCGGCTTTGCGTGCACGGACCGGTGTCGGGCCAACGCCGGTGAGAGCGATGCGTGCTTCTTTCATCGTAACACCGGACACCGTGACCGTTGCGGCAACTGCCGCCAGCGCGAAATCACCGGCACGGCGCGCGACTTCCTCGAAACCCCAGCCGGCCCGCGGCGGCAATTTCGGGAGATGGATTTCCGTTAGCAATTCGTCTTCCACGAGATCGACGGTGAGTGCGGCACGGAAGAAATCGCCTGCTTCGACAATGCGCCTGCCCCTACGCGAAACGATATGCAGTTTTGCACCAAGTAGCACCGCCATCATCGGTAACTCGGCGGCGGGATCGGCATGCGACAGGCTGCCGCCAATGGTGCCGCGGTTACGGATTGCAAGATGCGCGACGTGCGTCATCGCGTAAGACAGCACTGGAAAATGTTTCGCAATGACCGGCGAGGTTTCAATCTGGTGGTGCCGCGTCAGCGCTCCGATTTTGACGGCGTCGTCCGCGTCCTCGATGAAAGCGAGGCCGGGAATCCGGTTGATGTCGACGAGAATCGCGGGGCGCAGCAGCCGGAAATTTAACATCGGGACAAGACTTTGCCCGCCGGCAAGAATTTTCGCCTCGCCGCCAGCTTGCGCCAGCGCGGCAATCGCCTGCTCGATGCTGTTGGCAACTACATACTCGAACGCTGCCGGCTTCATGACTGCGAGAGGCCCCGCACCGTCCTCACGACTAATGACTTTCATAATTAGACTATGTAGGCTATCACCAAGTCAAGCAGCCATGCAGTTGCGAGTGCGCTGCGTCTGGGGTGGCTATGGGCCAGGTTGTGAGTTTGCGGCACCGCGCACTGATTCAGCGCAAAGCGCGACGCTCCCGCGCTAAGCCTGTGCGCATCATCTACGAGCGCAACTGCTCGGTAGGCCGTACCGTCGCAATCCTGAGTGACAGCTGGGCGTTTCTTGTACTGCGTGAATGTTATTTCGCCGCAACGCGTTTTGAGACGTTCCAGGCGGCGCTTGGAATTCCGCGCGCAACACTCGCGCAGCGGTTGCGCGATCTCACCGCCGGTAAGCTGTTGCGCCGCGTGCAGTACTCGCAGCGGCCGAAGCGCTTCGAGTACCGTCTTACGCCGATGGGCATCGAGCTTTATCCGGTGATGCTGGCGCTGCTTGCGTTCGGCGACAAGTGGCTGAAAAAAACTGGCAAACCTCCGATCTATCTCGTTCACAATCGTTGCGGCGGAGTATGCCGGCCGATGGTCGCCTGCTCGCATTGCAAGGAAGAAGTCGACAACAAAACCGTGACTTATCGGAAAGGACCGGGCGCTGGGGTAACGCCGGTCATCGATGCCAAGCGCAACCGGCGCCCGTCAGATCCATCCGTCCTCGATCGCGGCCGTCCAAGTTCGGTGGCGCAAACGCTGAAAGTCATCGGCGACCGCTGGAGTTTCATGGTCATTCGTGAAGCATTCTTCGGCGTACGCCGCTTCGATGACCTTCAGAACAAGCTCAGCATCGCGCCTAACATCCTGACAGACCGTCTTGACCGGTTGGTCGCTGAAGGAATCTTCGTGCGTCGCAAATATCAGGATCAGCCCGAACGCTACGAATATCCGCTGACTGAAAAGGGCAAGGATCTCTATGGACCGCTGATCGCGATGCTGCGCTGGGGCGACGACTGGCTGGCGCGCGGCAAACCGCCGCTGGTCCTACGGCACAAGGAATGCGGCCGCGATTTCAACCCGACCGTTGTGTGTAATCGTTGTCGCGAGCCGTTGCGCGCACAGGATATGAGTTATCGTCTCAACTATCGTCCGCGCAGCGACAGTCGCCCGCGCAAGCCCGGCAGGCCGCTTTTCGTGGAGGACATCTGACACCACCGAAACGTTGGTGGCATAAGCCGGTATTGACATGCATTACTAGACTGAATCGGGAGAGAATTATCGATGCATATCAAGCGCACCCTGACCTTTATCGAGGACATCGCGGAGGAAGCCGGGCAGCGCGTCGATCCGCCTTTGCGCAAGGTCGCGGTTGCCGCCATCATCGAAAATCCGTTTTCCGGCTGCTTCGAGCGCGACCTTAAGCCACTCACCGATGCCAGCGCCGAAATCGGCCGCACGATCTGCACGCTCGCCGTTTCCATGCTGGCGCCGTACAAGGCGCAGAGCTACGGCAAGGCCGCCATCATAGGCATTGACGGCGAGCAGGAGCACGGCGTGTCCATGCTCACGACGGTGTTCGGCAACGTGATGCGCGAGGCAACCGGCGGCGGCAAGGCGTGGATTTCCTCGTTCACAAAGCGCGCCGCGCCGGGCTCAACCATCGATATTCCGCTCGCGCACAAGGACGCGCTCTACGTCCGCTCGCATTATGATGGCATTTCCATCATGCTTCCAGACGCGCCGCTGCCGAACGAGATCGCAATCATCTGCGCGTTTGCCAACCGAGGCCGTCCCAACCATCGAGTCGGCGGGCTTGCGGCGGGCGACATCAAAGGCGTCGATGGGCTGACGTGAACGACGTTGCACGCGAGGGCAAGGGAGCCAACCATGACGGATTGCAAGACGGGTTCGGAGCACATCAAATCGCTCAAGGACGGCCGCACGGTTTACATCGACGGCAAGCTTGTGCCCGACGTCACCGAGCATTCCGCCTTTCGCAATTCGGTCAAATCGGCGGCACTCCTCTACGACTATCAGGCACGGCCGGAAAACATCGAACTGATGACGTACCTGCCGGAAGGCTCGAATAGGCGCATCAACCGCGCCTGGCAGATGCCGCGCAATTACGATGAGATGATCAAGCGCCGGAGGGCGATGCAGGCCTGGGCTTCCCTTTCCTACGGCTTCATGGGCCGCTCGCCGGATCATCTCGCCTCTGCCTTGGTCGGCCAGCGCATGGGGATCGAGGTATTCGAAAGGCACGGACCCAAACGCGCGCAGGCGCTGCGCGATTATTTCGAGGAGGCAAGCCGCAACGACTATTTCCTCACCTACGTGATCATCAATCCGCAGGCCGAGCGCGCCAAGGACTGGGGCGAGCAAAAGGAAGAGATGGTCGCACGCATCGTGGACGAGGATTCAGGCGGGGTCACCATTCGCGGCGCCAAGATGCTCGGCACGAGTTCGATCATGGCAAACGAAGTGTTCGTCGCCAACTTGCAGCCGCTGAAGCCCGGCGAGGAAGACCTCGCCTTCTCCTGCGCTCTGCCGATGAATGCCAAAGGCTTGCGCGTTCTCTCGCGTAAGTCATACGAGGCGGCGGCCGTCTCGATTTTCGACAACCCGATCTCCTCACGCTTCGACGAAAACGACGCGCTCATCTATTTCGAGGACGTAAAGGTGCCGTGGGAACGCATATTTGTGCACCGTGACACCGATATGTGCCGGGCTCAGTTTCATGACACCGCCGGCCACACTTACCAGAATTACCAGTCGCAAATTCGCCTGTCGGTGAAGATCAAGTTCATGACCGGACTTGCCCATCGCATTACCGAGGCGATCGGCACCACCAATATTCCGTCGGTGCGCGAACAGCTCGGCCATCTGGCCGCACACAGCAGCATGGTCAATGCCATGATGGCTGGTATGGAGGCGGAAGGTTCGATGCGCGGCGAATGGTACGTGCCGAACAAGCATTTCATGTATTCCGCGCAGGTGCTGACGCAGGATCTCTATCCGCGCATCGTCAACACGCTGCGCGAATTATCCGGCGGCGCTCTTATTATGCTGCCCTCCTCGATCCACGACTTCAAGGACCCCCAACTCAAGCGCATCATCGACGTGACGCAACGCGCCGCAAAGATGGGCCCAGAAGAGAAGGTGAAGTTCCTGAAGGCCGCGTGGGACGCGGTCGGCTCCGAGTTCGGCTCGCGCCATACCCAATATGAGATGTTCTATGCGGGGGCGCGCTTTGTCACCACTGGCCATAGCTACCGCACCTTCGACTGGGATGGCGCCACCGGCCTGGTGGACAGCTTGATGGAATCCTACCGGCTCGAAGACGAGCTCGGTCGCAAATCGAACTGAGGACGGCCGGGCAATGAAAATCGCGATCGTCAATCTCGGGCAGATCGTCTCGGGTGATTGGCGCAAGCCATTGGCCGAAGGCGACACGATCCTCATTGACGGTGAGACCATCGCTTCGGTCGGCACCTCATCCGCTGGAGCGACAGAGTCGGCCGACGTCGTGATCGATGCCGACGGCATGACAGCGATCCCGGGCCTCATCGACTCGCATGTCCACATCACCTTCGGCGACTACACGCCGCGCCAGCGCACCGTAGGCTATCTGGAGAGCTATCTGCATGGCGGCACCACGACTGCAATCTCCGCCTCGGAAGTGCATGTGCCAGGACGGCCGCGCGATGTCGAAGGCGTGAAGGCGCTGGCGATTGCCGCGCAACGATGCTTCACAGACTACCGGCCGGGTGGCATGCATGTCCTCGCCGGCTCTGTCATTCTCGAGCCCGGCTTAAAGGAAACGGATTTCCGCGAGCTCGCGCAAAAGGGCGTGAAGCTGGCGAAGGCGGGGTTCGGCGCGGTCAAGACCGCATACGATTACGTGCCCCTCGTAGCCGAGGCGAAGGCCGCAGGCCTGATCACCACCTGCCACACCGGTGGCTCGTCCATTCCCGGCTCCGGCGCGATCACCGGCGATCACCTTCTGAAAATGCATCCGCACGTGTCGTTTCACATCAACGGTGGCCCAACCGCGATGCCGGACGCCGACTTCGAGCGTGTGATCAAGGAATCGAAGATCGCTCTTCAGGTCTGCACCGCCGGCAACCTGCGCACGACGCTCCTGTGCGCCAGACAGGCCGAGGAGAACGGGGCTTTCGAACGCTTTATCATTGCGACCGATACGCCGACCGGTAGCGGCATCATGCCGCTCGGCATGCTCTATACAATTGCGCACCTTTCGAGCCTGACCGACATGCCGCCGGAGCGTTTCATCTGCGCTGCGACCGGCAGCAACGCACGTGTCTACGGTTTGAACAGCGGACTGCTTTCGCCTGGTAAGGCGGCCGACATTGTCCTTATCGACGCTCCCGACGGCGGCACGCAGAAAACCGCGCTGGCTGCCATCAAGAACGGCGACATTGCTGCGATCGGCGCGGTGGTAACCGCCGGCGTCCCGCGGTTTGTCGGCCGCAGCCGCAACACACCGGCGACAACGCGCAAGGCACGCGTCGCCGCATCGCGCGTCGCGCAAGATTTTGCGGGAGCGGCACATTGACCATGCGGGTCACGCAAACATCCGGAAGCTTTGCCGCACCGCCTCGGGCCGACCAAACCGCCAACCCGGCCTGAAGGACCGACATGTTCTACCAGCAACTCGTCAACGGTCTCATGCTTGGCGCCTCCTACTCGCTGGTAGCGATCGGCTACACGCTGATTTTCGGCGTGCTCAATCTGCTCTATTTCGCGCACGGCGAAGTGTTCATGGTTGGGGCATTCGTCGGTCTGTTCCTCGTCATATACGCCGGCACAAACATTTATATTGCGCTGCTCGGCGCATTGATTGCCTGCGCGGTCCTTGGCGCAATGGCCTTCTTTGTCGCGGTGCGTCCGGTGCCAAAGGACCGTCCGCTGGCGCCGCTGATCAGCACCATCGGCCTCACCATCGTTCTGCAAAATTTTGCCATCTATGTTTTCGGCGGTCGGCAGTTTGCCTTTCCCGAGACGATCCATCAGACGCTCTATCACATTGGGCCGATCACCATCAGCTCGGTGCAGATCTTCATTCTGGGCATCGCTATTGCGTTGATGGTCGCACTCTGGCTGTTCATCGAGCGTACCAAGCTCGGACGCGCAATGCGTGCGGTCGCGGAGAATCACGAAACCGCCGCGCTGCTCGGCGTCAACGTCAACCGTGTGGTGCTGATTACGTTCGTTATCGGCTCCGGCATCGCCGGCGTCGCGGGCGTGCTCGACGGGTTGAAAAACAGCAGCGTGTCCCCGTTCATGGGCCTCGGCGCCGCGGTGAAAGGCCTGATTGTCATGCTGCTCGGAGGTCTCGGCAACGTGCCAGGCGCGATGGTCGCCGGTCTGCTGCTCGGCATGATCGAGATTTTATCGGCGGCCTATATCGGTACCACCGAGCGCGATTTCTTCTCATTCCTAATCCTGATCCTCATCCTGCTCTATCGGCCGACCGGATTGTTCGGCACGCGCACGGCCGAACAAGAATAGCCATGTTCACCGGTTTCATCGACAATTACACGCAATCCGTCCTGATCTTCGCTGCCATTCATATCATTGCCGCGTACAGCTTCTTTGCGCCGTTCAAGACCGGGCAGGTGTCGCTCGGGCAAGCTGGTTTCATGGCTATCGGCGCCTACGCTTCTGCGATCCTGACGCAGAAGATGGGCTTACCTTTCGCAGTCGCGCTGCCGTTCGGCGGGCTGGTTGCAGGTATCATCGGCGTCGTGGTCGGATTTCCCGCACTGCGCATCAAAGGCGTCTATCTGCTGCTGCTCACGCTCGGCTTTTCCGAAATCGTTCAGGTCATCATCCTCAGCTGGGATTACACCGGCGGCGCGCAGGGCTTCCGTAATATCCCGTTCAATCCGCGCACGTTGGAATGGTGTGCCGGGCTGATCGCGCTGCTGATGATCTTTTTTGCACGCCTCGAGCGCTCCAGCCTCGGGCGCGCGATGGATTCGATTGACCAGGACGAGACCGCTGCCGAAGTGATGGGCATCGATGTCGTGCGCACCAAACTGCTGGCGTTCGGTATCGGGGCGGTGATCGCAGGGCTTGCCGGCGCGCTTTATGCGCACCATACAACCTACGTCGATTCCACGACGTTTAATATTATGCTGGCGGTGGAGATCCTGATCTACGTCGTCGTTGGCGGTGGCAGCACATTCTGGGGACCTGCGCTCGGCGCATTCGTGCTTACGCTGCTGCCGGAATTCCTGCGTACACTGCGCGACTGGTTGGAGCTGGTGCCGGTGGAATGGACCGACTCATTTCCCATGAATCGCGTCTACGACTTCCTGCGCGGATTCCTCGACTTCGAGAATGCGAAACGACTGATCGCTTACGGCATGATCCTCATGGTGATGATGATCGTACGGCCCGACGGTCTGCTGACCCGCGACTCTATGCGGTGGGCTTCGTTTGCGCGCTGGAGAAACGACCGTGTCTGACCCCCGCCCTATTTGCCTTTCGATCGACGGCCTGACCAAGCGATTTGGCGGCTTCAATGTGCTCAATGAGGTGAGCATAGACGTGATGACCGGCGACATCCATGCGCTGATCGGCCCTAACGGTGCGGGCAAGACAACGTTCTTCAATCTCATTACTGGCGTGCTGTTCGCCGATTCCGGGCGCGTCATGTTCGAAGGCCAGCCTGTCGACGATGCGCGGCCGTCCAAACGCACGATCAAAGGAATTGCGCGCACATTCCAAAATATCCGCCTGTTCCCGCATCTCACCGTGCTGGAAACGATCATGGTCGGCGAGCATTGCCGTTTCTATCCGTCGGTCACCGGCGCGCTGATGGACGTCGTACTGCAGTGGCCCTTTGGCGAGGCGCAGGAAGAGCGCAAGATGCGCGCGAACGCGATGGAGCTACTCGAATTCATTGGGCTAGCCGACAAGCGCGCGGCTAAATCGTCGGACCTCTCTTACGGCGACCAGCGCCGGCTTGAGCTCGCGCGTGCCCTCGCGACAAGCCCGCGACTGCTGCTGCTCGACGAGCCGGCCGCCGGCATGAACCCGCACGAGACCGAAGAGCTCGACGAGGTCATCACACGTATCCGAGACCGCGGCATGACCATCATTCTGGTCGAGCACGACATGCGACTCGTCATGGGCATTTCCGACCGCGTCACCGTACTCAACTTCGGGAACAAGATCGCCGAGGGCGTGCCGCAGGACATCCAGAAAGACCCGAAAGTGATCGAAGCCTACCTCGGCGAGGACGCGAAGTTATGACGATGCTTTCCGTGCATGGCCTGCGCGCGGGTTACGGCAAGATCGAGGTCTTGCGCGATGTAAGCATTGCCGTCGAGCAGGGCCAGATCGTGACGTTGATCGGCGCAAATGGCGCTGGCAAGACTACGTTATTGAAGACCATTTCCGGGTTGATCCGCCCAACCGCCGGGAAGATCGAATTTGAAGGCCAGAACATCGCCCGAATGGCGGCGCACAAGATTACTGGCCGCGGTGTGAGTCACGTGCGGGAAGGCCGCGCCATCCTCAAGCGCATGACGGTGATCGACAACCTTCGCATGGGCGCTTACGTGCGCAACGACAAGGATATCGATCGCGACATCGACGCCGAATTTACGCGTTTCCCTGTACTTTCGGAACGCCGCGACCAGATCGCGGCAACGCTGAGCGGCGGCGAGCAGCAGATGCTGGCGATTGGCCGTGCACTGGTAGCACGTCCGCGTCTGCTATTGCTTGATGAGCCCTCGCTTGGGCTCGCGCCAAAGTTCATCACGCTGATTTTCCAGGTGCTGCGAGAGCTCAAGGCCGAAGGCAAAACCATCCTTCTGGTCGAGCAGAACGCGCGTAAGGCCCTCCAGATCGCCGACCACGGCTACGTCATGGAACGCGGGCGCATCGCACTGAGCGGCACCGGCCAGGAGCTTTTGAACATGCCGGAGGTTCAGCGCACGTATTTGGGGCAGAACGCCGCATGAATTATGCATCGCCACGCGAGTATCATTTACCGGCAGCCAGGATAAGATATTCCGAAACAAGAATTCGTGGGCGATGTGCGATCGGCCGAGAAGGGAATTCGATCAAGCGAATTCGGGAGGGTAATGCGATGAAACGTCGTGTAATATTGTTAACTTCATTGGCCGCCGCGGCGATAATGCTCGCGGTGCCGCCCGTGCATCGTGCGAATGCCAAGCTTGCTGGCCGCAATGTGAAGATCGGCTGCCTCGTGCCGCTGACCGGCAAGGGGGCCGAGTGGGGTCAGGGCGCAAAGCCCTCGATCGATCTTGCCGTTGAAGAGATCAACGCCAAAGGCGGCATCGGCGGCCTGCCGATCGAAATGATCTGTTACGACGACCAGACATTGGAATCCGAGGCGCTCAATGCGATGAACCGCCTCGTCGATCGTGACAAAGTCCTCGCCGTCGTAGGGCCCTGCTTCAGCGGCCCGTTTGAGACCATCGCGCCGCAACTGGATTCGCGCTTCAAGACAGCGGTTGACTCCTATTGCTCGGCAAAACCGGGTCTGTCAGCGATGAGCAAATGGGCGTTCCGCAACACGCTCACCAGCGACAAGCAGCTCAAGCCGGTCGTCGATGCCTGGCTCAAGGATTACAAAATCAAGAAGGTCGTCATTATTTATGACGCCGAAGATGCGGTCTCCAAGGGCGAAGGCGCTGTCGTGCTGCCGAAACTCCTGAAGGACCACGGCGTCGAAATCCTCGACAGCCTTACCTACCGCACCAAGGACACCGATTATTCGGCACAGGTGACAAAAGCGAACTCGCTGGGGGCCGAAGGTATCGCGCTCGGCGCTTGCTATCAGAACGCCGCGGCGATCGCCAAAGAGATGGCGAAGCAAGGCTTGACGGTTCCGATCATCGGTGGCGCCTGCGCCGGCGCGCCGGGCTACATCGAGATCGCCGGCAAGGCCGCGGAAGGCACCTACATGTCGACCGCCGCCTGGCTCGACGATCCGCGCCCGGAGGTTCAGGCCTACGTGAAGAAGATCAAGCCGAAGCTCAACGGCCAGCTGCCGCCTTATAGTGGCCCGCGCTCATACGATATCGTCTACTCGTTCAAATATTGCTTCGAGAAGGCAGGCATCACCAACAAGCCGGAGGATCTCGAAAGTGACCGCGACAAGATCCGTGAATGCCTCGGTACGCTCAAGGATTTCCCGGGCGTTGCAGGACCGATCACGATGGATGAGGTGCGTGACGGCACCGGCATCACCGCGATCCTCAAGGTGGTCAACGGAAAGTACGTCAACATTGCCAAGTGAGCCGATGCGGTAACACGTGCAAAACGGCGCCTCGCTTGCGGGCGCCGTTTTCACTCTCTTCCGCGCGCAAGGCCCCCGATTGCGGACGTCGACGATTTGCGCGGAATAGCGGTCAGGAAGTGTTCGCGCATGACCAGAGTAGCGACACGCTGGTGCGGGCAGTCGATTGAACGCGTCGAAGACGGCGCGTTGCTCACCGGACGCGGCCGTTTCATCGACGACCTCGGTATACGTTCCGGTACGCTGCACGCCGCGATCCTGCGGTCATCTCACGCGCATGCGAAAATCCGCACTATTGACGCTGCGGCGGCACGCAAGGCACAGGGGGTTGCCGCCGTCATCACCGGAGCCGATGTCAGGGCAGTATCGGCCAGCCTCGTCGCCGGCGTCAGGGCGCCGATCGAATGCTGGCCGATTGCGGTCGACCGCGTGCGTTATGTCGGCGAGCCGGTGGCGGTCGTGCTGGCTGCCAGTCGCTATCTCGCCGAAGATGCGCTGGAACTCGTCAATGTCGGCTACGAGCCGCTGCCCGCCATCGTCGATCCTCTCGCTGCGCTCGATTCGAAGCACCCGGCGCTGCACGAGGGCCTCGGCTCGAACATCGCGAGCGAACGCTCGTTCCGTTACGGCGACCCTGAGCATGCCTTCGCGCGAGCTGCGCATCGCGTATCGGTGACGATTCGCTATCCGCGCAACTCCTGCACGCCGATCGAAACCTACGGCCTTGTCGCCGAATACGATGCGAGTGAAGACACCTACGACGTCCTCGCCAATTTCATGGGACCGTTCAGCCTGCATGCCGTAATGGCGCGCGCGCTAAAAGTGCCGGGCAACCGACTGCGTCTGCGTACGCCGCCCGACTCCGGCGGCAGCTTCGGCGTCAAGCAAGGCATATTTCCATACATCGTGCTGATGGGTGTCGCCGCCCGGATTGCCGGCCGTCCCGTAAAATGGATCGAGGATCGGCTCGAACATCTCGCAGCGTCGGTATCGGCCACCAATCGCTGCACCACGCTCGAGGCCGCGGTTGATGGTGATGGTCGCGTACGGGCGCTCGCATGGGACCAACTTGAGGACGTCGGCGCGCATATTCGTGCGCCCGAGCCGGCAACGCTCTACCGCATGCATGGAAACCTTACCGGCGCCTACGACATCCGCCATGTTTCGGTGCGCAACCGCGTCGTGCTCACTAACAAGACGCCGACTGGGCTCAACCGCGGTTTCGGCGGGCCGCAGATGTACTACGCGCTCGAGCGGCTGATGCAGCGTGTCGCGGTCGAGCTCAAGCTCGATCCGATCGATGTAATCCGCAAAAATCTGGTGCCGTCCAATGCGTTTCCCTATCGAACGGCGACCGGCGCTACCCTCGATTCCGGCGACTATGCGAAAGCTCTGGAAACCGCGTTGTCGCAAGGCGGTTTTGCGGAGCTCCGTGAGCGGCAGCAATCGGCGCGGGCACAAGGCCGCATCTATGGCATTGGCCTGACCGCCGCGGTCGAGCCCAGCGTCTCCAACATGGGCTACATCACCACCGTGCTCACGCCGGAAGAACGCCGCAAGACGGGCCCGAAGAACGGCGCGCAGGCAACCGCGACCGTTTCGCTCGATCCTCTCGGCGGCGTCTCGGTGCACGCGGCGTCGGTGCCGCAGGGGCAAGGCCATCGCACCGTGCTGGCCCAGATTGTCGCCGACGCACTCGGGCTCAAGCCATCCGACATCCGCGTTGTCGCCGATTTCGACACCGCAAAAGATGCCTGGTCGATCGCGTCCGGCAACTACTCCAGCCGCTTCGCCGCCGCGGTTGGTGGCGCTGCCCATCTTGCGGCCGAAAAGATGAAGGCGAAGCTTGCACGTACGGCCGCGTCTCAGCTCAACGTTGCGGCGCAAGACATTGAATTCACGGGCGGGCGGGCACGCGCGCGCGGCAATCCAGATAACGCCATTCCATTTTCACGGCTTGCCGCCGCCAGCCACTGGTCGCCTGGCCTCGTCGCGGAGGAAAATCAGGCGCTGCGCGAAACCGTGTTCTGGTCTCCGCCCGAGCTGACGCCGCCGACCGAGAAGGACGAGATCAATTCATCGCTCTGTCACGGTTTCATTTTCGATTTCTGTGGCGTCGAAATCGACCGGGTGACCGGCGCCGTGCGCATCGACAAATACGTAACCATGCATGATTGCGGCCGCGTGCTGCATCCGGGCATGGTCGCTGGCCAGATCACCGGCGGTTTCGCGCAAGCGCTCGGCGCTGCGCTTTACGAGGAGTATGCCTACTCGCCGGACGGCGCCTTCCTGAGCGGTACGTTCGCAGACTACCTGCTGCCGACGACCACGGAAGTGCCGACACCGCTCATCCTGCATATCGAGACGCCCTCGCCCTATACGCCGCTCGGCGCCAAGGGCGTCGGCGAAGGCAACTGCATGAGCACGCCGGTGTGCCTCGCCAATGCGGTCGCTGATGCACTCGGTCTTGCATCAGTTGATCTCCCGATGACGCCAGCGAAACTCGCCGCGCATATTCATGGCGCCGAAAAATCGGCGCGGAGGCCGGTATGAAGCCCGTACGCTTCGATTACATACGTGCCGGCACGCTCGCCGAAGCGCATGCCGGACTCACCAGCGGCGGTGACGACGCACGGATCATTGCCGGCGGGCAAAGTCTTGTGCCGATGCTTTCTATGCGGATGGCGCGCCCAACCCTGTTGATTGATATCATGCACCTGCCTGAGTTGACGAAGATCGAGATCGAGGACGACGCTATCCGCGTCGGAGCCGGCGTGCGACAGGCTGTGCTACTAGCCTGGCCCGAGTTGGCCGAGCGTCAGCCGCTCCTCGCCGCCGCCCTGCCCTGGGTCGGTCACGCGCAGACTCGCAGCCGCGGCACAGTTTGCGGCTCGGTCGCCCACGCAGATCCCAGCGCCGAAATCCCACTAACACTCCTCGCGCTCAAAGGCACCGTCGAACTGTCTTCGCAAGGAACTCGGCGACGCGTTGCGGCGGAAGAGTTCTTCACTGGCCTAATGTCAACGGCGCGCCAAGACGACGAAATGATTGAAGCGGCTGAATTCCCATGCCGCGTCGCGGGCCATGGCTACGCGTTCCACGAGTTTGCCCGACGCCACGGGGATTTCGCCATCGTTGCCTGCGCTGCAATCGCGCGCCATGATGGCGTGCGGCTCGCGATCGGCGGCGTCTCCGATTATCCCGTCGCACGCGATTTTCCTGACATCGACGGGGATGCACTTGACGATGCGCTTGATCGTCTTGCCTGCGATCTCGATGCGCGCGACGATTTGCATGCCACGGCCGACTATCGCCGCGCGCTAGTGCGCCGGCTCGGCAGAGCCACCATTACGGAGGCCCGCCGATGCCGCGCCTAACCGCCGATGCGCGCTATCGCGTCCACTTCGAACTCAATGGACGCGGCGTCGAGGCCGACGCCGAACCGCGTATGCTGCTCACCGACTTCCTGCGCCACGACCTCGGCATGACCGGAACGCACGTCGGCTGCGAGCACGGCGTCTGCGGCGCTTGCACTGTACAGATTGACGGCGTGCCGGCACGTGCCTGTCTCACGCTTGCAGTGCAGGCAAATGGCGCGAAAATCCGCACTGTCGAAGGCCTTGCGCCCGCGCCCGGGCGATTGTCGGTTTTGCAGGACGCCTTCCGCCGCCATCATGCACTGCAATGCGGCTTTTGCACCGCGGGCATCTTAATGTCGCTGGATTATTATCTGCGGCACCATCCCGATCCCAACGAGGCGGACCTCCGCAAATACCTCGGCGGCCATTTGTGCCGCTGCACTGGTTACACTCCAATACTGGCGGCGGCGCTCGATGCAGCCGAAAAGCTCCGTGAGGCGCCTACGAATGCTTGATCTCGGTACGAGTTTCATCGCTAGCGTGGAGCGTGACCCCAAAGCCCTCGCGATCGTCGACGGCGCGACTCGGCTGAACTATGCGCAATGGTATCGTCAAATTTCAAGCGTCGTCGCGGCGCTCGATGAGCTTGGGCTGAAGCCCGGCGATCACCTGCTCACGGCCTCGCAAAACCGTTCGGAAGTCGCGACTATTCATTGGGCCTGCCAGTTCGCAGGCATCATCATTACGCCGGTGAACTGGCGAGCAACCGCCGACGAACTCGATTTTTTAATCGAGAACGCAGAAGCGAGGGCCGTTGTCTATGACGATGTGATAGCCGACGCGATTGCACGATCGAACGCGGCACAATCGCGCCCGCGCATCGCGCTGGGCCGAGCGAAATCCGGTGAGACGGGATGGAGCACGCTGTCCGAACGCAAGGCGTCCGATGTGACGCCGCGCGTGGGACCAGATGCGTGGTCGGTAATGCTCTACACATCGGGCACCACCGCGCGGCCGAAGGGCGTACCGCGGCGTCAGAGTGTCGAACGCGCCGCCGCGGTGGCGCACGTCGCGCAGAACATGTACGGCAATGGCGAACGTACGCTCGGAGTGATGCCGCTTTATCATACTATGGGCGTGCGCTCGTTGCTCGCAATGTCCCTAATTAACGGCGCATTTATTTGCCTACCACGCTTCGACGTCGCCCGCGCCCTCGAGCTGATCGCCGCTGAGAAGATCACCAACCTTTATCTCGTACCAACACTCTATCACGACCTCGTCCATCACGCGGCATTCGCGAAAACCGACGTGCGTTCCGTTAGGAAACTTGGCTTTGCGGGCGCCCCGATGACCGACGGTTTGCTCAAGGAACTGAAGGCGAGGTTCAAACCGGAGCTGTTTGTCAATCACTACGGTTCATCGGAAATCTACACCTTCACAATCGATCAGAACGCACCGGCAAAGCCGGGCTCCGCCGGCAAGGCAGGGATCCACCAGCGCGTCCGCGTGATGAAGCTCGGCGCATCGCCAAACCAGCTCGCTTCCCCGGGCGAAGAGGGCGAGATCATCGCATGTCTTGCGGGCGATGAATCCTTCGAAGGTTACTGGCGGAGGCCGGAGTCCGACGCTAAGGCACTGCGCGACGGCTGGTATTTAACTGGCGACACCGGTTTTTTCGACGCCGACGGCGATTTATTTGTCACCGGACGCGTCGACGACATGATCATCACTGGTGGCGAAAACATTTCGCCGGTCGAGATTGAAAGCTGCCTGTCGCTGCATCCTGCTGTGTCGGAAGTAGCGGTGGTCGGGCTTGCCGACGAGCGCTGGGGCAAGATTGTAACTGCGTTCATCAAACGTCGCGCGCCTGTCAACCACGCAGAACTCGATCAATTTTGCTGCACATCGGGCCTGGCCCCTTTCAAGCGGCCGCGTCGATACACCTTCGTAAATGACATCCCGAAGTCCCCCATTGGCAAGCTCCTGCGTCGCAAGCTGGTGGCGGGTGAATACGAGATCGAAAAGACGGACGTCAGTTCGCACAAGAATGGAACCTCAGCATGACCACGATGACATTTGCCGACCCGCGCCTGGCAAAGCTCAATGGCTTCCGCGTCGAATTGAACGCCGAGAAAGAGCGCGCCGATATTGTTCTCGATCGCCCACCGCTCAATGTGATCGAGATGCCGCAGCGCGAGCAGCTGCGGCTCGTGTTCGAGACGCTCGATGAAGATGACCGAGCGCGCGTAATCGTGCTGCGGGCGATAGGGGAACATTTCTCTAGTGGTGGGAATATCAAAGGTTTCTTGGAAGCTACGCCAGAACACGTCTCCAAACTTGCATGGAACGTCGCAGCGCCGTCACGATGCAGCAAACCTGTAATCGCGGCCAACCGGGGATACTGCTTCGGCGTCGGCTTCGAGATTTCGCTCGCCTGCGATTTTCGCATCGCTTCAGAAACCTGCCACTATGCCTTGCCCGAGCAGAAGCTTGGCCAAATTCCCGGCTCTGGTGGTTCGGCGCGCTTGCAGAAGATCATCGGTATCACGCGAACCAAAGACATCGTAATGCGATCACGGCGGATCCCCGGCCGGCAGGCACTCGATTGGGGTATTGCAACCGAATGCGTTCCCGACAACAAGCTTGAGGCTGCAACGGATGCGCTTGTCGAGGAGCTCAGGACATTCTCGCCTCTTGCCCAACGCACTGCAAAGAAGCTACTCAACGACACTGAAGATTCAACACTTGCGATCGCGATCGAGATGGAAGGGCATTGCTATAGCCGGTTGCGACAGTCAGACGATTTCCGAGAGGGTGTCGAAGCGTTCCACGATAAAAGGGCTCCCACATTCACGGGAAAATGAATCCAACAAGGGAAACGGGAGTTTGTAACGCAGGAACGAGTAGCTTTCGGAACCACATTGATCATGCTTGAATCTGCAGACCGACGTCGAGGACCGCGAGATCTTCATGACCCAAGAGCCATTGCGAGCCGAAACCGACGTTCTGGTGATCGGATCCGGCGCTGCGGGCATGTACGCGGCTATTGAGGCGGCGAGCAAAGGTTGTCAGGTGCTTCTCGCCGACCGCAGCTTAATCGGTCGCGGTGGCGCTACAGTGATGGCGCAGATGACTGTGGCGGTCGCACTCGGCTCCGAAACTGTCGACCATTGGAGTTATCACTACTCTGACACACTCACCGCGGGGCGTGGATTATGCAACGAGCCGCTTGCGCAGTTATTGTGTGAGGAAGGGCCCGATTGCATCCGCACCATGGACGGTTGGGGTGTAGGTTGGGCGCGCAAAGATGGCCGCATCACGCAAGCCATGGCTCCTGGCCATGATCGTCCACGCTGCGTTTACGTAGACTTTCTTAACACCGGTCCAGCGGTATCGAAGACGCTGCGTACGATTGTGAACAAAAGCAACGGAATTCGCAAAACCGGTGATCTTTGCGTCGTCGATCTTCTGCATAACAAAGGTGACGTAGTCGGCGCCGCGGCACTTCATCTTGGGTCCGGCGCGCCAGTGATCGTGTTAGCAAAAGCAACCATCTTGGCTACCGGTGGTCTCACGCGGCTTTTTCGACGCAATAGCGCATCAGCGAATATGGGGGGCGACGGCTATGCCTTGGCTTTGCGCGCTGGTGCTTGCCTCGTTGACATGGAATTCGTTCAGTTTTTTCCAATCGGCCATCTGGCACCGCGGCTAATCGGGATGGATCCAATCATGTGGGATCCATTCCGCTACAAGCTTGGCGGGCGTCTCCTAAACAATCGCATGGAGGAATTCACACAACACTATGGCGTCGCCGAGGACGGCAAATACGTCATAACGCGAGATGTTGGAAGTTACGCGATTCTCAAGGAGGTGGAAGCTGGCCGCGGCTCGCCGCACGGCGGAGTGTATCTCAGTTTTCAACACTGCCCGGAACGCGCGTTGCGCGAAGCATTTGGGCCGGTGATCGATCGTCTCGCCACCAATGGCATCGATCTTACCAAAATGCCGATCGAGGTAGCACCTATCGCGCACTATCACATGGGTGGCATTGTATCGGACGCGAAGATGCAAACCGACCTGCCCGGTCTATTCGCAGCCGGCGAAGCGGTCGGTGGCGCCAACGGCGCTAACCGACTTTCCGGCAACGCTATTACGGAGGCACTGGTGTTTGGGCGCCGCGCTGGCCGCAGCGCCGCCGACTACGTCAAGCGCTTGAGGGCGTCACCCGATCACGCTGAAAACGCGCACAAGGCGATCGCGTTGATCGCCGCCAATGCGCCAAGCAGCAACTTCAATACCGCCGAGATTCAACTGACTCTCCAGAAAACCATGCAGGATAATGTCGGTGCGCTACGAAGCGGACCAAAGATTGCTGCCGCCATCGACAAAATTGATCGCCTGACCGATGAGATTGGCCATACTCCGCCCGGCGATGGCAATCGCTTCGACATGCGACGTATCGACTGGTTCGATCTACGCAACATGTTGCTCGTATCGCGCGTAGTCGCCGAGGCTGCCCTTGCACGCACTGAAACTCGCGGGGCGCATCAACGTGAGGATCATCCGCACTTATCGCCGGACTGGGCGCTCAACCAGACCGTCGCGTTGCAGAACGCCAGCATCGAGTTGTCCGGCGGCCCCCGTGATACCGCGGTGGCAGCATCGTGAGCGAACACGCTACACTCAAGATCTGGCGCGGCCTCGACGCGAATGCCGGCCGGTGGGAAACCTACGAGGTGCCTTTTGAGGCGGGCCAGTCAGTGCTCGACGGTCTGCGCTGGATCCGCGTCAATTGCGATCCGACCCTGGCAATCCGCTTCTCATGTATAAATGCAAATGCCTGCAAGGAGTGTATGATCGAGCTTGACGGTGAAACAGTCTATGCGTGCACTGCCCGACTGCAGCCACGCAAGATGACATTGGCGCCGCTCTCCAATAAGAAGCTCTTGCGGGATTTGGTTACGGAAATTGCGCCGCCAACCGAGCGTTTCACGAATTCATAGCTAATCGTCTGGTCCATGTCACAGCGAGCGTGACGGACACGCGTCCCAGGACAGTGTCGCTTTGGGTCAGTAGCGGGTTTTTCTAACGCAGCATCAAGCTTTGTTGGACCGCGCACCGCCGGTGGAACGAGATACCCGTGCACGCAGGCGTTCGGCCACAATAAACAAGAGCGGGATCAAAAAAATTCCGAATACCGATGCGGCGATCATGCCGCCAAACACGGGTGTTCCTACGGCGTGACGTGTGGCCGCCCCGGCGCCCCGCGCAATGACCAGGGGGAAAAGCCCAAAGATGAACGCAAAACTTGTCATCATCACCGGACGAAATCGCAATCTTGCCCCGGTAACAGCAGCAGCATTAATGTCTTCGCCGAGCCGTCGTTGCTCGACGGCAAATGCAACGATCAGAATTCCGTTTTTGGCAGCTAATGCGATCAATGCGACAAGGCCAATTTGGGCGTAGACGTCGAAACTTAATCCCGCGAAAGCTATCGCTACTAGCGCACCAAAAATGCCGACGCTCACTGATAAAAGAGCGGGAACAGGAACATTCCAACTTTCATAGAGAGCAACAAGAAACAAATAAGCAAAGAGGATGGCGAGCCCAAGAACGATCCCGGTCCGTCCGCTGGCCGCCTTTTCTTGAAATGCTGTCCCCGTCCACTCAAAGCTGTACCCGGCCGGTAAAGTTGTGCTGGAGATACGTTCCATCGCGGCAAGTGCCTGGCCAGAACTGTAACCGGGCTTCGGCGCTCCATTAATTACCGCGCCGCGGTAACCATTGTAACGAACGATCGTCTGCGGCCCCTGCACGAGCTTCACTTGAGCGAGCGCGCGAATCGGCACCATGCCTCCATAGCTATTGCGCACATAAATTCGCTCGATGTCGTCGACTTGATTGCGAAACGGCGTGTCAGCTTGCACGTTTACCTGCCAGGTGCGGCCGAAAATATTGAAGTCATTGATGTAAAAAGTGCCCAGTGTTGCTTGCAATGAATTGAAAATGTCGCTGATCTTGACACCGAGGACTTGGGCCTTGTCGCGATCGATGTCCAGATAAATTTGCGGTGTGTCGGCGTTGAAGGTCGCGAATACACCAGCGAGCTCAGATTGAGCGTTGGCTGTCACCAAAAGGCCGCGAAGGACAGCAGCCAAATCAGTTGGGGACTGCCCTTGGAGGGCTTCAAGAACATATTGGAAGCCGCCGGTGTTGCCCAAACCGAGGATGGGCGGCAGATTAAAAGGAAATGCGATCGCGCCCGCAATTGCAGCGAGTTGTGGTCGCAGGCGGGCGATGATCGCCCCAGCGCTCTGAGCGGCTTCGGTGCGTTGTTCGTAAGGCTTTAACCGGACGACAAAAAACGCTTGGTTGGATGCGGCGACATAGTCAATGAAGTTCAATCCAACGACGGAAAGCACGCCCTGAACGCCGGGGATAGGCTTAACGATATCCTCCACTTGCTTGACCACCGCCTCGGTGCGATTGATTGAGGCCCCTTCCGGCAGGCGAAGCGCGGCAAAAATCGCGCCCTGATCCTCATCTGGTAAAAAGCTTTGCGGTGTTTTTCCGAACAAGAGCACCGATGCCGCGACGACGATGCCCACAGCGATCAGGGCGACAATTGCAACGCCCGCCAAACGGCGAACCACGCCGACATACCCATCGCGCGCCCTGTCGATGCCATCCAGTATGTAACGCATGAAGCCGCGATTGCCGTCGCCGCGCTTCAATAACACCGCGCAAAGGGCCGGACTGAGAGTCAGCGCGTTCAGCGCGGAAATCAGCATCGACACCGAAACGGCAACGGCGAATTGTCGAAAGAGCTGCCCGCTAATGCCAGGAATGAAAGCCACTGGCACAAATACCGACAGCAGGACGAAAGTGATTGCAAGTATTGGGCCGGTGATCTCGGCCATCGCCTTCTTGCAAGCTTCAGGGATCGTGAGGTGCGGTTCTTCTTCAATGACCCGTTCGATATTCTCGACAACGACAATTGCATCATCGACGACGATGCCGATGGCGAGCACCAGCGCCAATAAGGAGACTGTGTTGGCCGAGTAGCCTATGAGCAGCAATACCGCAAAGGTTCCGACGATAGATACTGGCACGGCAACCAGAGGGATGAGAGTCGTTCGAACCTTGCCCAGAAACAAGAAGACCACGATCGCAACCAAGATAATTGCAATCACGAGTGTACGAATGACTTCGTCTATGGTCGCCGTAACGAAAACCGTGGCGTCGAAAAATACGGTGTAGGCCAAGTCGTTGGGGAATCGGGCCGATAGCGCATTCATCGTGTCGCGTATTTGTTTCGCGACATCGACTGCATTCGATCCAGGCGACTGATAAATCCCGATGGCGGCCGCCGGCGCGCCGTTATAGCGGCTGAAACGATCTTGTGTTCTGGCGCCAATCTCGACCCGTGCAACATCACTGACCCGCACGACCGAACCGTCGGGATTGGACCGCAGTATGATGGCAGCAAACTCTTCGGGACGGACCAATCTGCCTTTTGTCTTAATATTGATCTGAAACTGCTGGTCGCTGGTGACGGGTGCGGCTCCGATGCGACCGAGCGCCGCCTGCACATTCTGGCTCTGCACCGCCTGAATGATATCGTTCGGCGTCAGATTTCGTTCAGTCAGCCGATCAGGGTCAAGCCAGATGCGTAGCGAATAATCGAGAGGTCCGAATAAGGTTACCTGACCGACCCCTTTGATCCGTGCCAGAGGGTCGATGACATTGATTGTTGCGTAGTTGCTTAGAAAGATGGCGTCATAAGTGTTCTTTGGAGAGTAGATATTAATGACCTGAAGAAGAGCTGCGGATTTTTTTCGCACAGTGAGGCCGGCGCGGGACACCTCTGCCGGAAGCTGAGGAATGGCAAGGCTCGCCAAATTTTGTACGTTCACGGTGTTGATATCGGGATTGGTTCCCAGAGCAAACGTGACACTCAGCGTATAGCTTCCATCAGAGCCGCTGGCCGACTGGTAATAGAGAGCATTGTCGACACCGTTGACCTGCTCCTCGATTGGTTGCGCAACTGTGGTTTCGACCACTTCAGCATCCGCGCCGGGATAGTTCGCGGTCAGGCTCACTTGCGGAGGGACAATATCTGGAAACTGTGCAATCGGAATGGCGGTGATAGCGATTGCACCAGCGAGGGTTATCACAATTGCAATAACGATCGCGAACCTTGGGCGATCAATAAAGATGCTCGAAAACATTCGATTTTCAGTTTCCCACCGCGACGCTTGTGGAGACAACCTGACCAGGACGGACCTTTTGAACACCCTCGACGATGACCAGTTCGCCCTCCTTGACACCTTGCGATACGACGATGTCGCGGCCTTGTTCGCTGCCAGTCGTGATGCGCCGTTGCTCAACTTTCTTGGTGTCGTCGACGACCATCACGTAGTGGCCAGCTTGGTCAAGCAGTACGGCAGACTGCGGCACCACAAGCAATTGTTGCGGTGCGCCGCGTTCGACGATAACGCCCACGACACCGCCCGGAATAAGCAAGCCTTCAGGGTTTGGCAGCTGCGCCCGTACCGTTACGGTATCGGTGTCGGGTTGCACTTGAACGTCAAGCAGGTTGGTGAGGCCGGGATGCGGGTAGATGGATCCGTCCGGCAATTTGATGTGAATGGTCAAATGCGGGTTCTTACCACCTGACTCCGCAAGCCGACGCTTGTAAGCGATTACATCTGCTTCGCTTGGCTGAAAGGTAACGTAGATTGGATCTTGGCTAACAATTGTTGCCAGTGGTCCGGAGGAAGGTTGAACTAAATTTCCGACGGTAAATCTGGCGATGCCGATTTTTCCATCGATCGGGGACAGAATTTCAGTATAGCCAAGATTTATTCGAGCCTGCTCCAGCAAGGCCTGCGCTTGCAAAATGTCGGCCTGCGCGCCTTGCTCTGCGGCTAAGAGTTGATCGACGGTCGCCTGCGTCGAGGCTTGAGATTTGACCAGTTCTTGATTGCGTTTCAACTGCAAGCTGGCGTTGACCTCGGTTGCCTTGGCTTTGGCGAGATTGGCGGCTTGTTGGTCGACGGCGGCCTTATAAGTCTCTCGCTCAATCCGAAAGAGTAAATCATCCTTCTTGACAATCTGGCCTTCGGTAAAATTACGTTCCTCGATAAACCCGGAAACGCGCGCCACGATGTCCACTTTATCGACCGCCACGACCCTTCCAATGAATGTCGCCGTGTCAGTTACCTGGCGACTCACGACCGAAGCCACCGTGACCGAAGGAGGCGGCGCACCTTGCGATTCGACCCTGCTCACGAAGGCGACCAACGCGACCATTGCAAATGAGATCGCACAGAAGGTTGGGTAACTGCGGTCCATCATCGCAAGACCCCTGAGGAAATCTCGCCGCCTCATGGCGTCCCGAGGCTCAAGACGCTGTATCGTACTGCTCCAACGGGCTTCCTTGAAGGGGGAGCGCGCCAGCAGATGTCCGCTTTGGGCCAATAGCGGACACTACGGGCGTCGCGCCGATGCGAAAATTCTGCAGGCATAATCAGTCTCCTCTATCGGAATCCTGTCCGAAACGAGGGATTTCAGGCGCAACAATGCGGGCAAAAGCCGAGAGCAATCGAGTTGGACAGTGGTCCAATATCGCAAGATCGACCACGCCTACCGAGCGCCGTCCGCCTTGGCCCATTCCCCCACCCGTTCAGGGTGTGGGCGCGTAACGGGTGAAGACATAGTCGCGACCTTTGGCGGGCTGGTGACAAGGGAAGCAAGTGTTGTGCAGCGCCTCGTCGCCGGGTTTCCCGTTCTTGAAGTCGGCAAATCCCCAACCACCCGTTGCGGCGTACTTCTTCGAGTCCTTGACCATGAACTGAACGTTCTCTGCGGACTGGGCGACCGAAGATTGAAGGTCGGCCCCTGGAAACCCAATAGCCAAGACTTTGTTGTTTTCATCCGACGAGGCTTCAGTCCAATGCAGTGCGGCGATGATTGTGCCGTCCGGAAATGGGAGTATCCCTTCGCGAAAGGCCTTTATCGCAATGTCATTGCCCAATTGAGCGCGCACCTGTTTTAACTTGCCTCCCGCTCCCGCCAAATGATTGACGGAAATCAAGCGCCAGTCACGGAATCCGTCGGGAATAGTGATGCCATAGATCGGAGAGAGATTGTTGGCGCTCTGTGCCGTGGACTTCGTGACATACAGGCTGCAAACGGCGATACCGGCGCAAGTACCTAAGACACCAAGAATTTGCCTAGCGGTCCGAAATGACATGATCTCCTCCATGTCTGAGCGCGATTAACCACTCCAAGCGGCTTTAAGTGCGAGGCAATTTTCGGTACCGAGGAAGCAATTTCCAGTTGGACTGAGGTCCAATCGTGAGCATGGCGACCAACGCCGATGTCCGCTTTCGGTCAGAAGCAGACATCTCAAAAACTGACTACGCCCGGACGGCAGCGACTGGCCGGAATCGAACCACGGCGATGAGCGCAATCATAATGAAGATCACCAACACGACGCCCTGCGTGATTGCGAACGGCGGTTCAGACTGCGTGGGAGCCAACGCATTGAGACCAGATACTTTCATAAAGCTCTGCGCGACGAGAACGAAGACGTTTAGGTAGAGCGATACAATTGCGGTGACCACGTAGATCGGACGCCATGCGCCAACCAAGCGCTCTTTGTATAAAGCGAACAATGCGAATGCCAGGATTACACAAGCCACGATACCGACACCCAATGCCGGCGTGAATCCGTGGATTGGAAAAAGAAACCCTGTCAAGCTGGTGAGTGCAGTAGTAAAAAGAAATAGTGCGGTCGTGCCGGGAAGCTTATGCGAGGCGAACATTCCGCCGACAACGATCAATCCACTCCCTATCGCAATCAGAGTAATGACAACGTGCAGAAGGGTGAACGCCCCAGCAGACATCCCCAAGATCATGGAAGCCCCCGCTGTTGGACCAATGCCTACGAAATATATTCGGTCACGTTAGACCGCGACTGCAATTTATCGTGATTTGATCGTCTGCGTTGCGGCACTGTAGTCGCATTCATTCATCGTGGTGACGAGTCGAAAGTCCCGCTCTTCGCGTTGCCGCCGACCGCAAAAGCATCTCCAAGTCAGGACTGCGAGACCGACCATCAGCATGAGGATGGTTATATGTGGAGACATAGGGCTATGGTCCCGACATCAACTTCGTCGGCATCTCCAACAAGGCAAAGTCGTAGCCATCGCAGCTAGCATTCGGGTTGGTGGGCGTAAACATGCCGAGTGGATTATCCTTAAATAGCCAGGCATGGAGGTCATAGTGCACGTACTGCTTTGGGATGAGCGGTTCATGCCCTTCCATAGGACCATCGAAAGGTTTTCCGAACAGGGACGGCCGTTTGCCAGTCTTTTCGGTTAAAGGCACAAGCCACTCAACCGCCACCAGCCGCAACTCCTTGCCGACAGGTTCGTAGATCAGAATGTTTGGCTTCATCGGGTCAGGTACGCCCTGGATAGTCAGATTCACAAAGTGAATACCCATTGCACCCTTGGGGTAGTGCATGTAGCCGGCCATTTTTTCGCCGGAGTAGTGCACGCAGCCGACGGTCGACAGGTAAAGGTCCCGCACCGCGACCTTATAGTCTTTGTATTTCTCCATCGCTTTGCGTAGGGCATCGATCTGCGTCTTGTATGGCTCTTCGGGCGCGGCCGGCGCAATCGGCACAACAATAAAGGCAAGTCCGAGCATCGCGACAAGGCAACACCGGGCGGATTTTGCCAATCTCATGCTCTCCCCCTATTCGTGGCTAACATTGAAGTTTTTCGTTATTTCGAACAATGAGGTGCGACGAAATGCGTCCCCCCTTGGCGACCGCGAGCACGCTCAAAGTCCCGACCTTCTCCGTTAGACGAGCAGGTCACTTATGGGGCTGACCGTCGGGTTCAGCACCAAACGCAAAACCACGCCGCGTGACTGCGCGGTCCTGCAAGCCGGTATTATCAACGCTTGTGCTGCGGTGATTTCTCCTCACACCCCGAGTGTCGTAGGCATACGTACGCGTCGCGCGATCGTCCGGAGAGCAAGCATAGTTGCGCGAATAGCGAAGTCGCGGCGCATAACCGTAGCTGCCTACTGAGTTGTAAGCATAAGTGCGCAGTCAGCGCTCCGCGGACCTGCCCTCTCCTCCATCAATCTGTCGGCCAATAAGTGCTATGGCGCGCTGATAAACCGGAGCCGCATTCCATGCCTGGATGGCCGCGAAATTGGCTTCCCCCGGTTGGTATCCTGCACCGGCGCGCCAGCCATGAGCCTTAAGGAAATTTGCTGTTGAGGTCAATGCATTGGCCGCGACGTCCAGATTTCCGGTGCCGTAGTTCAAGATGTTCTTGGGCAAGAACTGTGTTTGGCCGATTTCACCGTGCATCGAGCCCCGCGTGCTTGCCGAGAGTACGCCGCGATCGATCAACGTCAGCGTTGCGTTAAGTTGGTCAGTAAAATACGCCGACCGACGACAATCGTAGGCGAGAGTAGCCACGGCCGACAGAGTGTTTTGATTGCCGCGTTGGCTTCCGAAGGCCGTCTCCATACCCCAAATGGCCAGTAGCGGCCCTGGCGGCACGCCATAGCGCTGCTGGATTGATGCAAAGAGCGCTGCATGGGACTGCTTGAGTCCACGTCCGCGCGCGACAATGGTCGTACCGCCGCGTTTGGCGAGAAACTGATCGAGCGATAGGTTGAAACTTCTTTGGCCGCGGTCAGCGGCGATGGTGGCGGTCGCATAGTTCGTCGCGCCCAGAGCTGCAAGGGCTGAAGCGCTCACGCCCCTTCCCCTCGCCTCAGCGGCGAACTGCTGCTTCCACGCCGCAAAGCCCGCCGCTGTGCTGCCGCACTGTGCGCCACGCGCTTCGCCGGCCGCCCACATGAGCCCGATCAAGGCCACAAAAGTGGCCGTGTTGAAGCGACCACCTTTGATCATTTCGAACTCGCATTCGACATCGTTTGCATATGACTGCACTCCCGCTGTACCGCGCGGGGATGAGCATCGTGCCTCGCATCCTCCACGCAGTTTCGATCACTGCAATTTCATCAGCCGGATTGCATAGGTGACGACGCGGATTTCACGCAGCGTTCGCTTCCACCGTGGACTGTGTGGGTTTTTAGTTTCAGGGTCGAGTTGGACTGAGGTCCAATGTCCACTTTGGGCCAGAATCCGACATGCGCCCGAAAGTCCGCTTTGGGTACGACGTTCAATTGAATAATGGGATACCGAGCATACCGGTCGCTCGTCAAAATCATTTGAACGGTTCTCACGGCACCGTAACTCGACGCGACATGATGGCCGGACTTAGCCTTTTGAAAGAGGACTGAAGGAACGCGCAGGAATACGGCAATGCCAGCTCTCACGCTTCTTGCAATGGCGGGCATGGTTCTAACCGCACTGCTATTCGTTGTAGATGCGAGGCTGGAGAAAACCAATTCACCCGCGATAGTCACGAGCCAACGCACTGGCCTGCCAGAGCCGCAGTACCACAACGCAAAAAAAACTTTCACAAATACACCGGCGCCCGCACCCGACATGAACTCGCCAGCAGTACTCGCTGCTGAGCCGAAATCAGAGCGTGAGCACCAGCCGATCCCCGCCGAGGCGCGCACGGCGCGAGCAGAAGCGCCAGCTAAGAAGGTGCCGGTCGAAGCGTCAGCCAAGAAGGCGCGGGCTGAAGCACCGCCCTCAAACAACTCGGACACGCGGCCAAACACCTACCAACAGACCCCATTCTTCGACAGATTCTCCATCAAGGATTATTGACGCGGGCCGTGTTTCTGGCGCGTGGTAACCCATGAGGCAGGGAGGCCGAGTATCCGCCGCCAGCCGTGACGTGAAGCCGCTATCTTGGTGCCGGCTAATCGTGATAGAGGCTGGCCACCAGCCCTCGCTGTTTTCATTGCGTCTTCTATAGGCTTTCATACAGGGGAACCCGTAGCTTCAATCCCCACAGCGCCCACTATTTCGCGTCAATGTCATCCCCAGCCGCCAAACCCGTCAGCATCACCGTCAGCGACGCCATTCGCATTTCAGGCCTGCTGCAAAATCCTCCCGGCGCACGGGCTTGCTTTGCGCTCGCGCATGGCGCCGGCGCGGGAATGGAACATCCTTTCATGGAAAATGTGGCGCGCGGACTTGCGTCGCAGGGCATTGCGACATTGCGCTATCAGTTTCCATATATGGACCGCGGCACCAGGCGGCCCGACCCGCCGCCGCTCGCGCAAGCAACAGTCCGTGCCGCCGTGGCCGCGGCGCAACGCCTGTTGCCTGACATGCCGCTCATCGCTGGCGGCAAGTCGTTCGGCGGCCGGATGACGTCACAGGCGCAGGCGAAAGCGCCGCTCCAGGGCGTCCACGGACTGGCATTCCTCGGATTTCCGCTGCATCCGGCCGGTCGTCCGTCGCAGGACCGCGCCGAACATCTGTTCGCGGTGCAGATCCCGATGCTCTTCCTACAGGGCACGCGCGACAACCTGGCGTCCCTCGATCAGCTAAAGCCGGTGTGCGGGCAGCTCGGCAAGCGCGCGACGTTGACGCTGTTCGCGGATGCCGATCACTCGTTTCACGTGGCGGCACGGACAGGCCGGAAGGACGCGCAGGTGCTCGATGACGTCCTCGATGCGCTCGCGGCGTGGCTCGACAGAGTGGTCCTACGGCCGGGCAAAACTTCCTGATCGACGTCACGCCGAGGGCAAGTTCACTTGCCAATGGCGCAGGTTTGTCCGCTGGCCGCCGCCCGCCGGATCGCATCCAGCACACGGACGTTCTGCAGCCCATCGCGCGCACTCACCACGGGTTCCGCCGCACCGCGAATGACCGCGCAGAAACTCTCGAGCTGACGCGTCAAGGGATCGGCGCGCTCGATCCCGATCGTCTCTTCCTCGAAAGGCTCGCGCCAGGAACGTTTCGCGCGATCACCATAAAACCTCAGCCGCATGGTCGGGATCGCCAGCGAGCCGTCGGTGCCGGCCACGACGTAACAGTCTTCGTCCGGATAGGCGGCAAAGACCGGATCCTCCCGGGTCGTCTGCTCCCAGCTGCGCGGCACAGCGACAGTGTCGGACAGCATGAAGCTGCCGAGTACGCCGTTGGCGAACCGAAGACTGACCGACACCGTATCCTCGACCGGAAAATTCCGCGTGGCGGACGAGGCAAAGGCCTGCACGGCAACGATCTCGCCGCACAACGCGCGCAGATTGCCGATTTCGTGCACCATGTTGATCAGGAGCGGCCCGCCGCCGAGCTGCCGCCGCCACGGGCCGTCCTCGAAATACTGGTCGGGCTTGCAGAACATCTCGGTGCCGACGACAGCGACCAGCCGCCCGAGCCGGCCGCTTTTCACGATCTCGACCGCTCTGGTCATGATCGGATTGTGCTGGCGATGATGCCCAGTCAGCAGCTTGACGTTGGCGCGATCGGCCGCCTCGCAAAGCCGCTCGCCGTCCGCGATGGTATCGGCCAGCGGCTTCTCGATGAGGGCCGGAACGCCTGCGGCAATACAGGCAAGACCCTGCTCGACATGGAGCCGGTTGGGTGTCGCAAGAATGATACCGTCAGGATGCTGCTTCAGCACGTCCCCCAGCGAGCCGACGAGTGGAACGTCGGCCTTTGCGGCGACGTCCGAGGCGCCCGGCGCCGGATCGATGATCGCCATCAGCTGGCAGTCGCGACTCTTCAGAATGCGGTCGATGTGCGCGCGTCCGATGGCGCCCGCCCCCACAACCGCAATGCGCAACGGCGTCGTCACAGGCTGGAGACCGCGTGTTCGCCGGCAAGCCGGGACTGGGCGTTGAGGCGGATGGGCGCGTTGATGGCGCCGAACCCCTTGTATCCGCGCCGCTGCACAATTTCGAGAAAGAAGAGATCCTTGAAGCTTTGGGTGTAGAGCTGAAAATATTCGCCGTTGTCGTCCTTGTCATAAAGGACGTTGTTGGCTTTCAGCATTTTCAGCCGGTCGCTATCCAGATCGACGCGGGCCTCGAGATCGTCGTAGTAATTCTCCGGAATGCGAAGGGTCTCCACACCGTTCGCCCGCAGGCGCGCGGCGGTCGCCATGATATCGTCGGTGGCAAAGGCGATGTGCTGCACGCCCGAACCGAAATATTCGTTGAGAAAGCGCGAGGATTGCGTGCGCGTACTCTGCGAGGCGTTGAGCGCAATGCGCAACGTACCATCCGCCGTCTCGACAACTTGGCTGCGCACCACACCGCCGGGATCGTTGATGTCGACCTGCGGGGTTTTCTGCACGTCGAGGAGCGACGTGTAGAACAGCAGCCAGGACAGCATGTCCTCGTAGTGCGTCGACTGCGAGATATGATCGACGACCGTGAGGCCCGCGTTGGTGCCCTTGCCCGCCACCACCGACTCGAACTCGACGTCCCAGACCTTCGCGAGCTTGCTGGTCGGATCGAGGAAATAGAGCAGGCTCCCGCCCATGCCGCGGACCGCCGGAATTTCGAGCTCGCCCGGGCCGACCTTCTGCCGGAATGGCGTGTCATGCAGCCTCTCGGCGCGGTCGAGCGTTGCCGCCGCACTCTCGACCTTCAGCCCGATGGCACACACGGATGGCCCGTGCGTGATGTAGTGGGAATGCGCGAAGCCTTCCTTTTCCTTGTTGATGACAAGGTTGATCGCGCCCTGCGTCCAGCGGGACACGGCCTTCGCCTTGTGGCGCGCAGCGTTGCGGAATCCCAAGTCGGCGATGAATTGCTCGAGCTCCTGGGCGGTACGGTCGTCGACCGCGAACTCGATAAACTCGACGCCAAGGCATTTCGAGCGCGGCGGCATCTGTGGAACGTCGGCAACCGGCTTGCCGCTTTTTACGCGAAGCTGATCCATCAGGTAAACCAGTGAGCGCTGCCCGTCGACGGCGACCGATCGCGGCGAACCGGCGCGAAACTGGTCGTTGAAGATCTCAAGCGACAGATCGCCTTGATAGCCGGTCGCCGCCACCGCCCCCATGAAATCGAGCAGCGGCAAATCCCCCTGCCCCGGAAAGCAGCGGAAATGGCGGCTCCAGTTCAGCACATCCATCTCGAGCCAGGGCGCGTCGGCAAGCTGAACGAGAAAGATCCGGTCGCCGGGAATGGCGCGCATCGGCGTGAGATCGGTCTTGCGGGCGAACGTGTGAAAGGAGTCGAGGACGAGACCAATGGCGGGATGGTTCGCGCGGCGCACCACCTCCCAGGCATCGCGGTAGTCGTTGAGATGGCGCCCCCAAGCCAGCGCCTCGAAGCCGACGCGCAACTTGCGTTTGGCCGCGCGCTCGCCGAGTTCATGAAAATCGGCCGCGCTGCGATCAATGCCGCCGAGCGAGTCGGGAGATACGTTGCTGCAAACCAGCAATGAATTACAGCCCAGTTCCTGCATCAGGTCGAATTTGCGCTCGGCCCGATCGAAGGTCCGTTGCCGCTGCGGTTCCGGCATGCCTTCAAAATCGCGAAATGGCTGGAACGTGATGGCGCGCAGCCCGAGATCCGACATCTCCCTGGCAACGCCGGCCGGCGTGCCGTTATAGGACAGCAAGTCGCTTTCGAAGATCTCAACGCCGCGGAAACCCGCTGCCGCGATCGACTGCAGCTTTTCGCTCAGACCGCCGCTGAGACAAACCGTGGCTATCGATGTTTTCATTTTTGTCCTCCGGTCTCTCTCTGGTTAGACGGCTTCGCGGAGCGCCGCTTCGCGCGCCTCGTAGCCGACGGCGAAGGCACGGTGCAGCCGGGCAAGATCGGGCGTCACCCCGGTGAACAGGCGGAACGCTTCGACCGCCTGGTGCACGCACATCCCATCACCGCTGAGAACGCGCGCGCCCCTCGCCGATGCGGCCTTGATGAATTCCGTATCGACGGGGGTGTAGATGACGTCGGCGGCCCAATGCGTCGACTTGATCGCGGAGACCGGCACCGGATTGCCGGGAAAGCCGCGCATGCCAACCTGCGTGGCGTTGACGATGCCATCCGCCGCCGCGATCTCGCGCCCGACATCGCGCGCAATCCGGCAACGCGACGCGCCGAAATGCTCGGCAAGATCGCTGCACAGCGCGTTCGCGCGTGCTGTATCGCGGTCGTGAACGACGAGCACCGCAACGCCCAGGTCCATCAGGGCAAACGCGACCGCGTGGCCGGCACCGCCGGCGCCGATCTGCACGACGGTTGCGGCTTCCGCGCTGTCCCGGCCGAGACTTTCCTCGAAACTGCGACGCCATCCGCGCCGGTCGAAATTGTACCCGGTGGTGCGGCCGTCCGGCGCGATTGCAACCGTGTTGATGGCGCCGATCTGGGCGGCTTCGGGATCGACTGCATCGAGAAGCGGCAGGATGTCCTGCTTGAACGGGTACGTGATGTTGGCCCCGGCGAACCCGGCGGCCTTGATCGCATCAAGAAGCTGCGGCAGCCGCCGCTCGCGCAGGCGATCGACGTCGATCAGATGATAGAAGCCGTCGATACCGGAGGCGGCGAACGCTTCGGCGAAGAGCGCCGGCGACAGCGAACCCATGATGTTCGCGCCGATGAGTCCGAGCAACATCCTGCGTCTGCTCATGCTACGCGCTCCGGCTGGGCCAGACCACCGCCGAGAAACAGCTGGGCTATGCGTGGATCGGCAAGAATATTCGGAGCCGTATCTTCGATGCGCGTCTGGCCTTGTTCGAGCACCAAGCCGTAGTCGGAGATCTGCAGCGCCTGCTTTGCATTCTGCTCGATCAGCAGAATCGTGACACCGTTGTCGCGAAGTGATTTCAAGATGGCAAAGACCTCCTGCACCATGAGCGGCGAAAGCCCGATCGAGGGCTCGTCGATCAGAATCAGTTTCGGATCGAGCAGAAGCCCACGCGCGACTTCGAGCATTTTTTGCTGCCCGCCGGACAGAGTCGAAGCCTGCGCACGCGCCTTCTCGTTCAGAATCGGGAAGCGCTGCATGATTTTTTCCAGGCGCGCCGGAAGGCTCGCCTGATCGGACAAGGCAACGCCGCCGAGCTCAAGATTATGGCGCACGCTCAGCTCGGGAAAAATATTGCGGCCCTGCGGAATATAGGCGACACCCTGGTCGAGAACCTGGCGAGGGCTGAAATTCGTGATGGCCCTGCCATCGACCGTAATCGTGCCGTTGCGCACCGAAAGCAATCCGAAGATCGTCTTGAACATCGTCGACTTGCCAGCGCCATTTGGACCGATCACGGTGGTGATCGCGGCGCGACGAATATGCGCGGTCGTTCCGTTGAGAATCGTCATCTTGCCGTAGCCGGCAAAGACACCATCCAGGACGAGCAGGGAATCGGAACTCATTTCAGTGCCCCAGATATGCTTCGATCACGATCGGGTTGCGGCGGATTTCGTCGGGCGCACCCTCGGCGATGAGGCGTCCTTCGGCCAGCACCAGCACGCGCGTGCAGAGCGCCATGACGAATTCCATCTGGTGCTCGATGACGACAAAGGTCGCCTTGCGTTCGGTGTGATAAGCCTGAAGCCGCTCGCGCAGGTGTCCGAGCATGGTCAGGTTGACGCCCCCGGCCGGCTCGTCGAGCAGGACAAGCCGCGGACCAGCCATGAAAGCCATTGCAGCATCGAGCAGCTTCTGCTGACCGTAACTGAGCGAACCGGCCTGCTCTTTGGAGAGGTGTGACAGGCGGAAGAACTCGATCATCTGCGCGGCGGCATCACCAAGCCCGGCATCGGTGCGCCCGAACAGACGCGAGACCATCGTGCCCTGATGTTCCTGCCCGGCGAGGATGAGGTTGTCGCGCACTGAAAGCTGCGGAAAGACCTGCAGCAGCTGGAACGTCCGGCTGACGCCCAGACGGTTGAGATCGCACGGGCGCGCGCCCGTCGTGACCTGGCCATCGATGCGCACTTCACCGGCGCTCGGCTGCAATTGCCCGAGCACGCAATTGAACAGCGTCGATTTGCCCGATCCGTTCGGTCCGATGATGCCGAGGATCTCGCCGGGACGAACTTCGAACGACACGTCATCGACCGCGACGACCCCGCCGAACGCCTTGCGCAGATTGGACACCCCGAGCACGGCGGTCATGAGCCGGCTCCTTCCGCACGCACAGTTGTCGTCGCACCCGCGCGCCGGCCGTTCAAGGATTTGATCACCCGCTCCGCAAGTCCGAGCAGCCCCGAGGGACAGAAGGCCATCATGACCATGATCGCGGCGGCATAGAGTATGAGGTAGTAGCCTTGCGTGATGCGCAACCATTCCGGCAGCAGTACTGCGACCAGAGCGCCGATGAAAGGCCCAAAGAAATTGCCGGCGCCGCCGACAATCACCATCAGCAGCAGGTTGAACGACAGCCCGAGCGCGAACGAGTTCGGCTCGATGAATTGCACGAGCGGCGCATACAGCGCACCGGACAATCCACCGAGGCTCGAGCCAATGGCAAAGGCCATCAGGGTATAGCGGCGCGTATCGAGACCGAGCGACAGCGCGCGGAGCGGATTTTCCCGCAAGGCAACGAAGGCGCGGCCCCATGGCGAACGGAGCATCCACCAGGTTGCGAGCGACAGAAGCGTCAGAATGCCGAGACAGAAAAAATAGAAATCGCGCGCGGCGTTGGTACTCCAGCCCAATATTGTCGGCCGCGGCGTGCCAGTAATGCCGTAGATGCCGTTCGTGAGCCATTGCTCGTTGCGCAACACCAGGAAGACGAGCGTGGTGAAAGCGAGCGTGACGAAGGCGAGGTAATGGTGCTGCACCCGCAGTGCCGGGTAGCCGAGCCCCCAGCCCACCGCGAAACACAAAAGGCCCGCGGCGAGAAACGCCAGGACAAACGGCACGCCTACTGGCGTCAGAAGGGCGACCGTATAGGCTCCAATTCCGACGAAAGCACCCTGCGCCAGCGAGATCTGCCCGGCGTAGCCGAGCGTGAGATTAAGACCGATCGCGGCGATGGTCAGCACTGCCCAGGTCGAGATCAGAAAAATGCCGTAAGGCTTCAGGAAAAACGGCGCGACGATCGCCGCTACCGCGGCGACAACGACAACCGCGGTACCGAGGCGCGTCATACCGTGCGCTCCTCGACCCGTCCAAGCAGGCCCTGCGGGCGAAGCAGAATGACGGCAATCAGGATGATCAGCGGGAACGCGCCGCGATACTGCGACGAGATATAGGCGGCCGACAGGTTATCGAGCACGCCCAGAATCAAGCCCCCGAGAATGGCGCCGCGCACCTGATTGAATCCGCCGATGATCGCCGCAATGAACGCCGCCATGCCCAGCGTTTCACCGTTGGTGAACTTGGCGAGATAAATAGGGCTCACCAGGATCGAGGCGATCGCGACCAGCACCGCGTTGAGCAAGAACGTGTAGAGCACCATGCGCTGCACCGGGATGCCGAGGATGCGCGCCAAGGTCGGATTCTGCGCGGTCGCCTGCATCTGCCGGCCGAGCCGGGTCCTGGTGAGCAGGATATTCAGCGCAACGACCGTCAGGATGGCGACCGCCAGCACCGCAAGGCTTTGGGTGGAGATGACCGCATCGAAAATATGGATGTCGGTCGCCGGCACCAGCGTGGGGAACGGTTGCGCCTGCGAGCTGTAGAAGTCCTTGGCGCTTTCCTTGAGAAACAGCGACAGCGCAATCGTCGAAATGACCAACGGCAGCACGCCGTATTTCAGCATCGGGTCGACGATGATGAGCTTGAACAGAACCCCAAGGATGACAATCGACAATGCTATGCCGATGAGACACGCCAGCCAGAACGGCGCGCCCGCATTCATGGCGGCCAGCACGAAGAACGCCGGCAGCATGACGAACTCGCCCTGGGCGAAGTTGATCGTCTGCGAGGTCTGCCAGAGCAGCGTAAAGCCGACCGCAATCAAGGCATAGATTGCACCGGTCGCGAGGCCGGATACCAAAAGCTGAATAAAGGAAGCCATTGGTCAAGCCTTTGGTTTCCGCCCGGCGGTTTGCGCCGGGCGGAAGCGAAGGTGAAAGATTATTTGCCGAGCTTCGGCAAGGTTTCGACGATCTTCTGTTTTCCTTCGACGACTTCGCCCAGGAAGCTGATCCGGTCGACATCGCCGTTCTTGTCCCAGGTCGCTTCCATCAGGATGCCGGGCTCATCTTTCGGCGAGATGGTGATGCCGTGCGCGGCCTCGGCAAAAGCCTTGCTGTCGAACTTGCCGATTTTTTCCGTCACATGCTTGATGAAGTAGACGGCGGTATAGCCCTTGATGCCGTTGTGATCGCAGGCATAGTTGAACCGCTTCTTGAAGTTGGCGGCGAATTCCTGCACGGCTGGGATCGGTGCATCGACTGTCAGGCCGACATGTCCCTTTACGCCGTTGGCCGCCTCGCCGGCCAGGTCAATCACTTTCTGACCGAGCAACGTTGTTTCGCCGATCAGCGGCTTGTTGAGGCCCTGTTTCTTGGCCTCGCGAAGGAAGCGCGCGCTCTCTTCCTCGTTGAGGTAGACGAAGACCGCATCGGCATTGGCGGCCTTGAGCTTCACCACGTCGGCCGAGAAATCGGCCTGCCCGGACTCCGTCGAGATATCGGCGACCACCTTGATGTCGCGCGCGTTCATTTCCTTGACGAAGGTATCACGACCGCCCTTGCCGAAGTCGTTATTTACCCACAGCACACCAACGGTCTTCGCCTTGACGCCGTCACGCATGTAGTTGGCAATCTTCGGCATGCTGAATTGCTGACCGAACGAGGTGCGGAAAACGTAAGGGTTGCCCTTTTGTGTAATAGCCGCCGCTTCGCCGCCGACGATCTCAGGGATTTCGGCTTGCTGCGTGAGCAGCATGTCGACGAGCACGGAGCCCGAGAAGACAGGGCCGAGAATAACGAAAGGCTTGTTGTCGAGGACCTTCTGCACCTGTGCGCGCGAAATGCCCGCGTCGCTCTGGGTGTCGAGCAAAGGCGTGTCGATCTTGCGCCCGAGGATTCCGCCCTTGGCGTTGATCTCATCGATCGCCAACAGCATCCCGTCGCGGAAATTGGTGCCCGACACCGCGCCGGCGCCGGACAGTTCGAGAATGGCGGGAATGTATACGGTCGACTGCGCGAAAACCGGACTGGCAACGCCAACCCCCGCGACAATCACCGACGCAAGCAGTGCTGAACGAAACATGGGAAGCTCCCTCCTGAGGTAGACCGGCCCGTTGCATCGGGCTTCTGGCGGCGCGGCGCCCCCATACCCGGGCCTGCACCACCGATGATGACCTTGCTAATCCGCTCGCCGAAGGTCAATAACCAAAACGTGCGCGAAACTTAACACGATGTTATTTTTTTCGCGCGGGACGCGCGCGTGCCGCGGACTCCATCTGGCCGCGCAAAGCCGCGACAAATCGTGCTCCGTGGCTCGAGAGCGCAACATCCTTGCGGTGCGCGATGTAGGTCTGAAACACGGTCGGCTCAGCGATGTCGAGGACCTGCAGGCGCGGCCACTGGTCGGCGGCCAAAGTGAACTCGTCGACGATGGCAATGCCGAGGCCGTGTGAAACCAGCGCACAGACCGTTGACCCGAAGCGGGCACGGATCGTGACTTCGTACTGCAACGCGTGGCTGGCGAAGAGACCGGCCATAATGCGCCCGTAAGGATCGTTCGGATCGACGCCGATGAGCGGATACTTCACGATTTGATCCGTCGTCACACGCGTGCGGCGCGCCAGAGGGTGCCCTTCCGGCACGATGCATTTCAGCCGGCCGCGGGCCAGTGGTTCGACGGCTAGCATCGTGTGATCGAGCTTGTAGCTCAGCGCCACCACTTCCCCTTTGCCAAGCAGCAGATAGTCCGCGGCATCCTCGATCTTCAGGATGTCCACCTCGATCAGCAGGTTGGGCAATGCCTTGCGCAAGTCGGCGATCGCGCGCGGCACCATGATGTTGGCGATGCTCGGCACCGAACCGATCTTCAACTCGGTCTCGGCGCCGCGCTGGATGCGTGAAATCACGAATTGCAGATCTTCGACCTTGTCGTAGACGCCGTTGAGCTGGCTGAAAATTGCATTGGCCTGCGGTGTAGGGCTGTACCGTCCTCCCTTGCGGCTAAACAGCTTGACCCCGACAGATGTCTCGGCGTGCTTCATCACGCGACTCACACCGGGTGAGGAAACATTGAGCAGCCGCGCCGCACCACCGACAGTACCCGTCACCATGATCGCGCGGATGACCTCGATTTGGCGCAACGTCAGCATCAGCGCGTACCTATTTTCGCTGCGGCGGATCGCGCGAGAGATTCTTCGCGGCGAGTTCGTCGAGATAATCCTGCCAATAGGCATTCCGATTGCGGCCGAGATCGAACAGATAGTTCCAGTCGAAAATTCCCGTCGAGTGCATGTCATCGAACACGAGCCGCACAGCATAATTGCCGATGGGCAGGACTTCGATGATCTCGACATTGCGCTTACCGGGAACGGTCTTGCGTTCGTCGGGCGAGTGACCTTGCACTTCCGCACTCGGGCTCTTCACCCGCAAATATTCCGCGGGCAGATCAAACCGCTCACCGCTATCGTAGGTAATGGTCAGGGTCTTGCGATCCTTGTGCAGGCGCAATTCGGTCGGCCAGATTTGCGCGTCGGTCATCAGCTCACAAACCGCACCATGCCGGTGATGCCAAGGTCGTAGCCACCAAATTCGCTGGCGCGCGTTGCAAATTGTTCTGAACGCAGGAAATTGAAAAGGGTCTGCATTGATGGCTTGAAGTAGTCATGTTGGCGCATGACGAGATCAAACGACTCCCAGGTGATGGGAACGAAATCGAGACCCGCGTTCATGGCAACACTGCGCGTCGCGATGCCGGTGTCGGCCCGCCCGGCGCGAATGGCCTGGGCGATGTCAGGACCGATTGGGCATAAAGGCGCGGTGACGGCCAATTGATCGAGTGAGATTTTCGCGTGGTGCAACAAGGCGAGCAGCAGCAGTTGAGCGCCGGCACCTTTTGGCCGCACGGCGATGCGCGCCCGCGTCTTGTTCACATCTTCGATTGAACCAAGTTTAAGCGGATTTCCCGGCGGAACGAGGAAGCCCTGTTCACGCCGACAGAAAGCAATCAAGACTGCGTCATGCAACTCGCCGCAATTTCTGATGGCCGTCGTGTTGGCGTCGCTCGTCTCGTCTTCGAGGGAATGCAGGTGGATTGCGGCAGCGAGCGTCTCGCCGCCAACAAAACGCGCAAAGCCGGCCTCGCTGCCGGCGGCGAAGGTCGCAAGACCTGAACCGCTTTCGCGCAACGCCCATTCCAGTAGCGGATCGTGACTGCCGCTGACGATCGGAGCTGGCTCCGGACGCACAGCGCCCGCCGGGCGCAGCACACTTGCGGCAAGCCAATGATCGAGCTCAGCCTTCGGAAAAAGCCAACGTCCGGTGACTTTTGTACAGGGGACCGCGCCTTCGGCCACCATTTCATAGATTTTGCGCTCTTTGAGCCGGAGATAGGCGGCGGCTTCGGAGGTCGTCAAAAGTTGCACGAATGTGGCCCTGCACTCACTCACTTATACCTTTTCCAAGGATGCCAAAAAAAGCAAAAATAACAAGGGAGTGTATGGACCACCGCACTATCCCCACAGCGGGCTTTGCGGGCTTGCTTTCAGGGGCAGGATTGCGGTGACTAGGGGCATGAAAAGCTCGCCAGATATCGCCCGCGAAATGACCCACTCCTCAAGTCCTCCCCTAACGGCAATCGCGTTCCCCGTTCTGGCTTTCGCATTCGTTTTTGCGGCGCCATACATCGGCTACGATCCCAGCGCGCAGCCGCCCTCATCTTATTCTCTTGCGGTGTCCGGGCTGATGATCGTCATCATGCTCGGCGCCGTGTTTGCCGCGGTTTATCATGCCGACGTTATTGCGCATCGCGTGGGCGAACCCTATGGGACGCTGGTTCTGACCCTAGCCGTCACGGTCATCGAAGTGGCGCTCATAGAATCGATCGTGCTGACGCCCGGCAGTTCGCCGGCCCTCGCCCGTGACACCGTGTTTGCCGTCGTCATGATCGTGTGCAACGGCTTGATCGGACTGTGCGTCGTTTGGGGCGGATTGCGGCATCACGAGCAGGAATATCAAACGTCCGGCGCCGGCGTTTATCTCAGCGTGCTTGGAGCCCTGTCGGTCCTCACGCTCGTTCTCCCCAACTACACTGTCACAACCATCGGGCCGTATTTTTCAAATCCGCAACTCATCTTCATCAGCCTCATAACCATCATTCTCTATGGTGCTTTCCTGTTCATCCAGACATCGCGGCATACCGAATATTTTCGTGCCGAGGTCGGTGACGCCAATGACGCGGGCCATGATTATCCCTCAGCCCGACTCGTGACGATCAGCGTGATCATGCTGCTCGTCGCGTTAGCCGGGGTCATCCTCACCGCGAAAAAATTCGCCATCATCCTCGAGGCTGGGCTTACTCACTTTGGTGCCCCGCCGGCCGTGGCGGGCATTATCATCGCCATGGTTGTTCTGGCGCCTGAAAGCATCACGGCGGTTCGCGCGGCCGAGCACAATGAATTGCAGAAGAGCCTCAATCTCGCGCTTGGCTCGTCGCTGGCAACCATTGGCTTGACGATTCCCGCCGTCGCGGTCACAAACGTCTTTATCGGCAAGCAAATTGAAATCGGCCTTTCCGCGCGCGATACGCTGTTGCTCGCTCTCACTCTTTTCCTGAGTCTTCTGACCTTCGGAAGCGGAAGAACCAACATCCTTTCCGGACTCGTTCACCTCGTTGTCTTTGCAACGTTCCTCTTTCTGGTCTTCGTTCCCTGAAATGCGACAGACAATGCAAATGAAAATGGGGGACGGGCGAGGCTCCCGTCCCCCAAGTCCAACACGTCCGCGACTAACGCTACTTGCGGACGAACAGGCTCTTGTCCTTAGGCCTTTCCGATCGGCATCGCCACAAAGCGCGTGGCTTCCGCTGTCTTGACCCGCAACAGGATGGAGCTCTTGCCGGCGCTGCGCGCGTCGGTGAGCGCCTTGCGAACATCCGCCACATTGGCGACGGCCTTGCCGCCGACGTCGAGGATGACATCGCCGGTTTTAATGCCGCGCTCGCTGGCCGGGCCGTTGGGGTCGACGCCAACCACTGCGACACCGTCCGAGCCGGCGCCGCCGACGTCTTTCGCTGGAGCAAGGTTGAGTCCAAGCCGCGGGCTGTCCGTCGAGGCGTCTTTTTCGCCCTGAACTTTTGCCTGCTTCTGGTCCGGCATCTTGGCGAGTGTCAGATCCATATTTTTGACTTCGCCTTTGTGCGTGAGCGTCAGCTTCACGCGCGAACCGGGCGCCATCATCCCGATCTTACGGGCGAGCTCACGCGAGTCCTTGATCTCCGCGCCATCGATTGCGGTGATCACGTCGCCCGCGGCAACGCCTGCCTTCGCCGCAGGGCTATCGGTCTGCGGCTCGGCAACAAGCGCACCTTCCGCCTTCTTGAGGCCGAGGCTGTCGGCAATCTCCGCCGTCACCGGCTGGACTTGCACGCCGAGCCAGGCTCGATCGACGTAACCGCGCTCCTTGAGCTGCGCCACGACCATCTTTGCGGCTTCGGCGGGGATATCGAATCCGATACCGACCGAACCACCCGACGGCGAGAAAATGGCAGTATTCACGCCGATGACGCTGCCGTCCATGTTGAAGGTCGGCCCGCCCGAATTGCCTTTGTTGATCGGCGCATCGATCTGGATGTAGTCGTTGTACGGACCAGCCCCGATATCGCGGCCGCGCGCCGACACGATGCCGGCGGTGACGGTGCCACCAAGACCGAACGGATTTCCGACGGCGACAACCCAGTCGCCGATACGCGGTTCGCGGTCGGCGAACTTCACGAAGGGAAAGCTCTTGTCGGATTCAACCTTGATGAGCGCGAGGTCGGTCCGGGCATCGGTACCGACAACTTTCGCCTTGTAGACAGCGCCTTCATCGGTCGTAACCTGGACGGTCTTCGCGCCATCGACGACGTGATTGTTCGTCACGGCATAGCCATCCGCCGAAATGAAGAACCCGGAACCTTCGCCGGTCACTTGACGGCCGCGCGGCCTGGCCTGTGGCATGCCTTGCGGCATCCCTTGCTGCATGCCCTGGCGACCGAACTGGTCGAAAAACTTCTCGAAGGGCGATCCCGGATTCGCTTCGCTCTCGTCGTTGTCACCCATGCCGGTCGTTCTCGCGGTCTCGTCGATCTTGACGCGGACCGAAATCACGGCCGGTTTCACTTTCGCGACCACATCAGCAAATCCGGCCGACGGTTGAACGCTGTCCGCGCGAGCGGGCGTTGTGAAGGCTGGAAGGTTCGACTTAAAGCCTGAAGGCCCCGCGGCAACCGCGGCAATGGCCAGGCCGGCGGCCGACGCAAGCAGGACCAGCCGGCGCGAAGAAAATCCTTTCATATCGTCGTCTCCACTTTGAATAGAATCTCTGATGGTCCAGAGTGATCGCGTGTTTGATAGGTGGATCGACCTTACGGCCGCATTTCTCCGCGATTGAAAATTCGTAATCTTGGCGACCAAGTTGTCGCAGGCCGCGCGTCCACGCCGTCCGGAACTCGTTGTCGCCGGCGCGTCTATCCAAAACAGCGCCCCACTCGCGGCGGGATGGGAATACCACCCGCTGACACTGCACTTCCGCGGTGCAGTGTTACTTCACGCGCGTGCACCGACTCATCGATAAAGGGGATACCAGTGGTGCATACGGGAGGACCTGATGGACGCATCAGCATCTGCAATCGACGAACCATCCGATGTGGAGATGGCCGAAGATATCTGCACAACGCTGGAACAAACGATCCTGAAGTACTTTCCTCCGGCTGCGAACGAAGCCGATCGGCCGCAAGCTTCGGTTCCCCTGGTTCCTCCCCGCGAGGAGAAGCCGGCAGCTGACGCGTAAAGGCCGAAACGCCCGTTCAGAATTGACCCGGCCCTCGTTCTCCCGGAAGACCGCGCTGTGACCAATCAATCGGATGGTGCCGGCCGCATGATGAGCACGCGCGGATTCTTTTTTGCTTTCGCGATCGCCGCCAGCAATGCGTTTTGCGTTGGCGCGATCGGCGGCGAGAACACTTACGGCGCGGCTCCGGGTAATCTCAAGGACCACCTGGATAGGCTCGTGCGTTCCTATCCCGACCAGATTGCCGGCCATGACACCGAATTTCTGGTTCTGAAGAACGGACTGAAATTTCGCATCTCGGACGGTCGGACCAACAAGACGTTGCGGGAGTTGCTGGAAAGTCCCGACATCGACGACATGTTCTATTCGCCATATCCACTCGGCGCCGAACCAAAACAGCCGGAAACCGACGCCGATCCCGGCCGCGTTCGCTTTGAACCGCTGTTTGTTGCCATGTACGGCGATTGCAACAGGAACGAGGTCGTCGGGCACCTGCGCACGATCGATTGGCTGCCCAGTCATGGCGGCGGGAAAGTTATGGTCACGACGCTGAACGGTGTTGCCAGCGCGCTCGAGAAAGCTTCCCGTGAACTGGATGAGTTGCCGGACGATCTGGTCAAATATCTCGTGCCGGCGGCCGGTACCTACAACTGCCGCAAGATTGCCGGGTCACGCGCCAGATCGATGCATGCCTACGGGGCCGCCATCGACATCAACATCAGATTTGCAGATTACTGGCGTTGGGTTTCTGACGACCGAACTCCGGTTAGGTGGCGAAACCGCGTGCCGATCCAGATCGTGAGAATTTTCGAAAAACACGGCTTCATCTGGGGCGGTTATTGGTACCACTTCGATACCATGCATTTCGAATACCGCCCGGAGCTTCTCTCCGGAAAGCCGTAGGTATTGACGCGTTAACTGATCACATTGAGCACCTCGCCTTTTGCCGCCTGTTGATCAAGCGCTTCGTCACGCTCGCGCGCCAGTGCGCGCACAAGAGCTGTTTTTTACGGTGGTCAATGGATGTATTTGCGGCAGCTGTTTTGCGTGTCTTGACCTTGACCGCACGGCGTCGCTTGACGTGCTGCCGATGTCCGCCGCGCCGCCGCATGCCGCCCTCCGAAGACAAACTTTATGCAATTCCCATGTCCTGCGCCATGGCGGCACGAAGGGCTGACTATGCGCGCGGTTAATCGTATGTCCGCTTTTCAGCTCAGCGTCAGCGCTCGGGTTTGCCGGCCGCAAGGTTTGCGTGAATCATCGCCACGACCTGGGCCCCTTCCCCGACCGCGGCCGCAACCCGCTTCACGGAGCCTGCCCGCACGTCACCGATCGCAAATACGCCGCGTCGGCTCGTTTCGAAGGGCCGCCGGTTTCCGTCAAGGTCGGCGCCAGTCAGGACAAAGCCCCGCTTGTCCAAAGCAATGCCCGATCCAGACAACCAATCTGTATTCGGATCCGCGCCGATAAACAGGAATAAATGTCGAATGGATCGGCGCACCTCCTGGTCTGAAGCGCCCTGCCGCCAGCGAATCCCCTCAAGCATGCCGTCGCGACCTTCAAC
>DATLJR010000386.1:0-2734 GCA_035538755.1 Pseudolabrys sp.
GGGCTGACCAACATGAACGAGATCACCGGCGGGACGCCCTATGGCGCCACTACGCTGGCCAACGCCGACGGCTCGCGCCAGCCTAGCGCCAACGAGCTTGATGGCGCGCGCTACCAGGGCAAGCATGTCGCGCAAATCACGGCGAAGCTGACCGGTAATCAGTAAGCGTCGGGGGGCCTTCCCTCTGGGCTGGAGGAGATTGATGTGGTGCATCAAACAAATCAGAACTGGCAGCGGCTGGGGTCCGTCGAAGATTTAAAAAGACGCGATCTCCAGCAGCTTGAAGTCGGCCATATCCCCATTGCCCTCTCCTACCGCAATGGCGAGTTCGGAGCTGTCTCCGCCCGTTGCAATCATGCCGGCGGGCCATTGGGCCAAGGAGCACTCAGGGACGATTATATTGTCTGCCCCTGGCACAACTGGATGTTTCATCGCTTAACCGGGAAAGCGCAGCCGGGAATTCCGGCCGCGGTGCCGCGGTACGCCTTGCGCATTCAGGATGGCGACCTCTATGTCGACACCTCAGCTGCCACCCCGCGGATTCATGCACCGCACGCCAAGCACCCGTTGAGCCGAAACATCGTGCGCGATCCGGGGCCGCTACGCATGGCGGGAATATCCACGACCGTTATGAACGTTGAATTTCCGCGCTATTCCACATCCGAAGATCTGCTTCAGGTGTCGCTCGACTATGCCGGCTCGCTAGGCATCGAAACGCGCTTGATCCGTCTCAACGATCTGCGCTTCCGCGCTTGCGAAGGCTACTACTCGAAGAGCGCCCATGCTTGCACATGGCCCTGCACGATCACGCAGATGGATTCCGCCGATCAGCTCGACGCGGTCTATGAGGCGCTGGTCTTCTGGGCGGACATCGTGTTGATCGCCACACCCATCCGTTGGGGTGGTCCCAGTTCGCTCTACGTCAAGATGGCAGAACGGCTGAATTGCGTTCAGAACCAGATCACTATCCATGATCGCGTGCTGATCCGCAACAAGGTCGCCGCTTTCGTCGTGATAGGCGGGCAAGACAATGTCCAGGCAGTGGTCGGCCAGATGCTAATGTTCTTTGGAGAACTTGGCTTCTGCTTTCCGCAGTTTCCATTTATCGCCCACAGCCGTGGCTGGTCTGCCGAGGACATGGAACGCAATGTTGCGGAGGTTCGGGCCAGCGTCGAACTTCGCCAGGGCGCTCATGGGCTCGTCGACCGATGCGTCGAGCTTGCGGGACAATTGGTAGCGGCAGACGCAGCGCCGGCTCAGATCGCGCGAGGTGGCCGCAAGGCTCATGACCTCGATTCCTAGTTCTGATCTAGACAGAACGCACGTCGAGCCTATGTGCTTTTAGAAGCGTGTTGAAGGCAATCTTGTCCGGGCGCTAAACCGATCTCCGTTGTTGAACCAGTAAACAACGGCCGTCTTGCCTTAAGAGGTTGGTAGTGCCAGCGGCATCGGTTGCAAACAGACCGCCCTGACAAGAATGATCGGCATCACAATCGCGGGGCAGGAAGCGCGATGGTTCATAGTGCTCTCGTCACGCAGGAGTGGAAAAACATGTCTGGACTGATTGGGGGCCTTGATCTTTCTCATCGACTCTAGATGGCCTTCGTAGGTCGCAGCCGACCATCCGACTATTGAGCAATGACATTTAGTGCGATCAACATCGGGTTAGCGGCCCGCTACGGCTACGCCCCCGTGCCGGTGGGTTTCGCCTTAGGAGGACGCTTGATGATGTTATCCACTCTTTTTGACCAGTCCCCATAATAGGCGACGCCGCACAGGATCAGTATTCCGACTGAGCTGACCAGAAATTGAATGGGAAGCGTTCCAGAAGTGATTGTTAAGAGAACATGAGGAACACGCCAACGCAGAAAACCCGCAGTGATTGCTATCCGCACTTAACTAGCGGGTCCCACAGTAGCCATTCCATTCCCTTGCAACCCTTAGGGATCAATCGAGCCACAAGCAAAGCGATGACGCTGAAATGCAGAACTCGATACGGGGCAAGATTGGTCTTGTCGTTGGGATTGAACAACTCATACATCCATCTTGGAATGAGTCCGCCGATAGTCTCGAAGGAGCCGGCCAACGTCATGATCAGCCCGAAGACCAGGTAAACCGTGCAAAGAGGTATCAACCACCGTGAAACAATGATGGGCCGCAACTGAATGCTGCCGCCAAGAGCAGTCCAGGCTCCAAAGCAAAACAGGAACTGCCAGCAAAACGGATTGAAATACCAACTCCCTTGAGGGTACGCTGATAGATTCCAGCCGAATTTGCGTGCCGCAAAGTACAAGGCAAGCGATTCGAGGATCGTGAGCCCCGGACGGCGCAGCATGATCCAAAGGATTGGTGGAAATACCGCCATCAAAACGATGTAGAGGGGCAGTACGTCCAAGTTGACCGGCTTGAACCGCAGAAGAAGACTTTCGATCAGCGTCTCGAAAGGCTGATCGGCGAGCCTCGCCACATTGAAATAATGGGCGATGCTATCGAGTCCAAAGTGGAGCGCGAGATACCCGACCGTCGCGAAGTAGACAACAACAAGCATGACATGCGCGAGATAGAGTTGCCAGACGCGCTTCCACAGCCGTGTCGCTCCGATAACAAAGCTGAGGACTGAAGCAGAAAACGCCGATACCGTAAGCACTTCCCATCGGATGAGAAGCACGGCGGGCCATTAGTTCGCGTAGTTTATCAGCGTAACTCCGCCTCCGCCTCGAGTTTACGCAGCTCC
>DATLJR010000387.1:0-15818 GCA_035538755.1 Pseudolabrys sp.
AACTTGTCGATCAAGATGGCGACGGCTTCCGCGCGGTTTTTCGGGTCGAGCGACCAGCGCAGCGATTCCACAAAAGCGGCGATGTATTGCTCGAGAGTGCCCGAGTTAGCGCTGGCCCATGAACGCAACGTAAAAGAGCCGGCGGCCTGATAAGGCCCAATCATGTCGATGGTTCGTCCCATGCTCTTCAACCCTGCTGTCTCGGCTTGCAGCGAATAGGGCAGGTTCAAGATGGCGGCCGCATTGTTCTTATCCTCAATCATGCTCTTTAATCGCAGTGAACCATTACCGACCGGATTAAGCTTGTAATCGGTATCGTCCTTAAGTCCGTGCTGCAGCAAAATTTTCTTGGCCTGTAAAGCGTAGGCCGTGTTAGTCGCATCGACGGCGACGGCGTGGCCGCGAATATCGGAAAATTCCTTGACGTAATCCTGGACGTAGAACTCATTGGTGCCGCTGTCGCCACCAGTGACAATGACGACATCTTTTTTGGCCGCCTCCACCATAGCCACCGCGTTGTCAACAGCCGAATACACAATGTTGGCTTTGCCGCTCGTAAGGGCATTACGCTGGTTCACGGAACTCTCAGTAAACTCGAGCTCAACCTTGAGGCCGCGCCGGGCAAAGAATCCCTTGTCGCCTCCGACATAGAACGGCAAGGCGCGCGCCATCGGCTGCATATAGACATGCAGCACGATCAGATCCGCGGCATTCGCCGTCGATGCAAACATTCCCAACCCAGCGATCAAACAAAACGCGCGGGACAGCATGTGGTTGCTCCCTTCATGCCTTTGCTAAGAACAGTCCGATAACGGCTTTGCATCGGTTCGATTGCCGGCAGTCCAAGGCAAGATGTTTTACCGAGCAGGGTCTTCGCCTTTCAAATGCACCGACGGGAAGTACAGCGCCAGTAACTGGCGCTTCCACCATATACCCTTCGCCTTTTCCTCGCTGTCGGCATAGCTGTAGTCGTAGAACAGCGCGCGCACATAGACCGGCGGCTTGTCGGGAAAGGGATTTTTTTCTAGCAGGGCTGTCACGGTGGGTTCATTCTGCAGCAACCGCTCGAGGAAACGCGAAAACCAAAACAGGCGCCGCGGGTCTTCGAGCGCGGCGAACCACATCTGCCAGTCCAGACGCGGCTGGTGCGGGATGTTCCAGCGCGGAGCGCGCGCGATATCGCCGGGTTTGTACCGGAACTCGTATTGGCGCCATTCAATGCCATCAAGCGAACCCTCAATGACGATTTCGTCGCGCGCTGTGGTCATGACCGCGAACAGGCCGTAAGGGCTAGTGATATGCAGGGGTTGGATAAGGAGGTCGACCGTCTGCGCCACAACGGGCGGCCGGCCGCCAAAGCGTACGCCCATCTCCACCAGGCTGCAGAACACGATCAGCAGCGCCAATGCACTGACGAGGATTGTCACCAGCCTTCTCGGGGTTTTGTTTTCCGCGCAAATCGGCCGCGGTCGGTCCAAGTGCCGCGGCAATATCTTCTGTATCGCCGTGTCATCGAATAACGGCAGGCACAGCAACATGGTCTGGAGATTGAACCAGTTGTAATTTCCAGTGATGAGAATGCTACTTTGCAGTAGCAGAATGCCGAAGGCTCCGAAAAATCGCAGCCGGCGCGGGCCGAAGATCAAGAATGGCAGAACAAGCTCGACGAAAAACATACTGCCGGTGGCAAATTTCAACACGCTGGACGGCAACCTCGCCGCGTACCATGCCAGCGGTGTGGGCAGCGGCTGGGTCAGAAAGTGATATGACAGCGCAGACAAGTCCCACCAGTTGGGATCGCCGCTCAACAGCTTGACGACACCGGACATGAACATGAAACGGAATAACAGCCAGCGCAGTAGCCAGATGCCCGGCGTCGTGGCGAAGCTCAATAGCAGCGAGATAAACCCGGCCTCCAGCAGGAACGTGTCCCACTGGAAGCTCATGAAGGTTTGTCCGCCATAAAACAGCGAAAGGTAGAGCGCATAGAGCAGAAACAGGCTCAGCCGTGGCAGCAGATTGAAGACCAGCAATATCGACAGCCCGGCGCCCGCCCAGCACACCGCCTGAATGGCGAAATCGCTGGCGTTCAACCAGAACGCCATCGGCATCAGGAAGAAACGCTCTGGCCCATAACGGCTGGCGACGGCATCGACCAGATCTGCCACCGGCAGGATGCCATGGCTACCGATCAACCCCTGCGCCTGCACGGCGAAGGAGACGAAGGCCGACAAGTAGATCAGCCCAAACAGGCGCAAGAATAAGAATGAGACAAGATCGTAGCGGGGCGGGTCGGGGTCCCTTCCCCACAGAAGTACGCTGACCCGATAAAAGGCCGGGCGGTGCGCTGCGATAAATGCGTAAACCAGTTCCGAGATGATCGCGAAACCGGGCAGTTTTCTGTAGAGCGCGAGCCAAAAGCTCTTGCCACGCGCATGGCTTAAGGTCAGGAAACTGGCCTCGGCGGCACTGGCACGATGTCCGTCGAGCGAGATGAATTGCACCGCGTGCTGAAAATCGGCGATTGGGATCGCGGGATATTGCGCCGCTACTACCTGATACGGCCTGTAATCGACGCGGTCGCCCGTGAGCTTCTTCCAGTACCGCACCGAGTAGCCGCAGAACTCGCAATCGCCGTCATAGACCAGCAGTGGCCGGGGCCCAGCAGCCGGCGTTTCAACGGTGGTTGCGGACTGATTTCCGGACGTTTCTTGCACGACTTTGACTATAACTGGCGCCACTCATGCGCCTCGGGGCATACGATCCTGGGCGAACTTTACGATGTGGGCAAACAGGCGAAAGCGGTTATGCGGCTAGCTCACATCTGAAAAGGGTCAACGGCTACAAAAGCGTAGCACCAGATTTATGTCCGCTACACCTCACTTAGCCAATACTGTTGAGCTTCGTGGACATATCCGTTTGCTGCCAATAGCGGTCATCACTCAGGCAGCCCAAGACTCTGCAATTCACTGTGCAAGTCCTGCCGGAACGCTGCATACCCTCCGTTACGGTTTTGGATTGCGTTTTCTCCCTTCGCCCGCATCTCGAGGCGTGCATAGTAGTTCACGGATTTGTTGATCCAAAAATATAACTTGTCCGTATTTTTGCGGTGTTAAAATCAACGTCTTGCATATGTAGCTTTTCGCTAACGCTGCATCGTTTCTTCCTTTTAAGCGTTGGCAGCACTAGCTTGTTTATTGAGGGTGGCTTCCACGCAAAGGGGCACGTTCGCTGTCGTGCGACGCTTCAATGCAATGCTTTCACTCATGCGTGGGGTTTGGTTTTGGCCGACAATTGCCGGCGCGCTAACTCCAAAGTATCATTGGCTGGTGATCGCCCTGCGACAATTGCACGACGGTGGTCGACTTTGATCGGCGCCTCACGCGGTGGGACCCGGAACTACAGTTCGCGAGCATCAACCAAAAATCCGGGCCCTGTCGGCTGATTCACTTGTTCAGTTTGTTCAAAGCGCAAAGGAGCATGCCAATGATCCGCACATCACACGTCGTTGCGTTTGCGGTCGTGCTCGGATTGTCAGTCCGTGCGTCAGCTGAGGAGGTTGTCAACTTTGGCGTCCAGCCCTCGACACAGCCGATCTTGATCGCAAACGGCGCCGGCTACCTCAAGCCGATTGAAGATAAATACAAGATCAAGATCGTACTCCGCTCTTTTTCCTATGGCGCACCCGAGAACCAGGCGCTCGCAGCTGGGGAACTGCAGATTGCATCCGCAGGCATGGGGCCGGCCGTGCTAGCGGCAGCGCGGTTGCCAGCGACCTTGGTGGCAATTGATATTCTCGACCAGACCGCGATCCTGGTGCCGAAGGACTCCAAGATCACGTCTGTTGCCGGTCTCAAGGGCGCGAAAATCGCGTTCCCCGGCGAGGGCTCGCAGCAATATCCTTTACTGATTAAGGCGCTCGCAGACGCCCATCTCGACGTGAAAGACGTGCAATTGTTCAAGACAGACGGCTCTCAGGTGGCTACCCTGCTCGCAAATAAGAGTGTGGATGCCGGCATCACTTGGGACCCGCACGTGTCAAGAGCGCTCGCCGACGGCATCGGCCGCGTCTTGGCAAGCTCGGCACAGATCATGCCGATAAAGAACGGCCACTATGTAGGTGACGGCACCTACGTCCGCGACGATTTCATGAAGGCGCATCCTGATATCGTGCAGGACCTCGTATCGGTACAGGTTAAGGCTATCGACATGGTGCTCAACGATCCCGAGCGGGCGATCGACATCTGGACCAAGGAAAACGGCTTCCCACGGTCAGTCATTGAGTACGCGGTCAAGCAGAAGATCTCCGTGTTTGACAGGAACATCGTGCCGGAAAAGTCAACCATTGATGCCTACACAGCGTTCCTAAAGAAGGCTGGGTTGTTGAACGACACCGACAATCCGAAAGTCGAGCCCAAGTTCGCCGAACAAGCCATGAAGGACGTCAAGTGACGGCGGCTGCGGTGTGATGACGGACGGTACCGAGCCCGCAGGTCAAATACCGCGCGGGCCGGGGCTGCAGCTACGAAACCGCCTGTCGAAATTGCTGCGTTATTTTTACGCGGCCGCTGGCGTAGTTGCCGTTTGGTGGGCAGTGGTGCTCATCGCGAAGCCTCACATGTCGCTACTACCCTCTCCCTGGTTGACGGCCCAGACTTTCATACAGCTAATGGCGAGCGGCGAGCTGCCGAAGGACGCAGCTTACAGCGTCTGTCGCGTGCTGGCCGCCTGGTCGCTTGCCGCTTTGGTGGCGGTGCCGCTCGGGTTTGCCATGGGACGCTGGGACAAACTCGCAAGTGTGCTTGATCCAGTGGTCGAATTGTTCAGGCCGATCTCGCCGCTCGCCTGGATCCCGCTCGCCATCCTTTGGTTCGGGATCGATGAAGGTGGAAAGGTCTTCGTCATTTTTATAGGCGCGTTCTTTCCGATTCTGCTCAACACCATTGCTGGTGCAAGAAACATCGATCCGGTGTTAATCAGTGCTGGGCGAATCCTCGGTTGCAAGGGTGATGCTTCGCTCTTCCGTAAGGTCGTACTGCCGGCTTCGTTGCCGCAGGTCATTGTTGGCCTGCGCATCTCATTCGGGACTGGCTGGGCGGCGATCATCGCTGCAGAGCTGGTGGCCGCGCGGTCCGGGCTTGGTTATCTCATCTCCAACGGAATGGAAGTGCTGCGGTCGGACTTTGTGCTGGTCGGTATGGTCACCATCGGCACTCTTGGGGTTCTATTCGATGCTGTGTTCCGCTGGGTAGACCGCCGATACAACTGGATGGGCGAATGATAGTCGCCACACCCGCAGGAGCCAAACCGCTTACGTTGCGCGGTCTCGCCAAACACTACGCCACCGCGGACGGACGCGTGATCGAAGCGCTGATGCCCATCGATCTCGACATCGCGTCCGGTGAGTTCTTGGTAGTCGTCGGTCCGTCCGGCTGCGGCAAGTCGACTATGCTCAATGTTCTCGCCGGGCTTCTGCCACCTTCGGCCGGTGAGGCTCGCGTGGGCGACGAACCCGTGCGCGGCCCCGATATCGACCGCGGGATGGTATTTCAAGACTATGCCCTTTTTCCCTGGCTTGATGTGATAGGCAATGTCGAGTTCGGGCTTGAGCGCAAAGGACTTGGCCGTCGGGAGCGCCGCGAAGTAGCTGTACACTATCTGAAAATGGTCGGACTTGCTGAGTTCGCTAACAAACGACCACGGGAGCTGTCGGGCGGCATGAAACAGCGCGTTGCGATCGCACGAACCTTCGCGACCGAGCCTTCAATTATCTTTATGGACGAGCCGTTCGGCGCACTTGATGCCCTCACGCGCCGCCATTTGCAGCACGAATTGCTGCGCATTTGGCAGCAGTATCGTAAGACTGTGGTCTTCATCACGCATTCGGTAGTAGAGGCAATCTATCTGGCCGACCGCGTGGTCCTGATGACCGCCCGGCCCGGCCGGATTAAGACCGTGCTCAATATTGATCTGACTCATCCGCGCGACCCGACATCGGTCGAATTCCGGGATATCGAGCGGCGAATTTATTCGGACCTCGACGAGGAATTGGCCAAAAGCTTCCGAATGGAAGGCCGCGATATCGCCGACTAACGATCAGAAAGCTAGACAACGCAGAAATGCAGTCACATTGGGGACAACCCGTCCAGTGGTCGGTCGACGACAATCCGATAAACTCGCATGGTTGAGAGCACAATTAGCGTGATGAAATCTCCTGACGACGTCCGAAGCCCTTCACCGAGGTGGGTGCCACGTCCCTCCCGGGCAGCGCTGAGGTAGCCGACGTTTGGCTGAAGCGGACTCTGAAAAGACGAAGTCCGGAAAGCGCCGAATTCCTGAGCGGGGACTAACCTAACCTTTCTTCGGCGACCAATGATAGGCTTTGGCGCACGCGCCGCCCATCAGCATCGCTCGCTCACTGTCGCTCAGGCGGTCAGTCTTAAGGAAGGGCTCGACGGCCTGCTCGTAGTTGACGACGGCGTATGCGCGTGTCCAGTCCGTGCCCCACAGGCAGCGGTCGAAACCCCAGGCATCGAACACGCGGGCAAGCGGATCCCAAATGTCCGGGAAGGGATACGGTTCCCGGGACAGCGTGCAGGCGCCGCTCACCTTGATCACCGCGTTCTTGCGCTTGGCAAGGTCCAGCACCTTCGGCAGGTCGGCCCACGGCTGCGGCGGGGCCGGTGGGGTGCGGGGCTGCATGATGCCCAGATGATCGATGATGAAGCGCGTATCAGGGTGGCGATCGATCAGCGCAATGCCCGTGTCCAAGTTACCCCAGCACAGTATGTTGACCGGAAAGTCGTGCTTTACGGCCGCGCGCAGGATCCGATCGAGGCCCGGCTCGTTCGGCTCGCGCTTCGCCTCCTTGGTCATCATGATGCGGATGCCGACCGTGCCCGGCGTATTCTTCCAGTCGGCGACGACATCGGCCACCGCGGGATCGTCTGGGTCGACCGGCTTGACGATCGCGAGCCGGTCGGGATGGGCCCGTTGCACTTCCACCGCATAGCTGGCGTCGTAGCGGTACATGGAAAAGGCAGAGATGAAGATTGCGCCGTCGACGCCGACCTTGTCCATCGCCGCCACCATCTCGTCACCCGTAACGTGATCGGGCCAGTTCGGCACACTGTGCCAGGGTCGCCTAGGAGTGTTTGCCTCATAAGCGTGAACCTGGGAATCGATGATCGTCATCGGGGAAGCTCCTCTGGGCTAAGCGAGTTGGTATCGCAGCAGGTCGCGCCAGCCGTGTCCAGGACCCTTGAAGGACTTCAGAAATTTCAACGTGTTTACCGAGATACCTACGCCGTTGTTGCAAGAACTTCGTCGACTTTTCGCTGGCACACCATCATGACAGCGTCGTTTGGATGGTCGGTGCAACGCACGACTTACCGTTCGCCGTAAGATGGCCGCGTCGGCGCTCTTGCTGGCTCAACTGGTCGATGCAACACAGGCGTAAAATCTCTCTGCTGAGGTTGCAAATCCCAAGGTTTTGCGTGGTCGTTCGTTGAGCTGGCGCCCACTTTGTTGAGATGGGTTTGCGAGTACACCGACAGGTCGGCTCCCTTCGGAAACTACTGTCTCAGCAGACCATTGGCGTTCTCTGGTTCGGATTTCAGAGCGTATTTAGGAAGTTGACGAGGTCTTTCTTCTGCTGGTCGGTGAAGCCGATGCCGAAGCGCTGATTATAGAAATTTACGACGTCCAATAACGTTGCAGCCGAGCCGTCCTTAGTTTCGCATCCCGATGGCGAATCCAAAAAACGCTCCTCCCCCACGCGCATACGGCAATGTACAGCGTCAGTTCGCTCCAACTCGGCGCGCGGGCGAGGCTAGTTGTTACTAAGACGGGGTCCGGAGGTATCGCGTCGACAGTTATCGGTTTGCGGCGACGCGTTTGACAATCATCAAGTTACATCTGCTACATCATCAAGTCGTAACCGTTACTAAGTCAAAGCACATTTGACGCGAACCTGAAGCGTTAGGACTGCCAACGCTTATAAGGAATCCAAGTTACTTATTTTGATTGTCAAAGATGAAAAGGCTGACGTTGGTTGTTACATTGATTTCAACTGACGGGGGTTTGCGTTGTGAGAGACGCAGTGTTTGCGATTTGTAGAATTTTGCGGCACGCTCGTGAGGTGCCGGGTTTCGGCCTTTTTGGTTTGCCCCTTTAGGGTCGTACCGCACGGGGAGCCCCGGTCGTGACAAAACGGCCGGGGCTTCTTCGCCGACGCCACTACGTTCTGACGATGTTCAGACCGGCGCTAGTTGCTGGTTATGCTCCGGCAGCAGTTCGATCCGGATCGGGTCGCCGGCTCGCACTTCGTCGCTAGGCAGGACGATGCCCATGACGCCCGCCTTGCGGATTAAGTTTCCCTGAGCGTCGCGATCAAGAACAGCGGCCATGAGGCCGGATTGAAAATTGTTCAACTGGCGGCAAGGGTCGCGCAGACCAGTCACGGCGACGACAGCCACTTCCCCAATATGCAACCGCGCCCCCCGTGGGAGTGCGAGCAGGTCGATGCCGCGGGTTGTGATGTTTTCTCCCATAACACCAGGTGCGACACGAAAGCCACTGGCACAAAGAACGTCATGCAGTTCTTCGTGGATGAGGTGCACCTGGCGTAGATTTGGCTTGGTCGGGTCCTTGGCAACCCGCGAACGGTGTTTGACTGTCACGCCTAGATGCGCATCGCCTTCGACCCCCAAACCGGCGAGCAGACGGATGCTTTTTTGTACCGGTTTGCTGAACTTGTGTGTGGGACTAAGACTCACCGCCACCACAACGCCAGGCGGAAACTCATTCTTCATGATCTCTCTCTTTCATTCGGTTGGTCCGGCCTAGAAAATATTTAGCCGCCGGGGTTCACTGTTACTTATGAGTCTTTCTGCGGTGGTCACAGTGACCTCAAATTAGTCGAGCCACGCAATATTTTCATTTGGTGGTCAAGAAGACCGTGAGGTCGGTTAAGGGCGGGCGTGCAGGAATTTGGCAAAACATATCGGCGACGAACCCGCGATGATAGCTCGTGTGATTGACCATGTGGAGAATGATATCGCTTCGGCGCATCTCACCTTGTTTCCCGCCGATCAGAGTAAAGCGCACCATTTCGTTTGCATCAGCCTCAGATAGTCCGTCACCCCAACCGATATACCAAGCGTCGACGATCTGCTGGGCGCGCCAGAGCTCGGTGAGGTCGGTATATAAAACGGTGTTCAATGCCGAGAAACCATGATCGCGCTTCTCGATGTGTGCCTGCCAAATCAGATCCACCACGTGCAGGTGGTTGAGTGTGTTGGCGATGTTTTTGAAGAGAGAGGGACGTTCCCTGGTAGCTTCACCGGCTGGTAGCGCTGCGACTGCGTCGAATGTCGCCTCATTTGCCCAAGCATTGTAGCGCGTCAGCATTTGGATAGTGCTGGTGGTTGTCATGTTTCCCTCGATTCATCTCTGTGCCGTGTCACGCGCATCCGCTGTCCAATCAATACTGTTGCGACGACGGCCGCGGCAAAAAGAATGGTTTCAACATCGATTGCTTCGCCATTCACCGGCAACGCGAGTACCACGATCATGAATGGCTGCAACAGCATGACCTGTCCGACCCGGGCAATGCCGCCGATCGCCAGTCCCGCGTTGAAAACGAAAAACGCCGTGTATTGGCTGACCAGCCCGACATAGCCAAGGCCTATCCATGATGAAATTGGCGCGGTTGCGATATCAGCCGGCCAGAGCACGAAAGTCGCCGCTGCCGCAAGTGGCAGAAAGATCACTACCTGCCAGGAGATAACCTCCCATCCTGGCATAAGTGTCGCGAGACGGCCGGAAAAAGTGTATCCGAGCGCGCCGGAAAGGACGGTACCAAGTAAGAATAGATCGCCGGCGGAAAATGTCATCCCGCCGTTCCGGCGAAGCATGAAAGTTACAACGATCAGTGCGCCCAGTACGCTTGCCAGCCAAAAGCCCGGACTCGGACGCTCATGGGCAAAGACCGTTGCCGCAGCGGCCGTTACCAGCGGCAGAATGCCGAGTACGACGCCGCCGTGGGCGGCGGGTACGGTCATCATCGCCAGTGCCGCGAACAGTGGAAAGCCAATCACGGTGCACAGCGCGGCGCCGAAGATTTCTAACCAAAGCGACCGGGAGGGTACTCGCCGACGCCGTGCGATGAGAACGATAAGGCCTACCGATCCAGCGAGTGCAGCGCGCGCGACCGTCAAGAACAGCGGGTCAAAGCCCAATAGGGCGAGCCGCGTCGCTGGTAATGTGCCCGCGAACAGACACATGCCAAGAAAGCCGAGCAGTAGCCCAAGGTTCTTGTGATACGAGGTCATTGGCAAGGCGAGTTAAAACGGCAAGGCGAGTTAAAACAGCGGAGGGCAACACGCCGATGATCGGCCGATGCAACGCGAGAAATCCGACGTAAGGCCTGGTCGCGAAGATCGTTTATTATAATGAGACGCTACTTGCTCTCGCGTTCTTGCATCATCGGATCGTTGCGGGCGGCGTACATTTGGCGGATTTTGCTACTGCCTAGTTTTTTAGCGGATTTTGCTATTGCCTAGTTTTTCGACGGGTGTTGCTGCTTTGCGGAGCAATGACCGCGAAAATGTTCCACGATTTAGGAATTTTCGTAAATATATCAAAGTATTCCAGGCTGGCATGCTCCTTGCTGCTTTGCAGCACAAATTCAGCTGCGGCCAGCCGGGAGCTGTTGCCCACCACTCTCGGCACCCGCCAATTCAGGGAGCCAAGAGATGGACTACATAAAGCCAGTCGACGTCGCCAATGCGATGATCGAAACCGGTCGCCGGAAGCTCACGCTGTCGCCGCTCGACTTGGTGATCCGCGGCGCACTTGCCGGTGGTATCCTAGCGGCAGCCACCAGCCTTGCCTTGACCGGCACGGTGCAGACAAACCAACCGCTGGTTGGCGCGCTGATCTTCCCGGTCGGCTTGATCCTCATCGTGCTGCTTGGGCTCGACCTCGTTACCGGCGCTTTCGGACTGGTACCGCTGCCCTGGGTCGAAAAGGACGCGAGCGCGCCGAGCCTGCTCGCCAATTTTGCGTGGATCTTCCTCGGCAATCTCATCGGCAGCGTTGTTTATGGCGCCTTGCTAGCGATCGCGCTCACCAATTTTGGCACGGCGGAGCCGGCCGGCGTCGCCGCGAAGATTATCGCTGTGGCGCAGGCCAAGACCACCGGCTATGAGGCCATAGGCTTCGCTGGCCAGGTAACCGTCTTCGTCAAGGCCATGCTGTGCAACTGGATGGTCTGCCTCGCCATCGTGGCGGCGATGACCACATCGTCGACCATCGGCAAGATCGCCTGCGCTTACATGCCTGTGTTCATCTTTTTTGCGCAAGGGTTCGAGCACTCGGTGGTGAACATGTTCATCATCCCGACCGGCATGATGATGGGTGCCAAGATCACCGTCGCCGACTGGTGGCTGTGGAATCAGATTCCGGTGACGCTCGGCAACCTGGTCGGCGGCTTCATTTTCACCGGCCTTGCGCTCTACATCACGCACCGGCCGCGCTCCGCGCCAGCATCGATGGCGATGCCGTCTCAGGTCCCGGCTGAATGACGACGGAGGCCGCCCTCAAGCCGCTGGACGCGGCGACCGGCGACTTCGAACCCGAACAGAAGCGTTATCTGGAGGGCTTCGCCGCTGGTCTGCAGATCGCGCGAACCGCGAAAGGGCTGGCCGACCCGACTGCCGCTCTCGCCCATACGGCGGCCGCGCCAGAGCCAGAGCCGGTCGGCCCCGAAGCTGCTGCGCTCAAGGCGCAGGACCGCGTGCTCAAGGCCGGGGGCAAGCTGTCCGATCCGGAGAAGTTCAAGCGGGAGCAGCATCCCTTCGACACGTACGAGCGGTTAAAGGAACACGCCGCCAAGAACATCTATCCGAAGCCGCCTGACAATTTTCGCTGGCGTTTCTTTGGCCTGTTCTATGTGGCGCCGAACCAGAACTCCTACATGTGTCGGCTGCGCATTCCGAATGGGATTATGAAAGCCGCGCAGTTCGACGGCGTCGCCGATCTCGCCGGATGCTATGGCGGCGGCTATGCGCACGTGACTACGCGCGCTAATCTGCAGGTGCGCGAAATCGAGTCAAAGAACGCGGTGAACATGATCGAGGCGATTCAAGACCTCGGTCTGTGTTCACGTGGTTCCGGCGCCGACAATATCCGCAACGTCACCGGCACGCCGACCGCCGGCATCGACCCGCAGGAATTGATCGACACACATCCCTACGCGCGCGAATGGCACTTCCACATTCTCAACGATCGCTCGCTCTACGGCCTGCCGCGCAAGTTCAATGTCGGCTTCGACGGTGCCGGTACCATCCCGGTGCTGGAAGACACCAACGACATCGGCTTCCAGGCTGTGAAGGTGAACGAGGGCTTTGAACTGGAGCCTGGCGTTTGGTTCAGACTGTGCCTCGGCGGTCTCACCGGTCATCACAGTTTTGCCGGTGACACTGGCGTGTTGGTCAAGCCGGCCGAAGCAACCGTGGTCGCCGACGCGGTGGTGCGCGTCTTCATCGACCACGGGGACCGTACCGACCGCACCAAGGCGCGACTCAAATACGTGCTCGATAGGATGGGGGTCGAGAAATTCCTCGGCCTCATGGAGGAGAAGCTCGGCCGCAAGCTAACTCGTACTGTGCCTGGCGCCGTGGCGCCGCGGCTGCCGTTCTCGCGCACCGGCCATATCGGCATCCATCCGCAGAAGCAGGAGGGGCTGAACTGGATCGGCGTCGTGATACCGGTCGGTCGCATGACGGTCGCGCAGATGAAGGGCCTCGCCGACATCGCGCGCGACTTGGGCGATGGCGATATACGGCTCACGGTTTGGCAGAACCTCCTGATCTCTGGCGTGCGGAGCGCCAAGCTCGGGGATGCGAAGGCGCGTATCGAAGCGCTCGGCCTTGCGATCGAGACTAATGCGTTCCGCTCGGGTCTCGTCGCTTGCACCGGCAATACGGGTTGCAAATTCGCCGCCTCCGACACTAAGCGCCATGCCGAAGAAATCGCTGCGTGGTGCGAGAGGCGCGTACAACTCGACACGCCCGTCAACATACATCTCACCGGCTGCCATAACTCCTGCGCACAACATTTCGTGTCCGAGATCGGGCTGCTTGCTTGCAAGGTGCAGGAAACAGAAGAGGGCGACGCGGTCGAGGGCTATCACATCCTAATCGGCGGCGGCTTTGGCCCCTATGCCGCACTTGGCCGCGAGCTCTATCGTGATGTCAAGGCGCAAGACGCGCCGAAAACGGTCGAGCGTATTCTCAAGACCTATCTCGCGCATCGCGCTTCGCGCGAGGAACGTTTCATCGATTTTGCGCGCCGGCATGAGATCGACGCGCTCAAATCCATGGTTCAGCTGGAGCCGGAATGAGCGTTACGCCGCGCCCGCCCATCCCGTCGCTGATCCCGGAATCGGCGCCATTCACACTGGAACAGCGCACCTGGCTTAACGGCCTGTTCGCCGGCATGATCTCGCTCGACGCGAGCGTGACGCCGCTGTCAAACGCTGAAGCAGCGAAACTACTGCTCGACGTCGTGCCGCCAGCTGACCAGGATGATAGCGCGCCTTGGCACGATCCTGCCATGCCGCTGGCGGACCGCATGAAGCTTGCCGAGGGCAAGCCGCTGGCGCGCCGCATGATGGCGGCGATGGCGCAGCAGGATTGCAGCCAGTGCGGCTACAACTGCAAGGATTATGCAGAAGCACTGTTCAGCAAGGGGGAGATGCGGCTGAACCTGTGCGTGCCGGGTGGCAAGGACACCGCCCGCATGCTCAAGGCGCTCTATGCCGAAATGGGCGCGGGCACGGCGGCGCCAGCCGAAGCCGTACCCCCGCCAGCTCCGGTCTCGGCGCCTGGCCGCTCGCGCGACAACCCGGTCACCGCCACATTTCTCTCTCGTCGCCGGCTCAACAAGGAACGCTCTCAAAAGGAAACCTGGCATATCGAATTCGACCTCACTGAAAGCGGGCTCGATTATGTCGTCGGCGACAGCTTCGGCATCTATCCGAGAAATGATGATGCGTTGGTGGATGCGGTAATTGCCGCGGTTGATGCGCCACCGAATTTTCCCATTGGCGGCCGAACCTTGCGCGACGTGCTCGTCGACGGAGTCTCACTGTCGCCGGCGCCGGACATGCTGTTCCAACTCATCTCCTATTTGACTGGCGGCGAGCGACGGAAGAAGGCCAAAGCGCTCGGCGATGGACGCGATCCGGATGGCGACGCTGCGACGCTCGACGTGCTGGCGGCGCTGCAGAAGTTTCCCGCCATCCGGCCCGACCCGGAAGCCTTCGTTGAGGCGCTCGATCCGCTGCAGCCGCGCGTCTATTCGATCTCTTCGTCGCTGAAATGCAATCCGGGTCGCGTGTCGCTTACCGTTGACGCGGTGCGCTACAAGGTGGGCGATCGCGCCAGGCTCGGGGTCGCTTCGACCTTTCTTGCCTCCCGCATCAAGCCGGGCGACAGGATTAGGGTCTACGTGCAGAAGGCGCAACACTTCGCACTGCCGGCCGACCCCAACAAGCCGGTCGTCATGATTGGGCCCGGCACCGGTCTGGCGCCGTTCCGCGCCTTCCTGCAAGAGCGGCTGGCGACCAAGGCGCCCGGACCGAACTGGCTCTATTTCGGCCATCAGCGCAGCGATTACGATTTCTTCTACGAGGACGAGCTCAAGGCAATGCGCAAGAACAGACATCTTACGAGGCTGACGCTCGCCTGGTCGCGTGACGGCAACGAGAAAATCTACGTGCAGCACCGTATGCGGGACGAGGGCCGCGATCTCTGGGAATGGATCAGCCGCGGTGCGCATATCTATGTGTGCGGCGATGCGCTGCGCATGGCGAAAGACGTCGAACGCGCACTCATTGATGTCGTTGCGGAGCATGGCAAGCGCAGCCCGGAGGATGCAGCGCGTTTTGTCGCCGAGTTAAAGAAGCACGACCGCTATCAGGTGGACGTCTATTGAAGGATGGATGCCCTTGATACGTACTCCGTGCGAGACGAAAACCTTCGAAGGCGTTCATCAACAATGCCCCGACGACCGATGTGTCGCCGCCCGTAGTTTGTCATTTTCGGCTTCCAAGGTTTCGATACGGCTCCGTAACTTTGCCAAGACCTCGGCGACTTCGCCGGCGTCGAGCTTCTGAGGGATATGGCGTGGGCAGTTCACGTCCCAAGCCTTAACATCGAACAGAATCGCCTGCTCAGCATGAGCCCGATAGTCTGCAGGCATAAGCCTCGAAATCAGTTCGGGGTCGGCCTCGACAATCCGGGCACGTCCCCAGATTTTGACGCGTCGACGATGCGCATAATCCATCAAGAATAAAAAAGCTTGATCGTTCTCAGCCAGATTCCCAAGCGTAATGTATTGACGATTGCCGGCGTAATCGGCGAACCCCAGCGTTGTCTCGTCGAGCGAGCGGATGAAGCCTTTCGGGCCGCCCCGATGCTGGACGTAAGGCTGTCCCGCTGCATTGGCCGTAGCCAGATACGCCGTGTCTACCTCGGTGAGGAAGGCGATGAGATCAGGCGTAATCTTCGTCTTGAAGCCGCCACGCGCCTCCATCTTGGCATAAGCCTCACGTGAGCCTCGGCGCGCCTGAATAGCCTTGACGTTCGGTGTGAATGCAATATCGCTCGACGGCTTTGCCTCCATCACAATCCTCTGCCGATGACCTGTTGCTGGATCGGGGCCACGGCCTCGTTGACTGCGTCCGCCCCGAAAGCTTGACCGATGACTGCCCGCGCCGGGCGGGCGCCTTTGGGCGTAGCAATCAACTT
>DATLJR010000388.1:0-7145 GCA_035538755.1 Pseudolabrys sp.
CAACCAGGACACGAGGACCATCCGACCGCGCGCCGACGCTCACAGGCGCTGTAGCTATCGTTTTTGGCAGAGATTTGAGCAGGGAGTCGGCGGGCGCCGCACGAAGTGTCAACGTCACAGTGAAGATGGAACCCGCACCCGAAGTGCTCTCGATTGTGACATCACCGCCCATGATCTGCGCCAGCCGACGGACAATAGAAAGGCCAAGACCGGTCCCGCCGAATTCTCGAGTGATTGAGCTGTCGGCCTGCACGAATGGTTCGAACAGCCTAGCGAGCTGTTCGGCGCTTAAACCAATGCCGGTGTCGGCTACAGCGACTGTCGCGCGGGTATTGCCTTCGCCAAGGGGTGTTGCGCTGACGTGCACCCGCACTCCGCCATGTTCGGTAAACTTGATCGCATTGCTGAGCAGATTGAACAGGATTTGCCGCACGCGGGTGGGATCTCCGATCAGAGCGTCCTGCGAATCCGCTTCGATTTCGCCATCCAGGGTTAAGCCTTTTGCAATCACCTGCGGTCGGAAAGTCTCCAGTGTCGTCGTGATCAAGGTAGTCAACGAGAATTGTATGGCCTCGAGTTCGAGGCGGCCGGCCTCGATCTTGGAAAAATCGAGAATATCGTCGATGATACGCAGTAACGCTTTTCCAGAGTCTCGTATGGTCGAAACTGTTCGTTGTTGCGGCGCACTGAGTCCCTGCCGCTCCAATACTTCGATCATGCCAAGCACGCCGTTCATAGGCGTTCGGATTTCGTGACTCATGGTGGCGAGGAACGTCGATTTCGCAGAATTGGCAGCCTCCGCCTCGCGACGCGCCTGCTCAGCTACGTCGCGTGTGCGCTCGACATCGGCACGTGCTGCTGCCGCTTCGGCGCGCGCCCTTTCAGCCGCGTCGCGCGCGGCCTCGGCGGCCGCCCTGGCGGTGCCCTCTCTTTCGAACAGCCGCACGTTCTCGATCGCGATTGCTGCCTGGTCGGCAAACGTCGTGACCAGCTCGATCTGCTTGTTCGTAAATGGACGTACTTCGGTACGCGTCAAAATGAGCACCCCGATGGGGGCCCTCTCACGTAGCATTGGGACACAAAGAATCGTGCGGTAGTCGCCCAACCTCTGCGCCTCAACCATCGCGTATTCCGGGTCAGCTGTTACATCGGCGATATGGACCACACGACCCTCGAGTAGCGCGCGCCCGGCTGCTGAGCCTCGGTCAGCCTCAATCGGAATGTCTTTCACATAATCCATGAATTCGCGAGAAAACCCGTAGGTCTCGGTGCGGTAGAAGGCTCCATCTTTCTCACGCAGAATGATGGCCTTATCGGCATCACAGAACCGGGCCGCTGACTCAATGAGAGTTTGCAGCACCGTCCGCAAATCGAAGGCCGAGCGGCTGATAATCTTGAGCACATCGGCCGTCGCGGTCTGTTGCTCTAGCGACTCAGAAAGTTCACGGGTCCGCGCCTGCACCTCGCCGAATAGCCGTGCATTCTCAATTGCAATCACGGCTTGATCTGCGAAAGTTGTCACGAGTTCTATTTGCTTCTCGGTAAATGGGCTCACCACATCACGGGTGACGGAGATCACACCAATCACCTCTCCCTCACGCAATAACGGCACGCCAAGACTGGTTCGGTAACCAAATGCCTTCTGGTAGTCAGCCAAACGGTATTCGGGATCCTCGAGCACGTCTGGAATATGAATTGTTCTGCCTTCCAGACTAACTCGCCCAGCGAGGCTACCCCGGTCTGGCCGCAAAGGGTGCGCGAGCGCGTACTGCACCGCTTCGCGCGAGAAGCCATAGCTTGCGCCCAGCCGATACACGTCCCCGTCGCGTTGGAAGATCACGCCCTTGTCCGCCTCGCAAAGCCGGGCAGCCGATTCAGTTAATGTGTTGAGCACGGTCTGCAGATCGAATGCCGAGCGGCTGATAACCTTGAGCGCGTCGGCGGTGGCGGTCTGTTGCTGAAGTGATTCACGCAGCTCGTTGAGCAGTCGCGTGTTTTCGATGGCAATGACGGCCTGACTCGCGAAGTTCTGCACCAGCTCGATCTGCTTGTCAGTGAAGGGCTGTACCTCCTGCCGATTGATCGTAATCGCACCGATCAGCGAATCGTCCTTGAGCATGGGAACTGCAGCGACTGTCCGGTAACCACCGAGTTTGACGGCGCTGACAAGGTAGGGGTCGCCCTCGATGTAAGACTTCACTGCTGTGATATCTGCAACTTGAGTAACGCGATGCGTTTTGAGGACTTGCCCCAGAGTCGAATCCGGCGGCGGTCGCACTAGATTGCGCTTGCGGTCTTCGACGTATGGGGTCGGTGCATTATGTGTCGCTACCGCGCGGAAAGCATCTGCTTCCTGGAGGTAGAGGGTCCCAAATTTGGCTTGGCAAATGCGCGTCGCGTTCGCCAACATGGACTCGAATACCGGCTGTAAGTCTCCAGGTGAGCTCGCGACGATGCGCAGCACGTCCGAGGTGGCGGTTTGCTGCTCCAATGATTCAGCCAGCTCGCGTGTGCGCTGCTTCTCAGCCTCGAATAGCCGTGTGTTCTCAATAGCAATTACAGCTTGGCGGGCGAAATTCTGCACCACCTCGATCTGCTTGTCGCTGAACGGACGAATCTCCTTGCGATAAAGGGAAATGGCGCCGACGAACTCATCCTCCTTGAGCATAGGTACGAGAGCCAATGTGTGAATGCCGGCGGCGTGGACGGCGGTAACAGTCAATGGATGGCCGTCGAGATACGTCTGATCTTTTGTAAGGTCAGCGATCTGAAGCGGCTTTCGGGATTGAGCAACACGGCCCATAGGCGCGGCGCGGCCGACCGTGGCGTTCCGCCACATCTCGATGTATTCCGCCGGCAGCACACCATGGAATGCAGCGTTGCGGAAGCGATCTTCTTCTTCTTTGAGCCACATAGCTCCGTAGTTGGCCTCGCACAGCCGCGTCGCGTGCGCCAGAATTGCCTGGAACAGTGGCTCCAGCTCACCCGGCGAACTGGAGATGCCACGTAACACCTCGAAAGTCGCCGTCTGTTGGTCCAGGGCTTCGGAAAGCTCGCGGGTGCGCGCCCGTACCACGTCGAACAGCCGTACGTTCTCGATGGCGATGCCGGCTTGATCGGCGAAGGTCTTCAATAATTCGATGTGTCGATCGGCAAAATGACCAACTTCATTTCGGGTGATGACGATGGCTCCGATAGGAGCGCCATCGTGGAGCATGGGCACCGCGAGAATGCTTCCCCACCGGCCGGCCACGGTGACTTCGCGTGAGTACTGCGGGTCAGCCAGCATGTTCTCGATCTCTGCGACCTTACCAGTGAGTATCGCCCGGCCAGAGGCTTGGTCGGGCTGTGGCGGTCGTGGGTACATGCTTCGGAGGACTTTCATCGCCTCTGGTGGAAAGTTATGAAACGCAACGATATCCACGAGCTTGCCGTCAAACAGGTGCACGGCACCCATATGCGCACGGCACAGGCGCACAGCGTTGGTGATAATCGTTTTGAAGACGGTCTGTAGATCGAAGGTCGAGCGGCTAATGACTTTGAGCACTTCAGCAGTGGCAGCCTGCTGCTCCTGTGCTTCGTCACGCTCGCCGGTGAGGCGATTGAGTTGTTCCTGCAAATCCGCAACAGAGGCTCGCCTGCTCGGAGCTGCGCGAGCTTTGGATCTGATCGTCCGATGTCTCCGGCTCTTGACCGGTCGCCTACTACTGTGCCGTCTCATGTCGCCGCCCGCGGCACTACATGGACAATAACCAATCCTAGGCGAATCTCGCCCCTTGAGCCAAGGTAGGAAATCCGGTCAGAAGCGCGTCGGGCCATGATTGCGCGACCTATTGATGGGCAGAAAATCATGCGCCGGCAACAGCCTCATGCAGCCGAAGCAGTAAAATGGTTGATGTGCCAGGTTTGATCGGGCTCGCGGCGATCCGAGACCCGGCTGTCCCCGTCGGTTTCCAGAAGAGATGCAGCTGCCATAATTCTCGCTCGCGAGGGAGAACGGTGCCAGTTGGCGTTTCGGCGACCGGTCATTTTGAGCGTCCAGCGTATCGGGCGTGTGTCGCCAGTGACGTGATTTGTATCGTTCGTATTGTGAGACCGCGCAAGCCCCCAACAAACCCCTACGTTCAGGACTCCGGCGCCGGTTTCGGGGTGGCAGGCAACGGGTTTGCTGACAAATCGCATCGTGCGTGTTAGCGTGCATCGGGCGTTCGGGAGGGTCATTTCCCAGCGTCACCGAGGGGGGCTGAAGGCGCACAAAATGGACCCCCGCCCACATATTGTTGTAGTCGAGGATGAGCCTGCGCAGCGCCACCTGTTGGTGGATTATCTGGCCCGCCAGAATTTTCGAGTGAGCGGTGTAAGTGGGGGCGCCGCTTTGCGGAAGCTCGTGGAGCGCGATCGCCCAGCGCTCGTATTGCTAGATGTCCGTTTGCCAGATGAGGACGGCTTTGCCATAGCACGATGGCTGCGCGAGAGCAGTGCGCGAATCGGTATCATCATGGTGACTGTCGCCTCCGATACAGTAGACCGCGTAATCGGGCTGGAGATCGGTGCAGACGACTATATTGCGAAACCATTTGAACCCCGCGAACTGTTGGCGCGCGTAAAGAGCGTGCTGCGGCGCACGACAAACGCAGCATTGCCGACTGCAGGACCGCGCATACGCATGGGATGCCGGGTGTTGGATCTTGAAAAGCGCGTGCTCGTCGACCCGACGAATGGCACAGAGGAAGCGCTCACCGCGAGCGAGTTCGATCTCCTTAAGATTTTCGCAGAGCACCCCAACAAGCCGCTCCAACGCGACTGGCTGCTCGAAGTAACCGCGCATCGCGATATGGAGCCATTTGATCGTGCCATCGATTTACGAATAACGCGTCTGCGTCGCAAGGTAGAATTCGATCCCGCTCACCCCAATGCCATTCGCACCGTACGGGGCGTGGGCTACATGTTCGTTCCGCCAACCCATTAATGGCCTGCCACGTTCGGTAATCGCGGCGGTTCTCCCCGTATCGTTAGCTGCGTAAATTCCTTGCGTTTACGGGTTGGCATCGCGGGATAATTAAATCAAACAATTTTTGAGGGCTAAGGCATCTAAGCGAATTAAAATCGCTAAGAGCGGTTGCGGGGGCGTAGTTATGCACATTCGTAGTATGCGGCCGGACGAGATCTCAATCGCCGTCGACTGGGCGGCTGCCGAAGGATGGAATCCTGGCCTCGCCGACGCCACCTGCTTTTCTAGTGTAGATCCGGATGGTTTCCTCGTTGGCGAACTCGACGGCGCCCCGGCCGCGACGATCTCCTGCGTCAATTACGGAGCGAGCTTCGCCTTCCTTGGCTTTTACATCGTGCGAAAAGATGTGCGTGGCTGCGGCTATGGACTGCACATATGGAACGCGGCCCTCGCCCACGCGGGTGCACGGGTGATCGGGCTCGATGGCGTGCCCGCGCAGCAGCAGAACTACAAAAAGGCTGGTTTCAAATTGGCCTATGCGAATATCCGTTATGGCGGCATGATCGTCGCGCCGAACGCACAGCGGGGTCGTGTCGTCGCACTGGCCGAAGTACCGTTGTCGTTAGTATCGGTTGACGATGCGACGGTATTTCCGGGCCCACGCGCTGCATTCTTGCGCGCCTGGATTGGCTCACCCGGACACGTAGGGCGCGCAATCGTAAGTGACGGCCGACTAGTCGCTTGGGGCGTAATGCGTCCGTGCCGCAAAGGCAACAAGATCGGCCCGCTTGTTGCCGACGATCGCAAAGCCGCCGAAGCCGTGCTGGGGGCTTTGCTGGCAGCCGCGGACGTCGGCGAGATTTTCCTCGATATTCCAAGCCTCAACCGCGACGCAATTGCGCTGGCGCAAGACCTGAGGTTAGCCCCGGTGTTCGAGACTGCGCGCATGTATACTGGTGAGATTCCGCCATTGCGACTGGAGCGAGTATTCGGTGTGACCACTTTGGAGTTGGGATAACGGACTGCCCACGATCGGCCATTCACGGGCGAGATCTCAGTTGGGCCCGAGCCGCTTATGCAGGCCATGCCAGACGCCAGTCGTCAGGGGTGACCAGAGACATTGATGACAGTACCGTGCATATGCGTTGGTAGAAGTATCGGTCTTCGGGCAAGCCCTGGTCGCTGGCTCTACCTGGCGATCAGGGCGCGTAGCAAGTACACCTACGATAACCGTGAAGCGTCAGTGCACGGATTTATCTGGTCGAAACGGGTCGTAGGGATAGCCAGCGTACACAAGGCTGGCGTCATCGCTGTAGCTTAGCGCTTCCTCCATCTTCTCGACGGACCTGCCAATCACGGCAAGAGGCTCGCCGGATTCTATCTGTTGCTTGACCTCGATAAGCGATCGATTGGCGGCATCGAGCCGACGCGCGAGGATCGCCGCCACGTAAAGAGCGACGGTTGGATCGCCGGCAAGCATTGCCTGTGCGTCGGCGACATAGAACTCGGACTGCTCCAGGGTCCTTACGTCCGCGCTGTGGGGCTGATCGAGAAGGACGGCTTGCTCGCCGAACACCGAGCCGGGCGTCGAAACATTAGCGATCGACACGCCATCCTTGATAACCTCCACAGCGCCATTTATGAGGAAAAACAGCCTGCCCGTTTTTGAGCCGGCGCCTAGCACAACCTGGCGGGCTGGATGCTTTATCACAGGCAGGCCTGCAAGCCTCCTCTCGAGGGCCGCGGCGTTAGGAACTAGTTCGAGCATGCTAACCTCCTTTTTTTCATGCCGTGCCGACGTTGCTTTTGTTATTTCTGCGCAACCAATCTTTGACACTGCGAGACAGCCAATCCGGACCATGTTGGCAATAACCTCATCGCTACCGCACTTGGAAACGGCAGCTGCCCGCAGCGACTGTTTCAATTGAAGACGAGGCTGTAGTCGACGATCTGCGTCTGCGACAAACCCTTTGCATTCTCCATCATATGCAGGGGATCCGTGCCGACCGGTGTTGCCGCATCAACGCGCCCGTTAGTCGTCTGGGACCATGCTCCAATGCCAATCAGGACCAGGGCAGCTACGAACAAGCTAATCTTACGCATCTGAATTCTCCTGTTGATACGGACTTACCGCCTATCCGGTGACACCAGCCAACCTAAACCGCATCGGTATCGTAGAAATGTCGCGTGCCGA
>DATLJR010000389.1:0-2145 GCA_035538755.1 Pseudolabrys sp.
GAACCTTGCGAAGAAATTTCTCGACTGTGAGATGGCGGAAGTAATCACGGCATACCCATTCGATCGGAATGATCGGCATGCCGTATTGCGCCATGAGAAGGAACACGGTGTTCACGCTCAATGAGGCCTTGATGGCGATACCCAAATTGACGGCACGGTTCGTAGAGACCGCCAAGGACGGCCTGCACGCCGATGGCGGCAATCTCTATCTGCAGGTCAGCAACGGCGGCAAGGGGCGATCGTGGATCTTCCAATACAAATCGCGCAAGGATGGCCGCTCCAAGAACATGGGGCTGGGCAGTGCCGCGACCGTTCCGTTGGCCGTGGCGCGCGCGAGAAGGCGCAAGCGCAGCACCGGTTGCTCGACGAAGGCAAAGATCCGCTGGAAGACCGAGAGAACAAGCGGCTTGAACGGGACATCAGGGTTGGCGTTGCGGTGACGGTCAACGACATCCTCGACAAATACTACGAAGCCAAGATCGCGAAGAAGTCGCTCAACTACCGCAAGAGCGCCGCACGATTTCTCGACCGCATTCGCGACACCATTGGTGACATGCCTGTCAAACTGATCACGCCCACGGTGATCCGCGACAAGGTCGCACTCGGCAAGCTATGGGACGAGAAGCGCCCGAGCGCGATCCAGTTGCACTCCCACCTGAAACGCATTTTCTCAATGGCGAAGGTCGAGTGCGGCCTCGCAACTAATCCGGCAGCCTGGACCGATAATCTCCAGCACCTGCTTTCAGATAGCGTCCACAAAGTCGAACACCGCGCATCGCTGGATTACACCGAAGTCGGCCGATTCCTGGACGCCGTCCGTCGTTATGAAGATCGCAGCGCGCGCAAGACTGGACGCACGAACGTCTCGCTGTGGCTCGAATTCGTCGTTCTCAGCGGTGTTCGTATCAGCGAGGTGCGGCTTGCCAAATGGTCCGAATTCGATCTGGACGAGATGGTCTGGAACGTCCCGCCCGAGCACCGCAAGACCGGTTTTAAAACCGGCTTGGTAAGAGCCGTGCCGATCACCCGGCCGATGCTGGCCGTGCTGGAGGAGATGCAGCGCCGCCGCACAGATCCGTCACCCGACGCGCTCGCCTTTCCGTCACCCTATGGCAACCAGCCGTTCGCCGTCAGCACAATAATGCGATTCATCCGGTTTGCCCTGAAGTGGCCGATAAGGGTGCATGCGCATGGCTTCAGGACCACGTTGAATGACTGGCGCAGAGCCAACGGCTACCCGAAGGAGCTCATCGACGCGCAGCTCGATCACTTGCCGGAAGGCAAAGTCGAGCAGGCCTATACCCGCGACGACCTCATGCCGCAGCGCCGCCAAATGATGGAGGCTTGGGGCGCCTTCTGCGACCGCAAGAAACCGCCCGCCGGCAACGTTATCAAGCTGCGGATGGCCAAGGCATGAGGGCCACCGCTCCCAACCCTACGCGCCGGCGCCGTGCGGCCGAAGTCGTCACTGTCACGCTTCCCGACGTCAGGCCGCCCGCGTGGCATCGTGAGAAGTCGCCCGCGAGACAATGCGTGGTTTGTGGGAGAGAGTTTCCCGCCAGGAATTTCGCCAAGACCTGCTCACCGGAATGCAGCAGGAACCTATGGCTGGCCAACCGACGGAAATACTACGCAGCAAATTCAGAAAAAATCCTTGCGCAGCAGCGCAAGCGTCAGCGCCCCATCATTAGACAATGCGTAGTCTGCGGGAAGGAATTTGATAATAGGAAGGGCGCCAAGACCTGCTCGCCGGAACATCTCAAGGAATATAGGCGGCTGCATGGACATAAATACTATCTGGCAAATCGGGAAAAATGGGTGGTGCGCGATCGCTTGCGGCGCGCGAAGTGGTCCCCCAAACCCAGGCAATGCGTCATTTGCGGGGAAGATTTTGTGGTCGCAAATCGCAAAAATAGCCGAGCCAACGCCTGCCCGCAGCACAGACACGACAGGAAACTTCAGATGGAGCGGGCGCGATACCACGCGCAGCGCGGCCCAAGATCAAGCGAAAACAGGAGCATTTCACCATGAGCGAGCTGCAACCGATCTTGGTGCCGATCAGCCAAGCCTCGGCCATCATCGGCAAATGCCGCCGCGGCATTTATCAACTGATCGCTACCGGTCAGCTCAAGGCCGTGAAGTCCG
>DATLJR010000390.1:0-22342 GCA_035538755.1 Pseudolabrys sp.
GGCAATTGAAGGCCGCCAAGGCGGGTCGGAGGATCGGCCCGGGGTAGGACGCATTCGGTATTCGGAATCGGCGCCACGTTTAGTCTTGCCCGACGCGCGGATTCTCACAGGAGGTTCTTCGTGAAACGGAAGGTGCATCTCGCAAGTGTGGCTGGTGCAATTGCGGCCGCGGTATTGGGCTTTTCGGGGCCCGCAAGCGCGCAGCAACAGCAAAAGCCGAATATCATCCTGATCCTGTCGGATGACTTCGGCTATGGAGATGCCGGAGCGTACGGCGGCGGCGAAAACCGTGGCATGCCCACTCCCAATCTTGATCGCCTGGCGGCCGAAGGCATGCAGTTCATGTCCTTCTATGCGCAGCCAAGTTGCACACCCGGGCGTGCCGCAGTGCAGACGGGCCGCATTCCCAATCGCAGCGGCATGACAACGGTGGCCTTCCAGGGGCAGGGCGGCGGCTTGCCGGCGGCGGAATGGACATTGGGCTCGGTACTCAAGACCGCCGGCTACAAAACGTTTTTCACCGGCAAATGGCATCTCGGCGAAGCCGACTACGCGCTGCCGAATGCGCAAGGCTACGACGAGATGAAGTACGCCGGCCTTTACCATCTCAACGCCTATACTTACGGCGATCCGACGTGGTTCCCCGATATGGATCCCGAACTGCGCGCCATGTTTGACCGCGTCACCAAGGGCGCGATGTCGGGAAATGCAGGACAGCCGGCGAAAGAGGAATTCAAGATTAACGGTCAATACGTCAACACGCCGGTGATCAACGGCAAGGAAGGCGTGGTCGGTATTCCGTTCTTTGACGAGTACGTCGAGAAGGCGTCGCTCGACTATCTCGATCGTAACGCGCGCTCGACCCAGCCGTTCTTCATGAGCGTCAACTTCATGAAAGTGCATCAGCCGAACATGCCGGCGCCTGAGTTCGAACATAAGTCGCTGTCGAAGAGCAAGTATGCGGACTCGGTCGTGGAAAACGATACGCGCATCGGCCGGATCATGGACAAAGTGCGCTCACTCGGCCTCGACAAGAACACATACGTGTTCTGGACCACCGATAACGGCGCGTGGCAGGACGTCTATCCCGACGCCGGCTACACGCCGTTCCGTGGGACCAAAGGCACAGTGCGTGAGGGAGGCAATCGTGTTCCCTCACTCGCATGGGGTCCGAGGATCAAGGCCGGCTGGAAAAACTCCGAGATCGTCGGCGGACTCGATTACATGGCGACATTCGCTTCGCTCGCCGGGGCGAAGCTGCCTGAGAACGATCGCGCAGGACAACCGATCATCTTCGACAGTTACGACTTATCGCCGGTGTTGTTTGGCACCGGAAAGTCGCCGCGCAAGGAGTGGTTCTATTTCACGGAGAACGAGCTGACGCCGGGTGCGGCCCGGTCCGGCAACTACAAGGCCGTTTTCAATCTGCGTGGCGATGACGGTGCAAAAACTGGCGGTCTGGCCGTCGATTCCAACCTTGGCTGGAAAGGCGCGGAATCGTATGTCGCCACCGTTCCACAGGTCTTTGACCTGTGGCAGGACCCGCAGGAGCGCTACGACATCTTCATGAACAACTACACCGAGCGCACCTGGGTCATGATAACGATTAGCGATGCGATCAAGAAATTGATGGCGACCTATGTGAAGTATCCGCCCAGAAAGCTGCAGAGTGAAAGCTATTCAGGTCCGATCACGCTTTCGAACTATCAGCGGTTCCAGTTCGTGAGGGATCAGCTCGCGAAGGAAGGTGTCAATATTGCGCTACCCACGGGTAATTGATCGCAATTGGCTTTGCCAATCGTGCACCATACTGACAGTGCCTGCGAATACGCCTATGATCGCAGGACTCACTTCGGCATGCTCGACAAGGCGCTGGGGGCGGCAGCGTCGAACAACTGGCCGTGACCGGCATGAAGAATGACTGGAAGCGGATTTTTGGTTTTGGGTGACCGGAGGAAGAGTATGAAGAAACTTGTGATGGTGGCCGCGCTCGCGGCGGCATCTCTTGGTGCGCCGGTACCTGGTGCCGTCGCTGACGAGGTCCCGACATATGACGTTCGCAAGAGCTGCAAAGTCGACCTGCAGTCCTATTCAACTGCACAAACAAATTCGGGCTGTCTCGCGGATGAGCAAAGCGCGCGCGCGACGCTGGTCAGTCAGTGGACGCAATTCACATCTGAAAGCAGGTCGCGGTGCTCGCAGATGGTCGGCAGTGCTGCCGGTCCGCAAAGCTATGTCGAACTGCTGACCTGCCTGCAGATGGCGAAGGATGTCAAAGGTCTGCCCAAGGAGTAAGTCAGGAGCGCACGGCTCATATGGAGCGTGAGCAATATCAGCAGGTCGCGATCGTAGCGGGCGCGCTGGCGGTCATTGTCGCGCTGATGTCGGGCCGATTGCCGCGATGGCTGCGAATCGTGCTCGTACTCAGTCTCGGTATCCTGGCGGGCGGCGCCGGGCTTTTCGCATATCGTTATATTACGCAACCCACGACGCTGACGATCGCAACGGGCCCGCTTGACGGCGACGTGCCGCGCATCATGTCGGCAATGGCCGGGCGGATGGCTTCTACAAACGCACCCGTGCGGCTCAAGGTCGTCGAAAAAGCCTCGGCATCGGAGGCAGCGAAAGAATTTGCCGCGGGTAACGTCGACCTTGTGATCGCCCGGGCGGATTTTGTCGACTTGTCGATCGCTAGGGCCGTGCTCACGGTGACTCACGGGGTCGTGCTGATCGTGGTGCCGCCCGGGAGCCCCATTGAAGGCATGGACGATCTCAAGGGCAAGATGATCGGCGTCATATCTGCCGATACCAACCGCCAGGTCATAGCGGCGATCACGAAAGAATATGCGCTTGAGTCGGCCAAGGTGAGCTTCAAGAATCTCACGCCGCCCGAAGTACCGCAGGCATTTCAGACGAAGCAGATCCAGGCGCTTCTTGTCGTGTTGCCGCTATCCGAAAAATACATCGCAATGCTTCGCGACATATTCCCGCGCAACGCCAAGGCTGCGATGGGTGTCGTGCCGATCGAATCGGCAGGAGCGATAGAAGAGGTCTCTCCGCCGTTCAAAAGCTACGAGTTGCCGAAAGGAACACTCCGCGGGTCTCCTCCGGTGCCTGACGACGATCTGACGACGCTGCGCGTTCCGTATTTCATCGTCGCCAACAAGAACCTCAGCGATGATGTAGTGACGGCGCTCACCAAGGCAATGATGGAGGCGCGCCGGGATCTGGTTGGAGAGTTTCCGCTTCTCGCCCAGGTGATGGCGCCGAGCACCGATAAGGACGCATACGTTCCGATTCACCCAGGCGCGGCCGTTTTTTTCGACGGCGACGAAAAGACGATCTTTGACAAATACGGAGATCAGTTCTTTTACGGGTCGATGCTGCTCGGGACGTTGATGTCCGTGCTGGCCGCGGTCTGGAAATTCATGACGAGAGATATGGGTAAGTCCGATGAGCGCCCATCAATGCGGCTGTACGCATTGGTGGCAAAGATAAATGACGTCAAGTCTGAAACGGATTTGGCGGCGATCGAACAGCAGGTCGACGAAATTCTCAAAGTCGAGCTGGAGAAATGTTCGAGCGGCCAAGTCGACTCGGGAGAGATGAGCGCGATGAACATGGCCAGTCAGCGTTTGCAATATCTGATGGCTCAGCGACGTTTGGCGCTGAATGGCGCAGGCGGAGCAGCCGCGCTTCGTGCCTGATGGGTGCGTAAAGTCCAATTAGGTCAGAAACGGGATCTGTACTGATCAACATTAAAGGAAGTGATCGATGAAAGTGATACTTGCGCTAGCTATTGCCGCGGGCACGATAGCCTCAATTGCAGACACGGCTCGTCCGCAGACTCCGGCGTGGTGTGCGCTCTTGGACGGCGACGAACAGCAATGCAACTATAACACCCAGCAGGAATGCCTAGCGACGGTGAGCGCCGTCGGCGGAGTGTGCACTATGAATCCTGCGACCGCCCCACCGCAGGCGATGCCGGCCCAGCCGTCGTCGGAAAATGCGCAAGGGCTTCTGCAGCTGCAGCAGCAGGACCCCGGCCTTCCACCAGGGCTCGGCGGATTTGCCGGCCAAGGACCGCCCAACAACTAGTGCAGGAAAGTAAAGTATCATGTCTATGCGCCGCGCCATCGTCGCATTCGCGACGCTCGTGCTGTTCGTTAGGGTTGCATTTGCCCAGGACCAGACGATTGTAATCCCTAACAACCTATTCACGCAGGCAGGCTTCGTCGTGAAATACGCAACTACGCCGGAAAAAACCGCTCTTCTCCGTTCGCTTCCGCGGGACAAACTCGTGACGCGAAGGAGGGACGGCAAGCTCTATTACGTCTACGCCGATCCTGAGCGCTGTAACTGTGCGTATGTCGGAACACCGGAAGCGTACGCGGCGTATCGCAATTGGACGAATATTGGTCCCGGCGGCGATGGCGGATCTCTGAATGCGATGGATGCGATCGATTCCTATGTCTCTGCTCCCTACATTCCGGCCGATCTCGGGGACAGCATGGACAGTATTCTCGATCCGAGTTTTTGACGCATCCGTTCGATGACATGGCGTCGCTCAAGATTGAGGACGGTCATTGTTGCAGTGGCGGCGTTTCTCGTCGCCTACGGGATCGTCGCCTATATCGCCCTGCCGTTGGCCTGGACTCACTACGAGTATCAAAAAGGCCTTGCGAGACATCCCATGGTGACTCGTACGTCGCAGGGTATTCCGGGCGATCCGATCAACGTCGGTCTGATCGGTGACAAGGCCGATGTCCTGTGCGCCTTGCATGCGGCAGCCTGGTATCCCGCCGATCCGATCACGCTGCGCTCAAGCGTCGAGATCATCGGCAGCGTCGTTCTCGATCGGCCTTATCGCGATGCGCCAGTCAGCCCGCTCTTTTACGACGGGAGACGCGAGGATCTGGCGTTCGAAAAGCCGTACGGCAAAAGCGCTGATCGACGCCACCACGTCCGCTTCTGGGAGGTATTGAAGGTCGGACAGGAAGGCCGTCCGGTGTGGCTCGGCTCCGCCACCTTCGATCAAGACGTGGGCCTGAGTCGGTATACCGGGCAGGTCACACACCACATTGGTCCCGATGTCGACGCCGAGCGCGACGGTCTCACCGACGACCTAAAGGACGCAAAGGTGGTCGAAGCCATCTACGAAGTGACTGGCATCGGCCCTACACTCTTCGGGCGAAATGGCGAGGGCGACCCTTATTACACGGACGGTGAAATCAAGATTTCGCGGCTAGTTTCCGGTTGCAATAAGACGGTTGAGACTGCGCTTGAACTGGCCAATCCGCCTATTGTGGGTCTGAAAAATCAGGCGTGGAAAGCAATCGCGGGCTTACTCAAATGAATTTCCGAAAGGCGATTTTAGCCGCGCTGGCCGTCGTCATTCTTGCCTGCATTGGCGTTGGGGCCCGGCAGTTGCTGTTTAACCGCGCTGAATCAAATGCTTCAGCCGGCGAACCGACTTTCGCGGGAAGCGAGGTTTGCGCGAGCTGCCATCAAGCCGAAGGCAAGCTTTGGCACTCGTCCCAACATGAACGCGCAATGGCTCATGCAACGGACAAGTCCGTGCTCGGCGATTTTAATGACGTGCGCTTTCAGTATTTCGACGTGACGTCTCGGTTCTTTCGCAAGGACGGGAATTTTTTTGTCGAGACCGACGGACCTGGCGGCAAGCTCGCAACCTACCAGGTGAAATACACATTCGGCGTTGATCCGCTTCAACAATACCTGATCGAATTCCCCGACGGGCGGCTGCAGGCGCTGTCAATTGCCTGGGACAGCCGGCCGAAAGACAAAGGCGGACAGCGCTGGTTCCATCTCTATCCGAACGAGAACATTCGTCACGACGACGTTCTGCATTGGACGAAACTCAATCAGAACTGGAATTTCATGTGCGCCGAATGCCATTCGACGGGCGTGCAGAAGAATTACGATGCTGCCGCCGATCGCTTTGCGACGAAATGGGCGGAGATCAGCGTCGGCTGCGAGGCGTGTCATGGCGCCGGCTCCCGCCATGTGGCGTGGGCGCAGGATAGAAAAAGCTGGTGGCCCGCCAAAAAGCAGGATGACCGGAGCAAGGGCCTTCTGGTGCAGTTCGACGAACGGGCCCGCACGACCTGGACGCAGAACGAAAAGACCGGAATGCCCCAGCGGAGTGGCATGCCTCTCGGTCTGCGCAAGGAAGTTGAAACCTGCGGTTTATGTCACGCGAGGCGCGCACAGTTCTCGGACAAATGGATTCCCGGGCAAGCGCTGGCGAACACACATCTGCCGACGCCGATGTATCGCAATCTTTCCTACGCCGACGGTCAGATGCGCGATGTCGAGGAGCTCTACAACTACCTTCCGTTCAAGCAGAGCAAGATGTTCGCAGCGGGCGTGACGTGCAGCGATTGCCATGATCCGCACAGCGCCATTTTGCGTGCGCCCGGTGATGGCGTCTGCTTGCAGTGCCACGCGTCCGCGAAATACGAAAACGCCTCGCATCGCCATCACGAAAAGGTGGGTGGCGCGCTTTCGTGCGCGTCGTGTCACATGCCTGAGCGCACATATATGGTCATCGATCGTCGGCACGACCATAGTTTCCGGATTCCCCGCCCGGATTTGTCGGTGAGGCTCGGCACGCCAAATGCGTGCAACGATTGTCATCGCGACCAATCAGCTCAATGGGCGGCGAACACTATCGAAACGTGGTTCGGGCCACGGCGTGAAGGATTCCAGACTTATGCGCCGGCCTTCCATGCTGCGTGGACGCAGCAGCCCGATGCCGAAAAACTTCTCAGCGAGGTTGCCTCTGACGGCAATGTGCCAGCCGTCGCTCGCGCCAGCGCCCTGATCGATCTTGGCGCCTATCTCTCGCCCACCAGCATCACGTTGGCTCAACAAAGCCTCGCTGACAGCGACCCGATGGTGCGCATGGCGGCGCTCGACATGCTGGGACGCGTCCCACCCAACCAACTGTGGCCGCTTGTTGCACCACTGCTGTCGGATCCGATCCAGGGTGTGCGCATCCGGGCCGTAGCGATGCTCGCGGCGGTTCCAACGGCCAGCCAACCCGAGGCTGATCGGGCGCGATTCGATAGCGCCGCTGCAGAATTTGTGGCGGCGCAGCGCCTCAATGCGGATCGACCTGAGGCGCGTGTAACGCTGGCGAATTTTCTGATGCAGCGGGGAAAGCTGGCTGAGGCTGAAGCCGAATACAAGGCGGCGCGGCGCCTTAACCCACGATTTGCGCCGGCGGCGATCAACCTGGCCGACCTCTATCGCTCGCTGGGTCGCGATGACGATGGAGTGACTGTATTGCGCGATGCGGTAGCGGCTGCGCCTGAGGATGCGAGCCTTTACTACGCGATCGGCCTGGTCCTTGTGCGCCAGAAGAAACTGGATGACGCACTGCCCGAGTTAAAACGGGCCGCCGAACTGGCGCCGGACCAGGCCTACTACGGCTATGTCTATGCCGTCGGTCTTCATTCGGCAGGGCGGGTCGACGACGCGATTGCGGTGCTCAAGGACAATCTGACGAAACATCCCATGGATCGCGAGTCGTTGCTCGCTCTGGTCAGCTTCTATCGTGACAGCGGCAACGTCGCGTCAGCCCTGGAGTATGCGCAGCGCCTTGCTCAGATCGCGCCGAATGACCGCCGAGTCGCGGATTTGATCAACTCTCTCAAGCGCCAGACGGAGTCCGCGCCGCGGTAGCATCGGCAGTGCCGAGATATGCGGACAAAACGTCCGGATTTGTGAGGACCGCGTCGGGCGTCCCTTCCGCGATTGTCCGTCCGTAGTCGAGAACGTGGATGCGATCAGCGAGGTCTGCGATCATCTGCATGTCGTGCTCGATCCAGATCATGGTCATTCCCAGTTGGTGCTTGAGCCGCAGAATGAAGCGAGCCAGGTCTTCGCGTTCCTCGCGGTTTAATCCGGCCGAAGGCTCATCGAGGAGCATGATAGAGGGTTCGAGCGCTAACGCTCGCGCGAAGCCGACGAGCTTCTGCATTCCGAAAGGCAGGTCGCCGACCGTCGCGTGGCGGTACCTTTCGAGCTCCACAACGTCGATGATTCGCTCGGCGGATTCGCGATGCATGATTTCGGCTCGCCGGACACTTGGCAGAAACAGCATCTCAGCCAGCGCGTTGGTCTGGATACGCGTGTGGCGTCCGGTCAAAAGATTGTCGAGGACGCTCATCTGCGGGAAGAGCTCGCCATGCTGAAATGTGCGGGCGAGGCCGAGGCCGGCGATTTCGTGAGGTGCAAGGCCGGCGATGTCCCTCTCGCGAAAGCGGATCCGGCCGCTGCCGCAATAAATGCCGCTGATGCAGTTGAGTACGCTGGTTTTACCGGCACCGTTCGGGCCGATGAGAGCGAACAATTCACCCTGTTTGACCGCAAACGACACGTTGTCGAGAACAGTCAGCCCGCCAAAGCGAAGGCTCAGATGCTCGATGCCAAGTTCAGCCATACCACCTCCGCGAGCGGCGATATTGTTTGATGTCGCGGTAGGAGCGCCGCTCACCAGCGGCCTGGCCCAGGTAGAACTCCTGGACGTCCTGATGACTCTTGAGTCGTTCACGATCCCCGTCGAGGACGACGCGTCCGTTCTCCATGATATAAGCGTAATCGGCGATTTCCAGCGCCGCCGCCGCGCTTTGTTCGACCAGCAGGATGCCGATGCCGAGTTCGTCGCGTATGGATCTGAGACGGCGGATGAGATCCTTGATAACGACAGGTGCCAGGCCGAGCGACAGCTCGTCGACCAGCAAAAGTTGCGGCCCGCACATCAGGGCCGCGCCGATCGCCAGCATTTGCCGCTCCCCGCCGGACAGGAGGCCGGCGGCCCGGCTTCTCAGTTCGGCGAGGCGCGGAAAGAAATGATAGGCGCGCTCCTCGATCCGCCGTTTTTCACCCGAACGAGCGGCGCGCGATACCGGTGCAGCGAGATTTTCCGCGACGGTCAGATTGGGAAATACCTTTTCGCGCTCTGGCACCAGCACGATCCCTCTGCCGGTGATCTTGTGGGGCAATTCGTTGTCGATCCGCGTGCCTTTGAACGTAATAGATCCTTCGGAGATGCGCGCGTCATCGACGCCGAGGAATCCGGAGATCGCGCGAAGCGTTGTGGTCTTACCCGCGCCGTTGGTGCCGAGGATCGCCACAATCTGTCGTTCCCCGACCGACAATGTAACGCCCTGCACGGCGGTAATGACGCGCTTATAGACCACCTCGATCTTGTCGACCTGGAGCACAGCGGTAGTCATTTGCGTGCTCCCGCCAGCGGCTTGTATCTGAAAGGCCAAAGCAAGAAGTAGTTCTGCAGTCGCCGCCAGATCCCCACGAGACCGAGCGGCTCACAGGCGAGGAACAGGATCATCACTACGCCGAACGCGGCGTAATTCACGGCAAATATGTCCCCGGCGAGCTTCTGGGCATTCGGCAGCAGGCGCAGCAGCGCTTCGATGAGGTACGGAAAAACGGTGACGAACATGGCGCCAAGCAGTGCGCCGAGCAGCGAACCCATGCCGCCGATGATGATCATCGCGACGTATTGAATGGACAAGAACAGGTCGAAGGCTTCGACTGAAACGAACCCACGGTAGTAGGCAAACAGGCACCCTGCGACCGAGGTCATGCTGGAAGAAATTACGAAGGCAAGAAGCTTGTAGCGCGCGATATTGATACCGAGCGCCTCTGCCACCGTCTCTCGGACATGGATGGCCCCCCAGGCGCGACCGCTGCGGCTGCGTAGAAGATTGACGCAGATCAAGAGGTTCGCAACAGCGGCCATGAACAGGATGAAATACCAACCGCGTCCCCCGAGCTTGAATCCGACGAGACTGGGCGGATCGATCACGATTCCGGTCGAGAAGCCCCGCTTGGTTTCATATTCGCCGCCCAGATAAATAACGACGAAATGCAGAGCCAGCGTGCTGACCGCCAGATAGAGACCGCGCAGCCGCAAGGACGGAAGCCCGAAAATGAAGCCGAGCAGGATGCCGGTGAGCGCGGAAGCCGGGAGCGTGATCCAGAACGGCGCGGCAATCTCGCGCGCAAGGATTCCGGTGGTGAATGCACCGGCTGCGATCAGTCCCGCATGACCGAGCGAGATCTGACCCGCAAAGCCTGTCAGAAGCATTAGCGAAAGTGCGCCGATCGAGGCCAGGAAGACCTGGCAGGCGAGATCGAGCGCGAATGGCGACGCGAGAAAAGGAAAGCTGGCAACAATGATCAGAAAGATGGCCAGGCTCATCCGTTCGGTGCGTGTTCGCAACAGCGCGAGGTCTTCGCCGTAATTGGTGTGAATGTAGCCGCTCGCGCGTGGCGGTGGTTTAAACACGGTCAAGCTCCTCGCGGGTCCCGAACAGACCCCAGGGGCGCACGATCAGGATCGCGATCAAAACGAGGAAGGGCACGACGTCGGACAACAAGGGATCGACGTAGTAGATGAGGAGCACCTCGGCTCCCGCCACGATCAGGGCACCGATGAGTGCGCCTGCGAAACTATCGAGGCCGCCCACAAGCGCGGCGGGGAAGGCCTTCAAACCGATGACCGGCATGCTGCCGGTCAAGCCGGAGTCGAGCGCCATGAGGATTCCTGCAAGCGCTCCGGTCAATGTCGAAAGGCTCCACGCAAGAGCATAAACGCCGTGGAGGTTGATGCCACGCTGCGCGGCAAGAAGCGGGTTCTGACCGGCGGCGCGCATGCGCATGCCCCATCGGCCGAAGCGCAGGAACACGAAGAGCGCGCCATAGACGACGAACGTCGTTGCGACCAGCACCGCCGACCACAGAGAAATACGCGCGCCGCCGAACAGCACAAGCGAAGGATTGCTTACACCGAGTGCCTGCGCCGGATACTGCTGCTGCGCAGACCAGATGAGGATCACGATCCCGCGGACAAGGATTCCGAGCGCAACGGTCGTCAGGATTGCCGCAAGAACCATCTCGCCCGTCATCTTCCGCATGAGGAAGATGTAGACAAGACCGCCTGTCAAAAGGCTCAACAGAACGGCGGCCGCCAACGCCATACGCGGGTGCCCATTGAACAATGAGGCCGTTGCCAACACGAGATATGCGCCGAGCATCATCAGTTCGCCGTGCGCGAGATTGAGCACCCGGCTGACGCGGTAGATCAGCACATATCCGCAGGCGATCAGCGCGTAGATCGAGCCGAGGACGAGAATGTTGACCGCGAGCTGCAAACGGATTGTCCGGCGCGAGTTGGAATCTGGATGCCATCGACGGGGCGCGCAGTGTTGCGCGCCCCGACCGGCTCCAGCTCATTTCACCTCATAGGTTTTCCAATCTTGCACGCGGGCAATCTTGTCGCCGTCCCATTTGTAGATCCGGTAGTAGAGGCGTGTGCGGAAGTGGTTGTTCTTGGTCCACTCGATGGGCCCACCGCGCAGCCCCTTGGTGTCGATCTTCAGATTCTCCATCGCCGCGCGCAGCTTGGCCGGATCCGCAGGCCAACCGGCTCCCTTGAGCGCCGCTTCAATCGCCATTCCACCGATCCAGCCCTCGGTCATGGTCTGTGCAGGAAATTTCGAGCTTGCCTTGCTCGCCGCAGCCTCGATTTCCTGATGGATCGGCTGCTTTTCCTGGAAGAGAGCATTCGAGTTTACCACGTAGAACTTTCCGTCTTTCAGACGAGCGAGTTCGGCTTCTGCCTCGAGATGACCCCAGGCGATGTAGTCATCCTGCCAGCCCAGTTTGCGCAGTGCTTCGAGCGTGCGCACCTGGGTGACCCACGGGGCCCACGAGTAAACCCAGTTTGGACCGGCATCTTTTAGCTTTGTCGCGAAAGGAGTGTAGTCGGCGGTCGACGGTGGGATGATTTCCTGACCGACCGGATCGATGTCCATCTTCTTCGAGAGCTCCATGGCGTAATCCATCTCGCCGCGCGAGAGGGGTATGGCCATGGCGGAGAATCCCATCTTTATCGGGCCCTTCGCTGTTGCTTTCACGAAGTCGAGGGTTGCGCGGCTATCGAACTGCGAAGCGTAGCCGGTCGTGCAAAACTGTAACGGATCAGCCGGCGGATACACGCTTTGCGGACAGACGCCGCTTGCGAACAGCAGCGGTACATTCGCGCTCTTGCTTTCAGCAATCACCGGCGCATAGGTCGACGACAGGCTCGCGTTCACCATCAGGACGACGTTGTCCTGGGTGATCAATTTCTTCGTGTTGGCCGCTGCCTTCGAAGGCTGCGCGCCATCATCTTCGATCATCAGCTTGATCTGCTTCCCATTGACACCGCCCGCTGCATTGACGCGGTCGATATAGATCCGCAAGGCATCAACCGCCGGTGCATAAGTGCTCGCTGGCGGGCCAGTCAGCGCGGCGGTCACTCCCACCAAATAGGCGTCCTGCGCCGCTGCGGGCAGCGCAATCGCGCAGACGGTCAGACCGCCAAGCAAGAACCTGTTGATCATGGTGTCCCTCCCTTTTTCATGTCCTTGAAGCTTTGCCCATCATCACGAGGCCAGCACGTTTCCTGTGCCCGCCGCAATCAGCCGCTCTTCGCGGTCGTCGTACATTCCCTCAACCAACTCCCTGAAGCGCTCATACATCAGCTTTCGCTTGACCTTCCTGGTCGGGGTTACCGGCTCGCCTTCATCTTCCGGATCGAGCGCCTTGGGCAGAATGCGAAATGACTTGATCTGTTCGACGCGCGCGAGGTCGCGATTGACCTTATCAAGTTCGATCCGGACCAGCTGCGCCACACGTGGGTGCGTGGTCAGGCTGGTGAAGCCGGTATAGGCCACGTCGTTGGCGCGCGCCCAATCGGCGACCGTCTCGAAATCGATCTCGATGATGGCAGTGAGATACTTGCGACCGTGACCAAAGACGACGGCCTCGGCAATATAGGGGCTCGCGCGCAACGCATTTTCGATAAGCGATGGGGAGATCGTCTTCCCGCCGGCAGTAACGAGAAAGTCGCGCGCGCGGTCGATGAGACGCAGGCTTCCATTTGCCCACTCACCAATGTCGCCCGTGCGAAGCCAACCATCGGTACCCATAATGTCGCGAGTTGCCGCTTCGTTTTGCCAATAGCCGTCGAAAAGGTCCGGACCGCGCACGAGAACTTCGCCATCCTCCGCCAGCTTGACCTCGAGCCCTCCGACTGGCGCGCCGACATTGCCGGGCCTTGGGAAAGGACTACGCTGTCCGGCAATGATGCCGCCGGCCTCTTCCGTCTGGCCGTACATCTCGACGACATTGACACCGTACATGTGCCAGAGCGCGGCGATTTGGGCCGGCAGACCGGCGCCACCGCTGACCACCAGCTCCAATTTGTCAAAGCCGAGCTTGTTCAGGATTGGTCGAAGGATCAGCGCATGTACAGCGCCATACAGCGCGCTTTGCGCCGGCGCTGTCTTGCCTTCCCACCGGTGACGGACGTGACTGCGTGCAACGTCCGTCGCGAAATTGTAAGCGGCCCGCTTGAGGCGACTCGAGTTGAGAATGCCGACGAGAATGTGCGAGGCAAATTTCTGCAGATAACGCGGAACGGTGAACATCACTGTTGGCGCCACTTCGAAGAGGGTTGTCGCGAAATCGTCGGGGTCCTCACCAAAATGCGGCACTAACTGCGAAATGAGCGGCAGCGTGATCGCGACGTCGCGGCCGAGCACGTGGCACATTGGAAGAAAAGCGACGGTACGGTGAGGCTTCTCCCGCAGTGTCGGGTATTGCGCGATCACAGTATCGGTAGCCGCGAGATGCTTGCCATGGGTGACCAGCGCGCCTTTTGGGTGGCCGGTCGTGCCGGATGTATAGACAATGAAGGCCGGATCCTCTGGCGACAGCGCGGCGATCGTTCCCTCCAGCCACCCGAGTTGCGGTCTGTCCACGCCGTCCAACAAGTCGCGCAAGCGACGAAGCTTGGGGTGGGTGTAGCCGAACATGGCTGAATCATCGATGACAACGATGGTCTTCAGATCGGGAAGACGGTCGGCGATGGGCAGAATCTTGTCGACGTATTCCTGATCCTCGGCGATGAAGACTGCAGCGCCACCATCGCGCATCTGGTACTCGACCTCGGTCGGGGATGCCGTCGGGTAAATGCCGTAGGCTATTGCTCCGAGCGACTGGACGGCGAGATCGCAAAGCAACCATTCCTCGCAGACGTCGCCCATGATGGCGGCTCGGTCGCCATGATCGAGTCCGATACTCTTCAGTGCGTGCGCATAATGGGCTACGTGTCTCGCGTAGTCACACCAGGTTCGCTCGCGATAAATACCCAGATGCTTGGAGCGGAACGCCACTGAATCGGGCGTCGAGCGCGCCCGCTCGCACAGCAGATGCAGAGCGGTGGTGCGGCGCAGCCTGTCGCGATCAATCGTGACACCTGCGATCATCGTGCACTCTTTGATCGGCTAAATTCTATAGCTCAATCGAATTCTATAGGCCGTTCATGAATAAGCAATGGCGCGTTCAGCGTCGGCGACGCGGCGCAGCCGGGCGTTTGCCCATCCCGTCGATCACGAGTTGGGCAAATTCGGCGGCGGTGCGGTCGATGGCGGTGCTTTCCTTGCGGTGCCAGTTGGATGCTGCGTTGCACATGCCCAGGATTGCGAGCGTCGCGAGCCGGGCATCCAGATCGGCACGGAATTCCCGTTGAGCGATGCCCTCCTTGATGACGTCCTCGAATATGCGCTCAAGTCCGCGCGACCACCGGCCGATACGACGGCGGCTTTCCCTGGGAAGATGCTGACGCTCATTGAGGAAGACCCGGACGAAGTCGGGCCTGTCGACCAGCGGCGAAAGATGGGATTTGATCAGTAAAGTCAGGCGATTGGTGGCACTTTCCGGCCGCACGGCAATGGCTTTCGCGGCGTCAAAGAAGCCCTCAACGCCCTTCACGCAGACGAGTTCGAGCGCCGCTTCCTTGGAGGAAAAATAGTAATAGAGACTCGCCTGCTTGATACCGAGGACGTCGGCGATGTCCTGCGTGGTCGCTCCATGGAACCCTCGTTCGGCAAAAACGCGCGCCGCGGCTTCGATGATCTGGGGAGCCCGCCGTCGCTGGTTGGCATTGCGCCGAGTCACGGGTAGGGCAACGATATTCATCAGCGGCATCTCGTCCAGAAGGCCGGAATGGGCAGAAGCTCAATTACGTGCCGGTCGCCAAACAGAGGCATTGTCTTGTGCCATGCCGGCAATCTAAATTCCATCTATTAACCTATAGAAAAATCCGGGAAGGTCGCATGCCACTCACAAAAGGCCGTCCGCCGTTCCGCGCCGATCATGTCGGAAGCTTGCTGCGCCCACAGATCTTGCGACAGGCATTTCGCCAGCACGCAAGCCAAGAGATCGACGACGCCGAGTTCAAAGGATTGCAGGATCAATGCATCCGCGACGTTGTGGCATTGCAGGAGAGCGTGGGGCTACAGGTCGTCACGGACGGAGAATTCCGACGCGGGTCCTATTGGGGGCGTTTTGTCGAGCGGACCGAGGGTTTCAGCATCAAACCGGCATCGTTCAAGTTTCGCAATGATGCCGGCCATGAGGTCGAGTTCACCGCGCCTTACGCGCATAACAAGATCAGACGCGCACGAGCGTTGGCGCTCGACGAGTTCGATTTTCTGCGTGCGGTCACGAAAGTGACCGGCAAAATAACACTGCCTGCGCCCTCGACCATGCACTTCTACCGGTGCAACGATTTCGCAGACCGAACGATTTACCCTGACGAAGATGGTTTCTTCAGCGATCTCGCCAAGGTCTTTCAGGAGGAGATTACGGAGCTGGCGGAAGCGGGATGTCGGTATGTGCAGCTCGACGAAGTCGCTGTCGCGCTGTTATGCGATCCCGCCATTTGTGAAGAGGTCAAACGGTCGAGCAGCAATCCTGATGCGCTTGTCGATTTGTACATTGCAAGCATTAATCAGGCCGTAAGCAAATGTCCGGCTGACGTGACGATCGGTGTGCACATGTGTCGTGGCAATTTCAAAGGCCACTATCTTGGAGCCGGTGGTTATGAGTCAGTGGCGGAACGATTCTTCGCGCAAACCAACGTCAATCATTTTTTGCTTGAATACGATACGTCTCGCGCGGGCGACTTCGCGCCGTTGCGTTTTGTCCCGAGGACCAAGGGTGTCGTGCTCGGTCTCGTCAGCACGAAGACGCCTTCCCTCGAGAGCTTGGGCGATCTCAAGCGTCGCGCGGAAGATGCGGCCCGCTACATTGATCTCGATCGGTTGGCGATCAGCCCTCAGTGCGGATTTGCCAGCACAGTCGCTGGCAATCCGATCACTGAAGCCGATGAACGGGCGAAACTAGCGCGCGTAGTCGAAGCCGCCAGAACCATCTGGCAATAGACGTCGCACGACGGTCGCTGGCTATCCCCTCGCCATCCCACCGCGCGGATTGACGAAGATATAGCCGCGAACGTCGCGCACGTGCATCCGCGATAGCCCGCCGCCGGAATTGTAGTCACGGATCAACCATTGGCCGTTGCCGGCGGCCGACTCTATGTACATGACATGGCCGCTTCTCACGGCGGCAAGTCCGGGTCGTGGGCCGGCCTCGCGCGGAAGCAAGCGCGCCCAATTGGAAGCGAGGTTCAGTCGTACATCGGGCAAGCCGAGATACATGCGCAGCCCGCAACCGCAATAGCGATTGGGACAGCCAGCCGGGCGCGAACCGATAACGGTACCGGTTTCTGCCCTCGCGAACGCCCTGTTTCCGACAGGGTCAAGTGCGGGTGTTGCCGAGGTCCGGTAGTTTGCACTTGCGCCGCACATGCTCCGCCCATCATTCGTGAATGTGCAGGCATCGACCCCGCGATAGGAAACATATTGATTGTGATGGTGGCCGCGACGTGAGTGATAAGCGTCAGCAGGTGACGATACGAAGGCTGTCAGAAGCAACGTAATGAGCATTCCCATGATACCCGTACGATTCATGGTTCCCTCTTTGCGGTGATGTAAAAGATGGCGGGGGAGCGGTGGACATTTGAAGAAAAAGCCCACGGAGCGCAGGTCGCAAAATAACCTCCTGAAACGCCCTGCGCTAAACGGCGCAAAGCGCAGAAAGTTCCTACGACTCCGCCATATCGCGTATCGGGCAGACCGCGATCAATTATTCGAGGGAAAATAAAGGCTTATTCCTTTACGGCCCCGGTCATTGCCGAGACGTAATGCTCGACGAAGAACGCATAAAGTATGACCAAGGGCAGGGAGCCGATCATGGCGCCCGCCATCAATGAACCCCATCGGTAGATGTCGCCGTCGACGAGGGCCGTCACAATCGCAACCGGTACGGTTTTGTACTGCGTCGAGGAGATGAAGGTGAGAGCGTAGATGAACTCGTTCCAGCACAACGTAAAACAGAAGATGAAAGCCGATATCAGCCCAGGCACCGCGAGCGGCAACACAATGCGCGTGAGAATTTGCCAGCGGCTGGCGCCGTCAATGAGCGCGCATTCCTCGAGCTCGAACGGAATTGTCTTGAAGTAGCCCATTAACAACCAGGTCGAGAAGGGAATGAGGATCGTGGGATAGGTGAGGATCAAGGCAAACGGCGTGTCGAACAGGCCGTACTGGAAAACAACCGTCGACAGCGGAATGAAAAGAATCGACGGAGGCACCAGGTAGGCAAGGAAGATCGCGCCGCCAACCCACTGTGCGCCTTTATACCGAAGCCGCACGATCGCATAGGCAGCGAGCACGCTGGCAATAATCGATAACGCGGTCGCGCAGACTGCGACCAACATCGTGTTCCATAGCCAGATCGGATAGTCGGTCTCGAACAACAGCTTGTAGACGTGCTTGAGCGTCGGATTCCACGTCCAGAACGGGCTGTAGGTGTCGAGGTCGAGCAGTTGCTCGTCGGGTTTCACCGACGTGAGCGCCATCCAATAGAACGGAAACAAGAGCACAAACAGAATGAGTGAGAGCGGCAGGTAGACAGTGACAAGCTGCCGCGGAACGCTCTGCAGATAGCTCATCCCCTCGGACTCGTCGGCAAGCGGAGCCGAACCTGTCAGCATGGTTCTCGTCGTTGCGGCCTTCTCGGCGAGCGCATCAGTCATTGCTTTCGCCCTGTTGCCATTTCCGGCGTTGCAGACCGAACCAGGAAACCAGAATTGCACCGAGCAGGAACGGGATCATCGCCGTCGAAATTGCGGCTCCTTCGCCCAGATAACCGCTCATGATCGCGCGTTGATAGGAGAACGTGGCCATCAGGTGCGTCGCATTAACCGGCCCGCCGCGCGTCATCACCCAAATGAGCTGAAAGTCTGTGAAGGTGAACAGCACTGAAAACGTCATAACAACCGCGATGATCGGTGTGAGCAGCGGATAAGTGATGTAGCGGAAGCGTTGCCAATTGGTCGCGCCGTCAATCGTTGCCGCCTCGTAAAGAGACGGAGACACCGTTTGCAAGCCCGCCAGCAGCGTGATCGCAACGAAAGGCACCCCACGCCATATATTGGCGAAGATCACGGACCAGCGCGCGTTCCAGACGTCGCCAAGAAAATCGATATTGGTCGTGATCAAATGCATCTTCTTCAACGACCAGGAAATAATCGAGAACTGCGGGTCGAACAGCCACCAGAAGGCGATTGCCGACAGCACAGTTGGGACGATGAAGGGGATGAGAACGACGGCGCGGATGATAGCCTTAAATGGCAGTCTCTCGTTCAGCAGCAGCGCGAGATAAAGGCCGACGGCAAATTTTATGACGCTGGCAACGCTGGTGTAGAGCAGTGTGTTGAAGACCGATAACCAGAAGATCGAATCGTCCCTGAGATATTCGTAGTTCTCAATGCCAACGAATTCACCGCCGCGGCCGAGCCGCGCGTCGGTGAATGACAGCCAAACGCCGAGGCCAAGAGGATAAGCGAGGAACAGAATCAGGAATGCCGCCGCCGGCATCATGAACCAGAAGCCCAGCCAATTGCGGTCGGTCTTGAGCTGGTCCCACGCCGTCACGTCACGTATCGCGCGGCTGCTGGCCATTGTCATCGTAGTTTCAGTCTTGCCGTTTCGAAAGGGAAATACGATCGGCGGAGCAGCGTGCTCCGCCGATCGCAGCCATCAACGATAGATACGCTTCAACTGGCGCTCGGCGATTGCGATCGAACCTTTCACGTCCTCGCGACCGGTGCAGTAGTTCGCAAACATGTCGAGCACGACGAAGTCGGCGATTGCGGTTGCCGCCTTCTCGCCGACCGAGCCGAGACCGCCCGCGGTGAGCGAGCGCTTGGCCGCTTCGCGAAACGGCGCACGCTTCGGATCGGCCGTCCACACCGGGTTTTTGTCGTAGGCATTGAGGCAATGCGTGAGGTATCCCTGCGCGGATTCGATCCAGGGATTGAAGTTGTCCGCTTCGAGCATGAACGCCATCAAGGCCTTACACGCCTGCGGAGACTTCGTGTAGGTCATTCCCAGCACCGGGTACATCAGGTGCAGTTCGGTGGGCTTGCCGACGGGTCCGACGGGCCAGAATGAGTGGTCCATGTCTTCGGCGATATTTTTCTTGGTCGGATCCTTTTGCGCCGCGACGTAGATGGAAATGCCGTTATCGGTCCAGTTGATTTCGCCCGCCAGGAACGCCTTGTTGTTCGAGGCGTCGTTCCACGAGGCGACACCCGGAATCATCTCGGCATACAGCGCCTTGGCGTATTCGAGCGCCTTGGCCGTTTCTGGCGAGTTGATGATCACCTTGTCGCCTTTGTCGACAGTGTTGCCGCCATGCGACCACAGGCACCAATGTACCCAGGTGTTGCCGTCGCCCGAGGCATGCCCGAGCGCAAAGCCGCCCGGTGTGTTGTTTTTCTTCATGGCCTTCGCGTATTCGAGGAAGCCATCCGTTTTGTCGGGAATCTTGGCGAAGCCGGCCTTCTTCGACGCCTCGAGGCGATAGTTGACCATATTGCCCGAGTAGCAGATCGGGACACAGATCCACTTGTTTCCGCTCTTGCCGTATTGCACGGCGCTCTCGACCCAACCGCCGTACTTCTTGCCGAGGTAGTCTGTGACGTCCGTGACATCGATGCACTTTTGCGGGAACAGGTGCGGCAGCGAGTAGAGGCCCCAGAACAGGTCAGGCCCGGTGCCGGTGTTCGCGGCGACCGAAGCCTTTGGCTGCACGTCTTCATACGATTCGCGAGAGATATCGACCGGCACGCCCGTCGCCTTGCTGAAAGCCTCGATCAGCTTCACGAACGCATCGTCTTCAGCCTGGACGAAATATTTCCAGCGGAGCATTGAAAGCTTGGCGCCCTTTTCGGGCTTCCAGGGCGCGTTCTGTGCCCAGGCTTTTGCCCATTCGAGCAATGCCGGGCCCGTCAATGCGCTGGCCGCGGCAACTGCGGTGCCGCCTTTGACGAGAGTGCGGCGTGTCAGGTAGCTCATCTTGTTTCTCCCTTGCTTTTTTAGTTGGTGAGACGCTTGCCCGTCGTCTCGTCAAACAAATGAATAAGCCGCGGGTCTGGCTTTAGCCGGATCTTGTCGCCCGGCTTGAATTGGTGTCGCTCGCGGAACACCGCGATTATTTCGCTGTCGCCGAGTTTCGCCACCACCTGAAGTTCGGATCCCGTAGGTTCGACGACCTGGACCACGGCGTCAGCGCCGTCATCCGACAGCGAAAAATGTTCAGGACGCACACCATAAATTGCGGGGCGTCCGTCACTGCCCGTGGGTGCGTTGCTGAGAGAAAATGTAACGCCGGCCGGCGCCTCGAAAGCCGCGCTGCCGTTCACGGTGATGCGGCCCTTGAGCATGTTCATGGCCGGCGAGCCGATAAACCCCGCGACAAAAAGATTGTCGGGCCGATCGTACAGCTCTAGCGGCGCACCGATCTGTTCAACGCGTCCATCGTGCATCACGACGATTTTGTCGGCCATCGTCATGGCTTCGATCTGGTCGTGCGTCACGTAAATGGTGGTGGTCTTCAGGCGCTGGTGCAATTCCTTGATCTCTGTGCGCATCTGAACGCGCAGTTTGGCGTCGAGATTGGACAAGGGCTCGTCAAAGAGAAACACCTGCGGATCGCGCACAATAGCGCGACCCATCGCAACGCGCTGACGTTGGCCGCCGGACAGCTGACGTGGAAAACGCTCGAGCAATTGCGTCAGGCCAAGGATCGCGGCAGCCCGATTGACGCGTTCGTCGATCTCGCTCTTCGGAGCGCCGCGCAGTTTCATGGAGAACGCCATGTTGGCTGCGACGGTCATGTGCGGATAGAGCGCGTAGTTCTGAAACACCATCGCAACGTCGCGCTCTTTCGGCGGCACATTGTTGACGACACGGTCACCGATCCGGATCTCGCCGCCGGTGATGTTCTCCAACCCGGCGATCATCCGCAGCAGCGTGGATTTGCCGCAGCCGGAAGGACCGACCAGCACGACGAATTCGCCGTCACGGATCGAGATGTCGACGCCATGAATGACGTGTGCGTTACCGAAGGCCTTTCGAACGTCGCGAATCGCGACCGAAGCCATTCACTCCTCCCTGACTGCAGCGGTTTTTCCGCTTGTTTCTCTTTGGTTTCGGCATCATCTGCGCGCGGTCGGGCCGCCCCGGAAAGCCCCGCGCAAGTTAAATCATCGGGCTTTCGCCCTTAGAAAAGCAAGCCCGACTTGAGGTTGGAGCGCCCATTAGAGCGCCAGGCCGCCATCCACGAGGTGCGGTTGCCCGGTGATATAGCTCGATTCATCCGATGCCAGGAAAACCGCCAGCGCAGCCACTTCCTCGGCGGTGCCCAACCGTGCCATCGGCTGGCGGGCGATGAAGTTTTCCCTGACCTGTTTGAGCCGTTTTCCCGTCGTATGAGACACCGCTTTGACACGTTCTTCGAACGATGGCGACACGATGGTGCCCGGGCAGATCGCGTTGCAACGGATGCCCTTGGTGATGAAGTCGGCTGCGATCGCTTTCGTCAATCCGATGACGGCGGCTTTCGTCGCACCATAGGCGTATCGGTTAGGCAGACCTTTGATCGAGGAGACCCCAGACGACATGTTGATGATGGAACCACCACCTTTCTTCAGCATTGCGGGCAAGAATGCCTTGATGGTGCGGTGCATGGATTTGATGTTGAGGTCGAAGGAAAAATCCCAGTCCTTCTCCGAGCATTCGAGCACAGTGCCCTGGTGCACGTAGCCTGCGACATTGACGAGAATATCGGGCGCGCCGAACTCCTTGATGATGGCCTTTGCGAATGCATCGACATTTTTTGTGGAAAGGACATCGAGCTTAGCGGACTTGGCCGCTTTCAGGCCTTTGAGTTTATCAGCGGCGATATCAGTCGCGATGACCCTGGCCCCTTCGGCATTAAATGCTTCCGCGATAGCACGGCCGATGCCTTGGCCAGCGGCAGTAACCAC
>DATLJR010000391.1:0-1706 GCA_035538755.1 Pseudolabrys sp.
GAGATTGGGCGCGCTTATCGGACTTATCCAGACGGCTCATCAATAGTGTAATGCCGTGGCCCAGCGCATGGCTTCTAGGCGCAAGCGCAGCCGCTTCTTCGATTGAAAGACCGAGCCTGCTCGCGCCAGTATCAACGTTGAGTGCGCAACCGCCTGTCCATTGATGCGATCTGACAAAGACGTCCCATTCGGCCATTTCAACGGAATTATTGATGACGGGTCGCGCATTGACTTCCGCGAAGGCTGGCTCGGTTCCAGAGTACAGCCCATTGAGAACATAAATGGTCGAAATTGGTGCAACCGCACGAACGCGTTTGGCTTCTGGAATATTGGAAACAAAAAATGTCTTACAGCCCGCTTTGGCCAGGGCTCCTGTGATCGGGTCGATGCCGCAACCATAGGCATTGCCCTTGACCACGGCGGCGCATTCAGCCTGGGTGCGCTTTGCTAGATTGTCCCAATTGGATGCAACAGCCGTCAAACTGATCATCAGGACGCCGCAGGCTTCTGCTTCGGCGGGCCCGTCGGTCGTTACGCATGCCACTTTATGGTTAACGACGAGCCGACCCCCTCCATTGATGATTTTGCCGGTGACTGAGCCTTCGACGATGACCTTGGCGCCTGGCTCGATTGTCAAATTGCCGAGGAGATTTCCACGAACATGTAAGAAGCAGTTCTCGCGAACAATTGTGTCGTTGACAACTGAGCTGTGTATATCGAACGAGCCCGCGACCAGGAGCGGCTCTTCTCCAGCTTTCTGTGCTGAAAGCATCGCAGCGTTCGACACGTCGATCCGAACCCACCGACTGAAATGGTGCGAATGGTTGTTGCGTCTTTCCGGTCTTGACGCAAGATGCGCAGTCTGAAAAACCTCGAAACATGATTACCAATGCACGCTCTGTGAGGTGATGATGGCTTGAAATGAGGCAGTTCAATAAAGAGTGCAGTGTGCGCTTGTGGCGTCAAGCGGACACACGCTTTGCTCGGTCGATGCGATCGCAGACATCGCCGAGGCCTATCCGTTGAGCGTGTTTCCTAAGGCGGTCGGCCTCGGCCAGGAGGGCGTGGAAAACCTGCTGCCCTACGGCGCCATGGTCTTCAACGCCTTTGGTCCGCGCAACGCGCACGCCCGCGAGGCGCTGTCGCCCACCGGTCTCGGTGCCCTGGGCTGCGGTCGACACCGGCGAGATCACGGCGGAGGAGGCGCCGCTGCTGGTGCGCTCGCTGCTCTCGGCGTCGACTTAATGTCCGCTGTTGGCACAAAGCGGACATCTCGACACGATCAACCAATGTTCGCTTTCGGGGGTAAAGCGGACATCCCTTTAGCTCACCTCGATGTCCGTAGCTCACCTCGATGTCCGTTAATGACCTCAGGCCGCAAATGTCTGTTTGGGCCGGACTCTCAACTTCGCGCCAATGCGGTCAATGCCGCTAACGCCATGACGAGACCGGTCGCTTTGCGGAGTGTGAGATGCTCACGAAGAATAAATATCCCGAGCAGGGCGGCGATCACGAGCGGCCGCGCCAACGAGGTATTTGAGTGAGGCGGTGCATGTCCGCTTTTGACCCAAAGCGGACATCACCGAGCCCGACTTAGCCACTTCCAACATCCCAGTTGGACCCGCTACGATGCCTTGTCTGGCACCCTGGGTGAGGCAATGCGACGGCGCGAATTCATCACGCTGTTCGGTGTTGCGATGGCGGCG
>DATLJR010000392.1:0-10523 GCA_035538755.1 Pseudolabrys sp.
AGGACGCCTCGGTCCGATCAAGCAAAGCGCGGAGATCATGGGTTGGCTCATCGCGCATGCCCGCGAACGGCGTCTTTCGTGACCCGATGCGTGCAAAGGGGGCGACGGATTACGACGAGAGCAAATCGTTTCGCCAAAGTAAAAGCGGCCGAACTTCGTTCAGCCGCTTAGCGTAAATAAAGATCCGAAGGTTCTGATAGCGCTTCAGGTTACTTCGATTTTGAGCTCTTCTTCTTTTTCTTCGCCATGGCTTTCTTCCTCCATGTTACCCCTCGTGACAAACAATGGCCGCTGCGACATGAATGCGACATGAACCGTTTGTGGCGAAGCAGAGCAAGCGGCGCCAAGCTACTCACCAAAGACAAGACGCGGTAGACCGCCACCTGGCGACCGGTGGTGCGGCAGATGAGGCCGGAACGATGATCGGCAGTGGTGGCTAGTCAATCGTCCAGCATTGGTTCAGCAGTTAGAATTATATCAAAAAATGGAGTCAGCGTCACGGTGAAGAGCAAAAATTCGTTCGCGCGACGCTGGAGGTTTTTGGAGTCCGGGGTGGCCTTCGGGCCTTGCTGCCGAATCCCATTTGACCGAAGTCAAGGACACCCAAGTTCTATTCCCGCAGATTACTGGCTCAAAAGGAGGTGAGAATCATGGCAGCGACATACAGCGTTGCGCGCTTCGAAGATGGGATGCACGCGGCTTGTTCGTGCCATTGTGCAAACACCGTTACTGTCTACTACTCAGTGGGTAAAGAAACGCCGCAACAACAAACCTTCAGCGGAAAAGACGATGCAGTAAAGTTCAGGGTGGTTGAACTATCCTAGAGATAGCTCAATACCATTGATTAGTGTGGGAGAGCGCGCGACCGTGGTTGTGGCCTCCCACTCTATGTGGAACTAGGCTATGAACGAGTACTTTTTGAGACGAGAACCCTTTGGCGGCGTCCTCTATTACGTACAAGAGGGTATGTTGCGCTTTATCAACCATACGGCTTACGAGATATGCTCCGGACTTGCCAGCCAGTGGTCGGACGAGAAAATACTTGCGCATGTTCAATCCCAATTCGAAGTAGATGATCCTGCACTTGTGCTATCCGACATTCACAATTTCCGAGAAATTCTCTCATACCCATCTAAGTGGCCGAAGGGACATACAATCGCAATCAACTCGGCAGCAACGTCTATCCCCACGCTCTCTGCACCCCTAGAAATACATTGGGAAATAACAGGAAAATGTAACCTCAAATGTCTCCATTGCTACAATGACTCGATCGCTGCTAGTCCGCAACCAACGATGGACCAGATCCGATCTGTCGTTAATGAATTGACGGACGCCAAAGTAAAGGTGAGAGGTATTATCGTCTCCGGCGGAGAACCGCTGATGCATAAACATCTGAAGGAGATCTTACCATTATTAAGGCCGCTGACTGCCGAACTCGTGCTGGCCACGAACGGAACATTAATCAACGAATCCAATATCGATTGGATATCGAGCGCCATTGATGTTGTGAACCTTAGCGTGGATTCAAGTAGTGCGGAGCAGTTCGCCAAATTCAGAGGCCATCCTCAGGTTTTGAATAAAGTCGTTAAAGCGCTCCGGTTATTCCAAAGCCGGAACATCCCGGTCATCGCTCAAACGACCGTCTCTCGGTATAACATTGAGGCGCTTGATGAGCTGGCTTTGCTTTTGAAATCCGAGGGCGCGACCTCCTGGATTGTTCGCATGCCATTGCGGATCGGCCGGGCAAACGATAACGAAGAGGCATTTCTCACTTGGCAAGAGGCGCGGGCCAACGAGCCGCTCTTTGAGAGGCTAAGAACCGTCTATTCACCGCATTTCGACGTGCTGCACGTCGGCAACAGGTTCAACTGGAGTTACACTGAACCATTTATCGCGGATGAGCGACGTAAAACGGACGTGCTCAGTTGCGCCGCCGGAACGATGCTGGCGACGATCAGAGCTGATGGAACGATGGTCCCATGCGCAATATTCGGCAATACGACGAATCCGCAGATGCATTCCCAACCCGTCTGGAACGGACGCTTTCTCTCCGAATGGCGGGACGCCGTGTGCTTCAACACAATGAGAGGAATCAAGTTGGAAAGAATCGAGCCCTGCGCTAGTTGCAGTAAGATTGCCGAGGTCTGTGGCGGTGGTTGTCGTGCACTCGCATTTCACTCGTTTGGTAGCGTCTATGAACCCGACCCCGGTTGCAATTATGTGAGAGCACTGCGCGCTGATAAGTTGGCAACACCCCGTCGTCCTTAATGGACTCGCAGCCGTTGTCCTCTCCTCAAGTTACGACTTTCGAGCTTGCCCTCGATGCTTCTGTGCCGGTGGTCGAGCTGGGATTATTTTCTGCGGCCGGATCCTGACATGTCCGTATTTCGATGCGCGGCAGGTCCCGCTAGCCCCGCGCGATAATGCAGATAGTCGAGATGGCTCCCGGGAAAGCATGCTTCTCCGAAGCTGAAAATTACACACAATTTTTGCGAGGGGTGATATCGATCGGCGAGCTCGGCAAATTTTGGTGGCCGGGGGTGGCATGTCAGGCGCTGGCAGCCGCAGGGCCGGTCCTGGCGCAACTGAACCAGGGACAGCTGCATCGCCGCTACGATGCCGGCAGCACGCCGCCCTGAGGCCGCCGGCGCGTTAAAATGCGCCTGGTGCTGTCGGATAGCCTGACAAATCGAATTCGATTAGTCACTCGCCAGTCGGTTGTGCAGGCAACCACCTGTTTGACTAACAGATAGACCAGCGCATTCCTAAGGATTGAGCGGATTAGATCAGTCCAAATTTGGATTGATCTCTGCGCGTGACGACTAAACGCTTGCTAACGACCAAATATATCTAGCACGCGACCAGATATATCTAGCGCCACTCAACCGTCAGTCGTTGCTGCTGCTGTCGTCGCGGCCGTTGCCGCCATTGCGCCATGCCCGAGCAGCCGCTTCGTTGTCTTTAATTGTTTGCTCAATCAGCTTCGGCCGCATCGCATCCGCCCTCGCTCGCTGCCGTGTCACTATATCTGCAAGACTTTCATGTTGCTCAGCGACCAGCTCCATGGGCGGCGGGACAGGTTCAAGCCTAGGCTTTTCTACGTTCAAAGCGGCGGTAGCAGCACGGATTCTGGCATTCGAATTCTGCGTTTCGTCCAGATACAGGCGACGTAATGTCGAATGCGCGTCATCAGTACCCTCTGTCAGCGCGGCCACTTGGGCCCGCAACCTAGTGATTTCGTCAGCCTGGGCGCGGCAGAGAACCTCAAGCCGATCGGCGTATGCCTTTAGGTCTGGCGGCTGTGGCTGAACATCATCCATGACCAAATATACCACCAAAACTCAGAGCTCGCTCTTATCGCCCTTCAACCCCGCCCACATCTCCCGCTCAAAATCGGTCGGCGATAACGGCTCTTCCTGCGGCTTCCGCCTTGGGATCAGACGCAAAAGCCTATTAGCAGCATTGCCAGCACGCACACGACGCTCAGCGCTCCGCCCACGCAAAGCATCATCCAAGTGGCGCGCAATAATTGGCAATAGCGCCAGCTGTGACGGGCTAGGATCATAATCGAGGGTTAACTGCCTAACCCGTTCGGCAAGCCGCTGCTGCCTAGCACGATACTCGGTGTTGCCGGCGGTAAAGCGACCGTTCAATCGATTATGGCCCGCCGCAGTACCAGCCGCAGAACCGTCCATTTTCAACCCTCAGAAAGCGAAAAGACGAAGCTGCATGTAATGAAATCTATTATACGCAAGCACATTTGCCGCCTAATAAAAAATCAGCGTCATGGAACTCGGAAATATTGGGGCCGCAAAACCGCGAAAGAGACCCCTAACCTAGCCGACTGCAGGGCAGCGGGTTTCAACCGGGCAGTCACTAGGTGTTCTAGGTGCTCAACGACAAACGGGTGGGTGTGTGAGCAGGTGAGCATGTAGAATACGTACTCAAATATATTAGAATATCAAAACCTTGTCAGACCCCCGCTAGATTAGATGCTCACTTCCTCTCTGCGCACCTAGTTTTGTGGTTTTGATGGGATTTCGAGGGCATTGATCGGTGTGGTGACCTGTGGCTGTGTGAGGTGGATGCTGACTTGGGCAGTCTTTTTTCCGATTTTGCGCTCGCAGACGGATCATCCGTGACTTGCGGCGAGTCACGGATCTTCGAGGAAATCGATGCTGGTCAAGCCTGAGAAGGGTGGGTGATACGGGTTATTCATTGTCGCTTCTTGCCCAGTGTTTTGGTTGATTTGGCAAGTGCCAAGTCCAAGGTCCGTTTGGTGAGGTGCGATCTTTTTCGGCTTCGACGTTGAGTTCATCTTTGGCGCGGCGAAGGGTGGCGTCGGATATGCAATTTGCCTCGGCCGCCTCGTCGATTTCCTTCTTGGCGACTGGACCGTTTGCGAGGATTTTGAGAAGGAACTTCTTTGCCGCGTCTCGTGTGACGGGCGATTTATTTTCGTTTGCGGCGGCCATTGCCTCGGTTGCCGTGACATCGACGTGCTTTGGCTCCCAGATGATGTAGGGTGCTGATATGGTCTCGCCGGTATCCTCGTCCTTACCGACGTTGGAGCAGACGCTGAAGTTGTAGGCGAGCGCTTTATCGACAGTGTGTGCTGACAGATTATTTTTGGCGCGCACCATGAGTTTGCGCTTGTTCTCGGCATCATCGACCACGCCGTAGACGTGGCGGGCTGCAGCGCCGTAAGCCAAGCTATCCGAAATGCGCAGCAGGGCATTTGTAACGTCGGTCTTCTTGTTAAAATGCATGATACCGATCATTGAGATACGCAGTTCTCTAGCAAGCTCGATTAGCGGCGCGAGCACGGCGCGGACGTCGGTTGTACGGTAGTTATCGATTTTGCCGTGGCCCATATAGGCACTGACGGGGTCGATCAGGACCAGGACGACGCCGCCGATCTCCGTGATTTTCCGGCGCAGCAATTCCAGGTCGGTGATCAAGCTGAACATGCGTCGTTTTTTGCCGGTATGAACCATCTTGACAATATGAATGCGCGTCAGGTTTGCGCCGGCGGCTGCCAGACGAGGCACCACAGTGTCGCCGGGGTCATCCTCGGCGGTGAGAAGGATGACGTTGCCTTCTGGCGCTACTCCTTCGTTACACGGCCAGCTTTCGCGGTCGTGCCGAGTGATCTGCGCAGCGATGTAACAAAGGATTAGGCCTTTGCCTTGATCAGGCAATCCGGCGAGAATGCCGAGTTTGCCGAGAGCAAAGCGATTCATCCACATCCAGACGAGCGCTTTCATTTTCACATCTGAGGCGCGGACGCTTTCAAGCGTGTCGACCTCCTCCTCGGTATTGCCTTTGTTTTTATTGCCGCCTTCGGTCTTGCCGGGCGCGTAGCGCGGTGCCCACTGCTTGGCTATGCGTTCACTCAGGTCATAAAGCTGTTCGACGGTGCCGCCAGCTTTGGCCCAGTCGATAATGTCCCCCTTGGGCGGCAACTCGGGCAGCTCAAGTACGCGCACCGACTTGGCGATGCCCTGCAGTGATGCGCCAACCACATCGGCGTGATTGCGGCCGGGCTCGTCATTGTCTGGCAGGATCACCACATCGGCGCCGCGAAGGAACTCGCTGTGTTCCGGTTTCCACTTGCCAGCGCCCATTGCGTTGCACGTCGCCGGAACATTCCACGACCACAACAAGTCTGCCTTGGCCTCGCCTTCGACGATCGCAATGGAATTCTCTTTGCCGATGGCTTCGATCAGCTCGGGCAGCCGATACGGCACGACCCGGACGCCATCGATGTTGTTGATCCATTTCCCCGGGTGATCGGGGTCCGGCCGCTTCTGTTTGAATTGCTTTTTATGCTTGCCGTCCTTGAGAACGTAACAACCATCTGAATTTTGATATTCATATCGCCCGACGGCGAACAGCACTGCACCGCTTTCGTCGCAGTACATGTATTTATCTGTCAGTATTGCATGTGCTGTCACGGCCGCATCCCTGCCATTCTGCGGCGGCGGTCCGGCTAATGTGGTACACGCTTCAATAAACTCCACGCCGTCGAGATGCTGAACAAGTTCGATTACATCGCCGCCAACGCCACAACCTCTACAATTCCAAACCTCTTTCTTGATGTTGACGGCAAACCTGTCGTGGCCGCCACACAGCGGACACGGCCCAATGAATTCCTTGCCTTCACGTTTTAGCTCGACACCCCGGCGTACGATCTCGTTCATAATTGGAATTGCACGCGCCTGTTTTTTCCAATGTTCAAAAGCAGAAGCGCGACCGACGGCCATGACAGCACCGCTAAAATCCGATGTTGTCGTTAATGTCGTCGTCGAATGTCGACTTGGGCTTCGCCGCAGCACTTGCGTCTTTCGGCCTCACCGAAAGCGACAAGAACTTGCCGCGCTTGCCATCCTTGAGCCAAGCGGACAACCAAAATTCGTTGCCGCCAATGGTGAGGCTGCCCTTGTAGTCTGGGTGCTTGTCGGTTTCTTTATCGTGGTTACGAAACAAAATTCCGCTGTTGTCGAATTTCCGATCGTCGCTCATTTCACACTCCGTTTTGTTTGGATAGATGATTTCGGCCGCGCTCCTGATTGGCACGCCGAGATTTTGGGCCAACCAATGAGCATCGGCACGTGCGGTGTAATCGTCGCCATGCAGCCAACCATGCTCGTGTGCGATTACCAGCCAGGCGGGACCTTCGCGGGCGATCCAGACACAGCTCGCGTGCCGCGCTGGAAAGCGAACGACATTGCGCGTCTGCAGCCTAGGAAAAATCGAGCGGGCGCTCATGGCCACCTCGCAATGATGTCCAATGCTGCGCCGAGCGGCGAAGAAGCGACGCCGCGGGCGTCGCGCAGCAACGCGTGCCTGATTACATCAACTGAAATGCCAGCTTGGAGACACAGCGAGCAAACAACGGCGCTGTCGCGTCCCGCTGCATCACTATGAGAGCCAGAGCGCGTATTGGAGATGAAGATCTCGGCGAGGCGGCCATCGGGAAAACGACCGATCGAGGCTGTGTAGTTCAGTGAATTACAGATGAAGCTGAACGTCTCGCAAACGCGGCGGTTTTCCAGTCTTTCCCTCATGGCGCCCCCCGTCGCAGGCTCGGTGGAATCGATAAGTCGCTTGAGGCGGGCGCACCTGCCATCTCAACACCCGGTGCTTCGTCGCCGTGGCAATCCCACTTGTCATTGTGCTGATAGCGCGAGAACAGATCGCAGTAGCGCGGTGCGGGACAGAGCGATTCTACTAACTCATAGAACTCGACGGGCTTCACCGAGTGTCCGCGTACCGGGGCGTGCAGGACGGTTGTTTGATTCGTCAGTTCGACAACCGGCTCGCCACGGACACACATCAAACAATGTTCCGTTTGCCCGCGTAGCCAGTCGCCGGTGCCGAAATGATCCTTGACCCAAGTGAGAATCGTCTTTTGCTCAAATCCCCATGCGTCGAGCACCGCAAACGCTTCGCGCATGTGATGGTTGGTGACCCAAAACCACAGGATGCAATCCGGGGCAGCGATCGAAGCCACCGGCAGTTTGCAGATGTCTGCGATTGAGGTTGTGAGATACGGAAGCGCGCCACGCTGACTCGGGTCCGAGTCACGTTTTTCATAGGGCCAAGCCACATCGCAGGTGATGACTCGATAGGGTCCATTACCCGGCAGCGGCGACGGCTCAGCACGAATCCTTTCGGCCTGCTTGGCGATCTTCAATCGGCGGTACACACCGTTCGCCCGGCCGGTGCGGTCCATGTCGACTAGCAGCTTGCCGTATTTCTCCGGCTCGGCCTCGGCGGCATCAACAATAGCCTCGGCCTTTTCCAGCGTGCGCCGCGCCATGCCAGTCACTTTGGCGACCTTATCGGCGGCGCGGCCTTTCGAACTTGTGGGCAACTTGCCCGGATGTTTATCGGTGCGTGTGCCCTGCCGTTCCCTTGCCGCTACCTTCTGCAGCGGTTCGAGCGCCCGCTTGATGGCGACAGCCTCAGAGAGCGTGAAATCCTTGCGGCAGGTATTCTCGGCAAATTCGCCGCGCACGACGGAGTCGAGATCGACCACATTGACCGGAATCTCGGTCCAGCCGAGCGCCTTGGCGGCATGGAGGCGACGCTCGCCGGCTATCATCTGGCCTTCCGGCGTGATGACAATCGGGTGCAGGAGTCCGACTTCGGTAATGCTGGCGGCGAGCTGGTCAATATCGCCGAGTTCACGGCGATGCCGCTCGCCCACCAAAATCGACAAAACGGGGCGAGTCGCTGTCATGGGCCGGCCCGCCCGTTTTCTCGCGCCAGCGGCCCTGCGCGCACCGCACGACGGGCAATAAAGCCGTTACCTCTGGCGTTGATTTCGAGCGCCGCGGCCTCGCCGATCGAGCGGACTCGCAGGCAAAGGATTCCGCGGCGGTAAGCCTCAAGCGGCGTCGCGGGATTATGCCCGGCCGCGATCAGCTTGCGGCACATTACCAGGACCGGAATGCTCGACCGGACGGTAATGCCGCACACCGTGCAAGTGTCCGAACCGGTCAGCTCGGCGCAGATGGCTTGCCGTGCATATCTGGCTAGACTATCTTCGGCGCCGTCAACTTGCCAAAAATCGACGGATACCGAAGCCCGCTGCGCGCCCAACGCAGCGGGTTTCACTATATGCAGCATGCCGGGTCACGCCTCGACTCCGGCGTGCTCGGCCTTGCGAGGACGGCCTTGGCGATTCCCAATCGGTGTGAGCTTCGGCGCGGTGGGCCGGCTATCGAGCCAAGTCTGGACCTCGTCCTCGCCCCATGTGCGCGAATTGGGGCCGGTCAGTTGCCCCGGCGGGAAGCCGTGGTCCTTGATCCAGTTTCCGAGCGTTGCACGATTATTGACGATGCCGCCCCTCTCAAGGTCGGCATAACGCAACCTTCTTTCCATTCTTCGCCATACCCTCTCCCCACAGTTTGAGTTACGGCGTCTGCAACCGCCTCATGGAAATGCGTCGTGATTCAGCTTCGCTTGTCTAGCGGAATTTTACGTCAGTTGTTATAAATTTACGTGGGCGGCTTCGTCACCCGCTTTGCTCGTGTTCGCATTGGCACGACATTCGGCTTCGGATGCACGATGCTGTCGATCAGGCTGGCGAGCCGCACCAAGGCATCGGCCTTTTCGTCGCGATATTCAAATCGGTCATAGGTGCCTTTGACGCCAGGGGTCGCATGGCCGAGCACCTTTTCGGCGACGCGCTCGGCGACGCCCGCACGGGCCAGCAGGCTCCTCGCCGTTCGCCTGCAATCATGCACCGTCCAGGGCGCGACACCCTTCAGCTTGCCATCGAACCGCGCCTTGGCTTTGCTGAAGCCATCGAACGCGCCCTGCCCTCTTCCGGCAAACACAAACGGATTACTGGCGAGACGCGGCTGCGCATTGATGATGGCGAGCGCCGCCTTGGGCAGTATGACCGAGCCGATGCTGTCCTTTTCGCGCGGCGATTTCGGCACGGTCCATTCGCCATCGTCGCTGATGTCGTCCCATTTCATGCTGCGAATCTTTTCTCTGCGCTGCGCCGTCAATAATGCGACGCGGATGAACGCGCCGAAGGTGTCGTTCCATTCCTCTTTGCCGGATGCCGACGGCATCTTGGATTCCGCCTGTTTCCAAATCGCGGCGATCTCGGCGTCGTCGAGGATGCGGGTTCGGCTTTGCGCGTGCGGGCTTTGTCGTCGCATACCGCGGACAATAGGCGGCCGATAGGCATCGGTGCGTGCGGCTTTCCAGTTCATGATTGAGCGAATGATGTTCAAGCAGTAATCGGCTTGGCGAGCGCCGTGATCATCTTGCACGTCATCGAGAAAGTCGGCGACGTCTGATCGGCCGATGCCGACAAATTCCCGGTCACGCCAGGCCGGAAGAATATGCCGATCAAGCAACCGCCGAATCTCTTTGCCGGAACGCAATCCGTTCGGCTCGACATGGCGCTTGATCCAATTTGCTGCGACTGCGCCGAAAGTCTCGCCCTTGGGTGCAATGGCTGGCAAGCCATCGCGGACGCGCTGCAAATATTCACGGGCGCGTCCCCTCGCCTCTTCGATCGGCATCACCTCGCAATTGCCGATTGTCGTCCAGACCTGCTTACCGTCGGGATTACGCGCCGCGCAGATATAGCTCTTTACGTTGTTGGGAGTGACGCGGATGTAGTGACCCGCGAGCTGTGGGTCGGCATAGCTGTATCTGGCGTGCCTCGGGCGAAGCGCAGAAATGCCTTTGTCGGTCAGCGATTTACGAGCCATAGATTCGACCTCGGGTAAACACCGGGTAAACATCGCCGCGGTGTAAAACGGGCTAACACCGGGTAAACATCAGTAAATAATACCGATGGAATCGGCGTTTCTCAATATCTGAATTTACGGGATTAAATTGATTAGGCCCCGCCTTCTAAGCTGAAGGTCGCAGGTTCGAATCCTGCCGGGGTCGCCAACAAAATCAAATACTTATATCAATTTTCTCAGGTCGAGTATGTCGCGTATGTTGCAGCTTTTTTCCTTTTATTTTCAATGGCTGCTTTTAGC
>DATLJR010000393.1:0-4321 GCA_035538755.1 Pseudolabrys sp.
TGGCGACTTCAAATCCAAAACCGGGGGTGCCGCAAGGGTTTGCGAACTTCGCAGCCGGGACACTAGCATGGCGGGCGATGACTTGGCGGGTAATGACTTGGCCCCCGGGGGAGAAAACGTGAACGCGTCCGAGCGAGCGTCCTAGGCCATAGTGTCCACCGCCGTCCACCTGCGTTCAAAAAATATCGCTATAATCGGCACTTCCTAGCCCAATTCCGTCTTTACACGTCCACCCGCGTCCCCTACTATCCAGCTTGAAATGGCGGGTAGGGAGATGGGTATGCTTCACAAGCTCACGCAGGCAGATCTGCGCCGAACGACCCCCGGTCTTTATGCCGATGGCGGGAATCTCTATCTGCAAGTCACCGTCAACGGCGACAGCGTCGCCCGCTCTTGGATCTTCCGCTTCGCCATCGACGGCAAGCGCCGCGAGATGGGACTGGGCGCGGTCCACACCTTCGGCCTGAAGGACGCGCGCGCCAAGGCGGCCGAGCTACGCAAGCTCGTCTATGAGGGCCGTGACCCAATTGCCGAACGCGACGCCCAAAGGGCGGCGCTTGCGGCCGCAAGCGCCAAGCGAAGGACGTTCGACGAGTGCGTAGCCTCTTACAGCCGCGCGCACAGCCCGAAATGGTCTGCCAAGCATGCCTATCAATGGGGCTCGGCCATGACGCGGTTCGCAAGCCCCGTCCTTGGCAAGCTGCCCGTCGACATCATCGACGTCTCGTTCGTGGTCAGGGTGTTGGAGCCGATATGGCACGAGCGGCCAGAGGTGGCGTCGCGGCTACGTGGTGCAATCGAAAGCGTGCTGGCCTGGGCGACGGTGAGACAGTTCCGCTCGGGCGATAACCCGGCACGGTGGACAAATCATCTCGAAGAGTTGCTCCCCTCGAGGCGGGAGATCTTGCCGGTGGAGCATTTCGCCGCGCTGGCCTATCGCGACGTCCCGGGCCTGATAGCGAAGCTGCGAGAGCGCAGCGGCATCGTCGGACGGGCTTTGGAGTTCTTAATTTTGACCGCGAGTCGCAGCGGCGAAGTTCTCGGCGCAAGGTGGGACGAGATCGGCCTCGCCGAGCGGGTGTGGACCGTTCCAGCCGAGCGCATGAAGAGTCGCCGCGAGCATCGCGTTCCGCTGTGCGACCGAGCGCTCGCCATCTTGAACGAAATGAAGCTTTACCGACGGAATGGATTCGTATTTCCGAGCGAACGGCGCGAGAATTTGGGCGAAAGCCCGATGCGTGAGCTTCTTAAGCGCCTCGGCTATAAGGCGACAATTCACGGCATGCGCAGCACATTCCGTGATTGGGCCGGCGAGCAGACGAACTTTGCGCGTGAAGTCTGTGAAGCTGCGCTGGCCCATGCCATCGGCAACAAAGTCGAGCAAACATACCGCCGAGGCGATGCACTGGAGAAACGTCGTCGATTAATGGAGGCGTGGGCGGATTTCTGCAGCCGCCCGGTGGCGCAGGGCGCGACGATTACCAAGTTACACGTCGGTAACCTCGGCTAGTGAGTTCGTTCGGCAGCGGGCAAGGTTACGTCGCTTCGCTGATACCTTTGCCTTTTCGTGTTGATACCTTTGATTCTAGTGTACATGTTAAATATTTGAGCTTTTTCGTGTAATTTCCACAGGCCGGCAATTTGCGCCCTTGGTGCCAAACGCGCCAGGGGGTACTGTGCGTGAACATGCAAGGAGAAGCATGCCATGCATCCAATTGAATCCGGTGACGCGAAGCGGCGCATTCCATTCGCGGAGCGCGTGACCTGCAGTGTCGATGACGCCGTAATTGTCTCGGGCATTGGCCGCAGCACCCTCTACAAGCTCATGCGGAGCGGCGCGCTGGAATCCACGAAGACCGGGGATCGCCGACTCGTCCGCGTCGAATCATTGCTGAAGTTGCTCGAGCCGAGCACCGCCAAGGTCGCCGCCTAGGGACAACATAAAAAGCTCGACCGTTGGGCACGGCCGAGCTTTTCAAACAAGGGAAATTTTCGGGGCCGAAGATCTTGAATGTGTTTACTAAACCTGTCGGCAATCGTCAATCTCGGACTCCACTTTTTTGTGGACATTCAAAACGAAAGCATCGGCCAAGCCGATTTTGCCGTAAGGCCAAGCGCCGCCATGAAATCGTAGCGCACGCCCGCCACGTCGGTGCAATCGACACCGAGGACCGTAATCGCTGGCTGGTAGCGTGGCTTTGGAACAACCCCAAGACCACAGACCCGATTTGGTTAGTCATGGAGGCCGCGAAGCGGATGGGCGGCACCATCACGGAGACCGAGGCGGCCGCCATTGTCGAGGAAGCCGCGACCACGTGCACGCGCATGTCAGACGACAGCTTGGCCCGCTTCTTGGGTGTCACCTATGAGCAACGGCAGGCCCTGCACCTCACCACAATCGGCAGCGTCAATGTCGGGAAGCGCGCCCGACATGAGTTGCGCAAGCGCATGTGGCGCGTCTACCAGGAACGCCGCCGCCGCGCTCGAGGCGCACGCCCCCACTCACAATCCCTGTCTCAGACCAAGCCATGGGAGAGCAAGAACATCAGCAGAAGGACTTGGGAACGTCAGCGGAACAAGGCTCGTGACGCAAATTCGTCTACACCCCTCTATATATCTCGTGGTGACGAATCTGCGTCAGCAGGTTCGGCGCCACCCTCTTCCTCTCTTACTAATTTTTCTCTTTCTACTTCGCTGGTGCTGGCGTCCTCGCGGACAGCGAACCTGAGTCGTGTTGATAAAGCTGCGCATGCCCCCATCAAACAGACTGACTGGCATCCCAAGGGGCTGACACACCCGGCTGTGCAGAGATTTGTCGAACGCCGTAACGCATGGGTGCGCCAATGACGAAGGGGATGAACTGGCGGCGCGCGCGGCTTGCCTCGAGGCCGAGCCTCGATCACCGCTGGGAGTTCACCGAGTTTAATCGAGACCGCGCCGATAGGTGGATCGCGGCGGTCAAACGTCGCCAGCGAGAGCGGCATCACGTGACGGTGGTGTGCGCGGGATCGTCCTCGAGCCAATAGGGGAGAAGTCCAATGAAAAGGGAAATACCCCTATTTAATATCGTTTAAACAAACCCTATAAAGCCTGTGTGTTTAAACGTGCATAAAGATGTCGACAAATTATTTTCGATGCCCCTTTGATATGGAGCTAGCGGATTACCAACTACTAATCGATTCCAAGCATGAGCCTAATGGATCGAAAAAAAGTGAATGAGAAAAAAGGAATCGGTGAACCAAGAATCCAAGGGGAGAAATCACATGAGTCTCATGTCAACGGAACAACACGTCTCTGCGCAGGTGTGGACGTGTACCCGCTGTGGCGGGGAAGACCCGAAGTCCTGTGGTTGCGCAGCAGCCACCGCGACCTCGAGGGAAATCCGGGAAAAACTTGCGACGAAGTATGAGCAGGACCGGCAGCGAGCGAAGGCGTATCGCGAGCGTTCGGCCACGGGCCAGCTTGCGCGGGCCAAGTCGGTATTGGCGGACAATCCTGGAATCTCTGCTAATAAGCTCAAAAAGCTCACAGGTTCGAATATCGCCATGTGCCGTCGAGCGCTCCGGGAGACCGCGTCACGTGATGCGCTCGTTGAAAACACTGATGAATCTCAGGCGGTGCCGGTGAAGGTGGTCGGGGGCCGCGAGATCATTTCAAACATGCAGGTGGAGGTTCTCGGGGGCCGAAGCATTGAAATGAAGCCACCGTCGATTGTGAATATCGGCGGCAAAACCATTGAAATGAGGCCGGTCCCGGCGGACACGAAGGATGATATCGAAGTCGAAGACCCCGAGGTCGTCAAGCGTAATTGCCTCGACACCCTCGACCGCCATCACGCGGTGGCTGAGGCCTACCGCAAGGTTTTTAAGCGTTCGTCTTTCGACGACACAGCCGTCGCCGAACTCAGGGGTGCTATCGACCGCCTAATGCAGACATGGGCAGTTGTGCGGTCCACGCTTGAAAAGCGTGCGGGATCGTCCTCGTCGAGCCAATAACGCTGCGCCGCGCGGCGATGCACCATTGAAAAATTCAACTCGGGCGCGAGTGCTTGCAACACCCGCCCGATGCTGCCAACCCCCAAGAAGGCGAAGGGGCATGGCTCGAATCAAATCCTACCAAAAATCGCAATCCGGCGAATGCCCTACGGCCTGTCTATGCACAGGAGGTTTATATGTGGAAGCTCCGACGGCTCCTGCCGGTCGGCAGTGTCGAGTTGCTGCAGGTAACGGGCAACGCTCTCCTCAATCTGAGCCATGCGCCGCTCCATCTTGGCACGGGTGAAGTTCTTGTCTCGGTTGTTCACCGCCTTGAACTTGCTGCC
>DATLJR010000394.1:0-7109 GCA_035538755.1 Pseudolabrys sp.
GGCGCCGGTCCGTGTGCCTCCTCGTCCCACTCGTCGGGCGTGGCCATGAGCTCACCGTCGGCATCGCGCGCTGTAATGTCGGCGAGCACAGTTGAAGGCAGCGAGCCGGGATGATGTAGCTTCTTGTGGCGCTTTTCGATTTCGCCTTCATCAGCAAGATCTCGCAGAATGCGTTTGAGTTCGGTGCGCATCGCGTTCTTGAGGCCGAAAGCGCGAGCTATTTCGCGAGCACCGACTTTACCGGGGCGTTCGCCGATGAAGGCGAGAATGTCAGCCTTGGAGGGAGGTGAAGAAGTCTTTTTCGTTTGCTTACTCAAAATAGAAATTCCTACGCCGAAACGGCGCGATGCAGCAAATGTAATAATGCAAGCGGACCACGCCAGCTATTCGGCGGCGGTGACTTTGGCCCGGCGTGCCGGTTTTGTCTTTGCGGCCGCCGCCTTCTTCGGCTTGACAGCGCGCGAGGCCGCCGCTTTGCCGGAAACCCTCTTGCGGCCGGCGACGCGGCGGCTCTTTGGGGCGTTGCCCATCTTAGCCGCGCGCGCTTCGAGCAGCCCGATCGCCTGTTCCAGCGTCACAGTGTCAGGCGTCATGTCGGCCGGCAGCGTGGCGTTGATGCCCGCGTGGCTGACGTACGGACCATAGCGGCCGTTCTTGATCGTAATCGGTCCGCCCTTGTCGGGATGCTCGCCGAGCCGCTTGCCTGGATCGGCGCCGAAGCGACGGCCGCGGCCGGGATTGGCTTTTTTCTCTGCGATCAGGCTAACCGCGCGATTGAGGCCGACGGTCAACACGTCCTCGCTGGAATCGAGATTGGCGTAGGTCTTGCCGTGCTTTACGTAAGGCCCGAAGCGTCCGACGCCGGCGATGATCGGTTCCTTGTCGTCTGGGTGGATGCCAACCTCGCGTGGCAATGCCAGCAGCGCCAGCGCCTTTTCGAGATCGACGTCATCCGGTGCGAGACCCTTCGGCAGGCTGGCGCGTTTCGGCTTTTCCGCGCCTTTTTCCTTTGACGCTTCGCCGAGCTGCAGGTAGGGGCCGAAACGCCCGCCTCGCAGCGTGACTTCAAGGCCAGTTGTCGGATCTTCGCCTAGCACCTTAGTGCCGTTGACGTTGCCATTGGCGCCGGGCGTCATCTGCCGGGTGAAGTTGCATTCCGGATAATTCGAGCAGCCGATGAAGGCACCAAAACGGCCGAGCTTGAGCGAGAGCCGGCCACTCCCGCAATTCGGGCACTTACGTCGATCGCTGCCGTCCGTGGGTTGCGGGAAGATGTGCGGCTCCAACAGGTCGTTGAGCGCGTCGAGCACCTGCGTCACGCGCAGGTCCTTGATCTCCTTTACCGCGCCGATGAAATCGACCCAGAAATCGCGCAGCACTTTCTTCCAGTCGATCTCGCTGTTGGAGATGCGGTCGAGTTGTTCTTCCAGAGTGGCGGTGAAATCGTATTCGACGTAGTGCTGGAAGAAGCTCTCCAGGAAACCGACCACAACGCGGCCCTTGTCTTCCGGCACCAGGCGCTTCTTGTCGATGCGCACATAACCGCGATCCTGCAGCACCTGCAGAATGGAGGCGTAAGTGGAGGGCCGACCGATACCGAGATCCTCCATACGCCTGACGAGCGCGGCTTCAGAATAGCGCGGCGGCGGTTCGGTGAAGTGCTGCGAGGAATTGATCGCTTGCTTTTCCAGGAGCTCGCCTTCGCTCATCGCGGGGAGGCGGCGGCTCTCTTCATCCAGGTCGTCGTCGTCGTGGCCTTCCTCGTAGAGCGCGAGGAAACCGTCGAATTTGACCACTTGGCCAGTGGCGCGCAGTTCGAGGTTGCGGCTGCCGAGCTTAGCGGCGATATCAACGGTGGTGCGCTCCAGCTCGGCCGATTCCATCTGGCTCGCAACCGCGCGCTTCCAGATCAGCTCGTAAAGCCGCGCTTGATCGCGATGGAGGTGCTTGGCAACATCGGCTGGCGTGCGCGCAGCGCTGGTTGGACGCACGGCTTCGTGCGCTTCCTGCGCGTTTTTCGCCTTATTGTGATATTCGCGTGGCGTGGTCGGCACATATTCTTTGCCGTAATTCTTGCCAAGCATTGCGCGGATGTCGTTGATCGCTTCCGGCGCAAGATCGATGCCGTCGGTACGCATGTAGGTAATGAGGCCGACCGTCTCGCCGTCGATCTCCACGCCCTCGTAGAGCCGCTGCGCGAGGCGCATGGTGTGAGCCGGGGAAAAGCCGAGCTTGCGGCTTGCTTCCTGCTGCATGGTTGAAGTGGTAAAGGGCGGCGGCGGATTGCGGCGTGCGGGTTTCGCCTCGACCGCGGCAACGTTGAAGGTTGCGGCTTCGAGATCGCGTGTGAAGGCTTCAGCTTCCGCGCCGGAGCCGATGTCGAGACGCTGGATTTTTTGGCCGTCGGCGCCTACGAGGCGGGCTTCGAAGGTTTCATTCCGCACCGTCGCCAGCGTCGCCGAGATCGACCAATATTCCTTGGCGACGAATTTCTCGATTTCCAGCTCGCGGTCGCAGACGAGACGCAGCGCCACTGACTGCACTCGGCCGGCCGAGCGCGCGCCCGGCAACTTGCGCCAGAGCACCGGCGAGAGCGTGAAACCGAAGAGATAATCGAGCGCGCGGCGGGCGAGGTAGGCGTCGACCAGCGCGGCATCGATGTTGCGCGGATGCTTCATTGCCTCGGTCACCGCCTGCTTGGTGATTGCGTTGAAGACGACGCGCTCAACCGTTTGTTTCTTGAGCGCTCGCTTTTCCTTCAGCACTTCCAGCACGTGCCAGGAAATGGCTTCGCCCTCGCGATCCGGGTCGGTGGCTAGAATCAGCTTGCTGGCGCCTTTGAGGGCATTGGCGACGTCATTGATCCGCTTGTTGGACTTGGGGTCGACCTCCCAAATCATGCGAAAATTGGCCTCTGGGTCGACTGAGCCGTTCTTGGCAGGCAGATCGCGGATATGGCCAAAGGACGCCACGACCTCGTAGCCGGGTCCCAAGTATTTATTGATGGTCTTCGCCTTGGCCGGCGACTCTACAACGACGATATTCATGAAAATCCAATGGGTTAGCTGACGAAATCAACACGATTCCGGTCGACCTCGACCGCTTCCTTTAGCCGGAACATGGTGAAGGCACCCCTAACTGTCAAATAAGGGTAGCCTTGGAAACCTTTATGAACCGCCAATTGAAATCTGGAAACCTTTATGAACCGCCAATTGAAATCAGTGATTGTATTTTATAGACACGCAACTACTTTACTAATGCTTTCGGGATAAACCATGTAGTTTCTGTGTCTTACGGCGGAAGCCGGCATGCAAAAATTTCCGCATGCGCTATCCATGGAAACCGGCAATCCCTGTCGGCCGACCCCGCCAATATCGCGCAGTCGCCTCGATGCTTTGGGCAAGGTTCGGCACGAGGCCCAGACACTCGCCACGGCAGGACAGCAGTCACGGCACCTTGACGCCAAGCTTGTCGAGCAGGGCCGGGGTTGGGTTGCCGTCCGGGGTCATCCCGAATTTCTTCTGTTCGGCGCGGATGTTATCGCGCAGATCGAAGTCCACATGGCCTTCGAAGTCGTTCACCTTGTAGCCGAGCGTAGACAATTTCTTCTGCAGGGCGATGCGCGCGTCGCGCGAGAGTGGGCGGTCGTCGACCGGCCAAGCGGCCTTGAACGGCTGGCCGCCAGCCATGCGGTCAGCGAGGTGACCGACCGCAATCGCGTAGGCGTCAGAGTTGTTATACTCGATCAGCGTCGGATAGTTCTCGGTGACGATGAAGGCGGGACCCTTGATGCCCGCAGGGAAGAACAGGATTCCTTGGCCGCTTGCTGGGAACGGCTTGCCATCGGCGCGGCGCACGCCGATCTTGGCCCATTCGTCATAGCTCGCGTGGCTCTTCATGGTGTCAAAGCCGTTCGGCACCACGACTTCAAAACCCCACGGTAGGCCGGTCTTCCAATGATACTTGTGCAGGTAATTGCCGGTCGAGGCAATCACGTCCGGCACGTTGCTCCAGATGTCGCTCTTGCCGTCGCCAGAGAAATCGACAGCATAGTCGATCACGTTGGTTGGCATAAACTGGGTCTGGCCCATCGCGCCGGCCCATGAACTGACCATCTTCTCTCGCGGGAATTTGTTGTCCTGCATGATGCGCATCGCGACGATAAGTTCTTTGCGGAAATAGGGATGGCGATAGCGAATATAGCCGAGCGTCGCGAGCGAGCGGAACACGTCCCAGCGATCCTTCTCAGCGCCATAATCGGTCTCGATGCCCCACAGCGCGATCAGTACCCATCGCTCGACGCCGAATTTCCTTTCCACAGCGTCGAAGAGCTTCGCCCATTCCTGCGCTTTGCGCTGGCCGGTGGCGATCCGGCGCGGTGAGGCCATATCATTGATGTAGGCGCCGACCGGCTTGCCATATTCGGGCTGGCGCCTGGTGGCGGCGATTACGCGCGGATCGGGCGTAACGCCCTTCATCGCAGTATCGAATGTGACGCGCGTGATCCCCATCGCTTGTGCATCAGGCCACAGCTCGGCGACGAAGGCAGCGAAAGAGTGCTCCTGTGCCTGCGCCGGCGCGCAGCATGCGAGAATGAAAGCAATGAGGGCCAACAAGCGGAAGGTCATGCACTACAACCCTGATGCGAATTCATATCTTATCTTATCCGCGGCGATACCAACTGCCTCTGTAGGCGTTCGAGCGGGCCCGCGATTTCGAATCTTGCTGCCGATTTCATCATCTGGCTGGGACTGCCCAACGGCGTCTCTGTCGGTCCAGCGCTTTGAACGAAGCAATCGTGGCACGATAGCTTTCGGTCAGATCGACGTCATCCCAGCCGTTCAGCAATTGATTGCGGCTGACCGGATCGATCGTAAACGTAACGCCCACATCTGCGCAGCTGATCGTTTGCTGCTTGAGATCAACCATTATCTGCTGCTCTGGATCGGAGGCCACCAGGGCCGCGAACTTGGCAATATCGTCTTCGGGCAAGACTGCGGTCAGTAGACCGTTCTTGACGGCATTCTGCGCAAAGATGTCGCCAAAGGACGGCGCGATGATGCAGCGGAATCCGTGGTCGTAAATGGCGTAGACGGCGGCTTCGCGCGACGAGCCGCCACCGAAATTGCGACCGGCAAGCAGTACCTTGGCGTCGCGGTACGCCGCCTGGTTGAGTGGAAAGTCGGGGCGTTCGTTACCATCAGCGTCGCGGCGCAAGTCTTGGAACAGCACAGCCCCGAGGCCCTTCGAACGCGACCACTTGAGATACCTCGCTGGCAGGATCTGATCGGTGTTGAGGTTAGGCAGCACCAGTGGGCAGGCTTTGGCGGTGAGGTGCACGAATTTCTCCATGCCGCGGTTCCTATCGCTCTAGTTCAGCGTTGCGCCTGACGCCTTCACGATCGGTGCCCAACGTTGGATGTCCTGACGGACAAAAGTTGCGAATTCGGCCGGCGTATCGCCCACCGGCGTAGCCCCTTCATTTTGCAGATGCTCGCGCAAGGTTGCATCGGCGAGTCCGGCAACGATGACCTCATGCAGTTTTTCGGTAATCGCGGGCGGTAACTTTGCCGGACCAAACACTCCAAACCACGCGTTCGATTCAAATCCCGGAACGACCTCGTTGATCGCCGGTACATCTGGGAATGATGGCTGCCGTTGCGGGCTGGTCACGCCGTAAGCGCGCAGATTGCCAGCACGAACCTGGGCTGCACCCGTGACTAGGCTGATGAACATCAGGTCGACGTGACCAGCGAGCACGTCGGTTAGCGCTGGGGCGGTTCCTTTATAGGGCACATTCAGCAACCGCGTTCCGGTCATCAATTTGAACTTGTCGCCGGCCAGATGCAGCGATGAACCGATGCCGCCGATCGCGATGGTAAGCTTGTCTGGCTTGGCTTTAGCTAGATCGATCAGCGCTTTGAGATCGGTGGCCGGCAATTGTGGACGGCCGACGAGCAGACTCGGTACGGTCGCCACTTTCGTGATTGGCGTGAAGTCTGCTGCCGGATCGTAGGGCAGATTGCGATAAAGCGAGGCGTTGATCGTATGGCTGCTGAAGCTCACTAACAGGGTGTAGCCATCGGGTGCCGATTTTGCGACGGCTTCCGCGGCGATATTGCCGCCTGCACCGGGGCGGTTCTCGACCAGCACGGGCTGTTTTAGTGCCGTCGCCATTGGGCCAGCAATTGCCCGCGCAATCGTATCAGTAGTGCCACCTGGCGGAGCGCCAACGAGCAGCTTGATCGGCCGCAAGGGATAGTCCTCCGCCCGAAGCGCGTGCGGGACCAGCAGCATTGCGCAGATGAGCGTCAATCCAAGGCTGGCGCAGACGGACTTTGGCATTGCCTACCTCACACTTTGCGTCCGGCCAGCATCGGACGCACGTCGGCGAGATATCCGCTGACCGCGGCGGCAGCGACCATCGCTGGCGACATCAGATGTGTGCGCGCGCCGGGCCCTTGCCGCCCACGGAAATTACGGTTGGTGGTCGAGGCGCAACGCTCGCCTCCTGGCACTTGATCACCATTTATGCCGACACACATCGAACAGCCGGATTCGGCCCATTCCAGCCCCGCGTCACGAAAAATCTTGTCGAGACCTTCTTCTTCCGCCTGCCGCTTCACCATACTCGATCCGGGCGAAACGAGCCCCGGTACTTTCGACACGCGCCCGGCTAGCACTGCGGCGGCGGCGCGCAGATCCTCGATACGAGCATTTGTGCAGGAGCCAATGAATACGCGGTCGACCGTGATCTCCGTCAGCTTTTTTCCCGGTGTCACTCCCATGTATTCGATCGCTTCGCGCAGGTATTGCGCTCGCACCGGGTTGCTCTCACGCGTCGGATCGGGAATGCTAGCGTCGATCGGGAGTGCATCATCGGGCGTGATGCCCCAGGTGACAATGGGCGCGATCGTAGCGGCATCGAGCGTGACTTCGCGGTCGAAGACGGCGTCCGGATCAGAGCCAAGCTTCGACCATGCCTCGACTGCCTGATCGAATTCGCCGCCCTTTGGCGCAAAAGGCCGGCTTTTGAGGTAGGCGAAAGTGGTTGCATCTGGTGCGACCATTCCGCAGCGCGCGCCCGCTTCGATCGACAGGTTGCACAG
>DATLJR010000395.1:0-4209 GCA_035538755.1 Pseudolabrys sp.
TCGGATGCGTCCCAGCGATGGCGACGCTCTGGACAATTGCTACATCGAAGATCAGCATATCCAGCTGTTTGGAAGAGTAGGATAGGCAAGACAACGCCCATCCGGGAGGACATCATGATCAGTTCGCAACGCAGAGGACGCGCGACCTCGCAGGAACCCGTCGCTGGTAACGGTTTGATCAATCGCCGTGCAGTGCTCGGGCACGGCATCGCGTTCGCGGGCGCGATGAGCGCTGCCGGGACAATGACCGACGCCGCCGCCGAGCCTCTCAAGGACCCGCAATGGAGCTTGCAATTCGGTTCGACTTTGCCTGCGGTGCAGACCGCTTCGCCATACGAAAAGGATGTCGTGCGCTCGCTGAGCAATCCGAACGGAGAATTCCGCAATTCGCACGCGCGCACGCCCCACCATCTGCTCGGGGGTACCATTACGCCGAACGGTCTCCACTTCTCCATCGATCATAGCGGCGTGCCGAATATCGATCCGGCTAAGCACAAGCTCGTTATCCACGGCATGGTGCGCCAGCCGCTCGAGTTCACCCTGGAAACGCTATCGCGCTACCCGCTCGTCACCCGCATAAATTTCTTGGAATGCGCTGGCAATTCGGCGCCGATGTTCTCCAAAGAGCCACTGCAGGTGACGGCGCAGGCGATCCACGGCCTCGTCTCTAACGCCGAATGGAGCGGCGTGCCGCTGTCGGTTCTGCTCGATGAAGCTGGCATCGATCCCAGTGCGAAGTGGCTGATCGCGGAGGGCGCCGATGCGCACTTCCTTGATCGCAGCGTACCCGTCAAGAAAGCGTACGACGACGCGCTGGTCGCGATCTACCAGAACGGCGAGCACCTGATGCCCGGTAACGGCTACCCGATGCGCCTGCTACTGCCCGGCTACCAGGGTAATATGAATGTCAAGTTTCTCCGTCGTATCAAGGTTGTCGATCAGCCGGCTATGAGCATGTTCGAAACCAAGACGTATTCGCAGATCCTACCAGGCGGCAAGACTTGGCGCTTCCATTTCCTCATGGAGGTCAAGAGTTTCATCACCTATCCCTCGTTCGGCCACAGCCTGAAGGAGCCGGGCTTCTATGCCATTTCCGGCGTCGCCTATTCGGGCACCGGGCGCATTGCCAAGGTTATGGTCTCAGCGGACGGTGGCAAGAGCTGGGGTGAGGCCGCGCTGCAAGGTCCCGTGCACGAGAAGGCCTTTACACGCTTTGTTATGCCGTGGCGCTGGGACGGGCAACCCGCAATCCTACAAAGCCGCGCCTGGGACGAGGCCGGCAACGTGCAGCCATTACGCGCGGAGTTTGTGGCAGCGCGGGGCGAAGCCAGTAATCCCGTAACGACCCCGCTGGTCTTCCCCAATCAGCATTACAACAGCCTCACGAGCTGGGGCGTCGACAGCAAGGGGGAGATCAAGCATGTCTATGCATAAACCACTGTCTGCACTCATCCTTGCAGTCTTGTTCGGCGTCGGTAGCGCGCTCGCCCAAAGTCCGAAACTTGGCAAGCCGATATCGGAGGCGGACATCAAGCAGTGGGACATCGCCATTTTACCGGACGGGACCAACCTGCCGCCCGGCAGCGGCACGTCTGCGCAAGGCGCCCGGATCTATGCGGAGAAATGCGTAGCCTGCCATGCTGACGGCGGCAAAGGCGGCGCTTCGCCCGGCGCCGGACCGCTTGTCGGCGGCGCTCCGCTCACCAACGGAATCGACACGTTGAAAACTATCGGCAACTACTACGCCTACGCTACAACCGTATTCGACTACATCCGGCGGGCGATGCCGTTTAACACGCCACGCTCGCTGACGGACAATGAAGTCTACGCGCTCACCGCGTATATCCTCTCCTTAAACAAGCTCATCAACGACAATGACGTGATGGATGCAAAGACGCTGCCGCAGGTGAAAATGCCAAACCGGGACAATTACATTATTGCTTACCCAGATCGAATCTAGACGCTCATTCGACCCCGGCGCTGCGACTATCGCGCTGCCTGCCGCCAACACGGCCGGAGGCACTAGATAGCCGTTGGCAACGGTAGTGACGAGAAGAAGCTGGGAGCGCGCTGGGAAACCGCTGCTGAAGTCAGCTATTCACCCAAAGCAGACATCCCTAGTTGCACCGCACATTTCCGCTTTCGGGGGTAAAGCGAATACGGAAACAGGTCTAATGGCGCGTTTGGAAATCGTCATCCGTTTCGCAACTAATTCCAGCTTCGCGCAAGCGCCAAACTATGTCGGCAGCGACGCGCCACTGATCAAATCGGCGCATTTGCTCCGATCGAAAATCGTCTTCGGGTGTAGCCGGTTGGCGAACGACACTAGATGACATACCACATCTCCCGGATGTGCCGGGCGATGTCGATTTTATAGGAAGGCATCGTGGTGACATGACACAAACGTGTGAACCACCTGCGGCAAGCTGAAATGAAAAAATCCCTTACGAGGAGTTCCATTTTGGATTTCTGCATCATTCGTCGGCGCACTATCGCGCCGCCTCGATTCGCCGACAAATCGAGCGGTGCCCGGTGACGAACAATGTTGCGAACCCTCAAAACAAATCCCCGTGTGTGTGACCTGCGTCACATAGACTGGATAATTTTGTCGTTACCATCGTCCTAAACGTCGGGAGGCGAATCGTGAACCTTCTCATCCTCGTGGTCGATGATGAACCGGATGTCGAGATGCTGTTTCGGCAGCAATTCCGGCGCGATCTACGCGAGGGGCGCTTCACGATGGAATTTGCCCAATCCGGCGACATGGCGCTTCAGCGCATCACTGATGCGACGGGCGTGTCGCTAATCCTGATCCTGTCCGACATCAACATGCCGGGCATGACGGGCCTGGAACTCTTGCCCAAAGCCAAGGCAGCTCGACCCGATGTTCCGGTCATTATGATCACCGCCTATGGCGATGCGGACACCAAGCGCAAGGCATTGGAGAGGGGCGCTGATGCGCTTTTCATCAAGCCGATCGATTTTGGGATGCTGCGCAGCGAAATCGACACGCGGGTCGAGCGCGCCGCATAAAGTATACTCGCCCACCTTTATGTCCGCTATTCGCCCAAAGCGGACATCGCCTGGTGCACTGCACTCGCAAGCCCATCAACTGAAGAAACCATGTCGCAGCAACTCGGCGCCCGCCGCAATGACCGCGATCAACACCAGCTTCTTGAATGTCTCAGGTGCAATTTTATCGCGCATATGTTGTCCAACGTACATGCCGAGCACGACTGGCAACATCGCGGCCGTCGAGACTGAAACGTCAAGCCAACTGAACTGGTGGCTTGCCGTCAGAAGAATTGCCAGCAAGCCGGCGGAAACGACGAGATACAGCGATGCTTCCTTTGTAAACGCCTTTCCACGCAGTCCCTTTGCAAGCAGAAATATGAAAACAAGTGGTCCTGGCATCGCTGCGACGCCCCCAAGAATCCCGCCGAAAAATCCGACTGTGATGCCGGTTGGTAAAACCAAGCGAGACTGAAGCTGCAGCTTCGGCGCGAGCAGCGTGACGCTGCCGACACTCATAAGCACCAGGCCTGCGATAATCTTTGCAACATTCGCATCAAGCGCCAACAGGACTCGAACTCCAAGGAAGAGGCCGGGAATCATGCCGAGAATCACCGGCATCAATTGTATGAGGCACCGGCCAGTCTTTCCGCCCTCCAGCGCCTGCGGCAAGTTGCCGAAAATCAAAGGCATGCTCAGCAGCATGGCCGCTGATTTGATGTCGATGAACAGCGACAGCAGCGGCAGCGCGACGACTGGCATGCCGACCCCGATTATCCCCTTCAGGAAGCCGGCGACGGTTAGGCTGCAAACCACGGCAGCAATGATACTTGCTTGCTCGAAATAAAGGGTCCGGATCAACATGACGTTTAACTGGCCTCCAAGTTGCAGCGCATTCTTGCTGCGAGGCCTGCAACTGTCTCACGCAAACAGTTTGGCCCATGCCAAACTGTTTTCGATTGATATGCTTCCGGTATCAGCGATAGGGTTAAGGATGGTCGCGGCGTCAAATCTCGTGGAAGTGGCCGCTCTCGTGGGTGACACTGCGCGTGCGACGATGCTTAACGCCCTTATGGGCGGTCAGTCGCTGACAGCCACGGAGCTTGCTTACTGCGCCAATGTCTCTCGCGCGACGGCGAGCGGCCACCTAAGCAAGCTAGTTGCCGCGCGGCTTTTGACTGTCACTCGCCAGCGTCG
>DATLJR010000396.1:0-2676 GCA_035538755.1 Pseudolabrys sp.
TTCGGGGTGATTTTCAGAGCCGTTCCGGCGTCGGCGAGCAGTTCTACAACCTCCCGGCGCAGTCGATCTGGCTGCGCAGGATAAAAGCTGCCGGCGACCGCCGCTCTCCGAGCAATCACGATCCTGGACCGGCCTGCATCTTGCCCGGCCTCCAACTGATGACCATGTCCAACTCTGGAAAGGTTAAATCTTCCGTCCCATGAATCAACCGATTATGGGGCACCCAACCCGCTATTGGCATGCGCTGCCGGACGGCCGCGTCCAATGCGACGTCTGTCCGCGCTTTTGCAAACCTACGGGTGTTTGCTATCGGACCCCACCGTTCATCTTCGCATGTGTACGGGAAACACCCGTAGCTGAGTGCCGATTACGGATGCATTGCAGGCCGCGATCGACGCATCGCCAAACAATCACTTGACCTTTTTGGTGACAGGCCAGGGTCAGCCATTCACCGACGCGGGCTTCACGAATTGGTTTCGCGACCGCTGTAACGAAGCCGGGTTGCCGAAAGGCTTATCGGCACATGGACTGCGCAAGGCGCGATCGCGGCTGATTGCTGAGAAAAACGGGAGCGCTCATGCGGTCGCCGCTGACACCGGCCACAAAACGCTTAGCGAAGTTCAGCGATATACGGCCGCCTTCGATCGGCGGAAGCTTGCTGTGGAAGCGATGCGCGGCGAGATCACTGCACCAACAGTCGAGATCAAACGGACCAAGGCGTGAACAAAATTGCCAAACCACTAGAGACCGGTTTGGCAATTCTGGCAAAAACCAATGGAAAATCAAACACAACATTTTTTGGTGGTGGGGCTGAGAGGACTCAAACCTAAAACCAGCTCTGTGCGTCACCACATCTCAATCGCAGAAAGGACTGGACTTCGGTTGCAAACGGAGCGTCAGTGTTGGTGCCATTTACCGGGCCGCTTGGCCCTAGTTGGATCCCGCCCCGCTGGCGTTGCCGCGGACATTTCGTCGGGAGATACGCGGCGCGTGCGTTGACGGGAATGGACGCAGCTAAGCCCGCCGAGCCGCGCAGGCCGGACAAGATCGAGATACAAGGTCGAAAATAGATGGCTGGCTTTAAGCAACCGGATTTCATCGAGCGCCAAGAGGCCGCGGCCAAAGCGAGGAAGGTCGCGTTGGAAAAGTTTCGCGCCAAGGTCGCTGACCCGGCGTTGGCAGAAAGGCTGACAGCGCGAGCCGCGCGCGCCGCCGAGCGCAGTGCGATCAAGACTACCCGCGAAATCGGAAGGCCGGAAAAGAAAGCCCGTGAGGCCGAACCGGCGCAGCAGGCCGAACGCGACGCTGCGATTGAGGCCGAGCGCGCCGAGACCGAAAGCGCAGAACGTGAACGCCAAGCCGAACAAAAAGCGGCCAGGGATGCCCGTTACGCCGCCCGCAAATCGCGATCGAAGCGCCGATAAGTTCGCAGACTGGCTTACGACTTCGGCGGCGTGCCCATGAAGTCACGCTTGCCGACCTCGACGCCGCACTGCCGGACGATGTCGTAGGCAGTGGTGGTGTGAAACCAGAAGTTTGGCAGACTGTTGCCGAGCAGGAGGCTCTGTCCGGTGAATTGGCGTGTCTGCCCGCTTGGGAAGGTGATGCTGATGTCCTTGCCCTCGGTACCGTCGATCTCGCTCTGCTTGACGCTTTTGAGATAGTCGACTGTCTTGGCGATGCGGTCTTTCAACTGAGCAATAGTGGTCTCGTCGTTAGCGAACTTTAGAAGCTCCTTGCCGGCGAGACGCCCAGCGGCGTTGGCGGCGTGATCGGTTGCCGCCCGCACCTGTCGGGTCAGATTGAACATATCCGGCGATAGCCGCATGTTCAAAAGATCGGCCTCGTTGACCTTGCGCGCGGCGGCCCAGGCCGCGGCCTTGTCTAGGACGGTGTTGAGCCCATTGAGGTGCTGGATGAAGACGGGGATGGACACGGTGTACATGGAAACTGGCATGGAATGCGCCTCGTGAATGACAATGCGAGGCTTTAAGCCTAGCTCAAATTTCATGGGTACTGCATCCGCATTTTCACTGAAGAGACCTGGTCCCCTGAACATGAAATTGAATGCGCAAGAGCTCGAAAAAATCGCCGACCTGACGGTGGACTGTTACAACCAGAATGCCGAAGATTTCTGGGAAGGCACTCGCCATCACGACGTTAGCCAGAACATCGCAGCGATGTTGCAACACATCGAGCGTGAACGGCCTTTTGCAATACTCGATTTTGGCTGCGGACCCGGGCGTGACCTTAAAGTCTTCGCCGAACTCGGCCACATCGCAATCGGTTTGGAAGGGGCCGCGCAGTTCGCGGCCATGGCACGCGCTTATAGCTGTTGCGAAGTATGGCAGCAGGATTTCCTCAAGCTCAATCTTCCTGAAAACTATTTCGATGGCGTATTCGCCAACGCCTCGCTGTTTCATGTCCCCAGTCAGGAGTTGCCGCGCGTGTTGCTGGAACTGCGTGCATGTCTAAGGCCAGGTGGCGTGCTGTTCAGCTCGAATCCGCGCGGTCACAATGAGGAAGGTTGGAACGACGGGCGTTACGGCGCGTATCTCGATTTAGAGACTTGGGGCCGCTTTGTATCGTCGGCGGGCTTCGTAGAACTGACCCACTATTACCGTCCTGCCGGCTTGCCGCCCGAAAGGCAGCTCTGGCTGGCAAGCGTATGGCGTC
>DATLJR010000397.1:0-6982 GCA_035538755.1 Pseudolabrys sp.
CCGCGCGCTTTCGTCAATTGGATCCTGGATTCCGCGTTTCCAGTGTGAAGGACCTTTTACCTTTCCGTCGTCCGGAAGATCTCGCCAGATACGAAGACGGCCTGCGCAAAGCCGGGCTGCCGGAGTGACCCCTGTCGCGACGGTGCGTGCTCGGCCATCAGCTCGCCCGGTACCAGCAGCGCGTCCGGGCTGACGGCGCCAAGATGGGCATCGCCGGATGCTGCAATGAGTGGGCTTGATGTCGCGGACGGCTTGCCCACCGGCGGCGGGCAGGTGACGCTCGGATGTCCGCTTTTGGCCCAAAGCGGACATAGGCTGGTGCAGTGCAAGTGTCTGCTTTTGACCCAAAGCGGACATCGCCCCTTCCTGAGCGCGCGTGAAGGTTGCTACGATCTACTGTCCAAGCCTCGGGGGTGCAATGAGGCGGCGCGATTTCATTTCGTTAATTGGAAGCGCTGCGGCCACATGGCCGCTAGCGGCGCGCGCGCAGCGGCCTGCTATTCCGGTAATCGGATTCCTCAGTGGCGCATCGGCAAAGGCATACGCACCGAACGTGAGCGGATTCCTTCAGGGACTCAAAGAATCTGGGTACATCGAAGGCCAAAACGTTACGATCGACTACCGCTGGGCGGAGGGTCAGTACGACAGACTCTCGGGAATGGCTGACGATCTTGTACGTCGTCAGGTGGCTGCAATTGTCGCAAATACTGTGGCGGCTCCGGTGGCCAAGACAGCAACTACGAATATTCCAATAGTCTTTTTGAGCGGGGACGATCCAGTCGCCAATGGCCTTGTAACTAGCTTGAATCGACCACGCGGTAACGTTACCGGGATAAGCCTAATCTCTGGCGCACTCGGCAGTAAACAGCTGGGGGCACTTCACGAGCTAATGCCCACCGCAAGATCGATACTTTTTCTGATCAACCCCACGAATCTGGTCTCGAAACCTTATCTAAAAGGCGCCCAAGAGGCAGCGCGTACTCTCGGCCACCAAATCCGTATCGCAAACGCCAGCACTGAAATCGAGATCGATAAAGCATTTGCGGGTTTGGCCGATGGACGAGCCGATGCCGTTGTCGTTGCCCCAGATTCGTTTTTTATAGATCGGAGTGGTCAGCTCATAGCGTTGGCTGCGAGACACGCGGTACCCACGATATACCCGTTTCGCGAATTTACCGCGGGCGGAGGCTTGATGAGCTATGGAGTTAGCCTCCCCGATTTATATCGTCAGGCTGGCGTTTACACCGGCAAGATTCTTAAGGGCGCCAAGCCCGTCGACCTGCCAGTTCTTCAGCCGACCAAGTTCGAGTTGGTGCTCAACCTCAAGACAGCCAAGGTCCTTGGCCTGGCTGTATCACCTTCGCTGCTCGCTCTCGCCGATGAAGTGATCGAATAGGCGCGCCGATGTCCGCTTTTGGGGGTAAAGCGGACATGCCCTTTTGCACTGCACGTGTCTGCTTTTGACCCAAAGCGGACATGCCTCTCGCCGTCGGATGCTTAAGCTCTGTCGTCTTCGACGCGAGGGGTGTCGGGAATGATCTGTTTACATCGGTTAACCGCCAAGACTAAATGCGGGGCGCTTCTAGGAAATTACCCCAAGTGGTTAGTGGTATTACTATTTGTAGCTATTGCTCTGATCGAGGGGCCAGACTTTAAGAATAGTCGGGTTCCACTGGGCAGGATTTCATGTCAGCCAATGCTAAGCGAAGCGCCGAATGATATTAGTGCAAAAGAGCCATCACGTCTTCTGGATCAGAATTGAAGTGAGTTGCCATAAACGAGCATGCTTTTCCGCTCCGAATTTCGGGCTGACGCCGTTCCCGTCGTGAGGGCCAAGCACCCCAAATACATCGAGTGGCTATGCAATGAATTCCGTTCGCCCAAGGTGGCGGTTGTCGGATTGATACTCGCATTTTTGTTCTTCCATGTAGTTCTGGCTGCAACGCTGGGTCTCGGCGTTGATGAAACCTACGGCATTGGCGTTTCGCACGATCTCAAGCTTTCCTATTTTGATCACCCGCCCCTCAACTACTGGATCACGCATTTCTTTATACCGTTCCTAGGTGATGGGCGCGCGTTGCGTTTGCCGTTCATCGTATTTTTTGCCGCCACCACCTGGACGCTTTTTCTGCTCACGCGGCAACTATTTGGGCCGACTGCCGGCTTATGGGCAGTGCTGGCGCTTAACTTGTCAGCTTTCTTCACGCTGGCCGGCGGATGGGTTCTGCCGGACGGGCCTTTGATGCTGTGCTTACTGGCGGCAGCGTACACAATATCTCGATCACAATTTCCCGACCGTGAACCACCCTCGCCATGGTTCACTTGGATTGTCGCCGGATTTTGGATCGGTCTTGCTGGTCTATCGAAGTATCATGCCGCCTTGTTCGTAGCAGGACTGTTCATCTACATCGTCAGCTCTCCGAAGCGGCGACGTATACTGATACATCCGGCGCCATGGGTCGGTGCAGTCTTTACGCTAGTTATCATTTTGCCGGTGATCATTTGGAACGCCCAGCACGATTGGGTTTCGTTCGCGTTCCAAGGTGCGCGCGCCACCGGTCACGGTTTCCCCAAGGTTGGACAATTCCTCGCCAATCTCGGTGGACAGATGCTTTGGATGTTCCCGTGGATCTTCGTGCCGATGGTCATGGCGACGTACAAAGCGTTGCGCCTTGGCAGCCACGCCGAGCGCACTTGGTATTGTCTTTGTTTGGCGATTCCAACGATCTTTCTCTTTACGATCATACCATTGTGGGCAGATCGCGGATTGCCGCATTGGCAAATGCCTGGTTGGCTGATGCTTTATCCCGTACTCGGCGAGTATCTCGCGAGCGAATCCGTTATGCGAACGCGGCCGCGAACCTGGGCAATCACGTCAACCGTGCTGCTGCTCGTTCTTGCGTTCTTGGTCGTAGGTCACGCGGCAACTGGTTATGGTCGGCTACTGTTTCCCGCAGCTTTTGCAAAGGGCGACCCAACCCTGGAATCGCTTGAATGGGCACCGCTGCGTGAAGAGCTGCAAAAGCGCGGGCTGCTCGAAAAAAAGGAGCTTTTCGTCATATCGGGAAGTCCGATCGATATAGGTAAGATCGATCAAGCTTTGGCCGATTCAATTCCGATGCAAGTTTATGGCGAGAGCAAGCAATATGGCTTTCGCTATGATCCAAAATTGCTTGTCGGCCGCGACGCGCTAATTATCGGCCGTCGCGATCGAATGGATGGCATCGATAGGTCGCTTGCTCCGTATTTCGACTCAATAACCGAATTGCCGTCGTTCTTGTTTGGACGCTCTGCGATGCGGGAAGTCGACGTGCGGATCCTTTACGGCAATCACCTAAAACACCCGCTCCCACGCGACGCCAACCTGGCGCGCTTCCAGAGCTCGCGCTGCTCTCCGGAAGTCGCATGTGCTGGCCAACAGCACGAACAGGAGATTTCCTATCCCAGGAAGTAGCGACGTCAAACAAGTTCTATTTCGGGCATAAGAGTCGGCGAATTCATGAGCCACCGTTTGACAATTCGTGCATTGGACTATTTCTTCGACCGACACATCGGATCACTCGTCTGTTTCATCTTCTCGTTTTTCAACTTATTCCGAAAGATTCCGAAAGACCGGACGATAAAAAAAGTCCTCGTGATCGCGCTTTTCGAAATGGGGGCGTCGCTGATGGCCTACCCCTCTTTGCGATACATTAAGAAGGCACTTCCGCTCGCCGAGATCCATGTCTTGTGTCTTGATAACTTAAGAGAGGCTTGGCTCATTCAAGGCGCACTACCGTCGCAAAATGTTTTCGGGATCGATAACAGCTCATTCTGGTCGTTAGGGTGGTCGACACTTAAGCAGACGAGGGCTCTGTCGAGGCAGAACATCGATCTCATCATCGATTTTGAGCTTTTTACGAGAATTTCTGCGATTATTTCTTTCCTCGTGTGCGCCAAGTTTAAAGCGGGTTTTTATCGTTATAAATTCGAAGGTCTCTATCGGGGTACATTTTATGATGTGAAATGCGCTTTCAATCAAAACATGCACATTGCGCGGAATTTTCTCGCACTTACAAAATCGGCCGTGCACCTTAGTACGAAATACTACAACTATGACGGGCCTATTCCGGTAGATGAAATAGTCGTGCCGACATACCGCTCAAGGTCGGACGTAGCAATGATTGTGAAACAAAAGATCCGCGACCTCTTTCCCGAATATTCGGATCACCCGATTATTCTCGTCGTCCCCACCGTAGGATACGACCTCCCGAGTCGCGACTATCCCAAGGATCAGTATGTGGAGGTCGTAAAAAAATTGTTGAAATTGCACGAGAGCAGCCTCGTGCTCTTAGTCGGGATGTCTTCGCACGGTCCTGTCGCCGAATATATTCATGAGCATGTGAATAGTGGTCGCTGCATTAATTTCCGTCACAGCACCTCGACACTCGCTGAACTCATGGAACTTTTCCTACTCAGCGACCTTCTCATTTCAAACGATTCCGGCAATCCCCACTTTGCTTCGATGACTCCGCTCAAATGTCTTGTTCTCTTTGGACCCGAAACGCCTTACATGTACGGACCACTCGGCAATAGCGTATGCATGTATGAATTTTTCCACTCAAGCCCGAGCTACATGCCGTATACACACAAGAACCCGGCCACCAACGAAACAGACGCTCTCAAAGTCATTCATCCGGATACGGTTGTGAAAATGGCGGAGACGCTTCTCGAAGGTAAGGGTATGTATCGCACAATAAACAACAAAATTCCGTATTTGATCTGAGAATTTGGAAGTGCGGAGCGACGATCCACCAACTGCGAAACAGCTGGCCGGAGAGTTTTGCGCAAGCTGGCCAAGTTGAGGTCGGCGTTGCAACGCATAAAGGAATTGCAGCCCAACGTCTCCATCGCTTGGCTGGTTACGTCGATCGCATCCTTAAGGGCGAAAAGCCCGCCGACCTTCCAGTGCAGAGCGCGACCAAATTCGAGTTGGTGATCAACCTCAAGACCGCTAAGGCAATCGGCCTCACCGTGCCGCCTTCGCTCCTTTCCCGCGCTGATGAGATTATTGAATAGTCGGCGATGTCCGCTTTTGACCCAAAGCGGACATTACTGAGGCCCCCTTAGTGACGTCACTATTCCGGAGCCTCTTCTGGGGCAAAATTTCCCGTCCCTTTGTGACCTACTTCACATATGGCATTCGCCGCTCCTCCTAGTCTGCAAACATGCAAATCGCGGCAATAGATTACTGGGCACTGGCATCGGCTCTCGGTGGCACGCTGATGATCGCAACCCTAATCTGGATTGTTGTTCTGGATCGCCGGGCCAGCTAGTTGACCAGATCGGAATCGGTAAAGCGCCCGCGCACGCGCATGTTCAACATCGCGGCGATAGCGTTTCTCGATGAACGGTCGTACCCGTCTTGAATGTCCGCTTTTGGCCCAAAGCGGACATCACTAGTTGCACCGCACATGTCCGCTTTCGGGGGTAAAGCGGACATGCCTGTTTGCACTGCATATGTCTACTTTTGACCCAAAGCGGACATCGACCGCCCCTTCAAGCATCTAATTTTAGCCGATACGATGACTCATTTGAGCGTGAGAGCGGCAATGAGGCGGCGCGAAATCATCGCCCTTCTTGGTGGCGCGGCGGTCGGATTACTGCTTGCGGCGCGCGGACAAGCGGACGCGACACGGCGCATCGGCGCGTTGATCGCCTTTGCCAAGGATGATCCGGAAACTGAGGAGCGCCTGACGGGATTTCAGCAGGGCCTCGCAAAACGTGGATGGGTTGAGGGCCGCAATATTCATATTGACTATCGCTTCGCGGCCGGCCGGGCCGACCCGTTTCCAGTGCTCGCGAAGGAGCTGGTTGCCCTTCAACCCGACGTGATCCTCGGGCATACACCTGGAGCCATCCACGCACTACAGCGTGAGACCCGCACGATTCCCATAGTATTCGTCAACGTCTCCGACCCGATCGGCCTGGGCTTCATCGCGAGCTTGCCGCGGCCGGGTGGGAACATCACCGGCGTGCTACATTACGAGGCAACTATAATTGGTAAGTGGCTAGCGATGCTCAGGGAAATTGCGCCGCACCTGACGCGTGCCGCACTGCTGGCCAACCCGAAAGTGTCTTCCTATCAGTACTTCCTGCGATCCGCAGAAGCCATGGCGCCCTCGCTGGGGATCGAGCTAACGGACAGTCCCGTTCAAACGGCCGCCGACATCGAGCGCGCCATCGAGGAGTTGGCGCGTAGGCCCAATAACAGCCTGATCTTTCCGCCAGACGCCAGTACTATCGTCCATCGCGATCTCATCGTCGCGCTCGCTGCTCGGCACCGCCTGCCGGCGGTCTACGCGCTCAAGACCTTCGTCGTGGCCGGCGGCCTGATGTCCTACGGGACCGATCAGAACGACCTGTTTCGGCTGGCTGCCTCTTATGTCGACCGCATCCTGCGTGGTGACAAACCGGCCGATTTACCAGTTCAGGCTCCAACAAGATTCGAGACGACTGTCAATCTCAAGACTGCGAAGGCACTTGGCCTTGATGTACCGGCCCACCTGCTCGTTGCCGCCGACGAGGTGATCGAATAGCTGTCCCTGTTTTGCTGCGTTGCATGAGTCCGCTATTGGCCCAAAGCGGACATCTGTGTTTGCGCTGCACATGTCCGCTTTCGGGGGTAAAGCGGACATGAGCTTGTGCGCTGTACATGTCTGCTTCTGACCCAAAGCGGACTTAGTCGCTCACAATAGACGCTTGAAAGACGCGACCGTACAATGCAGCGCGGAGCGCGAGCAGCGCGATTACGTTTTGCCGCCGGATTACGCGACGACTTCAAATGAACACAACGCAAGGCCCCGCTCCAATCGAGTTCTGGTTCGACTTCGCATCGGGCTATGCCTATTTCGCGGCACTCGAGATTGAGGCGTTGGCGGAGCGCCACGGGCGAAACGTATTGTGGCGTCCTTTCACGCTTGGCGCTGCTTTCAAGGTCACC
>DATLJR010000398.1:0-3024 GCA_035538755.1 Pseudolabrys sp.
TCAGCCGACATGGCTGGTCAGGAATTGGCGGATTGCCGTGCCGATTTCTTTGGCGTGAGTTTCAAGCGCGAAGTGGCCGGTATCAAAGAAGCGGATTTCAGCGTTGGGTAGGTCACGCTTGAAGGCTTCGGCGCCCGGCGGAACGAAGAAGGGGTCGTTCTTGCCCCAGACCGCCAGCAGCGGCGGTTGATGCTTGCGGAAGTAGGCTTGGAATGCGGGATAGGCTGCGACATTCGAGGCGTAGTCCAGCAGCAGGTCGAGCTGGATCTCGTCGGCGCCGGGTCGAGCCAGGTAGAAGTCATCGAGATTGCGGCCATCAGGCGAGACCCGGCTCAGATCGGTGACGCCGTGGGTGTACTGAAACAGCGTCGTCGGCGGAGTGAGGAAGCCCCGAAGCGCGGCGCGGTTTTTCGCGCTCGGATCGGCCCAATAGGCCTGTACCGGATTGAACGCATCGGACAGGCCTTCCACATAGCTGTTGCCGTTCTGGGTGATTATCGCGGAGATCCGCTTGGGATGTTTGGCCGCGATCCGAAGGCCGACGGGCGCACCATAATCAAAGATATAGATTGCAAAGCGTGTCAGGCCTGCGACCACCGTGAAGCGGTCCATGACATCGGCGATATTGTCGAACGTGTAGCTGAAGGCATCGCGCGGCTTCATGGCCGACTGGCCAAAGCCTGGCAGATCAGGCGCTATGACGTGGTAGTCATCCGCGAGCTCCGGGATCAGGTCGCGGAACATATGACTCGACGAGGGAAAGCCGTGCAGCAGCAGAATAGTGGGCCGGCCGCGGTCGCCCGCTTCGCGGCAGAAGATCTCGGTACCGCCGACATCCACGGTCCTGAAATGCGTTGTCATCGAAAGTCTCCGTTCGTTGGATTCACGACGTCGGGGCCATTACGTCCGCTGACAGCCAACTAGGAGCTTTCGATTTTGCGCGGTATCCACTAGTTTTTGAACGCAGGCTTCCAGAAATTGGAAGGATGACATGGATCGGTTCGACGCGATCCGGACGCTGCTCGCGGCAGTCGACGGGGGCAGCCTGTCGGCGGCGTCTCGCAAGCTCGGCGTGCCGCTTCCTACAGTGAGCCGCCAGGTCTCCGAACTCGAGGCGCGTCTGCGCACGCAGCTCGTGATCCGCACCAACCGCAAATTGCTGCTAACCGATGCCGGCAGCGCTTTCGTTGCGGCCGGTCGGCGCGTGCTTGAGGAATTGGAGGAGGCCGAACGTGCGGCGGCCGGGGAATATCGCATACCGCGCGGCGACCTCTTGGTCACTGCCCCGATCATGTTTGGCAAGTTGCACGTGACGCCGGTCGTGCTCGCGTTCCTTGCCGCCTATCCGGAAGTCAACGTCCGCGTGGTGCTTTTCGATCACGTCATCGATCTCGTTGAAAACCACGTCGACGTGGCCGTTCGCATCGGCCATCTGCCCGACAGCGGACTGGTCGCCGCGCGGATTGGGGAGATCCACTGGGTTATCTGCGCGAGCCCTGCCTATCTCTCGACGCGCGGCACACCAGTTGCTCCAGACGATCTGGCGCAACACGATTGCATCGGCTTTGAGGGGCTGCAGATGGTACGCACCTGGCCGTTCGGGCGGGGCACCAATGCGAAGACCGTAGCGATAAGGCCGCGCTTCGCCGCCAATACCGCCGATGCGATCATCGAAGCCGCCATCGCCGGCATCGGTATCGCCCGGTTGACGTCCTATCAGGCAGCTGGGGCGATCCGCGAGGGGCGACTGGTCAGTCTGCTCCGCGGATACGGTCCTGAGCCGCTACCTGTCCACCTCGTCCACACCGGGCCGCCGCTGGTGCCGTTGAAGATGCGCGCGTTCCTCGATTTCGCAAGTCCGCGGCTGAAGGCAAGCCTGGCCGACATCGCGAAAATCTGACCGAGCGGCGGCGGTGCGACCAAGCGGCAAGTGCGAAAGCGCAACAATCGACTTAATCGCAGCAACATGTCTGCTCATGGGTGTACGCCGTGCAAAAGCGGCACTTTCCAGTGGGTGCAAATCCCACCCGGCAATCGCTCCCGCCGGAAGCAATCGGAACAGTCATAGAGGTACGAAGTGGCTGAAGCCTTCGATTAGCGTGTCACGAATTGGTGACGGCGCGAGTGTACAGGCCGCAACGCGAGTGAACGCCGAGCAATCCTCGAAAAGGACAATGCGGGGGTCGACCCGACTATCGGGGAAGACTGATACGTCTGGAGGAAATGAGCGAAGCGATAGGTTCAGACGCTGCTCCGGGGTAGTGGCGGCGGCATGTACACAAGGAAAGCGCACGAAACACGGGAAGCCCCAAGGCGTGGTCAGCGCTTCGAACGCCATAAAGTCCTTAAATCATGATCCCGTACCCGAAGTGCATGGCGTCAAACAATTCGTGTTCGAAGGAATAAACGGATTCAAACGGGAGTCTGCTGCGGAGGCGTTACGAAGGACGCGCAACTTTCGGGAGACAGACGATGACTAATCTTTCACTGCTTGGAACCGCCGCTGTCTTATCGATCATGTTCGCATCATCGACACCGGTTCAGGCCGCCATCTATGATTCAAGCGCTTGTCCGAATTCATCGATGACATCCGCAAACGCTCCGGCTCCCTCGGTCTGGCTGCCGCGCGGATGCGAAACCTCGACCAAGCCTTGGTCGGCGCCGGTCGGTCACCGCCAGCCGCAAGCGGCCGATATTTCAACGTCAATTTCGTTCGAGCAAACTTTGGATGAGGAAAACGCGAGAATCGACCGCGTGATCAGCGGCGTATGCCGAGGTTGCTGAACGGAGCCAATACCCGGAGCAGATCGACATGACGCAAAGTTCAGAATCCGCAAGGGAAGAGGCAAAAATTGCATCTCCGGCAAGTGGACGTTTCGATCGAACAAGCATTATTCTGCATTGGTTTACGGTGCTTCTGATTGCATTCAATTCTCGAGCGCGTGGTTACGCGAAATGGTCGATCACAACAGCAGCTTTGCCGCGACTCTTCTGGACATGCACCGAAATTCTGGCGCGCTGATC
>DATLJR010000399.1:0-2821 GCA_035538755.1 Pseudolabrys sp.
CTATCGGAATTCAAGCGGCTCGTGCGTGAGCAGTTCGCAATGCTGCTGATCGATCAACAAGCGGCACTCGCGGCCCTGCCCTCGCTGCTTCGGACCGATGCTCAGACGCGAAGCGAAGCCTTCAATGTCGTCAAGCAAGTCATGGCAGCTTGCGGGGAGATCTCTGCGGAAGATGAGAAGAGGTTGAGCGAGATCGGCCGGCTCTTTGGGATCGGAGAGGAAGGCGCCACGATTTCCTTTCCGCAAAATCGGAGGAAGCTTCAGTGAAAGAAATGGGGACGAAAAAGTCTTGCACGCAGACACCACTATTACAGCATGAATGACCATGCTCCAGGGCAGTGAGATCGGTGCCGTAACGAGCGGAGGCCCTTTCGGGCAGCCGCCGCAGAGCAAATACGAGAACCTCATTTCACTTGCCAGAGAAGTGCCGCCGGCGACCACAGTTGTCGCCCACCCCTGCGACGAAACCTCGCTGCGCGGCGCTGTTGCCGCGGCGGAACTTGGGATCATCGTTCCCATTCTGGTCGGGCCGGTAGCCAAAATTACCGCCGTCGCCAAGCAACATGGGATCGATATCGCTCGCTATGAACTGGTCGACGCGCCACACAGTGACGCGGCCGCAGCAAAAGCGGTCGAGCTGATCCGCGAATCCAGGGGCGAGCTTCTGATGAAGGGCAGCCTGCATACCGACGAGCTCATGCGAGCGGTGACCTCCGCGACAACGGGACTGCGCACGGCGCGGCGCATCAGTCACGTCTTCGTCATGGACGTCCCGAGCCATGCCGAGACGCTTTTCATCACCGATGCCGCGATCAACATCTTCCCCGATCTCGAAGCCAAGCGAGACATCGTGCAGAACGCCATCGATCTGTTTACGTATGGCGGTCTGGGCACGCCTCGGGTTGCCATCCTTTCCGCCGTCGAGACGGTGACTCCGAAAATTCCGTCCACCATCGACGCCGCGGCGCTGTGCAAGATGGCCGAGCGTGGCCAGATCACCGGCGGGATTCTCGACGGGCCGCTTGCTTTCGATAACGCCGTTAGCCCGCAGGCGGCCGAGATCAAAGGCATCAAATCCGCGGTCGCTGGGCACGCGCAAATTCTGGTGGTGCCCGATCTCGAGGCGGGGAACATGCTCGCGAAGAATCTCACATTCCTTTCCAATGCGGACGCGGCCGGCATCGTGCTCGGCGCGCGGGTACCCATCATCCTCACATCGCGGGCAGATTCCGTGCGCTCTCGCATGGCGTCCTGTGCGGTGGCGGTGCTTTGCGCCGACGCCCGGCGCAAGGCTTCGCCGTTGCCGGCCGCATGAGACCGATGGACAGCATTCTTGTCGTCAACGCGGGCTCTTCCAGCGTCAAGTTCCAACTGGCCTGGGGACTTGCCGAAGACTGCGGCAGCGGAATGACAAAACTATGTGCGATTGGGTTTTCGCCGCACGGTTTGAGGTCCTGAGCAGGATTCAAGTGGGCACTCCGATGCTCCGCACACTACGTGAAAGAGTTTTCCATGATTAGAACCATTCTGGTTCCAACAAGCGGCAGCAAGACGGACACGGTCGTTTTCGAAACCGCGCTGATCGCAGCGCGCCCGTGCCAAGCCCATCTTGAGTTTTTTCACGTCCGAGTCAGCCCGGGTGAGGCGTTGAGGTACACGCCGCACGCATCCTTCGCGCGGGGAGAGGCGCTGCGCGAAGTGCTTCGGGAGCTAAAGGAAGAGTCGGAGACTCGCTGGGAAGCGGCGCAATGCCACGTCCGTGATTTCTGCAAGCAGCACAAGATCAGCATGGCCGACGCGCCCGACCCATTACACACTGTCTCGGCAAGCTGGCGTGAGGCGGCGGGCAACGGAGAGGAACCGTTCGTTACGCGAGCGCGCGTCCATGATCTTGTGGTCATGGGACGATTCACCCGTCCGAACGGATTGCCGCCGAATCTGCTCCGCTTCCTGTTGGTTGAATGCGGTCGTCCGATGCTGATCGCCGCGCCCCGGGCGCCGCGCAGGCTCGGCACGGTCATGATCGCCTGGAAGGATGCGCGGGAGCCCGCGCGCGCCCTTACCGCCGCGATGCCACTTCTGACCGAAGCGGAAAGAGTGGTGGTCGCAGAGATTGACGAAGGCCAGTCCTCGGTAAATAACGCTGCGACCGTAGCGGCTCAATTGGCATGGCATGGCCTCCGAGCCGAACCACGAACGATCAGAGCCGACGACCGTCCAGTCGCAGTGTTGCTTTCGTCGGCGGCCGAGGCTTGCAGTGCCGATCTTCTCGTCATGGGCAGCTATAGTACAGGTCCGCTGCGAGAAGAAATTTTTGGCGGTTGCACCCAGTCGATTCTCGATCATGCGGCAGTACCGGTTTTCGTGCTGTGAACGCGCGATCTTCCTCGGAAGTTGGCCTGAAAGGCTGCGCTTTCCGATCGCGACATTCATACGCTAGTCGGGTGGTTCGTAATGAAGACTCTGCGATTCTCCGCGTCAACTGAAATTGCGAAGAGGGTCTCAAGGCAATAATGGCGGCCCATGAAGCCGATCAGAAAACGAAAAGCCGTACGCGCTCGATCGCGAGCCAGCCTTGGTGCTCCGGGAGCGCCATTCGGCGACCGGGGGCTATCTCACCATCGCGCGCTGGCCTTCGCACAGGCGCGTGAGCAGCACGACCTGCCCGTCCGGGAATTCAAGCGCATCGTGATGGATCATAGCGTTCTGCATGTTGATCTGCCGGAAGCGCGCGAGCCGCTGTCCGATTTTCTTGTTGGGGAGGATGCCGATGCCAAACATAGGCTCGCACTCGACATTCTCGTCGAACGCAATCTCCGTG
>DATLJR010000400.1:0-4479 GCA_035538755.1 Pseudolabrys sp.
TAGGGAATGCCGCGCTTGCTAGCAATGCGGCACCGGCTAAGGCGACTCCGAAGCTCTTCATGATGATCTCCCTATTCGGGGTTGCGAAACTGCAGGGAAAAACCTTATACATCCTCAACAAAAAGCCTTGCCAAAGCTCTAGCAATTTTTTGGATTGAGAAAGGTTTTGGATCGCAATTTTTGGATTTGCCAAAGCTTCGCTTTTTGGATCATCCAGGAACCTCGCGACCACGCACACCGTTTTCGGTAACTACGCCAAACCGTTTCGCAGGCTTGCTCTCGGTTGTGGCCACTAATGCGGAGTTTATAGGCAGTCGAGAAAAGCTCCCAGGCTAGCTGGGTAGGCAGCAAAATCCTTGTCTGATCTTCAGCAGCAGCATCATTGCGGAGCCGTTTCGAGCTGCCGCTTGATAGTCCCATAGCGTACAATCTGTTGAGCTATGGCGGCCTATGCGTCGCAAGAATTTGGCCGCTCAGCACAAAAGCCGTTTCGCTGACGGTTCTGATCGATCATAAAGCTGGTAGCGGCGATTGATATTACGATGGCGCGTGATTACTCGGCTCTAGGGTCAGATTTGTCGGGTCCATCGCTATAACGTTCGATCTTATCGAGCGCGGCGTTCTACGTTCCTTCCCCTTCGGTCTCCAGGTGTCGTTGGGCCGCGGCGTCCCGATCAGTTGAGATCGAATAGTCGTCTAAACCTAGAATGAACCACTCCATGGTCATCCAACCCATGATGAACATCAACGGGCCGATGGACATACCCTTTAGCCAGTTGCCGATGTACCAAGAGTACATAGCAGAACAGATGATGCCGCAGATCACCGTGAACACATCGAACCATTGAATTCTGTAGCCCCATATCGTCATCGGAGAAGCCTACTGGAGTTGAGTCATGTGATGGGTTCCGTTGGCGGTTCCTTTTTTCAAGGACGCTTGCAGCTAGATAAAACCCGCCGCCGCCAAGCGCTGCGGCAAGTGCCGCCAGTGCATCTTCATGGAAAGCCGTTGCCAAAGCTCTTACGATCTTTTGGATTTGCCAAAACTTCGTTTTTTGGATTGTCCTCGACCCTTGCCAAACTGGTTTTCATTGATCGTGCACAACCTCGCGACCCCGCACGATGCCTTCGATGACAACGCAGGCAGGCAAGGAGGACAGCGAAAGACAGAGGTGCGCTGGATGAAGAAGAATGCTTCACCCACGCGACGTTCGTGAAGGCCAAGGGTCGGGCAGAGATTGGGGCAACGAGACGCGGAAAGGCATGAAAATCATGGCGATTGCTGATCGCCATGGATTGCCGCTATCGGTAAGCACGCATGCGGCCACCCAGCACGAAGTCCGCGTGGTGCAACTGCGCTTCGACTTCTACATGATCAGTTGCGCGAAGACGACATCGAGATGATCGCGCCGCATCGGGGCAACCGAAGCAAGCCGTCCACCGCAAGATCGGCGAAGGTTAAGCCGCTACATGCGACGCTGGCTCGTCGAGCGCTTCTTCGCTTGGATTCAATGGCAGCGCCGGATCCTCATTCGCTGGCAGTACCACGCCCCCAATTTCCTCGGCTTTGCCTGGCTCGTTATCCTCTTCAAACGATTTTGAGACAGGTTCTAAACGTTGATCCACGACCTCGCGACCGCGCACGATCTCTTCGATGGCTACGCCGAACCGCTTTGCGAGCATGGTTGCCCGCGAAAGAGTGATAGGCCCTTGTTCTGCCCATGCCATGATCGCGGTTGCGAGAGGCGAAAGCTTAACATCTTGCGGCCGGTGCTGTTCCATGTTTGAGCGCAGAGCGGTAAATTGCTCACGGCTTGTCGCTGCCAACGCTGAGTCATATACAGTCATAAAAAGCTCCGAGCCCGGCTCGCCGGGTAGGCGCACAATCGGAAAACGTCGTCGCCTGAAATAGTAATAAGGTCGGCCCCTGTCGTGCGTGCATTGCACATAGCGGAGACGAGTAACCCCTATATACGTAGTGTTAGGCATTGGGCTGCCTCCATGACAAACAACGCAGATTTCTCGCCCGGTCGCGCGTAGCGATCAGTGCTTTGGCTTCGAAAATGGGTATTGTGAACTATAACTGTTCAACCATCATAACCTTGAATACCTTTTTTTTCACTTGGAAACCCCAAAATGGGTAATAGGCAAAAAAAAAATAGGTGCGCGAGTTCAGGGTTGCAAATCGGATGAGGATACTTTCGAAATCAACGGTTTAATCCATGCCAAATCGCTTTTGCCGCGTGCTCGCCGCGACCATCTACGACGCAATCTGAGGTAAGTTAAGTAGCGTCGATATTTCTACACCCTGCGCGGACCGCTCTCGTCGAGGATAGCAGGGACCCAACTAGTCTGATCACGCAGACTAGCCCGCTCGCGAAGCAGTCATCGGCGCATTTCAGTTATAGCGCGAATGGCCGTAAGGACTAACTCTGACTGTCGGTGCGTTCCAGTCTTGCGGAAAACCGACTTAAGCTGGCGGCGTACCGTCTCGTAGCCGACACCGCGCGTCTTCGCAGAGGATTTCAGCGAAGTTCCTGTAACGAGGTCAACGACAAGGCGTACCTCTGCCGGGGTCAAATCGAACCGATTCTGGAGAAATGCCGCCGTGATCTTGCTGCGCATGAAGGTGCCCCCTTCGATGCCCAGCGGGTAAGATGCTCAAGCTACGACCCGTGACGCACGTCACAACACGCGCAACGTATTGGACATTTCGCCAGGCTTTTAGCGCTACGGCGAGTTGGGGCTTGCGATCCAAGGCATCTGTACCGGCGCCGGATTTTGCTCATCTAAAACTGCACAACCGCAGCATTGCGGTGTGCGGGCAGGCCCTGCAGTAGGGGCGGGCACTTACATACTAGCGCTTCGGTGTGACCAACGTTGACTTATTGCTCTTAGAGGACCCCCTCTATTTTTTTTATTGTTTCGATCAAAGAAATTATCTTGTGCCGTGCAGCGAGGCGTCCTAAGGCGTGATGCCGGATCGCTAAACACTTTCGGCCAAAATGAAATCGAAGTTGCGCCTATTTCATCGGCACTTCTTGGCATTGCGCGTTTAGTAATACTATACATTGCCGTGTTCGGAACAAGAACTCGCAGCCACCGGAGGCAGCACGCAATTTAAACGTGCTGCGAGCGTTACACGTGGCGCCCATCGATGAGCAAATGTTTGGCGCGCAAAGGGGGTCTGCTAAGAGGCGCCACCAGTAACGTGCCGTCTCAAACCGTTGGGGGACCTCATGAACGAGTCCATTGACCTCTTACATTGTCACTTTGGGTTGACGCCATCTGAGGCCAGACTGGCGTCTCATCTCGTCACAGGAGAAACATTGCGGTCCGCTGCGGCCGAGCTTCACATCAGTTACGAAACGGCGCGCACTCAGCTCAAAAATATTTTCGGCAAAACCGGAACCTGTCGGCAGGCCGAACTTGTCGCAGTCATCGTTACCGCATTTCCTGCCCTCCTTTAAAGCAGCCCCGCAAGTGATCAGCCCCGGCTGAGTGGTCCCAGGTGGAATGCGGCCGCGTGGTCGAGAGCGAGCGGTAGGCGTCCGAGAGCCTCAGCAAGTGCTTCAGCGCCCGCAGCATCGCTGCGTCCGGTGCGGCTCTGAAGGAACTTGCGGGAGCGGTATAGGGTCACGAGTTCTGACGACCCTAAGCCCTCGTGAGCCTCTATCCGGCTGGCCGCACACTCTGAACAACTGCATCCTTAGCCGGGCCTGATCTTGGCGAGCGGTGGCCTTCTCACATGGAGGCGACGCCGTCGTCAATCCGCTTGATCTGCTGTGCATCGATGAGGGTGCGCCCCAATCTCTAGCGCGGGCGCGACGCGTTCGCACCATTCATGGCGGCTGCGGCCTCACGGCTCTCGGCGCCCGTCTCGAAGGCGCGCAGCAGCAGGCGCGCACGAAAGCGATTGTCGAAGCGCACCAACTGTTCGCGGCTGTAGTCGCCTTGGCGCTCGTCGCCCGGCTCGCTGACGCTGGTCTTGACGATGCCTGCATATGGCTTGCGCCCGCGTCGCGTGTCGGCGTTGGACATGGGCACCCCGGACGGGGAATTCGGCAAGGTCTTTAGAGACTATTCACTTTGGCCCTGAATACTGCGGGTGAGCCCCTTTCCCCTGAGAGGGCGGCGAATGGGAAGATGGAAATGAATGCACAGGCGACGAAGCTTCAAGCGGCCGAGAACGATCTGAAACAGCTGATGGCCGACGTAAGCCTGGCCATGGAAAAGGCTCAGGAAGCCGTCGCGAGGATAGCTCCAAGACCGCGGCCGCATCCGGTCAGCCAGCCCCTTTGCTTACACACGCAAGGCTAGAATGCGGTCCTATGGGGGGCTCACGAAGCGCCGTTTCCTATTGTTGCTGTCAAGTTGCGTGCTGATAAGATCGACGCGATACGAGCCCACATTGGCCGATTACATCCGCGAAAGCGAACGGATTGAGGCCATCCGTCGATTGAAATTGAGTCGACCAAC
>DATLJR010000401.1:0-1844 GCA_035538755.1 Pseudolabrys sp.
CCAAAGCCCAGAAAGTCCGGCGCCACGACGCGATGGCCAGCGGCCAGAAACACCGGGATCATCTTGCGATAGAGATAGGCCCAGGTCGGCTCGCCATGCAGGCAGAGATAAGTCTGCATGTTGGTCGCAGGCTTCGCCGGCTGCTCGTCGACGGTGTGGACGCGCAAGCCCTCGTATCCTTTCAAATCGTCGAGGTAATTCGGCCGGAAGGTATAGTTTGGCAGTTTCACAAACCGCTCTTCCGGCGTACGCAACGCTTCGATGCGCGCAGTCATGTCCGCATGTCTCTCCGCCCCGGAAGCAGCCTAGCACGTAGCAGTGAGACGACGGGGGCAATCAAGGCTTATTTCCGATTTGGGTCAAAAGCAGACATCAGTGCATGTCCGGGTGACGTCCGCTTTACCCCCAAAAGCGGACATTGGAACTCAGCCGCGTGATGTCCGCTTTGTGCCAAAAGCGGACTCATGCCGTGCAGCAAACAACGGAGTCATTCGATTACCTCGTCGGCAATCGCAAGGATGCCCGGCGGGATTGTCAGGCCAAATGCCCTCGCTGTTGAGAGATTAATAACGAGCTCAAGTTTCGTGGATTGCAGCACCGGGAGGTCGGCCGGCTTCTCACCTTTGAGAACACGGCCGGCGTATGCCCCGACTTGACGAATCCGCGTCCCCTAGATTCGGGCCATAGCTCATCAAGCCGCCGATTTCGGGATAATCGCGAGTGGCGTAGATCGCAGGTAGCGCTTGGCGCGTCGCCAACGTGGCAATTTGCACTCGCCGCGTGTTGAACAAAGCGTCCCCACCGATAATGAGCGCGTCGGCCGGCTTTTGTAAGAGGCTTGAAAACGCCGCGTCGATTTCGCGGCTAGTGCTGGCGGTCAGAACTTCAATTTCCGCGCCCATATTCTCGGCAGCGGCGCGAACATCGGTAATGAAGGGTTCAGAGATTGGATTCTTGGCATTGACGAGCACTGCAAACCGCGTAGCTCGCGGCAGTAGGTCGTGTAAGAGTCCCAGTTGCTTTGCCCCAATCTCGCCAGTCATGAAATGGACGCCGGTGACATTGCCGCCAGGACGGTTGAAGCTAGCAACAAGACCATCCTTGATAGGGTCGCTACCTATGCCGAAGACAACGGGAATGGTTGTTGTCGCGGCCTTGGCCGCAATTGCCGCTGGGGTGCTACCGGGTGTGGCGATGACTGCCACCTGACGGCGGACGAGATCGGATGCCAATTCCCGCAGCCGGTCATTCGGAACGGCCCAACGGAATTCAATCGCGACATTTTGATTTTCGACAAAACCGGTTTCGTTCAGGCCCTTACGAAACGCAGCGACAATCCGCGCACTCGTCTCAGGCGAACCAGGGAAAAGATATCCGACAACAGGTATCGCTGGCTGCACAACCGGCATCTTCTGCTGGCCGCGCGCCGTCAGCGGCCAAGCGGCTGCCGAACCAATCGTCACTTTGATGAAATCGCGTCGTCGCATTGCCTCTTCCACAAGGCTTCGGACTGCGCCGACTTACAATGATGCGATTACAGCAGGGATTTGCAACGAGCGGAATGGGGTTCCGAGGTCAGTTTGCAGGGCAGCAATCTTCAGCCGCTCATGTCCGCTTTGGGTCAAAAGCAGACATCGCAAGGGATCAGTTGAATGTCCGCTTTACCCCCAAAAGCGGACATGGATCAGTCGGGTTGTGATGTCCGCTTTGTTGCCAAAAGCGGACATTGTGCACCGCGCGGCACTCAAGGTTCACGGCTATTGCTTCGCTTGATCGCGCCAACATAGGATGACGCCCACACTTGTTTGCTCTCCCCTCCTTGGAGCGTACCCCTCGATGTCTCC
>DATLJR010000402.1:0-1885 GCA_035538755.1 Pseudolabrys sp.
GCCCGCGCAGCATCGAGCATGTCTGCTCCCTGCTCGCCCGGGGCAAGACGCTGGTCTGGAACGGGCCGTTCGGCGCCTTCGAGCTCGAACCTTTCGACATTGGCACGGTCGAGGTCGCCGAAGGGAACTCACCGCCGCCGGGAAGATTATTACAGTGGCGGGCGGCGGTGACACGGTCGCGGCGCTCAATGCCGCGGGCGCGGCTGACCGCTTCACCTATGTTTCGACCGCTGGCGGCGCTTTCCTTGAATGGCTGGAGGGCAAGCCTTTGCCGGGAGTGGAGGTGCTAAGGGTCAGATCACGGGGGGACCGGCAATCGAGGCGTTGATGACCCGCTCAAACTTGGTCGGGGTCGCATGATTGAGGCCGATGCTTGCGATCCTGCACTTGCTCGGAATGTTCGTCGCCGACTTGTTAAGGGGCGGTGCCGGTTTGAAGCCGAGAATCTGTTTCTCCGCGTTGGGCCGACCGTTGTGTGTGCCGAAAACTTCGTCCGTATTGATCTGGTGAGAGAATCGCTTACCGTCGGCCACGATGGTCGCGCTGCTACGCTTCTTTTTGAGGCTGTTGATATTATGTGACATCAATGACTTGGCGTGCGAGTCGCCACAGCACGCCAACCACTAAAAAAGAACAGTTTCGCGCGTCTGTCTTCCCAATGGCCAGGGACACATCGATCTCTCAACAAAAATGCGCCGATCCATCGTGCGGTTCAGTTGTCGGCCGGCTCGCGTCTACACCGCCTGCAACTGTCGTTTCGCGCCGCGTTTGCGTCGCTTCCTCCCGAAACAGGCGCAGGGCTTGGCGACGCCCGAGAGGGAGCGGCCTGAACTCTTGTTCGCTGTTTTACACGACGACGAATGTCAGCCGACGTAGGCGACGCGCTGTTGGGCTTCCGCCTCGGCAGCGGTCTTGGGCTGCGTGGGAAGCGTTAGGACAGTTGCCTTCTGCCCTTCATAGAGCCGCGTCAGCAGCACGATCTCGCCATCGGGGAACTCGAACGCGTCATGATTGGTGTGAAGTGCGCCCTTGTTGATCTGGCGAAAGATCGCAACGGTGTGGCCGGTATCGGCTGGAAACATGAGGGTGGCGTGATACTTGACTGGCCTCTCGAACGCCAATTCGGTACCAGGAAGTATGCAGACAGCCACCGAACAATCCTCCGGCGCGGCGAATCCTCGCGTGCCGGTGCCGAAGTCGTGTGTGACGAATTTTTCGCCCACTTTGGCTGGGCGCGTTCGCACACTGTGCAGACTGTAGTCGCACATATCAAGGAACTCCTCGCTTGGAAGCCCCGATAGTGCAATATTAACAGAAAAGATGAGTTCTCTGCGCCGCAGGTGCGCGACACGCCCGAGCCATTCGTGTCGGCGATCGGGCAGAATCTTGCTGGTCGCACGCAGGCGCTCGAGGACCTGGAACTCTATGCGCGCGGACTGTCGACCCGCGACATCGTGGACGCCTTCACGGACGAGATCGGCCGCCGGCTGCTCTCCCGTGCGGCGGTGAGCGAGATCACCGAGCGGCTGTGGGCGGAGTACATCCGAGTACCGGATCGTCTACCTCTACGTCGATGGGATTGCCGGGCGGCTGCGCGCTGGCCAGGCGCGTGAGGCGGTGATCGCCCGCCGGGGGCATCAGCGAGGACGGCCGCAAGGTTCTGCTCCATCTCATGGCCGCGCCGCCGCATCGCTGACGAATGCGCTCGACTTTAGAATCTCCAGAGCCAGACGAGGGCAGCAGCAATTGCCACACATATCACTACCAGTAGCGCCCAGTCACTGATCACATGAAACATAAGTCGTCTCAACGGGCAAGGAAGGCCCCCGGCTGGCGCGCGATGCGTGCGCGACTCGTCACATCTTGGGGATGTCGGCCCAAGCGG
>DATLJR010000403.1:0-1610 GCA_035538755.1 Pseudolabrys sp.
GTGATTGCGGCGCAGCCGCGAGCCCGGCGGCTGGTAGAGATCGTTCGATTTAATGCGCAAGATGCGCGCGAATTCAGTGACCCGCTCGTGAGAGATGCGATCGCGTCCGTGTTCATAGTGGCTGATTTGCCCCGGCGTTACCTGGGCGGCGTCGGCAAGCTCGCGCACTGTCATCCCGCGAAGCTGACGGTATTCCTTCAAGCGTTGTCCGATGTGTGTGTCGACGGGCCTCTTGCGATCCATGGGGATCATCCTCCGAACGCAAAAAATGGCCGCCGGACACGCCGCGGCGGCGTTTCATAATTGCATCATTCTTCGTCCTTCGTCACTTCTTCTTCGTCCTTGACTTCTTCGTCTAGCAGCGTCTAACAGCGCGTCAACTTGACGCAACGAAAGGGGCGCCCGATGCGGCAGGGCGCGCCCCTTCCACCGTCCGCGCCACCCAAGGCTTGAGAATGCCTTCAATGGGCCCGTTGATGGGCCCGTTTGCAGCGCTGGGCTTGAGATCGAGTTCTCATGGTTCGGCCCCGTCGATCCCGCACAAGCAAAGAAACAAATCGCACGGGCAGAGGGCAATGTGCAATTGGCGAAGGATACGCTGTCGGACTTTCCGCGCATCCGCAAACGTCTCGCCGCGGCCACGCGCGACCTCAACTGGTACGACCGCGATGAGCTGTACGAAGGCAGAGGCAAGCGCAAGCACTTGTCGCGCCGCGTGGTCTCGGAGCAAATCGCGCTCTTGCTGGCGAGCTTCGCGAATCTGAAGCCGGGCTCGCCGGAGGAATTCAGTCACATGACGGTTAAAGAGGTGTACGCGAATGATCCGAACGCGGTTGTATTGGAGAGCGCGTGCCGTCGCCTGCGGAGAACTGAGGAGTTCGTGAGCGTCGCCGCGATACTCAAGGCAATCGAAACCGAAAATACCGCATGGGCTGGTCGGTGGGAGATGTTGGAGGGGAATATTGCCGACTACTGGCAAGCGAAGTTGGGAAAAACCATCGGCAAAGCCGAGAGTATGATCGCCAAGGCAAAAACGAAACTCGTCGACCTCGAAGCTGCCGAAGCGAAGCGCCAAGCACGCCGCGAAGCCTACGCGCGCATTCCAGAGGCGAGAACGGCGCGCCTATGAGCGCGGTCTGCGAGACTACGAGTACGCTTGCCGCCACAGAATGCGGCCGCCCATGCCATCGATGGCTACAGAATATTATGATGATGAGCGCGAAGCTCGCGCTTATCGTGCTGGGATCAATCACGAGCAGATCCCAGGCCTGGAGTTGGGTCTGATGTCCTATGGACCAAACTTCGAGGACCTTTGGCGGCGTACCGGCGACTTTGTCGACAAGATTCTTCGCGGGGCGAAGCCTGGGGACGTCCCGGTCGAGCAGCCGACCAAGTTCGATCTCATCGTCAATCTGACCACCGCCAAGGCGCTCGGGCTGAACATCCCCGAGGGGCTCCTGCCGCGCGCCGACGAGGTGATTGAATGAGTGCGCCAGGCAAAGCTGGTGCGATCCAGCCGGTGCAAGTCCGGCCCAAGTAAGGAGTAGCGTCCGCTTGGTAGCGAGTGTTGCGTGGCCACTGGCGACAGTGGTTGCGAAGCGTACACAGCG
>DATLJR010000404.1:0-2773 GCA_035538755.1 Pseudolabrys sp.
CAGGAGACGAAAATTCCGGCAAAACGAACCACTTGGTTGCTGTACTGAGTTTCGAATGCGTATGGTATTGGCCCAAACCACGCCAACATCAGATTCTGCATCATGACTGAAACGCCTATCGTGGCAATGAGCGGCAATAGCTCATTGCCCTTGCGGCGTAAGGGCGTAAAAATTGACGCGTTGATCATCCAGCCCAGGATGGCGCCGACCGAGAATGCGACGCCGATGCTGAGGATATAACTTGCACCGACTAGATGCATGAAGAAATAGGCGGCGAAAGCACCGAGCGTGACGAAGTCGGCGTGCGCGAAATTGATTTGCACGAGCACGCCGTAGATCAGTGTCAGGCCTAAAGCGACCAGAACATAGAGACTTCCGAGAACCACGCCATTGATCGCCTGTTGTAGGACGATCGTGACGGTCATCTTCGGATTAGTTCCACTTCAGACTCGTCCACGACATGTCAGGCTTGGTCTCCATGTAATGGACGGTATCCATCTTTGTGTTCTGATTGGTCTTGTCGAAATCCACGCTCCCCGTCACTCCCGAAAAGTTCTTGGTAGCGGCAAGGCCGTCGCGGATTGATTGAGGATCTTTGCCGCCACGCTTCACGACATCTGCGATGAGCATGATCTGATCGTAAGCATGCGCATTCAGGTGCGTCGGATCTGCGTTGTATTTGGCTTTAAAGGCAGCGATGAAGTTCTTCACGAGATCGCGGGTGTCGGTTGGATCGAATTGTACAATTCGAATGTAACCCAAAGCGGCTTTACCCGCTTTCTGTTCAAAACCAAATGGCAGCCAGATTGTGCCGATTTGGATAGCGCCGCCGCCGCCGCCCTTGGTGATCCCGGCTTGGGCGAGCGCCTGAGTTATCTTCAGGCCCTGGCCCTCAAGCGTGTAGGTTGGGATCACATCGATCTTGCCGAGGCCCGCAACGCGCGTCGCAATCGCAGTAAAGTCGTTGACGTCGCGGCCGAAGCCTATTTCCGCCAAAACCTTACCGCCGAGCTTGGTAAAATTTTCCTTGAAAACTTGCGCGTTGCCAATGCCGGCGTTGGTATTTTCAAATAGCAAGGCGGCCGTGCGCGCATTTAGCCGCTTATATGCGTTCTCTGCGAGATTAACGCCCTGCATGACTTCATTGGGCATAATGCGAAAGGTCCAGGGGTTGCCGGGCTGGGTGACTTTTATGGAAGAAGAGCCGGCGTTGAGCAGCGGCACCTTGGCTTGCTCTACAATGGGCATCACAGCGAGGGTCGCATCCGAACATTCTTCGCCGATGATGACGTCGGGCTTAAATTGCTCGATCAATCGCTTGGCAGCTTGTGTCGCAGGCAGGGGTGCGCAGCTCGAATCTTCGTACTGAATGGCAAACTTGTATCCATTTACTCCGGTCCTATTGAGCTGTTCTAAGGCGAGCTCGACGCCCTGCTTATCCTGCGCGCCAAAATAGGAGCCTGGCCCCGATATCGGAAACAAGGCGCCGATCTTGATCGTCTTATCTTGTGCGTGCGCCGTTTGGCCGACAGCCAATAGACTGGTCGCCGCAAGACCCAAAAAGAGAGCACGAAATGCTGTGATCATTTCTTTATCCTCCCCAGGGAACAATCCCTCAAAACTCCTTGGCGGGATAGTGATCCATAGACGGCCTCGAAAAAAATATGGCAAGGGGGAGGATCGCCATAGCCCGCTGCCTGCAGCCTGAAACCGCGCGCCGAGGACAACCAGCGCGAGTGCACCACAACCGCAAATAGGAGTTTTGACATGTCGAAAGCCACCTCCGCGATCTCTCGGCGGGGAGCGAGCAGATTTTGGCTAGGGGTGGCCACCGCGAATTCACCAAAGGCGGATGGTGGTCAGAGTCGCCACGGTGGCCGCGGGATTACCCACATTCAGCGAGGCGTGAAGCGCTGACTAGTCGTCTTCCATTGTAAGGAATCGGGCACGACGTAAGGCCACCGCTTTTTCCCGCTGATATTTTCCCGCTCTCGATCCGCCTGGGGGTCAGAGCCCCGACGAATGACAGAGACTTTGACGAGCTTGCCCTGCAACGCCCACCTACTTCTGCGGTTTGGTCGCGGAGCCTCGCACGGGTCGACGGACGGCTCTCACTTTTCCGCTGCTTCCGCCGCCGCAGAAGAAGGTATCGCTACCGTTTGATTCGAGGCCCGATACGGCGATGCCGGTCGGCATGTCGAGCTGTTCCAGGACTTCGCCGCTCTGTGGATCGATTCGACGCAGATCGCTTTGCTCGGATTCCCAAGTACCGTGCCAGAGTTCGCCGTCCACCCAGGTGACCCCGGTGACGAAGCGATTTGAGTCGATGGTGCGAAGGATCGCGCCGGTCTGCGGATCGACCTGATGGATCTTGCGCTTGCGATGCTGCCCAACCCAGAGCGTTCCTTCTGCCCACGCCATTCCCGAGGCGCCGCCTTCGGGTGTCGGGATGGTCGCAACTACGCGGCCGGTATTCGGATCGACTTTCTGGATGCGATCCCCGGAGATCTGGTACAGGTGCTGGCCGTCGAAGGCGGTTCCCGCATGCGCGGGGACATCGAGCGCGCGTACCGTTTTCCCGCTCGCCGGCTCGATCGCGTTCAGCGTGTCGCCGGTCGCGATCCAGACATTGACGCCATCAAAGCTGACCCCATGCACGTGTGTGACATTCGGAAAGGGGCCGTATTCGCGGATGATTGTCGCTGCTGTTCGTTTCATATGCTGATCCAGTGCCTTGGCTGTTCGTTAATGCTTTCACCCTAGCCACTGGCTA
>DATLJR010000405.1:0-7715 GCA_035538755.1 Pseudolabrys sp.
CAAAGGCTCCGGTTTTATGGCGGCGATTCTACCGTCGGGTATGCGCGCGATATCGACACAGATATCGCCGGAAACCGGGGCTGGCGGGTTCATTCTGCCGAACGATCATGTAGATGTCATTCTAACACGCCGCGAACGCGATGCCGACAAGCAATCCAATGGTGGTGACAGCTATAACAGCGGAACCATTCTCAGCAATGTTCGCGTGCTCGCGGTAGATCAGACCGTCGAAGAGAAAAACGGCCAAAAGGTCGTAGTCGGTAAGACCGCGACGCTTGAATTGACACAACCACAAGCCGAATTGCTGGCGGTTTCACAGCAGCTTGGCACGCTATCGCTGGCTTTGCGCAGCTTAACGGACGCCATGCGCGACGATCCGAAAAGTGAGGAGAGACCGGACGGCCGCGGCAACCGCGTCAATGTCGTGCGTTTCGGCGTGAGCACGATAGCAGTAACGAAGTGATCGAACAGGGACATCGGGAAATGGCGATATCTACTCTGACCCACGCCGCCGCACTAACGGCACTCGTCGCATGCACCAGCTTGATGCAGGCTACTCCGGCCGCTGCTGCTGACGCGCGCATAGCGCGCATCCAAGTGGCGGGAGGCGAAACGAGTTCGCGATTCGTCCCACTCGGAGTCGGCAAGTCCGTCGTCATTGATCTTCCGGCCGATATCAAGGACGTTCTGGTGGCCGATCCCAAAATTGCCAACGCGGTGATCCGTTCGTCCCGCCGAGCTTATATGATCGGCGTTGCGGTCGGACAAACGAACATCTTTTTCTTCGACGCCAACGGTAAGCAGATCGCCGGCTTCGACATTGCGGTCACGCGCGACCTCAACGGCGTGCGTGCCGCAATTGGGCGCAGCCACCCCGACGCTAACATCCACGTCGAAGGCGTCGGCGACGGCGTGATGCTATCCGGCACCGCCGCCAACAGCGAGGAATCGCAGCAGGCTTACGATCTTGCTGCACGGTTGGTCGGTGACGGAGCCAAGGTAGTCAACAGCATCATCGTGCGCGGGCGCGACCAGGTCCTGCTCAAGGTGACCGTCGCCGAGGTGGCCCGCGATCTCCTCAAGCAACTCGGCGTCAATCTTGCCGGCAGTTTCAATTGGGGCGCCACCGTAGTGAACTTCAATACGCAAAATAACTTCCCCGTTTCCGGGACAACGCCCAATAATTTTTTTAACGTTATAGGGACGAATGTCAGCGCGACGCTAAAAGCAATGGATACTGCCGGTGTAACGCGAGTGCTGGCCGAGCCAAACTTGACCGCGATCTCGGGCGAAACTGCGAACTTCATGGCCGGCGGCGAGATTCCTATCCCCAACGGGGTAACGTGCAACAATAGCGGTTCGGTCTGTCAGCCTCAGATCGTTTTTAAACAGTTTGGCGTGAGCCTGGTCTTTACGCCCGTCGTATTGTCGGAAGGGCGCATCAGCCTCAGGGTGATGACCGAAGTGTCTAACCTGTCGTCGCAAGATTCTATAACTGTTTCAGGCCAAACGGTTCCGTCGATCCAAACTCGGCGTGCCGAGACCACGGTCGAAATCCCATCCGGCGGGTCATTGGCCATGGCCGGTATGATTCAGGAACAGACAAAACAGGCGATTAACGGCGTCCCCGGCCTGATGCAGTTGCCGGTCCTTGGTGCCCTGTTCAGAAGTCGCGACTACATAAACAACCAAACTGAGTTGGTGGTTCTCGTCACTCCCTATGTAGTGCGCGCAGTCGCACGGAAGCAGTTGTCGCGACCCGACGATGGCTTCGCGGACCCCAGTGACCCCCAAGCAGATCTGCTAGGCCGCCTAAACCGCATTTATGGGGGCGCCAAAGAGCTCCACCCCTGTTGTGACTATCGCGGCAAGTACGGATTCATTCTTGATTGAGTGGTAGAGAGACGATCAATGGCAAGCAACCTAACGAACACCAAATTCAGAGGCGCCATGGTGCTGCGCGCCTTCGCAGTGGTCGGCCTCGCCACCTCGTTGGCCGGCTGTTACACAGATCGCACCCCCGAAGGAGCCTACGCGAACGATTACCGCTTACGCCATCCGATTACCATAAGTAGGCTTCGTAACGGCAAACTTTCCGCGCAGGCCGGTCCATGCGGCCTTTGGCCGTATGATCTGGGTCCGAGTTATGATCCCGGGCTTACTTATCTCGAGAATCGCCCGTATTGGAATTTTGGCTGCGCGAGCCAACGCAATCTCGCGGCTATGGTCGACAACCCCGCCGACCTGGTGCAGCCGCGCAGAGAGACGCCACCCTGGGCAGCGCGCCGTTCGGTGGCAATCGACAAGTATCGCAAAGGCGAAAGCCCGTCTGGCAAATATGACGGCTATGCAGCTGGAAAGATCAGTGACCTAAAATGATGAAGCAAGCTCAACAAATCGCGGTCGCCGAAAACCGGTCCATGCCGGCTGTCGACGATCACATCGGTCCGGTACCGCGGATCTCAATCCAGGCCTTTTGCGAGACGGTTGAGATTGCTGCCGCAGTGCAAGCAGCCGGCGAAGACCGTCGATTCGGCAAAGCCCATCTCAAGATACAAATGGGCGGTGTCATCGCCGCGGCCGAGGCTTATCGCAACTCGCCGACGCCAAACGTCATTGTGATCGAGTCGGACGGCCACTCTGATGAGATCCTGCGCGGCCTCGACCAGCTCGCCGAGGTTTGTGATGCGAGCACAAAGGTGATTGTGATTGGCCGCGTTAACGACGTAATTCTGTACCGCGAGCTTGCGCGACGCGGCGTCAGCGAGTACCTGGTCCCGCCGGTCGGCTGCATGGAAATCGTGCGCGCGGTTTGCGGACTGTACTCGGCGCCGGATGCTAAACCGATCGGACGTGTCATCGCCGTGGTCGGAGCGAAGGGTGGTGTCGGCGCCTCAACCGTGGCTCACAATATCGGCTGGGCAATTGCGCACGAGCTCTCGCTTGATTCTGTTGTCACCGACCTCGATCTGGCCTTCGGTACTGCCGGTCTCGATTACAACCAGGATCCCCCGCAAGGCATTGTCGACGCCGTGTTTTCGCCAGATCGTGTCGATAGCGCGTTCGTCGACCGTCTGCTGTCGAAATGCACCGATCACTTGAGCCTGTTGGCCGCCCCCGCGACGCTTGATCGGGTTTATGATTTCGGTGCCGATGCGTTCGATTCAATCCTTGATGCGCTACGGAGCACGATCCCCTGCGTTTTGCTCGATGTACCGCATTTGTGGAGCGGCTGGGCTAGGCGGTTACTGGTGAGCGCCGACGATATCCTGATGGTCGCTGGTCCGGACCTTGCCAATCTGCGGAATGCCAAGAACTTCGTCGACCTGCTGCGCACGGCGCGTCCGAACGACCGCCGCCCGTACTACTGTCTTAACCAGGTCGGCGTACCAAAACGGCCGGAGATCACCCCGGCAGATTTCGCCAGGGCGTTGGAAGACCAGCCACTCGCGGTGATTCCGTTCGAGCCGCAGATTTTCGGCACTGCTGCCAATAACGGCCAGATGGTCGCCGAAGTTTCCTCTAATCACAAGACAGCCCAGATGTTTCTTCAATTGGCACAGGTGCTGACCGGGCGCGCTGAAGTTAAACGCTCGCGCAGCGGTCTGCTTACGCCCCTGCTCGCCAAACTGAAGAAGCGATTAGGCTAACTCGGAGATAGTCGTGTTCGGCAAGCGTGGTGGAACTCCTCAAGCGCGCGTTGCAATCCCGGCGGCCCCGGCCGTACAATCGAGCGAACTACCGACGCGGGTTGCCGGTGGTCCGGTAGAGACCGGCCGTGCGCGGATTCCATCGGACGGGCTGATGTCGGCGCCCATACCGGCCCCCACGCCTCAGCCAAATAACACCGTGCTGCCCGCGGTCGATGCGCCGCGCTCCGATAGCTTTTACGAAACTAAAGGCACAATTTTCAACGCGCTGATCGAGGCGATCGATCTGGCTCAGCTCGCAAAGCTTGATACTGATTCCGCCCGGGAGGAAATCCGCGATATCGTCAACGAGATCATCACGATCAAGAACATTGTGATGTCTATTTCCGAGCAGGAAGAGCTGCTCGATGACATCTGTAACGACGTGCTTGGTTTCGGACCGCTCGAGCCACTGTTGGCGCGGGATGACATCTCCGATATTATGGTAAATGGTTCCCACACCGTTTACATCGAAGTTAAAGGCAAGATCCAGAAGACCGGCACCCGTTTCCGTGACGACCAGCAACTCCTCAATGTTTGCCAACGTATCGTCAGTCAGATTGGCCGCCGCGTCGATGAAACCTCGCCGATTTGCGACGCACGCTTGCCGGACGGTTCGCGTGTCAACGTCATCGTGCCTCCTCTCGCGATCGACGGTCCCGCACTGACCGTCCGCAAGTTCAAGAAGGACAAGCTTACACTCGATCAATTCGTCAGGCTCGGCACCATCACGCCGCAGGGCGCCGAGATTCTGCGCATCATCGGGCGCAGCCGGGTAAATACGGTGGTGTCGGGCGGTACGGGTTCGGGGAAAACCACGCTGCTCAACTGCCTGACCAAGTTCATCGACCATGACGAGCGCATTATCACCTGCGAAGACGCCGCCGAATTGCAACTGCAACAGCCGCATGTAGTGCGCCTGGAGACGCGACCGCCCAACCTGGAAGGCGAAGGGCAGATCACCATGCGCGACCTGGTGCGCAACTGCCTGCGCATGCGCCCAGAACGCATTATAGTCGGCGAGGTGCGCGGGCCCGAGGCGTTCGACCTGCTGCAGGCTATGAACACCGGTCACGACGGCTCGCTGGGTACGCTGCATGCCAACAGCCCGCGCGAAGCTCTTTCTCGCCTTGAGTCTATGATCACGATGGGCGGTTTCTCGCTGCCCTCACGCACTACTCGCGAGATGATTACCACCTCGATCGACGTAGTGATTCATGTTGCGCGCCTGCGCGACGGATCCCGCAAGATCACTCACATTACTGAGGTGATGGGCATGGAAGGCGACGTCATCACCACCCAGGACCTGTTTGTCTTTGACATACTGGGCGAGGACGTGCAGGGCGCCATCCTCGGCCGCCATCGCTCCACCGGCGTCGGCCGGCCGCGGTTCTGGGAACGTGCCCGCTATTACGGCGAGGAACAGCGCTTAGCAGCCGCGCTTGATGCTGCCGGCGAGACCGCGGCCTGAGTCATGCACAGCTAACCAGGAAATATCATGCAGGCCATTGCATTGTTCTTCCTTGCGTCCGTTGCGGTTGGCGGCGTGGCCTGGGTCTTTCTATACCCGATCCTGTCAGGCGACAGAAAAGCCGAGCAACGCATGGCCAACGTCGCCAAGTCGGAGCCGGTGAATGTTTCGCGCCGGCAGCCGAAATCCCGTCGCGAGGCTATCGAAATAGCTCTCAAGGAATTCGAGCAACGCCACAAAAAGAGCAAGAGCGTGCCGCTCGCGGCGCGCATTTCTCAAGCTGGCTTATTGTGGTCCAAACGGCAATTCTTCCTGATTTCGGCTGGAATTGCTGTGGGAATGTTTTTGCTCGGGATTCTCACTGGCGCCGGACTTTTGGTTGGCGCTGCCCTAGCCTTTACCGGCGCATTCGGCATACCGCGCTGGCTTTTGTCCTATTTGAAGAAGCGCCGCGAAGCAAAATTTCTGAACTCCTTTCCTGACGCGATCGACATCATCGTGCGCGGCGCCAAGACCGGCCTGCCGTTGCTCGACTGCCTTAAAATCATCTCCCTCGAAGCGCAGGAACCGGTGAGGTCCGAATTTCGCACCATCGTCGAGAGCCAGGCAGTCGGCCTGCCGATCGGTGAAGCTTGCGGTAAGCTTTACGAACGCATGCCACTGGCGGAAGCGAATTTCTTTGGCATCGTCGTTACCGTTCAGCAGAGGGCGGGCGGCAATATCTCCGAGGCGCTTGGCAATCTTTCGCGTGTACTGCGCGATCGCAAGAAGATGAAAGCGAAGATCAAGGCGATGGCGCAGGAAGCGAAGGCTTCGGCGACCATCATCGGCGTACTGCCAATCGCGGTGATGACGCTCGTTTATCTCACCAGCCCGGACTACATCTCGCTGCTTTGGACCGAACCACTCGGTCGCGTGATGCTCGGCGCCTCCGCTTGCTGGATGTCCATGGGCGTGTGGGTGATGAAAAAAATGATCAATTTTGACTTCTAAGTCTGGGTGTAAGGACTACGACTGATGCTCGATTTCCTGATCGACTCGATCAACACCAAATCGCTGGCGATGGTCAGCGCCGCCATCGCCGCGGCGGCGACGGTTCTCACCGTCGCCATGCCTTTGTTGGCCGTCGACTCGCTCGGCAGGCGCATGAAGACAGTGGCACTCGAGCGCGAGAAAATACGTCAGCGCGAACGCGAGCGTCTGGCGCAGTCACAGCAGAAGGTAAGGCATACCTCAGCCAGGCAATCCATTCAGGCGGTCGTCGAGCGTTTCAACTTGAAAAAATGGTTTGGCCAGGAAGAGGCCCGGCTCAAGCTGGTGCAGGCCGGCTATCGTGGTCAGGCGCCCTACGTCACCTATTTGTTCTTCCGCATGGTGACGCCGGTGTTACTTGCATTGTTAACGGGCCTCTATCTGTTCATCGTAATCGATCTACACCAGCCAGTTTTGGTGAAGATCGGCCTCTGCATCGCCGCCGCCTATAGCGGCATGCATTTGCCGCTAGTAATCCTGAAGAACAAGATCCAGCGTCGGCAATTGTCTATTCGCCGCGCGTTTCCGGACTCCCTCGACCTGCTGCTGATCTGTGTGGAATCCGGGATGTCGATCGAGACGGCGTTCAAGAAAGTCAGTGACGAGGTAGGCTCGCAATCGGTAGCGCTGGCGGAGGAACTCATGCTCACCACCGCCGAATTGTCCTACCTACCGGACCGCCGCCAGGCCTATGACAACCTAGCCCAGCGTACTGATCTGGAAGGTGTGAAGTCGGTCTGCATGGCCTTGCAGCAAGCTGAGCGCTACGGCACGCCGCTCGCCCACATGTTGCGTGTAATGGCGCAAGAGAACCGCGACATGCGCATGGCGGAGGCAGAGAAAAAGGCCGCCGGCCTGCCACCCAAGCTGACCGTTCCGATGATCCTGTTCTTCCTGCCAGTGCTGCTCATCGTGATCCTGGGCCCGTCGGCGATCAAGGTAATGGCCCTCCGCTGACCGCGGCGCTGAGTCCGACGATTATCAGATCTGCGCGCGCATCGCAGCGTTGACCTACGGCACCGACAGGTGCACATGACTTTTATTTTTCTACGGCGATGGGCAGCGCGGTGGTCGACTTGATTCGCTCCATCGCAAAGCGCGAGGTAACGTTTTTCAGCGGCACAGTCGCGATTAGCCGTTTGTAGAAGGCATCGTAGCCGGCGATGTCTGGAACGACTACGCGCAGCATGTAATCGACGTCGCCGGCCATCCGGTAAAATTCCATGACCTCCGGCAAGGCGCCAACCACGTCGGCGAAGCGCTTGAGCCAATCCTGTGAATGGTCGCCGGTCTCGATCGACACAAACACTGTGATGCCAAGGCCGATCTTTTCCGGATCGATCAATGCGACCCGGCGCATGATGACGCCGTCCGCCTCCAGCCGCTGCAGCCGCTTCCAGCACGGGGTTGACGACAGCCCGACGCGCTGCCCAATTTCGGCGACGGAGAGCGAAGCGTTCTCCTGGACGACTGCCAGGATCTTGCGGTCAATGGCGTCCATCTTCATTCCATTTGAATCCGGT
>DATLJR010000406.1:0-9046 GCA_035538755.1 Pseudolabrys sp.
GAACATTCGGATTTGTGACTTTGATCCACGTTCTCGACGGACCTGAGCGATGCGGCGCATTCAGTTTCTTTGAGACCTAGCGCAGCGGTTCAAAAGAAAGAAGGGCGTTTTGACGAACCAATTTAGTGCGGCGGGTAATTCAGTATAGGACAGAGAAGCGGTGGGCGCGTCTCGTTGTAACTTTGTGTGATCGGACAACCGTAAATTGGTCACTTGTTCGAGTATTGTCGGGGAGAGAATCAAGCGCATTGCTAACACAACTGCTTTTCTTTGTAGCTTCCGTTTTGGGACTCAAGAGGTGCAGTATGCGAAACCTTGAAATTCTTCCGCAACAGCGCATCATCGGTCGTCCTTTTTGCGAACTTTGCAAGTCACAGATGTGGCTTGCATGTATCGAGCCTGACGAGCCGGGTCACGACAGGCGCACCTTTGAATGCCCGGGATGTCCAAACGTTACCGTGAGGATCGTGAAGTATCGGGCGACTGGACCAAGTCCGCCGAGCCAGTTGGACGCTTGGTATTCGACTTGGCAAAGACCCTTGCCAATTCGTCCGCTTGCACAAAGTCAAGTCCGGCAGCCCGCGTCGCCGTCAGATCGCAATCGGACGCGGTCAGCAACTTGATGCCGCGATTAGGGCGCGGTTGCCGATCCCGCTCAGTTTCGCGATAGCACCTGTGTCCGCTTTTGGCCGGCAAAGCGGACATGCCCTGTTGCGGCGCGAATGTCTGCTTTTGACCCAAAGCGGACATGGCTGGCCAACTAAGTGTTAGATTTCAATTTCCCGAACAGCATTTGGCTGGCAATCCAAGCGATAAAAGTCCTGTCTTTCTAAAGCCTCCTTCCGCTCGAGATTAGTCTCTCGGCTAGCCACGTTGGGTCGAGGTCGCGACCGCAGTGCTCCGTGACACAAACATTCAGCGCTTCAAATGACCCGGCGCTACCATGCGCGCGCTTCTTTGCATGTGTGTGCGCTTCACGTGGCCAGGCGCGAAAGACGAGGCTCCGTGAACTCCCTTCGCATGATGCCCAGGCGCAAATGACTTCGCTGACTTAGCCGCTGCTGGAGTGATGGCGAGGAAAGCTACGGCGAGGATGGCAATTACGGTTTTCATCTGATGCTTCCTTTGATCTCTACCGTAGAACGCGGAGCAGACAACGAATGTTCCTGTCAGAACAAGCGCGTGAAGAAGCACCAATTTTCGGATTATTAATAAGTAAGTTTATGACAGATAAGTCAGCATCTCACCCAACCCGCGGTCCTTGATCACGCAAATTCACGGCGCAACAGGTCAGAGCGATTAGCAATTGTGCAGATGCTAACCCGTACGTCGATGTTCAAAATAGTGAACGCGAGCTGCAAATTTTCCCGTTTTGCCATGTCCGCTTTTGGCCCAAAGCGGACATCCCTAGTTGCAACGCACATGTCCGCTTTTGGGGTTAAAGTGGACATCCAGCTGAAGCTCGCAATGACTGGTATGGTCCGCTAACGGGGAGCGGAGCACGTATGCTCCTGCTCCGCTCCCGTTATCATCGTTAATAGTAGTAGTGGCGGTAGTGGTGATGACGCCAATAGCGGTGACGAGGATAGTACCCGTAGGCGCGGTAGCCACCGTAGTAGTTAGGTCGCCACCAGCACCGGCCATAGGCATTGCAGACCATCCGTACTTGCTCCACGTTCGCAGCGCTGTTTGCCGGGACTGGTGCGATTGGCATTGCAGTCGCTGCGGTCACTGTTAGGCCGCCACATAGCGCAGCGGCCACAACGAATAGCTTGATTTTATTCATGCGCATTCCTCCTCCCTAGGTGCGACCCTAACGCGCAACACTGGTGGAAGGTTTGCTCAATTAGCTGAACGTTCATTCAGACAAGAAAACATTTTGGTGATGTCCGCTGTACTCATCAACAAAAAGGCCCGGTTCGCCGGGAACCGGGCCAAGTCGTGGGAGGAACGTTACAATCGAACATTGCAACCGCTGAGTCGCAACAAGCCCTCAAGCGTATTCCACCGTCAATGTCCGCTATTGGCCCAAAGCGGACATCGGTGTTTGCACATTTCCTGGCTGATTCCGCATCTGATCAGGCGTTCAAAAAATTTGGCTTTGAAAGGCCGTAGTATCTCTGGCAAGGACCGTTGGGACAATTGTGCATCTAGGAGCGCTATGCCGCGACAACGTGAAATGTCCACTTAGTTTATGAGGGAGGATAGCGATAGCGGGTAGCAACATGGCTCGGCTATTATCGGTGAACGTTGGACTCCCGAGAGACATCGCGTGGAAGGGTCGCACTGTACACACTGCGATCTGGAAGACCCCGGTGGATGGCCGCTGTCGGGTCGGCCGGTTGAATCTGGACGGAGACGGTCAAGGCGACTCGGCCGGCCACGGGGGTGAGCAGCGAGCTGTCTTCGTCTACCAGATCGAATCCTATCGCCACTGGCAGGACCAGCTCAAGAGGACCGACTTTGTTAACGGACAGTTCGGTGAGAACTTCACGGTCGAAGGATTGCCTGACGATGCCGTTTGCATCGGTGACCGGTATCAAATCGGCAGCGCACTGTTCGAGATCACTCAGCCTCGCGTAACCTGCTATCGCGTCGGTATTCGGATGAACGAGCCCCGGATGCCGGCCTTGCTGACATCCAGCGGACGGCCGGGATTCTATTTCCGCGTGCTCCGGGAAGGCGAGGTGAGCGCAGGCGACAAAATCATCAAGGCGGGAGAGACGAACGAGCGAATGACGGTCGCAGAGATCAACGCACTTCTTTATTCGCCCAATCATCCGCGCGATCGACTGGAGCGCGCTTTGCGTATCGCGGCGCTCTCGCCCGGATGGCGGTCGTCGTTTGAGGCATTGCTGCAGAGCCAAACGGCCGGCGAGAGAGGGGGTAACGCCGGGCTCGCGCCAGCAGCAGCCACGCATCCGGTTGCACCAGGATTTCGGCAGCTCGCGGTGGCGGCGATCGATCATGAGTGCGCGGACGTCCTCTCGCTGACGATGCAGAGCCTGCACGGCGAACCGCTGCCGCCCGCTCTGCCGGGGCAATACGTCGTCCTGCGCCTTCCGCGGACCTCAGGTGATGCCCCCCTCTTTCGCAGCTACTCGCTCTCGGCTCCTGCCTCGACGGAGCGCTATCGAATAAGCGTGAAGATCGAGCCGAACGGCGCAGCCGGATCCTATCTGCAAGAGCACGTCCGTGTAGGCGATGCGCTCGACGTGAGCTCGCCGCGCGGAAGCTTCATTCCGCAGCCTGGAGAGCGGCCCGTGGTGTTGCTCAGCGCGGGAATCGGGGTAACGCCTGTTCTGGCGATGCTGCACGCGCTGGCGGCGGTCCGCTCCACACGACAGGTCTTGTGGCTCTACGCGGCTCGTGATCGGCAGCATCATCCATTCGCTGCCGAAGTCCGCCGCCTCCTGCTCGCGCTCGCCCACGGCCGTAAGTATGTTTGTTACAGCAGGCCGGGCTCGGGCGACAAGATGGGCGAGGATTTCGACGCCGTTGGTCACCTGTCGCGATCGGTCTTAGACGGGGTCGGCATCCCGCGAGAGGCGGACGTGTATCTCTGCGGGCCGACTCGCTTCATGGCAGATATGAAAGAGGCGCTCGCAGCCTCGGGCATAGCGCCGGCGCGAGTTCACGTCGAAATCTTCGACGGCAGCGAGTCGATGACTCCTGGTATCACCGGTGCGGTGACGCGAGTTCCACATGTTCCGAAGGACGACGCCGACATCGGACCGCTAGTATCGTTCGCGCGAAGTGGCATCGCCGCACACTGGAAGGCGCCGGCTTACCAGAGCATTTTGGAGCTGGCTGAGGCGTGCGACGTTCCGGTCCGGTGGTCGTGCCGGACCGGTGTTTGTCACAACTGCGAGAGCGGCTTGGTTTCCGGCGCGGTCGCCTACGAACCGCAACCACTCACGAAGCCCGCCGACGGCAACGTTCTCGTTTGCTGCTCGCAACCGATTGGTGACGTCGTCATCGATTTATAAATCTAACGCCACGGCCCGTTGAGCGGCGCATATGCACACATGCCCGCTTTCGGGGTAAAGCTGACATGACCGCTGCGTCGCAAAATGTCCGCTTATGGCCCAAAGCGGACATCCCTCGTTGCACTGCACATGTCCGCTTTTTGGGGTAAAGCAGACATGGCCTATTGCACCGCATATGTCCGCTTATGACCCAAAGCGGACAACACGTCCGACCTTTGTGGCAATGCAGAATTTCCAAATTGGCCGCGACGATCAAGTGAACGTGATTGACGGGACTAGCACCCTGTCACGCGGGTTTTTGCCGGGTGGACTACCATCGCGCCGTCCACTGAGGGGTGGCCGCAACCAGAACAAGGAGGAATCCATGACAGCGTTTTCACGCCGTAGTCTACTGGCGGGCGCCGCGGCCCTTACCGTCGCAGGTTCGGTGAACGCTCCGGCGCGCGCCGCCGCGCCCATGGCCGGCAAGCAAGGGCCAAGCTTCTATCGCTATAAGATCGGCGAGTTCGAGGTGACCACGCTGAACGAGGGTGTCGTGCGCAATGCGTCGCCGGCCAATATGGCGCTCAACAAGACCCTGCCCGAAATACAGAAGGCGCTTGGCGACGCATTCCTGCCGACCGACTACGTCATCAACCAGTTCAACGTCGTGATCGTTAATACTGGTCGCAATCTCGTGTTGATCGATACCGGTTTCGGAGATAATGGCGCGCCGACCACCGGTAATCTCGTGAGCAATATGACCGCCGCCGGAATCGATCCAAAAAACGTCGACACGATTCTAATCAGCCATTTTCACCCCGATCACGTCAACGGTATCCGCGCCAAGGCGGGATCGCTCAATTTCCCAAACGCCGAGATCATGGTCCCTGCAACGGATCTGAAGTTCTTTCTCGACGCCGGCGAAGAGTCGAAAGCGCCCCAGCTGTTTAAGAGCTTTTTCGCTGCCAGCAAGCGTGTGTTCGAACCGATCGCCAAGGACGTCAAGCAATTCGGGTACGGCAAGGAACTGGTGCCCGGCATCACGACTGTGGAAGCACCGGGCCACAGCCCGGGCCACACAGCGTTTCTCGTCACGTCGGGCAATGGCAAGCTGCTGGTGAGCTGCGATACGGTCAATCACCAGATCCTGGTCCGCAATCCAGACTGGGCACTGTGGGCGGACATGGATCCGGCGATGGCGGCGGCTTCGCGCAAGCGTTTGCTCGATATGGCGGCAGCTGACAAGATCCAGATCGCCGCCTACCACCTGCCGTTCCCCTCGACCGGCTTCATCTCCAAGCGCGGTGACGGCTACGAATTCCACCCGGCCTATTGGCAGCCGGTGCTGTAGCCACCGCTGCACGCCATGATCGAGAGAGGCGACCTTCGCGGTGGCCTTTCTCTTTTGCAGATCTGATACCTCTGTTTCATGCGCCAATTTTTTGCCTTGCGGTGGCTGCGTACACGTCAAGCCTTCCGGTCATTTGCCCATGATTGGCAATGGGCGGACGGCAATCCACTGACAGCTCTGCTGGGCAGCCCAGGAATTCTCGCCTTTGTAGTCGGTCTGGCCGCATGGATTACTGGATTAGGCGTCCTTTACGCGTTTTTAGTTGCAGCGACAACCTTCGTCACAACTTGGCTAGTCGCGTTTGTTGTTCGGCTGATCAGCCTAACTTCCGCAGTTAATCATTTTGAAGAGGAACAAGCGGGCCAACCGGAAAACGTGGATGGTCGGCAACAGTCGAGAGCAAAGCTATGTGCGCTACACGAGGAGGGTGTCCAGATACGAAATGAAGGCAAGAGAATTGAAGCGCCTGAAGAGCCTGCATGGACGAGGAGTTATTATTCATGGCATGCAGCCGTCCTTTACAATGCGTCGATCTACTCGACCGTCTTACAACACCTGCTCGACCCATTAGACAAGATCGCGCCCCGAAACCAGGAAATCGTGAGGGCAAAGTCTCGAACGCATGCCCTGAACGTTTCGGTTATGTCAGAGGTGCTTGATCGGCTGTACAATCATCTCGGAAAAAATTGACGTGGGCTTGGCCCAAAGCGGACCAAAGCAGACATGGACCACTGCACCGCACATGTCCGCTTGGGGGGGGGTAAAGCGGACATGCAATATCGCCGATGTTCCGCCGCCACCAGCAATGTTTGTTCAGAGTGCGGTTCGTCAGTTATCATAAAAGTATGAATGAGATTGATTGGAATGAGAAAGTTAAAGAAGCGCTCGACCGAACCGAATTCATGGCAATTTCTACCATCGACGCTGGTGGAAGCTGGACATGCCCTGTTCAGTTTGGTCATAGCGAAAGACTAGACCTATACTTTAGATCGATGCCTCATTCGAAGCATATGCGGCATTTATTCGCCGATAACCGCATCTCCGTTGCCATTTTCAAAACTGAACGTTTTCCCGGAAGCCGTGAAGTCATGGGTCTGCAGCTGAAGGGAAAGGCGGCGCGCCTGACCGACCGAGTGAACGTAGAGGAGGCCGCACGACACATGTACGGACGCGACCCGAGAAAGATCGATTATCGGATGAAAATCGACGAACATTTAGGCCCAGGTGCGATTTGGAATTTCGTAAAGATTAGCCCAGAAGAGGCGTGGTGCTTTGACTCGCGAGTGTTCGGAGAAGAGCGCCGCGAGATTGACCTGAAAAGTTTGAATCTTAAACTCGGGTATTAGACGGCCAACAACGCGCTTGGTGCTGTGTTCGACCATGCCGACCAGTAAGCGCCGACACGCTAGTTACTGACATGGCCCACATGTCCGCTTTTGGCCCAAAGCAGACATCCCTAGTTGCACCGCACATGTCTGCTCTTGGGGGTAAAGCGGACTCGACCATTTCGCGGCAATTCGCTTTCGCGGTCGCTGTCAGGGGTAAAGCGGACATGCCTGTTTGCACTGCATATGTCTGCTTTTGACCCAAAGCGGACATCGCGATTGCAATGCGAAATGTTGACTCTAGTTGATCTACATCAATGGAGTGTCGCCCACGAGTTCTAGTTTTACTGAGAACCGATGAAAAAGCTGAGTGTTTTTGGTATGACCACGTCGCCAACGCCCGAGCAATCGGCTACAGCCATCTTAGACGTTTTCAAATCCAAAAATTGCATGGCCGGAGACCCACTCAAAATTAGTTATGTAAAAGCTCAATTCCTCAAAAATCATGACAGCGAAGCTCAATATGCCGCTGGCCTTATGTATGCTGAGGATAACGGCTGGCTAGAGGTCACTCCCGATCGCGACATGTTCACACTAACAGACGTTGGATTTGCAAAAATATGAAGAGAAAGTGGAATGCGTCCCGCGGACATAATCAACGAATTTGAAGTCACGATCAGCGAGACACTCGTTACCGCTTTTCACCGCGTCCATAAACACAAGTATTTTTTCCCGCGGATTCCAAATTCGCCACAACTTGGACCGGCAACCTGGCAGGAAAATTCATCCGCTGAGCGAGGGCCTCAAGATTACATCGATTCCGCTCATGAGGCTGCTCGGCTCGAACTTCAGCGCGCCGGAATACTTGAGGGCGGTGAGATTTGATCGATGGTGTTGATCGTCAATGTCAGCGACATCCAAAAAGGCAGGCGTTTCGGTCGCAGGAAAATAGGACAGAGTTGATGCGCTTTTGACCCAAAGCGGGCTTTCAAGATGGCCGGGAGGACGAAGCCTATGGATACGAAACGAGGCCGGCGTCAGTTCATCGTCAATCAACCCGAGAAGGGAACGGCCTGGATTGTCGCTCAGCCATCCGGCGACGGCACTTTGGAGGTCGGCAATATCAGGTTTAACCTGCGGCCGAGTGCAACGAATGAGGACGCTTACGACGTCGCAGCGTTCATGAACCTCTGGATCACCGAAATCGAGCTTTTGTAGTCTGCGCGTAACGCTGTGATTATTTCGATCTGACCTCTTGCGTCTTCTTATCCTTGTTTCGTGGGGACCGCCGTGAGGCGGTCCCTCTTTCTTTTAGCAACCTCCGAACGTGACGTGGAATTCATCTATGTTGCGGCGCGTGAGTCCGCTTTTGGCCCATAGCGGACATTCAGTCGCATTTGATGTCGCTTTGGGTAAAGCGGACATGCCGTTTTGCGCTGCATATGTCCGCTTTTGGCCCAAGCGGACATCAGCTTTTGCATCGCACATGTCAACGATCTGCACCTGAACTCACGATACCGGAAGTCAAAAAGTAGCCCCGGCGGCGAACGATATCGCGACCGGGGCAAGGATCACGCTATGAAGATTAGTAGGCGTACACCCGCAGAACAAAGATATCAACAATCCGATTGCGCCCAACGACCGAGTTCCAGTAATACTACGAAGCGGATGGATGGAACCGTCGGACAAAAGGATCAATGCCATGATGGACAAAACGATAAAGAATGAAGAAGAAACACTTGCGTTCAATGTCTCCGATGAAGCGCTGGAAACCGCTGCCAGTGCCACGAAGATAGGCGCGAGCTTTACGCTTGGCTCTTGCACTGGCCTGTCTGATTGCCCAGCTTGATTCAACGTAGCCAGATCGACTAATGCAATAAAACCCCGGGCAATTTCCTGGGGTTTCTCTTTTGGTAGGAGCCGAACTATGAATGCCCGCTTTTGGCCCAAAGCGGACATGGACTAGTGCACCGCACATGTCTGCTTTCGGGGGTAAAGCGGACATGAGCTTGTGCGCTGCATATGTCCGCTTCTGACCCAAAGCGGACATTTTGACGCTGGACCAAGGTCCACCTCCATTGCCGCCGGTTTTGGACTATCGTCGCGGACGCAATTCAGCATTTTCATATACATCCAGCGGCATTTCCCCCAAGGGAGAATGATTATGTCCGCACAATCTTCATCAGCTACCAGGCGCAGGACGACCGCAGTAGAACCCGACGAGCTGGTCCCGTCGCGCTACGCGCAAAAGGTCGGCGCGATTGACGTGCTGGTTATCAGCGACGGTGTGCTGCCAATTCCAGCCCAGACTATTGCGCACAACATCGAACCGGCCGTCCGGACGGCCTGGCTGGAGCATGAGTTCCTGTCGCCGGAAATGCTCGAGTGGCCACTGAACG
>DATLJR010000407.1:0-1698 GCA_035538755.1 Pseudolabrys sp.
GCCAACACGCCCGAAAGCGATTGCTACCTCGTTCGCGGTAAGCCCACCTATATTGGCGGGCTGTTGCGACATCTCGACAAGCGTCATTACGAGAATTGGGACCGGCTCTGCCGCGCCTTGATAACCGGCGAGTCTCAGAGCGCGCTCGGCACCAAGGATTATTCGGAGTTCTATGCCGACGAGAGGACGCAGCAGATTTTTCTCGAAGGCATGTCGGCGAGCAGCCTGATTGCGGCGCGTTCACTGGCGGCGCAATTTCCATGGTCGCGCTATCGAACCTTCATCGACATCGGGACGGCACAGGGCTGCGTGCCGGTCGAGATTGCGCGCGCCCACCCGCATTTGCGCGGCGGTGGTTTTGACCTGCCGGAGATCGGACCTGCGTTCACGAGCTACGTGGCGTCCCAGCAATTATCCGATCGTCTGACATTTTATCCCGGCGACTTTTTTACCGATCCGCTACCGCAGGCCGATGTCCTCATCATGGGGCGGATTCTTCACAACTGGGGTGTCTCCAGCCGAGTCGCCCTGGTGGAGAAGGCCTATCAGGCGCTGACGCCGGGCGGGGCACTCATTGTCTATGACCCGCTGATCGATGACACACGCCGTGAGCCGGCTGGGCTGCTCTCAAGCCTCAACATGTTGATCGAGACCGCAAACGGTTCCGAATACGCGGCGGCGGATTGCAGGGGATGGATGGCGAATGCCAGCTTCTCGGAGCGGCGCGTTATGCCATTGGGCGACGTGCATGCAGCAGTCATTGGAAAAAAGGTTGAGTGCTGAACATACTAAATCACGCGGCGCATAAATAGGGCAGGCCCAACAAATCTTACTGCTTCGAACGCCCGCATGCCGCTTTGGGTCAGGACCGACAAAACTCAGCGTGAGCATAATAGGTCCGCTTTCGGGTGCATAGCGACCGAAGCCTCCTTCAGCAGGCATGTTGAGCCTGACCGCCGAGCCGTGATTCAAGCCCCCGACTGGAGGGGCCGAATCATGCGCTGGGCTGCCATCAAGCCGATGCTGCCGAACAAGCCGCGCGGCGTGCCACGCGTGAATGACCGTCGTGTCCTCAATGGCATCTTCTGGGTCTTGCGATCTGGGGCGCCATGGCGCGACCTGCCGGACAACTTCGGCCCGTACACCACTTGTTACAATCGCTTCGTTCGCTGGCGGCGAGCGGGCGTCTGGGCCAAAATCATGAGCGCACTCGCCGGCTCTCATGACGCCGCTGTGCAGATGATCGATACGTCTATTGTCCGCGTGCATCAGCACGGTGCCTGCATCACTCGGAATAGAAGACAGTCCATGGGACGGTCACGAGGCGGGTTGACCAGCAAGATTCATGCGGTGGTCGATGCCAATGGCCTGCCGGTCGGCCTCGCACTGACGGCCGGTGAGGCGCACGACAACCGGCTCGCAGGAAGACTCTTATCTCGCTTGAAGTCAGGAACAATGCTACTCGCCGACCGTGGCTATGACGCCGATTGGATCAGAGCCCTTGTTCGCCAGCACGGCGCCTGGGCGAATATCCCACCAAAAAGAAGTCGGACAGAGGCGCTATGCTTCAGTCCGCATCTTTACCGGGCTCGCAACTTGGTCGAGCGGTTCTTCAACAAAATCAAGCACTGTCGGCGTGTGGCAACGCGCTACGACAAGCTCGCAGCCAACTACCTCGCATTCGTCCAGCTTGCATCC
>DATLJR010000408.1:0-2783 GCA_035538755.1 Pseudolabrys sp.
ATCGGCGGGCGGTCTGGCAGAGCCGCCCCTTTGCGGCGCTGGCAGATGAAGGCGATCTTGGGGTAAAAGCTTCCCCGTCGCGTCCCCGTAGCTCAGTTGGATAGCAGCAGCGGATTTCTAATCCGCAGGTCGCAGGTTCGAGTCCTGCCGGGGACGCCAATAAAATAAGCAACTTACGCCAACAAGCCGAAATCATGTCGCGTCTATGTTGCACCAGAGAATTACAAGCAATTTCAATGGCCGCCATTGGCTCCCGGCGGCTCCATGCAACATGAACGCGACATGATGACTTGCGTGGAACGGCTACGCGGCGCTGCGTTTGTAGTCTGCTTCGACGGTCAGCCTTTTTCGTGCTCGGCAAGGGCTGTGCGCAGGGCATATACCGCAATCCCCGCTATGAGGCCTGTGAGGAAGAGCCCTAGGAGCGGCGTCAACTGGTTTCTGATACGCTAGTATCTTCTTCCACCTCCTCCTGCGCGAGGACGAGCCAGGGCCGAGGACAAAAGTTCGCCAGAGGAAACAAAACGACGGCGGACCGCCTTCTTCACTTTTTCGCAGCTGCCCGAGGACCCGCGTTCGCCAAAGGACCCAGAACGACGGGGGGACGACTTCATTCTTTGGCGTCTGTACGAAGAACCGGGACGCCAGGGAGAACCTGGACGCAAGCAAAAGACGTATGTCCGGGTAGATGTCGAAGACATTATCGCAATCGGGGCAGTGCTAGTCGCATTTATGTTTGCCGTCGCGATGATTTTTGGGGCAGTCCCGATCAACAGGCTCACGGTTGCCGTTGTGGGGCTTTCCGGCTGCGGCGTCATTGTGGCACGTATCGTAAGAGCGCGGCGCGGCAAGGAAACGCGCTCGCCTTGGTTAGAAAGAGCTGTCTGGTCCCTTACTATCTTGATACTGGTCACCGCATTTGGATTTTACGTGTGGTTGAACCGATAACATTAGAATGGTCAGCTCGCTTCCCGCGGATCGTGCAAGCCGTGGGCGCGCTCAAGGCGCGCTCCTCGGCGTGCCGCTGACTCGTATTCCCCTCCGGGGCTTATGTTCCGGCCATGTCACGGGCGTACCTCTCCCGAAAGCTCACCCGACCCCTCCCGACCAAAGACGGCGGCACGCTGCGCACCATCCTTGACGCTCGCACCTATATGCTGCGGCTGTCGAAGGCCCGGGAACGGGCCACCCGATGGCAACGGGCGGCCGAGCTATTGTTAGGGCAGGCCGATGTTGCCGCCTTCAGCAAGCAAGTTGAGCTGGGGCTGTTCTATGATGCCAAGCTAGACGTATCGAAAGTGCCAGCGAAATGAGCGCGGCACATGGACAAGGACTACCTGGTTCTCAGACGCGCCTCAGCTTCGCGGCCGTCCGGCCAGTGGAATGACGATGACTTCGACGTGCTTGCCAATGGCGTAGTCGTCGGTCGCATCTTGAAGGTACATGCGGCCCCGGTAGGGTCGCCGTGGATGTGGACACTAGCCTTCGGGCAGCATGAAGATCGCACGCCCACACACGGCTACGCTGCGACACGCGAGGCCGCGATGGCGCCATTCGCCAGGAGCTGGCGGCGCAAGTAAGCACCAGGAACCTAGGCTCGACCCGGCAATCGCGGCAGCGTGCGCCTCGGCTTACTCGCCGTTCGCGGGCTTGTGCTCGCGGCAGATCGCGATGGCATCCCCGGTATCGGTGGCCACAAGCTCGGCGGCGACGAGAAATTCGGCGATCATGTTCGCTCGCGCAGGCGTTCCAGCGGCGCATTCTTCTTGGCAGCGAGGAAGCGGTCGACCTCGACTTGCAACGCCATCTTGGCGGCGCGCAGGCCGAAGAAGCCCCCAAAGCTGAGCCTCAAGTCGTACTCGCTTCGTGGGGAATTATCGCGGTTTTCAAGCCGATTGGTGAAGTGATACGCCATATACTTGCGATGATTCTCGCCCTCGGCGTAGAGCATGCCGATCTGCTTGTCGCCGAGAAACACCTCGATCCAATCGGCCCAAAGTCCGTTCTTGTACGGATTAGACCTTCCAAACCTAAGCTTTGTCATTCTCATTTCATTGCTCATGGCAGCCGCGCAATCGCACCGATGCCGAGCAGTATTTCCATTACATACATCGCCGCCACAACCAGGCCTAAAGCGATCCCGGCGACGATCGAGCCAATGAACAGAACAGCTTTGCAAAGACCTTCGGCGATCTCCGAGGCGACGGCTTGCCAGCGCAGTCGCTCCTCTAACCCTGCTGAACGTCTGAAATGAAGCGACATCGGATACCTTCCATTGGTCGGTTGACGCGGGAATCGCATCCAAGAGAGCCGCGGCGGACCTGAACAGCCATTTGGCCGGTCCCCGGAATCACTGCTTCTCGGCCGCTTCTTAGTCGCTTTGCCCCCCTTGGGGGACTTGTTACTCTGCGCCAAACATTTGTTCGTCGCTGCCATGGTGGCAGCGGTCGGCCATAAAACGATGGGCTGGCAGCGGTCGTTACCCAGTGTCCAGGGTGCCCGCGTGGATCAATGAGAGTAGGCGCCAATGACCAAAAAGCGCCGCACCTATCTGCCCCGCATCGTCGGCGGCAAGGTCATGATCCGACCTAAGGCGCCTCCACAAGTACATGCTCGATATTAAACGTATCGACCACATCTCCGACGAAATGCGCATGGTGGTGGAAAGCGAGTGGCCGGAGCTGGCGCACAAGCTGCCGCCGAAGAAGCCGCAGCGCTAACCATCGGCTCGGCATCGGCGATTCAGCGGATAGCAGCTCCATAGCCGGCAGTTATGTATGCGT
>DATLJR010000409.1:0-43702 GCA_035538755.1 Pseudolabrys sp.
GGGCTCATTCATGGACTACAGCATGCCGCACGCGCACACGATGCCGGTTGAATTGCGCGAAGCGGTGCATTCTGTACCAGCAACGAGCAACCCGCTTGGCGTCAAGGGCACGGGCGAAGCCGGCACGACGGCCGCCATCGCTGCGGTGATGAACGCAATTTCGAACGCTATCCCGAATGGCGCGGCCGATCACATAGACATGCCGGCAACACCCGCAAAGGTCTGGGCCGCATGCCAGAAGGGGATGGCCGCCAAATAGTTGGCATCGCTCCGGGGTGCTTGCCTGAGAACGAAATGGCCGGGACGAGCCCGGCCATCACGCGTCGCAGTGCAATCCGCGATCACGCCTGCGAAATGAACTTGATGTTCATGTAAGCCTGCAGACCTTCGATGCCACCTTCGGAACCGTAACCCGATTCCTTGACGCCACCGAACGGCGTCTCGGGCGTCGAAATGGCGATGCTGTTGACGCCGACCATGCCCGACTGCAGCGCGTCACCGATTGCGGACGCGTTCTTGTCCGATGTGGTGAACGCATAGGCCGCGAGACCGAATTGGAGCGAATTTGCGCGCTCGACCACTTCGTCAAAGGTCTTGAATGGCACGATCGGTGCGAGAGGGCCGAACGGTTCTTCCGTCATGACCTTCGAATCGTCCGGAACATCGGTGATCACGGTCGGTTCGTAGAAGAAGCCCTGGTTGCCGTGTCGCGAGCCGCCAGTTGCCACTTTGCCCCCACGATCCTTGGCGTCATTGACGAAGCTCTCCATCGCATCCAATCGGCGCGGGTTGGCGAGCGGGCCCAAGGTGATGCCCTTTTCCAACCCGTCACCGAGCTTCAACCCCTTGGCGTATTCGGTGAAGCGAGCGACGAACTTGTTGTAGTTTTTCTCGTGCACGTAAAAGCGGGTCGGTGAAATACAGACCTGCCCGGCATTGCGATACTTGAAGGCCGCGATGGTATCAGCGGTCTTCTCCGGGTCGGCATCATCGAACACGACAACCGGCGAGTGGCCGCCCAGCTCCATGGTGGCCTTCTTCATGCCTTTGGCGGCCAGCTCAGCGAGGTGCTTGCCGACGGGAACGGAGCCGGTGAACGAGATCTTCTTGACGGACTTTTTCGGGATCAGATGCTCGGACACTTCAGCAGGCACTCCGAACACAAGATTGAGCACGCCCGCCGGCAAACCAGCGTCGGCAAAGCATTTCACCAGTTCGACGCAACCGCCCGGCGTTTCTTCCGAAGCCTTGATGATGATCGAGCAGCCGGCCGCAAGCGCCCCGGCAATCTTGCGGACGGGCGTCAGCGTCGGGAAATTCCAGGGTGTGAACGCCGCAACGACTCCGACCGGCTCCTGGATGACCATCTGGCGTACGCCCTTCTGCCGTCCAGGCACGACGCGACCATACGTGCGGCGACCTTCTTCGGCATACCAGTCGATGATGTCGGCGCTGGTGATCACTTCCGCTCGCGACTCGACATACACTTTGCCCTGTTCTTGGGTCATCACCTTGGAAACGTGATCGAAGCGCTCCCGCAGCAGATCGGCAGCCTTGCGCATGACCTTCGAGCGGTCGTAGGCCGATGTCGCCTTCCACGCCGCGAAGCCTTTTTCAGCTGCGGCCAGTGCGGCGTCGAGATCGGCTTTGCTGGCGTGCGGCAGGCGCGCGAGGGTTTTTCCGGTAGCCGGATTGATCACGTCCTCGCCCTTGCGGCCTTCGCCGTTGAGCCATTTGCCGTCGATATAAAGCGCGAGATCGGAATACATGGGAGCCTCGTTGTTACCCGGAACAAACTTGGGCGGTTGGATTAGCATTTTCGCAAGGGTGCGACCACCCTGTTGCCTCGCTAGCGGCCGCGGCTATGAACCCAAGTAGCCGCCCCCGCTGACGTGAATGGTCTGACCGGTGACATAGCGACCACCGGGACTGCAGAGGAACCGCACCATGGCGGCGACATCGTCGGGCTTCCCCCGTTCGCCGGAAATGGTTCCATGCGTTAGGTGATGTGCCGGGGCCTGCGACGAGGCAGGCCGTGACGTATCGATTGCGCCCGGCACCACGCAGTTGGCGGTAATTTTTTCGGCCGCGAGGTCATGCGCGAGCGCGCGCGTAAACCCCACCAAGCCGGTTTTGGCGGTCATGACGTGCGCGCGATCCTTCGATCCGATGTGCGCGCTCATCCCCCCGATATTGATGATCGTCCCGCCATTTTTCCTCATCGCCGGCAGGCAGGCATGGACGCAATGGAAAGTCCCGTCGAGGATCACGCCGATCACCTCGCGCCAGTCCTTGTAGCTCATTTCGGTGATCGGCTTTTCGCGGCGAAGCGCGGCATTGTTGACCAGAATGTCGATACGACCGAATTTCTTAAGCGCGGTATCAGCAAGCGCAGCCGCGGTCTTCTCTTCGGCGATGTCACCGAGAACAGCGGCTGCTTTCCCGCCAGCGGCCTCGATTTCGCGCAATACGCTATCGGCTTCGGCCTTGTTGGACCGTACGTTGACAACGACACAAGCGCCGGCCTGCGCGAGTTGAATTGCGATAGCACGACCAATGTTGCGTCCAGCACCCGTAACAATTGCTACTTTGCCGGCGAGCTCTTTTTCACTCATGAGGTCTAATCTCCACTCGTCATCCGTAACATTGCCGGTATGACGAAAAATCTATCCCCGCAAGAACGCCAAATCGATTTTTTCATCGAACAGCTTTGCAAGCTTCGCAATCGACGCCGCGGCACGCTTTTCATCCCATCCGCCATGGCGAGCATTGAGCATGAATTTTTCCTCGATGTCCGGGCGAGAGAGCGGTTCGTGCGCCCCGCCGCGGAAATGAGACTGTCGCTCCTCTACGACAGTGCCGTCGTTGAGTACCGCGCGAATGTGGCCGGTGAAATTGTTCGGATAAGGATTATCCGGATCGATCACGTAACGGACTTTCGACGAGAGCACGAGCACATCCTTGTCGCGCACTGCAGCGTCCGTGAACGCGTCAAGGCCGACGCCGCCGCGTATAAAGCCTGTGGCTAACAGAAACGGCGTTGAAAACTTCGCGGCGTAACCGTTCGGCGGGCGCTGTTTGTCGGCCAGCGGCTCCCAAAGCCTGTGCACCGTGCCTTCGGCCACCTCGCAGACCAGTTCCTTCACATCGCCGGCCTTGATGCGGCGTGCCGCAAGGCGCTTCGCACAGTCGATGTAGGGATGCGCCATCGTCCCGCAGGGATAGGGCTTGAATGCAAGCGTCTCGGTCACCCAGCGGGTACCGAAATCACCAGTGAGGGCGCCATAGTCGCCTTGCGTTGTATGGGCGAAGCCATGGAAGAGTCCATGGACGCCCTCGAACACGGTGCGCGGTCCGATAAATCCGCCCCGCGCGAGCAACGCTGCGCGGATGCCGGATTGTGCGGCCCATCCGGGATGCAGCCGTTTCGTCCAGGTACCCTCCGCCAGGTACTCGATGATGCCCGACGCCATGCTGGCGGCAATGCCGAGCGCATCGACAAGTTGTTTCGCGTTCAGGCCCAGCGCGGCACTCACGCCAGCTGCCGCACCCATCGCGCCGAAGATGGCTGTCGGATGGAACCCGGCCTTGTGAACGGCCTTGGGAACGACCGTGCTCAAACGGCACATGACTTCAGCGCCCACCGCAATTCCGAAAAACGCGGCGCGACCGTCCGGCTTGTGGCGCTCACACACCGCCAGCACCGCCGGCACAATCACCGCACCGGCGTGGACGGGGCCGCCCTCGAACGTATCGTCAAAGTCCTCGCCATGGGCCGCGGTGCCATTGACGAAGGCAGCGCTGGCAGCACTGAAGCCGCGCGCATGACCGATGGCCGTGCATGGACCCTCGTCGTCGCAACCGGCGAGAGCACTCTTGATGTAGTCCTCGTTGCGCGCGGTCACGCAAAGACCCACCACGTCGATCAGAAGCTCTTCGCACTTCTGTCGCAGGGATTTTGGCAAGCAATCCCCGTGCAAAGCCGCCACGCGCTCGGCCAGCTGCTCCGCAATGGATATCTTGGGCCATTGGCCGCTCACAGGACCACCACGATCATGGTGTCCTGGACAGCCGGCGTGCGCCGCCGAATTTCAGGCTATTGGCAAGCGCGACGATAGCGAACGTGAGGACGAGCATCAGCAAACCAAGCACTGCGATGGCGGCGAGATCGCCGCTCTCATTGAGGTCATAGATAAGGACCGAAAGCACCTTGGTTTCGGAGGTGAACAGCATGATCGCCGCCGAAAGTTCGCGGATAACGCCGACGAAGATAAAGCACCACGTGGCAATCACACTCGTACGCAGCAGCGGCGCGGTGATCTGCCAGAGCGCGCGCAGCCGCGTGGCGCCGAGTATGCGGCTTGCGTCCTCCAGCTCCGGATGCACGGCTTTGAACGCCGACTGAAGTTGCTGATAGGCCGCCGGCATGTTCAGCGTCACGAAGGCGATCAACAGGATCCACAGCGTCCCATAGAGCACAAAAGGCGGGCGCGTATACGTGAAGAATAACCCGACACCCAGGACGATCCCTGGGATCGCCACCGGAGCAGTCGCGAGAAAGCCGAGCAATCGATAACCGGTGACGGCCTGTCGCGTATGCACGTACGCGATCACTAGCGCGAGCACCGTACCGGCGGTCGCCGCCAGCGTTCCGAGAATGAACGTATTGCGCAGTGCGAGCTTCGTTGCCGACAATTCGTAGAAGACAAAGTGTAGATTGTGCAGAGTGAAGTTGTTGAACGACACCAGGTGCGAGGCAACTTTCGAGAACGAAGCATTGAGCAGTGCGAAATAGGGTAAGAAGACCGGGCACATCAGCACGAGCATCGCGACCGTCAACATGACCCAACGCCAGCGGCCCAGCCGCACGATGCGCGGTTCGCTATTTTTCGCACCGACGACGGAGTAACCGCGGCGTCCGAGCACCATGTGCTCCGCACGCAACAAGATGATGGTTAGTATTAAAAGCGGCAGCGAGGCGGCTGCGGCCAGTTCCGGCTGGGGCGGAAACTGAAAGAGGCTCCAGATCTTGGTCGTCATAGTGTGGAAGCCGGCCGGCATCGCCAGGATGGCCGGCGAGCCGAACAATGTCATCGCTTGCAGGAAGGCAACCAGTGCGCCCGCAAGCAGCGAAGGAAGCGCCAGCGGAATCGTGATCCGGCGTGCGGTGTCCCAGGCCTTTCCGCCGAGAATAGCGGACGCGTCCTCGAGATCACCGGGCGTGCGATCGAGCGAGTTCGCAACCAGCACGAAAACGTAGGGAAACGTATAGCAGCTGATGACAAAAACGAGTCCGGCGAAGCTGTAGATGTTGAACAGATGGGCGCCCTGGTCCGCGCCTGTCAGTTCCCGGTAGAGTTGATTGAGCAACCCGCTGTTCGGTGCGGCCAGCAATTCCCACGCGATCGCGCCGAGAAATGGGGGCGTGACGAATGACGCGGTCACCAGTAACCGTACCGTGCGCCGCAGCGGCATGTCCGTTCGAGCTACCAGCCAGCCCATCGGGGCAGCCACAACGCAGCAGATGACTGCAGCCAGGGTGGCGAGCGCGAACGTGGTGAGCAACGGGTCAAGGTATGCAGCGTCGGCAAGCAGCCGATAGAAATTACTGAGCGTGAACTCCCCGCTTTTGGTACTGAAGGCGTAGAGAACGAGCCACGACAGCGGCATAGCAATGAGCAAAAACAGGATCACCGCAAACGCGATCAGTACCGGCTTCGACAGGTCGACCCCGAGTCCGCGCCGAGCGGGCGACGCAGGTAAAGCGATGGTCATGCTGTCGCCTTCGCAAATTTCGACTGGCGTGCCGATATGTAGACGATCGTCATGGCCGGGCTAAGCTCGGCCATGACCTTGTCTATGGCTGTCAGCACCCGCATGGTGTCAGACATGGAAGATCTTCGTGTAGCGCGCCTTGATCTGCTCGCCATTCTTGAGAACCGCCGCGGGGTCGTCTTTCATCATCTTGATCTGGCTCAACGGCGTGCGTCCCGCATGCTCCTTGGTCTGCGGATGCACCGACCGCAGACCGCCGATATCGATGCAGAGCTGCTGGCATTCCGGCGAGAAGCAGAAGCTCTGGAACAGGCGCGCTGCATTCGGGTTTGGTGCGGCCTTGAACAGGCCATTCGGCCCGACGATCAGCGGATTGCCTTCGGTCGCATACACCGGCTCGACAGGCTGACCGGATTCTCTCCCCTGCAAGATCAGGTATTCGACGCCATCAGCCTGGACCGCACGTTCCCCCAGCGCGATTTTTTTCGGCGGGTCGGCGGCCGACTGCACTTGCAAAATGTTCTGCTGCGCGAGCTTTTCGAAATACTCCCAGCCCAGGTCGCGCGCCATCTGGAAAGTCGCGGTCATGATCGTTCCGCTGTAGCCAGGGTGCGCCTTGACGATCCTGCCCTTCCATTTTGGGTCAAGCAGGTCAGCGAAACTTTTCGGCGCCTCTTCTTTCTTCACCATGTTGGTGTTGTAGGCGATGATGCACAGGAAAACGCGGAAGCTCGCGTAAGTACCGTCCGCGTCTTTGTGCTCGGCGGGGTAAAACTTGGCAACGTCTTCAGGAACATAAGGCTCGAGCAGGCCCTGGTCTTTCCAATAGACAAGATGCGATGCGTCTGACGAATTCACGACGTCGACTGCATGAACGTTTGCGGTGTATTCCTGCCCGATGCGCTGCAAGATGCGTTCGGCGCCGGTACGCTCGACCTTGCAGGCGACACCCGGATATTTGGCCTCGAACGCCTTGCCGATCTGCTCCGACAATTTGAGGTCGACGGAGGTGTACCAGACAACTTTGCCTTCCTTCTTCGCCCCTTCAATCATCGCCGGCGTAACCGGACTCGCGGGCGGCGCAGCTGACAGCACCCTCGTTGAAAACGCGGCGCCGGCAGTCAGCGCACTCGCGCCGACCAGCACGTCGCGGCGAGAGATTTTCGAGCCTTTCATCAACGTATCCTCCATACCTTCGTCTTGTTGGTTCGCCCCGCGAAGTCATCATCCGTTTAACGCGCGGCAGCGCTCAGGCGGCAAATGTACCCAGACTGTGCTGCCTTGCGGGATGTTCTCGCCTGCGGAGGTCAGTACGCGCAGCTGCGTGCCATCCTTGGCTTCAACCATATAGTCCCGGTTGCCACCGAGAAAGACCTGCCGAACCACCGTTGCAGGCACGACATTTTCGCCCTGCCGTTGCGTCGCGGAAATTGTGATGTCGTGCGGACGGATCGAAACCGGGGTCGATGCGCCGGGCTTGATTTGCTCGCCCGTGCAACGAAGCGGCGTACCGGCGAAATCGACGCGAGAAGCGTCGAGCCCTTTGCCCTTGATGACGTTGCTCGAGCCAATAAATCGGGCAACGAACTCCGAACGCGGCCGGTCGTAAATATCCTCCGGCGAACCGGCCTGCTCGATCTTGCCGGCGTTCATCACCGCAATCAGGTCGGCCGTGGTCATCGCTTCCGATTGATCGTGCGTCACATAAACCGTCGTGTAGCGATAGGCATCATGCAGACGGCGCACCTCGAAACGCATTTCCTCGCGCAGATTGGCATCGAGGTTCGACAGCGGCTCGTCGAGCAGAAGGGTTTCGGGCTCCACGATGAGGGCGCGCGCAAGCGCCACACGCTGTTGCTGGCCGCCCGACAATTCTCCCGGGTAACGTTGCGCAAGCGGCGCAAGCCGCGTGGTTGCGAGAATGGCGTCGAGTTTCTTGCCGATGCTGTTACGGTCGAGCTTGCGAAGTTTCAGGCCGTAGACGATGTTCTCCGCCACAGTCATGTGCGGCCACAGCGCGTAGCTCTGGAAGATCATTGACATGTTGCGCTTTTCTGGCGGCAACGAATGCGTAGGCGACGAAACCAGTTTGTCACCGACACGGATTTCGCCCTTGCTCGGCTCGACGAATCCGGCGATCAGCCGAAGCGTCGTCGTTTTACCGCAGCCCGACGGACCGAGCAGGCAGACCAGATGACCGTGCTCGATGGTGAGCGAAATGTCGTCGACTACAGCGACATCGCCGTATCGCTTGGTCAGGTCCCGTAACTCGACAGACGCCACGCGCTTCCTCCCCTGAACCCGCCGCTTTGCACGGCTGTATTATTCCGAACGTCCTGTACCAACATCGGTGACCCGCTTGTGTTCACGCGCACCCTTCAGGAACCGGTGAATGCCGGCTTACGCTTCTCCATGAATGCCTTGCGCCCTTCCTTGTAGTCGTTGCTAGCAAAGCAGGCCTGTACAAGGTCGTCGCATTTCTTGAGGTCCCGCTTGCTCTCGTTGGTGACCGTCTGGCCGACAATGTATTTGACGGAATCGACCGTCAGGGGCGCATTGGCTGCGATGGTCTCCGCATATTCCTTTACGAAGCTTTCCAGTTCAGCGTCGGGCACTACACGGTTGACAAGACCCATCATGCGCGCCTCTTCGGCGGTAAACTGGCGAGCGGTGAAGAAAATTTCCTTAGCGAAGGAAGGTCCAACCAGATCGACGAGCTTCTTCAGCCCGTCAAAACGGTAACCTAAACCGAGCTTTGCAGCCGGCACCCCGAACTTCGAACCCTCGGTGCAAATTCGCAGATCGCAACACAAGGCAAGTCCGACACCGCCGCCAATGCAATAGCCGCGGATCATCGCAATGGTCGGCTTGGGAAACGTGTAAAAGGCGTTGTTGGCGTGGTCGACAGCGGCGTTGTAGCGATCGACGCCTTCCTGCGTCGAGCGCTCTTTCTCAAATTTCGAAATGTCAGCCCCAGAGATAAACGCCTTGCCGCCGGCACCGGTGACGACGGCCACACGGATGTTCTTGTCGTTCTTGAACTCTTCAAGAAAACCGGACGCGGTCTCCCACATTTCCAGCGATACGGCGTTGTGGCGCTCCGGATTATTGAAGATCAGATACCCAACCTTGCCTTCCTTGCGCGACAGCATCTTGTCGGTCTGCGACATTCCACTCACTCCCTAAACCGCCTTAGCCGCATGCAGCTCGGCGATGTCTTTTTCGGTGAAACCGAATTCCTTGAGAATCTCGTCAGTGTGTTCGCCGAGGTCCGGCGGTCGCGCGGCGATCTTGCTCGGCGTGCGCGACAGTTTGAACGGCTGGCCCACAAGCCCAAGCCGGCTGCCATCGGATCGTGCCGATTCCTGCGCAATACCGAGGTGCCTGACCTGCGGATCATCGAAAACCTGATCGATCGAGTAGATGGGACCGCACGGAACACCGACTTTATTGAAAATCTCGACCCATTCGGCACTGGATTTCGTTTCCGTCGCTTTGTCGATTTCGGCGTTGAGCTTGTCACGGTTCTGCAACCGCAGCTTGCCCGTCTTGTAGTCCGGAGACGTAACCCAATCCTGATGACCCACCGCGCCGCAGAAGCGTTCCCAGATCACGGCGCCAGCAACCGCGATATTCAAGTATCCGTCTTTGGTCTTGAATACTCCCGTTGGAATGGAGGTCGGGTGATTATTGCCGGCCTGTTTCGAGACCACACCTTCGGTCAGGAAACGCGATGCCTGAAAGTCGAGCATGAAAATCTGCGCCTGCAATAGCGATGTCGATACCCACTGACCTTCCCCCGAGGTCTCGCGTTCGAGCAGCGCCGTCAGAATACCGAGCGCGCAGAACAGTCCGGCGGTCAGATCGGCAACAGGAATGCCGACGCGCATCGGTCCATCGCCCGGCGCGCCCGTGACCGACATCAACCCGCCCATGCCTTGCGCAATCTGGTCGAAGCCCGGTCGCTTGGCATAGGGCCCGTCCTGCCCGAAACCGGAAATGCTGGCCAGCACGATCCGCTTGTTGATTTTCTTCAGTGACTCATAGTCGATCCCGAGCCGATCCTTCACATCGGGGCGGAAGTTCTCGACCACCACGTCGGCCTTCTCGACCATTCGTTTGAAAGCCGCGATCCCCTGCGGCGATTTCAGATCGAGCGTCATGCTGCGCTTGTTGCGCTGCAGATTCTGAAAGTCGGAGCCTTCGCGCGGGCCACCCGGACCCTCGCCATCGACGAGATGGGGCGGCGTCTCGATCTTGATGATGTTTGCGCCCCAGTCGCCGAGCTGGCGGACACAGGTCGGGCCCGAGCGAACGCGGGTCAGGTCGAGGACGGTAAAGCGTGAAAGGGCCTGGGAGGCCCTGGGGACCGGCATTCGATGGCTCCGGAGTACGTATTTTGGCTCAGAACTAGCTTTTCGGCCCGACATTCCTCGATCTGTGTTGGCTTGTCCATCGGTCAGAAACGGCCGCCTGCAACCACTTTATTCATCATTTCGAGGGAATAAGGGGTATCCCGGCGCCTTGAAAAGGACATTGCCGGCTGTCATATGACCGGTGCGGATGAAGGACCCGGTCTCGGGTTTGCGGGCCGCGTGCACGAAGCTCTTTAAAACGAATTTCGCCCCGCTCATCCGAAATCTCTGAACCAAACGACAACCCTGGCAACGCGGGATGTCTTTAGAACCCCGCGATTCCGCCGGATGCAAAGGCAGTACGGTCGTTTCGCCGTATAAGAAAGAGACTCTTCTTGAGTTCATTTAACGAGTTCGGCCTCGCAGAGCCGATCACCCGCGCCCTCGCGGACGAAAAATACATCACTCCCACTCCGATCCAGGCGCAGACCGTGCCACTTGCTTGCCAAGGCCACGATGTCATCGGCATTGCGCAGACGGGCACCGGCAAGACCGCCGCTTTTGCGCTGCCGATCCTGAATCACTTGTTCAACAAGCGTCGGCGTCCTGCCCAGAAATCCTGCCGCGTGTTGGTGCTCTCCCCTACCCGCGAATTGTCGGCGCAAATTGCCGACAGCTTCAGGGCGTATGGGCGTCACATCCGCCCGCTGGACATTGCACTGGCCATCGGTGGTGTGCCGATCAACCGGCAGATCCGTACGTTATCGCGAGGCGTGGAAGTGCTCGTGGCCACACCGGGCCGCCTGCTCGACCTGGTGCATAGCCGTGCGCTTCGGCTCGAGCAAATCGAAGTTCTAGTTCTCGACGAAGCCGACCGCATGCTCGACATGGGCTTCATTCATGACATCAAGAAGATCGTCGCTATGCTGCCGAAGGAACGGCAGACGCTTTTCTTCTCTGCAACCATGCCACAGCAAATCGTTCAACTCGCTGGGAAGATGCTGCGCGATCCGGTACGGGTATCAGTGACACCACAGGCCACGACCGCCGAGCGCGTCAATCAGCGCGTCATTCTGACCGAGAAAGCCTCCAAGCCGGCACTGTTGGCCGAAGTGTTGAAAGGCGAAAATATCGATCGCGTGCTTGTCTTTACCCGCACCAAGCACGGCGCCGACAAGGTGGTCCGCGGGCTTCAAAAGGCGGGACACGCCGCAGAGGCTATTCACGGCAACAAGTCGCAGAACCAGCGTGAGCGTGTGCTCGCAGCCTTTCGCGACGGCAAGCTGCGCACCCTCATCGCGACGGACATTGCCGCACGCGGTATCGACGTTGATGGCGTCAGCCACGTGGTCAATTACGATCTGCCCAATATTCCCGAAAGCTATGTTCACCGTATCGGCCGTACTGCCCGCGCCGGTGCCGAGGGCGTTGCGATTTCGTTCTGCGATCACGAAGAGAGGGCCTATCTCCGCGACATCGAACGGTTGATCCGTATGACAATTCCGGCAACAGACCGTCGCGCCGGCAAGCGGCCGGCGCATCCGGCTCCGCACCATGCCGCCAATCGTAAGAATGGCCGGCCTCATCATCGGGGCAAACACCAACAGCACCGCCAGAAGGGCAACCATGGCCATCATAGTGCCCGGCCGCAGCCGCACCATGCGGAACACGGGAAAGGCGAGCCAAACGGGTTGGGAAATGTTACATTCCTGCATCGCTCGGGCGAGCCGCGCCGCAACGCTGGCAATCGCTAGGCAACCGGAGACGACTGGATGGCGAAAGAAGAATTGCTGGAGTTCGATGGTACGGTCACCGAGGTCCTTCCGGACGGCAACTTCCGGGTGAAGCTCGACAACGAACACGAGGTACTGGCTTATACTGCCGGCAAGATGCGCAAGTTTCGCATTCGTACGGGAGTTGGCGACCGTGTGATCGTCGAAATGTCGCCCTACGACCTCCAGCGCGGACGCATCAGTTTCCGTCACAAGGGTGACGCGCCCTCACCGGCTCCGCAGCAGCGGCGACCGAACTTCCGCGGCAGACGTTGACCGTCGGCGGCGAGGACCGCCGCAGAAATCTAGGGGGCACGCAACTATCACTGGAGCCGGCGGGCCAATGCCATCATCCACTGTCTCGCGCTTTGTGCTGGCGATCCTGATCGCCGGCACCCTCAGCGCCGCCTACGCTGAAGATGTCTCCAAGGACCGGCCACAGAATACGCCCGAGCGGCACGCGTCGGATAAAGGCGTGCTCCGCCTTCTGCCGGCCGATTCTGTTACGGAACATACGATCGATACGCCGGGCGGCAAGCTTGCCTATACGGCTACCACCGGCACCCTCGCTTTTTTCGACCAGTCAGGCGAGCAAAGCGCATCGGTTTTCTACACAGCCTATGTTCTGAAGAACGCGGCAAAGAACCGCCCGCTCACTTTTGTATTCAATGGTGGGCCGGGCGCGGCCTCCGCTTTTCTTCATCTTGGTCTTGTCGGCCCCCGCGTTCTCGATTTTGGACCGGACGGCCGCGACGCCTCGCGCGCGAGCTTGCGCGATAACCCTGATACTTGGCTCGCTTTCACGGATCTCGTGTTGATCGACCCGATCGGCACCGGCTGGAGCCGCGCGGTCAAGTCGGATGACGCCAAGCACTTCTGGAGTGTCAACAGCGATGCCGACTCCATGGCCAAGGCAGTCGCGCTCTACGTTGCGAAAAACAACCGCGCCGATTCACCGAAGTATCTTTTTGGCGAAAGCTATGGCGGTTTCCGCGCAGCCAAGACTGCACGTGCCTTACAACGCGATCAGGGAATCGTGGTGGCCGGCATCGTTATGTTGTCACCGCTGCTGGAAGGCTGGCTGACTTTCGGTGACGACACCTCTGCGCTGCGGGCGGCCCTGCAACTTCCGTCACTGGCGGCGGCCGAGCTGGAGCGCCGCAAAGCATTCACGCCCGAGGCGCTCGCCGCGGCCGAAAAATTTGCGATGACGGACTACCTAGTGACCCTGGCCGGCCCCCAATTGAAGGGGAATGAGGCAAGTACGTTCTATCAGCGCGTGGCACAGATGAGCGGCTTGCCGTTGGACGCAGTGGCACAGGCGCGAGGTTTTGCCGCAAACGCATATGTAAAGACGTTGCGTTCGGATGAACGCAAAATCGTCAGCCAATATGACGCAAGCTTTGCCGCCGACGATCCTTATCCGGAGAGACGATCATCGCGCACGCCCGATCCGATTCTCGACGCCATCTCACGCGCCTATGGTGGAGCAATGGCAACGTATGCACGCAACGAACTCGGATTCCAGACCGACATGACCTACGCGCTTCTTGCGGGCGATGTGACCGGCCGTTGGGACTGGCAGGGTGGCCGCGTGCAGGCCAGCGCCGAAGACGACCTCCGCGTGTTGCTCGCCTACGGACCGTCATTTCGCCTGATGATCGCGCACGGGTACTCCGACATGATCACGCCCTACGGAATGACCCGATACATCATCGATCATATGCCGGTACTCGACCCGCCCGGTCGCGTGCAGCTCAAGCTCTATCGCGGCGGACATATGCTTTATCTCGACCCGCAATCGCGCAAGGCATTCAGCGCGGACGCAGCAGCATTCTATCGGGCGGAATAGAGCGGCTTGTAAGAGCTCCCTGTAATTCGGAGCACCGCGCGGTTATGGTTGGTGCAAAAGCCGGCCATACCAGGGAGGAAGCGATGAAGGGGCAATGGATCGCGGCGGCGCTTCTGGCGCTCGCGGCGACAAACAGCACGCAGGCGCAGGATTATCCGACGAGGACGGTGACGGTGATTGTGCCGTTCGCACCCGGCGGACCAGCCGACATCACCGGCCGCATCGTGGCCGACATTTTCACCCGCCATCTTGGCCAGCAGTTTGTGGTCGAGAATGTTGGCGGCGCCGGCGGCACGATTGGCACGCTTCGCGCCGCGCGCGCTCCGGCGGACGGTTACACCATCATCTCCGGACACATGGGCACGCACGCTGCCGCGCCTGCGTTCTATCCCAATCTTGGCTACGACCCGGAGAAAGATTTCGAGCCGATCGGGCTGATCGCCGAGCAGCCCGAATTACTCGCCGTGCGCAAGGATTTTCCCGCCAACAACCTTCAGGAATTCGTCGCCTACGCAAAGGCCAACGAAAAGAAACTCAATATGGGACACGCCGGCGTTGGGTCGGTGTCCTATGTCGGTTGCCTTCTCCTGAACTCCGCGATCGGCATCAAGCCGACCATGGTGCCATTCACCGGCACCGCGCCTGTCATGAACGCCATCCTCGCGGGTCAGGTCGACTACGACTGCGATCCGGTGCTCGGACCGCTGCCGCACGTGCGTGCGGGTACCGTCAAGGCACTCGCCATCGCCACGAAAAGGCGAAGTCCTTTGCTGCCCGACGTCCCGACCTCGCACGAGCAGGGCCTGCCCGAGTTCGATTGTGCGCCGTTCTATGCCGTGTTCGCGCCCAAGGGCACGCCGAAGCCCATCATCGATAAGCTCGCCGAAGCCCTAAGCAAGGGCCTGAGTGAAGAAGGCGTGCAGAAGCGGTTGGCTGAACTCGGCGCCGACATAGCAGAGCCGAATCGTCGCGGGCCGAAGGCCCTCGGTGATCTGGTGCATAGCGAAGTTACGCGCCTGATGCCGATCCTGAAGGATGCGAGTGCCAAGTAAGATCAAGTAGCATCAAGTAGGATCTTTGGCGCAACCTCAGCGGTGTTATCACCGCTGAGGATCGATTGCCCATGAGAAATATTTTCGCCGGCGTACTTTTGTCAGCTGCCAATGGCGTCGGTGACGCATTTCTTGGTGAAGCTGTCTTTCGCAGCACCAGCCAGTTTTTTTTCGGCCGCCGACTTGGCGCACGCAGTCTTCGCGTCTGTTTCACACTTTTTCATAAAGCTCGTCATCGCCGCACCTGCGAGCTTCTTGTTGCCGGCCTCAACTTTGCAAGAATCGGCATAGGCACTCCCGCACGTCATCAGCAATGCCGTAGTCAAAACAAGCGCTTTCATCGTTCTCTCCCTTTCTGATGCCTGAAACATACGCGAGCACCAGGCGGAATCGGTTCCGCCATGTCTGGCAAAACTGTTGAAACCGCGCCGTCGCCCCGATGTCTGCCGCACAAGTCATACTACCGGCTTTCCTCTCCTCGCCGTAGGCATCGCGCGGAACAACGCACAGCAGCTTGGCGCATATACGCGCTCTTTATGTCCCTTCATTTCCGGCAGTCAGGGAGGGCAAAGCGGGACCGCAAGGCCCGGCGATCTATTGAGATTCGGGCCAAGGGCTGTGTTAAGGTCCCGCGACCGGCGTTATGAGGGCGCCGGACCCATAAAATGTGCAAGGATTACGGGGGTTTCGATGCGTTTGAAGGCGATGCTCACAACTATTGCGGCCGTCGGCCTGCTCGCCGGCACCGCCGCCGCACAGGACGGCACACTCAAGAAGATCAAGGATACTGGCACGATCACGATCGGCCACCGCGAATCCTCGGTTCCGTTCTCCTACTATGACGACAAGCAGCAGGTCGTCGGTTACGCCATGGACCTCTGCAACAAGATCGTCGATGCGGTGAAGGCGAACCTCAAGCTTAGCAAACTCGAGGTCAAGCTGCAGCCGGTGACCTCCGCCACCCGCATTCCGCTCCTGGCAAACGGCACTACCGATCTTGAGTGTGGTTCGACGACCAACAATCTCGAGCGGCAGAAGCAGGTTTCTTTCACCATTACTCATTTCGTAACGGCCAACCGCTTCGTCTCGAAAAAGGCGGCTAATCTCAAAAAGCTCGAAGACCTCAAAGGCAAGACCGTCGTGTCGACGTCCGGCACCACCAACATCAAGCAGATCACCGAGCTCAACACCGAGAAAAACCTTGGTCTCAACATCCTCCCGGCCAAAGATCATGCCGAGGCCTTCCTGATGGTCGAGACAGGCCGCGCGGCCGCCTTCGTGATGGACGACATCCTGCTCTACAGCCTCGTCGCAGGTTCCAAGGCACCGAAGGACTACGAAATCTCCACCGATGCATTGTCGGTCGAGCCGTATGGCATCATGTTGCGGAAGGACGATCCGACCTTCAAGAAGGTGGTCGATGACGCCATGATCGCCACCTACAAAGGCGGCGAGATCAACAAGATCTACGACAAGTGGTTCCTCAATCCGATCCCGCCCAAAGGGGTCAATCTCGAGGTGCCGATGAGCGACGCCTTCAAGCGGGTCATCGCCAAACCAACCGACAGCGGCGATCCCAAAGACTATCAATAGTCTTCGAATTAGCGCTAGACTTGGCGGCGCGGTCTAAAAGCCGCGCCGCCATTGCGTGAGGGGTGGGGCGGATGAACTACAACTGGAATTGGGGAGTCTTTTTTCAGCTTTCCCCGGACGGCACCCATACCTACCTGCAACTTTTGCTGTTCGGCGCCGGCTGGACGCTGGCGACGGCGCTTCTCGCATGGGCGATTGCGCTTTCGGTCGGGGCGATCGTCGGCGTCATCCGCACATCGCCAAATCCTTGGTTGGTGCGACTAGGCAATGCGTATGTCGAGCTGTTCCGCAACATCCCGCTGCTGGTGCAGATGTTTCTCTGGTACTTCGTACTGCCGGAACTCGTACCGTCAGCGATAGGTGACTGGCTCAAGCAGTCGGCCAACGCTTCGTTCTACAACGCAGTGATCTGTCTGGGTCTCTATACATCGGCACGTGTCGCCGAACAGGTCAAAGCCGGGATTCTCAGCCTACGTACCGGACAACGAATGGCAGGCCTCGCCATGGGCCTCACGTTGCCGCAGACGTACCGTTACGTCCTGCTGCCGATGGCGTTTCGCATCATCCTTCCGCCATTGAGCTCCGAATTTCTCAACATCATCAAGAATTCTTCGGTGGCCCTGACCATCGGGTTGATCGAACTCACCGCGGCGGCTCGCTCGATGGCCGAATTTTCTTTTCAGGTGTTCGAAGCATTCACAGGCGCCACCCTGATCTACATCATCATCAACATCGTCGTCGTAAACGGGATGCGCAGGCTGGAACGGCGCCTCGCGGTGCCCGGGTTCATCAGCATGGGACAGCCGGCGGCTGCGCATTGAGGACGGGAACGATGTTCGCCAATTTCGACTGGAACGTCATCGTCCGCTCGCTGCCGTACCTTTTCCTGGACGGCATGCGCTTCACCCTCATGCTGACCTTAATGGCCACGGCCGGCGGCATCGTCATCGGCACGCTGCTGGCGATGGCGCGCCTTTCAAATATTCCAGGCATGTCCCAGGTTGCCGGCGCTTACGTCAATCTGATCCGTTCCATGCCCCTGGTTCTGGTGATCTTCTGGTTCTACTTCCTTGTGCCTTACATTGGACAATGGATTACAGGCGCGTCACGACCGATCCAGGTCGGTGCATTTCTTTCGGCACTGGTAACGTTCACGCTTTTCGAGGCCGCCTATTTCTGCGAGATCATGCGTGCCGGCATTCAGTCGATCCCGCGCGGCCAGGTCCAGGCGGCAGAGGCGCTGGGCATGTCCTACTGGACGTCCATGCGCGAAATCATACTGCCGCAGGCCTTCCGCAACATGCTGCCGGTGTTGCTTACGCAGACCATCATTCTGTTTCAGGATACGTCGCTGGTGTACGTGATCTCCGTAACCGATTTCCTGGGAGCCGCATCTAAGATTGCCCAGCGCGATGGGCGCCTCGTTGAGATGTACCTGTTCGCCGCAGCCGTCTATTTTATCATTTCGCTCGCCGCGTCTTACGGCGTGCGCCGCCTGCAAAACCGCATCGCCATCATCCGCTGAGCACCCATGATCACGATCAGCAAAGTCAGCAAGTGGTACGGCAAAATTCAGGTCCTGAAGAATTGCTCGGCCGATGTCGCCAAAGGCGAGGTCGTCGTGGTGTGCGGCCCATCAGGATCGGGGAAATCTACGCTGATCAAATGCGTTAATGCACTCGAACCCTTCCAGGAAGGCACCATTACGGTCGAAGGCATTTCCATCGGCGACCCCAAGACCAATCTGTCGAAGCTGCGCGCCCGCATCGGCATGGTGTTCCAGCACTTCGAGCTGTTCCCGCACATTTCCGTCATTCGCAATCTCACTCTCGCGCAGATCAAAGTGCTCGGACGCAACCCGAAAGCCGCCGAAGAAAAGGGCATGAAACTGCTTGAGCGGGTGGGGTTGGGTGCGCATGCGCAGAAATATCCCGGCCAACTTTCGGGCGGTCAGCAACAACGAGTCGCCATCGCACGGGCTCTTGCGATGAACCCGATCGCCATGTTGTTCGACGAACCGACCTCCGCGCTCGATCCGGAGATGATCAATGAAGTGCTCGATGTCATGGTGACGCTTGCCAAAGAAGGCATGACGATGATCGTGGTCACGCACGAAATGGGTTTCGCTCGCAAAGTGGCGAACCGCGTCGTGTTCATGGACAAAGGCGAAATCGTCGAGGACGCCCCGACTGCGGAGTTCTTCGGCAAGCCGCGCAGCGAGCGCGCGCAACTGTTCCTCTCAAAAATTCTGCAACACTGACCGACGGTGCGAGGAATCTTGCGCGTCATTGCGCGCAATACCGCATTTGCTACGGCGCCTTGCGCCGTTGTTGTGACCGCTGCCCACTGAGGGCCGTGTTATCGGCCCCAAGCGGTGGACATACCGACTGTTCGAGACGCTTTCCATTGATCTTGATCGGATTTGCGAGCGCACGCAGGTCCGGCCTGGCGGGGTGCGGTACGTTCGAAATCATTTGCGTCTCCGCAAGATACGGATTGTCGACGGCCTGGGCGATATCCAGAACCGGCGCAATGGGCACCACACCGTTGAGCTTTTCGAGCCAGTGGCGGGTCGGCTGCTTTCGAAATTCGCGGTCCAGAATATCCGTCAGTTCGTTGCGGTTGGTGTGACGCAAGGATGTCGTGCTGAATCGCTTATCAGACTTCAAGTCTGCCCGACCGACGGCGTCAGCGAGTTCGAGCCAGAATTTGTCGGTCATGCACATTATGAAGATCCACCCGTCGGCCGTCGGATAGGTTTGCACCGGCGCGAGGGAATAATGTGCGCTGCGATGCTGCCGGCTCAGACGCAGCCCGTTATTGAGATACCAGGTCGCTGCATATCCCAACTGATGGACGGCAACATCGAGCAAGCAGGTATCCACGTCGCAGCCTTTTCCAGTCGAGCGGGCCTGGATGACGGCGGCCAGAAGACCAAACGCAGCGGTAAGTCCGGCGATCTGATCGACTATGGAAGGGGCGCCGATCCGGGACGGGGGTCCTTCCGGTTCGCCGGTGAGATGCATGAGGCCTGACTCTGCCTGCATCAGATAGTCGTAGCCTGGCCAGGAGGCACGAGTAGTGTCGCGCCCGTAAGCGGATAAATGGACACAGACGATAGACGGCTTGTGTCTTCCCAAGCTCACATAGTCGAGGCCCATCTTCGCGGGCAGGTCCCCGCGTAGGTTGTTCATGACAGCGTCGGCGCTCAGTACCAAATCGCGAAGCGCCTCCTTGCCCTCCTCCGACCGCAGATCGAGCGCGACGCTCTTTTTGTTCAGATTGAAGACCTGAAAATACTCGCTGTCATTGTCTCCGAGAAAATATGGCCCGGTCTTGCGGGCGGGATCGCCGCCGGTAGCCGCGTTCTCGATCTTGATGACTTCTGCGCCGAGATCGGCCAGCAGCATCGTTCCATAAGGCCCCGCGCCGAACTGTTCGACAGAGACGATCCTCAATCCGCTGAGCGGCTTCATGTCGCGGGATTCCGTTTTATGAACTGCCGGGAGATGATGATCCGCTGCATCTCATTGGTGCCTTCGCCGATGCAGGTCAAAGGCGCATCGCGGTAAAGCCGCTCGATATCGAATTCTTTCGAATAGCCATATGCGCCGTGAATGCGCATTCCCTCGATCGAATTCTCAAGCGCGGCTTCGCTGGCGAAATACTTCGCCATGCCGGCTTCCATGTCGCATCGCTCACCACGGTCAAACGCCGCCGCAGCGTCCAGTACCAAAAGACGCGCGGCGCGAGCCCGTGTCGCCATTTCACCCAGCTTGAGCTGGATTGCCTGATGCTCGCAGATCGGCTTGCCAAAGGTCTTGCGGGTCTGCGCGTAGTCGGCCGCCAGCTTCAGCGCACCTTCGGCAATGCCGACACCACGCGCGGCGACGTTGATGCGGCCGAGCTCAAGCCCGCTTGTTGCCTGGTAAAAGCCCTGCCCTTCGACGCCCCCAATCAGATTGTCGGCGGGAACACGGTAATCTTCGAAAGCAAGCTCCGCGGTATCGATCGATTTATATCCGAGCTTTTCCAGCTTGCGACCGACCGTGAACCCCTTCTGCTTGGGTGCGATGAACAGGCTCATACCCTTGTGGCGCGGCTGAGCCTGAGGATCGGTTTTGACGAGCAGAGCAAAACATGAGCCTTCCGCGCCGTTTGTAATCCATGTCTTCGTACCGTTGATGATGTAGTCGCCGCCGTCACGCCGCGCGGTCATGCGGATACCCTGAAGGTCCGTACCGGCGTCGGGCTCAGTTAGCGCAAGACCACCGCGCACCTCGCCGGATACGATCTTGGGCAACCACTTTGCTTTTTGCTCTGGCGTACCGAATTTCTCGATCGCCAGCGCAAGCATCAAATGCGAGTTGATGATGCCGGTGACTGACATCCACACCGACGAGATGATCATGATCATCTTGGAGTAGGTCATGGCCGAAAGGCCGAGTCCGCCATATTCCTCACTGACCGTCGCGCCGAAGAGCCCAAGCTCTTTCATCTGCTCGACGACAGTCGCAGGGTATCGGTCCTCGTGGTCGTATTCGCGGACGATCGGCTTGAGTTCGCGCATCGTCCAACGCTCGATTGTATCGAGCAGCTGGGCATCCTCGCTGGCATTTGACATCGGGGATGCAGAGGTAACGGTCATCGGTCGCCCTCCGATTACGATTTAAATAGCCGCTTTGAGGCGAGATCCGCTCCTTCTCGCAACGTCCGTAGCTTCGCCCAGACCACATCCTCTGCGACACGGCCCCAGCCCGCCGACGTATCGAAACCGCAATCGGTTCCGGCGAGGACCCGGGAAGGATCGTCTATAACGGCTGCCACACGCTCGATTCGATCAGCGACAACCTCGGGATGCTCGACGATGTTGGTGAGCGGATCGATGACGCCGGCGACCAGCACCTGACCGGCTTTCAGCGGCGTCTTGGCGAAGCAACGAAACTCATGCGCGTGGCGCGGTCCGGCAAACGGCAGAAACAATCCGCCGACCTTCGCCTGCAGTATGGCGGGCAAGATCTCTTCAAGAGGCACGTCACAATCGTGCGGCGACTCTGAATTCCCCCAACAGGCGTGCAGCCGAACGCGATCGGCCGGTACGTTCCGCAGAGCACGATTGATTTCGGTAATGACTGCCTCGACAAAGGTAACAAAATCGCCGACCGGTCTGTCCTTGTAAGATATGTGGCGCTCAAGCGCGAGGTCCGGTGCGTCGATCTGCAGCACGAATCCAGCCCGCACGATAGCTTCGTATTCGATCCGCAACGCTTCGCCGAGCGCGCGCAGATAGCCTTGCAGCGTATCGTAATGCTCATTCTTGATCGCCGCTGCGACAATGCCGGGCGATGGGGCATTCATGAACGACTCGACAAAGATATCGGGAGTGAGAGCAAGCACGTTCTTGAAGTCGCGGCATTCGGCTTCGATTGCCGCTGGATCCTTGTAGCGGACATGGCCGATCGCCATGGGCAAACCCTCGTTGGGCGATACGCGCGCCTGGCTCGAGGTTTGCTGCAGCCAACGTTTCTTGAACACCGGATAGCGGTCAATATCGGCACGTGACGGCCGCTGCCAGGTCCCGCCTAGACCAGTCAATCGCTCTTTCAAATAGAGGAAAAATGAATCGCGCTGCTGCTCGCCGTTGTTTCCAACGTCGATGCCAGCTTCCGCTTGTTTCGGCACGATGGCGCGAACCGCGTCAAGACCAGCAGCAGTGATTTCTTTGGGATCAACACTCTCGCCGAGGGCGCGCCGCACGAACAAGCGAGTCAGGTTTTCTGGTCGCGGCAGGCTTCCGGTGTGTGTGGTCAGAATTCGGTCAGTACTACGACGCATCACGGCTCTTTCGCAATCGATCGACGGCGGCGCAACCGTGCACCGCCGTCTCCAGCCACAGGAGGATCAATCTATTTGAGCCGGCCTGTCTTCACGTAAAACTGGCGCTCTACGTCTGCGTAGGCGTTCAGGTCCGCAGCCAGATCCTTGGAATTCTGCAGCTTGGGATCGAAGAACACCCCCTGCTTGCGATACTCCGCAACCAGTTCGGGATCTTTCATCGCGGCTTGCACGACCGCCGCGAGATAGGCCTTGCGGTCAGCCGGCGTGCCTTTCGGCACGACCGCATAACGAACCAGTTGCCAGAGATATTCGTTGCTGCCGAACGCCTCGTTGAAGGTGGGCATATCCTTAAGGAAGTCCATGCGCCCTCCCGCTGCGACCGCGAGCGGAGCTACTTTGCCGCCCTCGAGATAGCCACGGAATTCGGAGAAGAACCCTTGTGCAACATCGACATTCCCACCGATCAAGGCGCCGATGCCGGCGCCTCCACCCTGGAAGGGTACGCGCAGGAACTTCGCACCGGAATTCGCCTCGATCTGATCGAGGATGTATTCCCACATGCTGCCCGGCACGATCGCGACGCGGATCGTGTTGGGTTTTTCCTTGGCGGCATTGACGATGTCTTTAATCGACATCCCTTTGTAGGGCCCTTCCGTCGAGCCAACCCAGATCAGTGCGTCGCTGTTCACATAAGCGATCGGTTCGAGATCGGTGTACGCCCAGCGTCCTTGCGCGCGCAACATGGCGTCGCCCCACAAAAGACTGGCGATGACACCTACGGTGTAGCCGTCCGGTTTTGCCTGCGTCGCCAGATATGAATGGCCGACCATGCCGGCACCACCGGTGCGGTTGTTGACGATGATCCGATCACCGCTCAAGTTCTCCACGTGTTTCGCGAGCAGTCGTGCACTGACGTCCATGCCACCTCCGGCCGGATACACGACAGTGAACTCGATCGGCTGAGTCGGGAAATCTTTCGGCTTCAGTTTTGCAAGTTCCGCCTTCGGATCGCTTTGCGCCCCGGCAGGCGTGGAAAGCAAAGCAATGACCAAGGCGTAGGCAATCCCGGCCCATTTCATGGTAGCCCTCCCTCGTTTTTGGTTCGACGTCGAAACATCAGATACGTCAGTACCGCACTTGCAGCGAGCAGCACCGCCGCCACCGGACGCTTGATGAGGATCATAGCGCCGTCGGGCGACATGACCAGAGACTGCCGGAGCGACTGTTCGAGAAGGGGTGCGAGCACGAAAGCTATGACAAACGGCGCGAGATCGTATTCGAGCTTGCGCAGCACATAGCCGCCCACCCCGAACCCGAGCATGACCCAAAGATCGAACACGTTTTTGTTCGCCGAATAAGTTCCGACCACGCACAGCAGCAAAACGACCGGAAACATCACGCGATACGGAATGCGCAGGAACTGAACCCAGAGCCCAATGAGCGGCAAGTTCAGGAGCAGGAGAAACACGTTGCCAATGTACATGCTGGCAACGACCCCCCAGAACAGATCCGGTCGTTGCGCAATGAAGAGCGGACCCGGCTGGATGCCCTGGATGATCAGCGCCCCAAGCAACAGCGCTGTCACTGGATTACTCGGAATGCCGAGTGACAAGACTGGAATGAGACTGCCCGCCACGGCGGAATTGTTTGCGGATTCCGGACCCGCGACACCTTCGATCGCGCCCTTGCCAAAGCGTTCCGGTTGCGCAGCGATGCGTTTCTCCAGCGCATAAGACATGAAGGCTGCGGTTACGGGACCACCGCCGGGCACCAATCCGAGAAGAAACCCGAGCCCGCTGCCTCGCAGGATCGGCCGCCAGGACGCACGCCAATCGGCGAGAGACGGCCACAGACCCCGGATGCGATCTGCGAGCAACGTCGTCTTTGCCATGGTTTCAACGTTGCTGAGGATCTCGGCAATCCCAAACAACCCGATGACAACAGCTAAAAGTTCGACCCCGCCACTAAGATCGACCGAACCGAACGTGTAGCGCTCGCGTCCATTGACGACGTCCAGCCCGACGGCGGCGGTCAAACACCCGAGCGCCATCATCAACACACCCTTGATTGTGGAGCCCGAGATCATGAACAACGTGCAGACCAACCCGAGGACCATCAACGCGAAATTCTCGGGTGGGCCAAATCGAATGGCGACCGCGGCGATAGCCGGCGCAAAGAACGTCATGATGATGACGCCAAGCGTGCCGGCAATGAACGATCCGATCGCCGCTATACCGAGCGCCGGACCGGCCCTGCCCTGACGCGCCATCTGGTGACCGTCAAAGCAGGTCACCACAGATGCGGCTTCACCCGGAATATTCAGAAGTATGGACGTCGTCGAACCGCCATACATCGCTCCGTAGAAGATTGAAGCCAGCATGACTAATCCGCCGACCGGCGACAGCGTGAATGTCACCGGAAGCAGCAGCGCAAGTGCTGCAAGCGGACCGACCCCGGGCAGCACACCGACGAGCGTGCCGATCAAACTGCCAAGGAAGCAAAGATAGAGGTTGGACGCCGTCAGAATGACGCCAAAGCCGGTGAGGAGCCCATTCAGCGCCTCCATGATCTACCAGCCCCACGGTCCGCGCGGCAGCGCCATGCCCAGCATTTGGCCGAATAGCCAGAACACCGACGCCGTGGATAGAAAAGCGAGTGTGAACGCGCTCAGCCAGCTGCTTTTGTCGACAGCACGGAGCAGAATGATCATCGTGATGAAACTGGTTACAGAAAAACCGAGATATGGCATCCCCGCCGCCATCACGATCAGTCCGGCGATCACACCAAGAACGCGCCACAAACCTCCACCCCGAGGAAAATCCAGCGCCACGCCGGAGGGTCGAAGCAGGAGCATGATCCCTGCACCCGACACAATGACGCTCGCGATGAACGGAAACAGTCCACTTTCGGGGCCGGCTGGACCGACCATGCCAAGCGACCACGCATAAGCTGCTGAAGCAGCGCCAGACACGATCCAGAAGACATTCAGGGCTCGCTCAAACATTCATCGCTCGTCTTCACCGACCGCTAGGCTCACAGGGAAATTGCTGCAGCCTCACCTTCATGGATTGCGCAAAACAGATTGCGTGGCGCCATGCAGTCTCCAATCCGACGCGTCTCAATTCCTGTCTGCTCAATCGCCGCAGCCAAAGCATCGTCGGCCAATCGCGGCGTGGACCAGACAAACAGCGCGACATCATCGACCTCGCCCGGTTGGCCAGTAAAGGTGTTACGCCAAGCAAGGACTTCGTTTTTGAGCGTTATTGGTTCCGCGGCCAGGACGATCTCCACTTTCGCCTCATACAGTCGCCGGTACACGCCAATCGCGCTGCAATAGTTCACGTTTCTGGCGATCTGTGTGCGTGGAGTGAGAAGAAGGACCCGGGAGTACCGTTGTGCCAGTCCGTCCGCGACGCCGTAGGTTGCGGCACTATGATCCATGTCGAAGAGGACCGCAGTTCCCTTCAGACGCTCTTTAGCCGACTGCGGGTTCCAGTCGCGCGCCGCGATGCCCTCGCCCGTAAAATTGTCGGGCCGTCGCTGGTGAGAGCCAGTGGCCACGATAATTCTTTCGGGTTTTATCGCCAGTACGGCATCCACATTCGCCGTCTGGCCGGTTTCGATTTTCACGCCGGCTTTGCGTGCCTGCCGCTCCAGCCAACCGATCAAACCATGATATTCGCTGCGGCCGGGCAGACTGATCTCCCAATTCAGCTTCCCTCCAACGCGTGTTGAGCGGCTGAAGAGGGTCACATCGTGGCCGGCCTGAGCCGCCACAGTGGCCGCCTGCAAACCTGCGGGGCCCGCACCGACGACGACGACGCGCCTTTTTTTCGATGCCACTGGCGTCCGCCAACCCGACTCGCCTTTTTGCCCAAGCTGCGGATTGTTGATCTCCGCAAGCGGTTTACCGGCGTGAATTTCACCCCAGCAGAAATTATCGTAGCTCGACGGGCGTATCTCACTGGTCCTTCCGTGGCGTGCTTTCGCCGGCCAGTCTGCATCGGCAATCAGTGCGCGCGTCAGGCCAACGAGATCGCACGCGCCATCCGCAATTGCCGCCTCAGCCTCGGCGGGCGTCGCAATGCGGCCGATTGCCATCACGGGCGCGCCGGACGCAGCGGGACGCAGCTTCTTGTGGATGTCGAGAAAATGCCCGTGCCGGAAATACATGTCCGGCACATGGGTCTCCAGGCTCAGGGTGAAGTTCCCCTGACTGTAGGCAAAATAATCGAGCACGCCATCGCGTGCGAGCAGGCTTGTGATACGCGCCGCCTCCTCGGGGTCGATGCCGCCGGCGACGCCTTCGTCACCGGGCATCTTGAGTCCAATGATAAAATCACCGCCGCATGTTTGCCGGATGGCGTCCGCGACCTCGCGTACAAAACGAACGCGATTTTCGAGAGAAACGCCGTATTTGTCGGTTCGTTGGTTGGACCATGGCGAGAGGATTTGCGTGATGAGATAGCCGTGCGCGCCGTGCAGCTCCACGCCACCAAATCCACAGCGTTTGAGGCGACCGGCAACCTCGACGTATCGGTCCGCCACCTGCCGCAAGTCATCGGTGCTCATCACATGCGGGACCGTCCAGCTGTAGGCGTCCGGCTGATCGGAGATCCCCTTGGGAGACCAGATCGGACTCCAAAGCTGCTGCCGTCCCGGATGCCACAGCTGGCCGACCAGGCATGCACCCTGGCCCTCGACTTCCGCGGCAGTCGCCTTAAAGCCATCTTCATTGGCCGCGTCGAAGGCAGTGATGATCGCACCCTGCGCCAGCGCTGCCGGGTCAACCGCCAGAATTTCGGTGATGATCATGCCCGCGCCGCCTTTGGCGCGTTCAACCAAAAAATTGATCCAGCGAGGCGTAATGCGATTGTTGGAACCGTAATTGGTCAGGGTAGCGGGCAGCGCGATGCGGTTTCTCAGGGTGCGGCCCCCGACCTGCAGCGGACTGAACAGCCGCGTAAAATGACCGCCCTCACTCATATTACATCACGTGACAAACGACTCTGGCTGATGGCCTCGCATTCGACTATGGGCCGCGGTCGTCCGCAAGGGACTGCCGCCATTTTTTGAGTCGACAGCAGCGTTTGACCGGGTCAGGTGATGGCTGGCTTAACGCGATCGTTCTTGTGGCGCTGCACAGCAACAATCTCTGCCAGAATTGAGATGGCAATTTCTTCAGGAGTAATCGCGCCAAGATCGAGTCCCGCAGGCGCCTTGAGCCTCGCGAGGCGTTCTTCGGAAATACCACGGCGGACCATTGATGATTTCAAGGCTTCAGCTTTCTTGCGGCTGCCAACGAAAGCGACGTACTCCGCATCAACCGCGAGGGCCGCAAGCAAGGCGGCTTCGTCGCCGCGGCCTTGTGTCGAGATAACGATGTAGCGAGCCCCAGGCTCGTCGACCGGAAGCGCATAACCTTCAATGCGCCGGTCGATGTCGCCGAAGGCGGCCTGCTCATCCGTAGGCGCGCAAGCCGTGACGGCAAATCCCGCACGTTTGGCGAAGTCCGCGATAGCGATGGCAACCGGGCTCGACCCGCAAATGATGATCTGGGATCGCGGCAAGACGGGCTCCACGAAAATATCCATCGTGCCTTCGTTCGGGCACATGTTCTTGGCAAAGCGCACCCCACCCTGCTCTTCGCCGGACGCATGGCCTTGCTCATCGAGCAAATCCGGCGGCTGCACGCAAACAAGACGCGACTTTCCGTCGGTGAGTGCGTCCTTGGCGGCCTTGAGGACCGCCGCACGTGCACAGCCACCACCGATCCACCCTTCCGAAATCGTGCCATCCGGCAGAATGACTGCCTTTGCGCCAGCCTTGGCCGCTGTCGCTGCCACCGTGCGGACAACGGTCGCGAGCGCGAAGCGCTCGCCCGCCGCTTTGCGCGCCAAGATGATGCGCAGGATGTCGGCTGAGCGCTCCATCACATTCTCGCAAGGTAAGGTTCGAGCGCGGCAAGACTTTCGAGGCTATGCGCCGGAGCGAACAGATCGACGTAAGGCAGCGCCGCCTGCATGCCGCGTGCCTGTGGGCTGTAATCGCGCCAGCCGATCAGCGGATTGAGCCAGATGATGCGCCTGCAACGCCGGCGCAGGCGACGCATTTCCTCGCCCAGTTGTTCGGGTGCGCCGGTGTCGTAGCCGTCGGAAACGATCATCACCGCGGTGCGCGAATTGATCACGCGGCGCGCATGCCATCGATTAAAGGTCGCGAGGCTCTCGCCGATTTTGGTACCCCCACCGATGCCATGCGCCATCAGCGCCAGCTTGTCGACCGCGCGCGTGACGTCGCGATCGCGAAGTGACGCCGACACGTGGGCCAGCCTGGTATGGAAAACAAAAGCTTCCGACTCATGGAATGCATCGACCACGCCATGCAAGAAACGGACGAAAAACGCTGTATAAAGGCTCATAGAGCCCGATGCATCGAGAAGGAAAACCAGCCGTAAAGGTTTGATCTTGCGCCGGCGCCAGGCGAGATCCAGCAAAGTGCCGCCATGCGAGATATTTCGGTGAATGGTACGGCGCAGATCGAGGCGCCGTCCGCGACGGCGGACGCGTTCGCGACGCACCAACCGCGCCCGCATCACCCGCGACAGCCGTGCCGCGAGCGCATGGACCTGCGCGATATCGGCTGCGTCCACGAGATGGCGCAGGTCGGTGCTCGCAAGGTTCTCGAACCGGGAAGCGCCCTCACGCCTGCCGCGTCCGTCGCCTGCGTCATCTCCAACGTCATGACGTCGTTCGGAATGATCCGGAAGGCCCGGTGCTCCTGCCGAAGGCCCCGTATCCTTGAGATGTCGACCCGGCGCGCGCCCTTCAAATGCTGAGACGGCAAGCACGCGCGCCTGATGAACGTCGCGACCAAGCCAATAGACATCGAAAATCTCATCGAAACGCTCCCAGTCCGAGTGCGTTGCACAGAACAGTGCGCGAAATGCAGGCTTCAGTGTAGAGGGCCGCGCCGCCATGGGTCCTGTAAGGATCGCGAGCGCGTCTCCGGTTTCAGAAAGGCCGACCTTGAAGCCGTTGTCGCGCAACGTTCGAGCGAAGCCGGCCAGCCGGCGGCGCGCGCCAAACCATCCGCCCGGATCCGGATTCGTTGCGGTCGCGGACTGTCGCGTGCCGGCAATCATTCAGGCCACCTTGCCGAGCAGCCGTTCGGTCACCTCGCGCGTCAGACGACTGCGATCCTCGCGCGTCTTGAGCAAACACATCATGGTCTCGTGTACAACTTCCGGCTCCTGCCGCAGGTCGTGCAGGTCGAGACCCGCCAGCGTTGCTGCCCAATCCAGGGTTTCGGCAACGCCGGGAACTTTGCGCAGGTCTTCCTTGCGCACGCTCGCGACAATACGCGCAATCTGCAGGGCGAGAGTCGTATCAATGCCCGGCGTGCGTGTGACGATGATCCTTGCCTCGCGATCGACGTTCGGGAAATCCACATAGTGATAGAGGCAACGCCGGCGCAGCGCGTCCGACAGCTCGCGTGTCCCATTTGACGTCAGCACAACGCGCGGGATCGACGTCGCCTTGATGGTTCCCAGCTCCGGAATACTGACCTGAAAATCGGACAGAAGCTCGAGCAGAAAGGCTTCGAATTCTTCATCCGCGCGGTCCACTTCATCGACGAGAAGCACCGGCGGCTTCTCGCGACGAATCGCGGCGAGCAATGGCCGCTCGAGCAAATAACGTTCAGAAAAAATATGCTCTTCAATGGCGTCGGCGTTGGCGCCGGCACCTTCTCGCGTCTTGATGGCGAGGAGCTGACGTTGATAGTTCCACTCGTACAGCGCTGCATTCTGATCAAGGCCTTCGTAACACTGCAGCCTGATTAGTTCAGCGCCGTGGACCGCAGCAAGAGCCTTTGCAACTTCAGTCTTGCCGACGCCGGCTTCGCCTTCGAGCAGCAACGGACGTTTCAGAAAGTCCATCAGCCACAGCGCGGTCGACACGTCGTAATCGGCAATGTAGCCGACGGCGGCCAGCCGGTTCGAGATATCGTCACGATTTAAGGTCATGTCTCATAATATAGGCACGCGGCGCCAGAATCGCTCCAGCGCCGCATTTTGCTCCGTTTCGCAGCGCGCTCACCGATGCAGACCGAGTTTGTCAGCTGCCGTCCACGTGCGCCAGTTGTCGTGTGGCATCGCGATATTCGTCGAACCGAGGAATGCAAAGGCATCGTTCACCGCGTTCGAGAAACACGGCACGCCGCCCACATTCGGGCTCTCTCCAACCCCTTTGGCACCAATCGGATGGTGCGGGGATGGCGTCGTTGTCCAGTCGGTCTCCCACTTTGGGGTCTCGACGGCGGTCGGGAGAAAATAGTCCATCAACGACGCGGTGGTCACGTTGCCATCCTCGTCGTAGTGGATTTCCTGGCCCATGGCGATGCCGAAGGCTTCGGTCAGTCCGCCGTGGATCTGTCCCTCGATGATCATCGGATTAATGCGCGTGCCGCAATCGTCAAGCGCATAGAAACGGCGCACTTTGCTCGACCCTGTATCGACATCCACATCCATCACACAGATGTAGGCGCCGAAGGGATAAGTGAAGTTCGGCGGATCGTAGTAGTTGATCGCCTCCAGGCCCGGCTCCATGCCTGGCGGCACTTCGTGATATGCCGCCCAGGCAAGCTCTGTCATCGTCTTGAAACGCTCCGGATTGCCCTTCACGCGGAAGCGATCGACATCCCATTCAAGGTCATCGTCGTGCACTTCCAGCATGTAAGCGGCGATCATCTGCGCCTTTGCCTTGATCTTGCGGCACGCCATCGCGGTCGCCGCACCCGACACCGGCGTTGATCGCGACCCATAAGTGCCGAGACCATAAGGCGCCGTATCGGTGTTGCCCTCTTCGACCGTGATGTTATCGGCGGCTATTCCGAGCTCGGTTGCGATGATCTGGGCATAGGTCGTCTCGTGACCCTGTCCCTGCGACTTCGTCCCGAGACGACAGATGCCGCTGCCGGTGGGGTGGATGCGAATCTCCGCCGAGTCGAACATGGCGATGCCGAGGATGTCGCAATTGCGCGAAGGTCCGGCGCCAACGATCTCGGTGAAGAATGCAACGCCGATGCCCATCAACTCCCGCGTTTCGCCGCGCTTGAAGGCTTCCTGGCGTTTCTTCTGCTCATCGCGGAGTTGCTTGTATCCGACTGTCTCCATCGCCTTCTTGAGTGCGGTCTGATAGTCGCCGGAATCGTAGACCCATCCGAACGCCGAGGTGTACGGGAACTGTTCACGCCGGATGAGATTCTTCATCCGGAATTCCGCCGGGTCCATCTTGAGTTTCTGCGCCATGATGTCCATGGCGCGCTCGATCGCGTAAGCCGCTTCGGTGACGCGGAACGAGCAGCGATAGGCAACGCCACCCGGCGCCTTGTTCGTGTAGACGCCATCGACAGATACATGCGCGGCCGGGAAGTCGTATGAACCGCTGATGATACTGAACAGACCGGCCGGCCACTTGGTGGCGTTCGCGCACGCATCGAACGCCCCGTGATCGGCGACCGTGTAGCAGCGCAGACCGGTCACCTTGCCGTCTTTCGTGGCTGCGATTTCCGTTTCCATATAAAAGTCGCGAGCGAAGGCAGTCGTCGAAAGATTCTCGATGCGATCTTCGACCCATTTGACCGGACGGCCGGTCACGATCGACGCAACGATTGCGCAGATGTAACCCGGATAGGCACCAACCTTGTTGCCGAAACCGCCGCCAATATCGGGAGCGATGACGTGGATCTTGTGCTCGGGGATCTTCGAGATCAGCGAGCCGACGGTTCTGATGACGTGCGGCGCCTGAAACGTGCCCCACAATGTGAGCTCGCCCTTGATCTTGTCGAACGACGCCACGCATTGGCAGGTCTCGAGCGGACAAGGATGTACGCGCGGATAGACGATCATCGCCTTGATCGTCACGTCTGCCTTGGCAAAGGCAGCGTCAGCTTTGGCCTTGTCGCCCGCCTGCCAATTGAAGACGTGGTTGGCGTGCTTGCGCGGGCCGTGCGCGCCTTCCTTCTTGTCCTTAATGTCTTCGCGGATCACAGGCGCAGTGGCCGACATGGCCTTGAGCGGATCCACGTTGCACGGCAACGCTTCGTATTCGACTTCGACCAACTCGGCGGCGTCCGCCGCGGTGTAGCGGTCTTCGGCGATGACGAAGGCCACTTCCTGGTTCTGGAAGAGCACTTTGCCGTCGGCAAGCACCATCTGCACATCGCCGGCAAGCGTGGGCATCCACGCGAGATTGACGGTCTTGAGGGTTTCCGCGGTGATCACCGCCACGACGCCGGGCACTGCGGCCGCCTTGGTCGTGTCGATCTTTTTGACGCGTGCGTGCGCATGTGGCGAACGGGTGAAATCGCCGTACAACATGCCTGGCAACTTGATGTCATCGACGTAGTTGCCCTTGCCTTGAACAAAGCGAATGTCCTCAACGCGCTTGCGTTTGCAGCCCATGCCTTGGAGCTTTTCAGCGCGTTCGGCGGAGGTAGGGGTCATCTCGTTCATTCTGCAGCCTCCTGGAACGGCATGCCGCTGATCTTGGCAGCAGCGTATTGAATGGCTTTGACGATGTTCTGATAGCCCGTGCAGCGACACAGGTTGCCCGAGATGCCGAAGCGGATTTCGTCTTCGGTCGGATTTTTGTTCTCCTGCAGCAACCGATAGGCTCGCACGATCATGCCTGGAGTGCAGAACCCGCACTGCAACCCATGCATCTCACGAAAACCTTCCTGCAGTGCGTGCAACGTTCCGTCCGCCGCGGCCATGCCCTCGATCGTGCGGATATCCGCACCGTTCGCCTGCACCGCGAACATCGTGCACGACTTCACCGATTTGTCGTCGAGGTCGACCGTGCACGCACCGCAGTGGCTGGTGTCGCAGCCGATATGCGGTCCGGTGAGCTGGAGCTGTTCGCGCAGGAAGTGGATAAGCAGCGTGCGCGGCTCGACCAGTTCCTCTACCTTCTTGCCATTCACGGTCATGGAAACCTGGGATTTCGCCATGGTTCTCTCCCCGTAACTCACAGACCGGCGCGCGCTTTGGCGCGAGCAAGGGCTCGCGTCAGCATCACGCCTGCCATCTTGGTGCGATAGGCGGCGGGTCCGCGGCCATCACTTGCCGGCGAGGTAATAGCTTCAGCGGCCGCCACCGCTTTCTTTATTGTCGCAGCGTCAAGCGCCGAGCCGGTCAGAATCCTGGTTGCTTCTTCGGCCCATAACGGCGTCTCTGCCACATTGGTCAGGCCAATCGAACAACCGGCCACCTTGCCTGCGCTTGCGGAAAGCACGACCGCGGCGGCGGCTGTCGCATAATCACCAACTTTGCGTTTGAGCTTTTCATAGGCGTAACCGTGACCGGCCGCCGGCGTCGGAATACGAATCGCCGTTACGATCTCGCCCGGCTCCAGCGCCGTGAAATAGGCGCCTTGGTAGAACTCACGCGCCGCAATGCGGCGCTCGCCCGATTTTCCGACCGCATGATAGGTCGCGTTCAAACACATCATCACCGCCGGCATATCGTTGCCGGGATCGCCATTGGCGACGTTGCCACCGATCGTGCCGACGTAACGCACTTGCGGATCGGCAATCAGGTTTGCGGTTTCTTCCAGTATCGGAATCTTCTTGCTTAGTAGATCCGAGCCGATGACCTCGTGCTGAGTTGTCATCGCGCCGATGACGATGTCCTTGCCGTCCTCGCGGATACCTTTAAGGTCAGCAACTCCGCCAAGATCGACGAGATGCGATGGGCTTGCGAGCCGCAACTTCATCATCGGAATAAGGCTGTGCCCGCCTGCGATTGCGCGTGCGTCGTCGCCGAGACTGCCGAGCAGGCTGACTGCTTCCTGGACCGATGATGGACGATGATAGGCGAATGACCCAGGTATCATGGGTATACCTCCCGGAAGCCCTTTGACCGGTCGGTTTACGACCGACTTCCGGTCCCTGAGGTGGGCATCCTGTCCACGTGACTGCACCCAGCGTGGCGAATTAGCGCCGTGTCAGCAATGACGGATTTATGATGCGGGCCCGGTGCCGCACCAACGGCAGCGAGATGCACGAATGGCAACACCAATTGCGTCAGAACTGCTGACGTGATCGGTCCTTACCCAGCCCGGGCGCTGATGCGGGATTTCAGCCAGCCGATGCGGCTGCGGCTGACCGGAACGGAGTAGTGGTCAGTCGCGGTCAGTTCCACTAGCTCGCTGTCGCCGTTCCGGCGATGTCCGACGACCCGATCGATGTTGATGATGTGGCTGCGGTGGACGCGAATGAACCGGTTCTTGTCGAGCCGCGATTCTACTTCGCCGATCGCCAGCGGACAGAAGAGCTTCAGGGTGCCGTTGAAGACATATGTGTAATGAGCGTTGGCGTGAACAGCGACAACATCTTCGACGGCGATGAATTGCGTCGCGCCGTCTCGCTCGACGGGCAGATGTTGGGCGATACGCGGCGGTGGGCCGCCGGCGCCCCCAAGTGGCGCGTAGGTTCCCCGGCCAAACTGAACCTCATGATCCGCAGCGGGTTGAGCAGTGGCGGAAGCCAATGCGCCGGCAACCTGCATGGTTTGCATGGCTGCTGGCGAACTTTTCACCGAACTGGTTTCTACCCGCGTGTGATCCGGCACGACGACCAATAGAAATAGGCCCGACACACAGAAGGCAACCACTGCAACCACGATTGCCAAGAGGTCAGTCGAAAGCGCCGGAGCACTCGATGTCGCCGGCAGCGGAAAAAGCTTCATGCCCGCCATCGCCGTGTAGTGCATTCCCGAAACGGCGATACCGAAGGCAACCGATGACAATATCAATGGAGGTTGACGGACTTCTCCCGTCGCAAGCCAAAGCGCCAAACCGGATGCGACAATGGCGATGACCAGGCTCGCCATGACAAAAAGCGGCGCGTGTTCCATATGCGCGCTCGCATGCAGCGCGGTCATGCCGATGTAATGCATGCTAAAGATACCGCCGCCCATCAGGCACGCGGACAGAAAGAGGCGCGGAAAGGAAAAGGGGCCGCTGCTGATCGCAAACACAGCGACACCGACGACAAGCACACAAACCAGCAGTGAGAGCAGCGTCGGGAACACCAGATAGTCAATCGGAAACGATATCCGAGCGGCCAACATGCCGACGAAGTGCATTGTCCAGATGGCAACCGCCAGAGAAAAAGCCGCTCCGGCAAGCAGCACACGCCGGCGAACCCCGACGGCATCGCCAAGTTGGACTGCCAGGGTGAACCCGACATAGGCGCCTTGGATTGCCATCACGATGGAAAGCAGGACGAGCCATGGCTCGTACACAACCTGCATACTTCATCCTTCCCGGTTCGCGATGAAGTCCCTGAGTCAAAGTATAAATTGGAACGACTCTATTTCAAATAGGTCCGCGTTTCCGGGTTGGAGGGCGACAATTGGTTCGTTGATGAGAACGGGCTCAGTTTACGGAAACTACACGTTGCAGGACGTCCCGCAGCTCCGCGGCATCCCGGGCGCCAAACCTCGTCTCAAACTCCTTCTGGGCTTCGCGCCATTTCGGCGCGGCAGCTTTCAGCCGCGCTTCGCCTTTGGCGGTCAGTCGCAGGCTGCGTGTGCGACCGTCTTCCCCCGCTCCAATCGTTAGCAACCGGTCGCGCTCCAGTGGGCGGATGCCGCGCCCCAGCGTGGTTCGGTCCATAACCATCAACTTGGCAAGTTCATTGATCGAAAGCGGCCCAAGCCGGTTCAATTTTGCGAGGATCGAGTACTGCGTGGTGCGCAGGCCCTCCGAAGACAGATAGCTGTCATAGATTTGGGTGACGTGGCGCGCGGCCTGGCGCAGCGCCAGGCAATTGCAAGCGGTACTGTCGAAGGTCTGGGACGGTGTTTTCTGCATAGCTCGCATTCTGAAACCGAGGCCCGCTCGTTGCAGTTGCTCTTGGCAATAGGTGCGTATGCGCTTATTAATGTCAAGGAAAAGGTGCATATACCCGTATCTATAGACTTCGGAGGTTCCATGTCCTCGCCCTCATCCGAGGTGGCGGCCAAGCCGCACGAACGCAGCTTCTGGATCGCAGTCATTTGCGGAGCCTTGATCCTCACGATTGGCATTGGCGCGCGCCAGAGTTTCGGCATTTTCCAGAAGCCAATTGCTGCCGACCTCGGCGTTGGGCGCGAGGTATGGTCCTTTGCCAACGCGTTGGCGCTGCTCCTGATGGGTGGATTGTCACCATTCGCTGGCAATATCTCTGATCGCTTTGGTACGGCAAAAACGGTCGCCTCCGGAGGCGCCCTCTATGTCGTCGGCATGTTCATGATCGCGTTTGCGACCGAAAGCGTGATGCTGACGGTCGGAAATGCACTGTGTGGCGTCGGCATGTCGGCCGCGGGATTCGGACCGATCTTCGGCTCCATCACCCGACAGACTCCAGCCGAGAAACGCTCGATCGCGCTTGGCGTCGCGACGGCGGGCGGGTCATTTGGTCAATTCGCTATCGTGCCATTCGCGTCGTTGCTGCAGTACCGGCTCGATAACTGGCATACGACGATGCTTATCCTTGGCGTGATGTCGATGGTGATGGTACCGCTGGCGATAGGGTTGCGGGAACATCGTGCGCCAACCTCGAAATCCGGTGCAGCGGGCACACAAGACGCAAAAGATGCGCTGCAGGAAGCATTTCAGACATACGGCTTCTGGTTGCTGACCGTCGGCTTCTTCGTGTGCGGCTTCCATGTGTCGTTCATTGGATTGCACCTTCCCTCCTACATTTCCGACAAAGCGGTCGGCATGTCGTTCTTTGGTACACCGATCTCGCCTCTCGAGCTCGGAGGCTGGGCGATCGGCCTGGTCGGCCTGTTCAACATCATCGGCTCTTTGATCTGGGGCTGGCTCGGGAGCAAGCATCAGAAGAAAGACATGCTGGCGTTGCTCTACGCCTTGCGGGCGCTGGCATTTGTGATGTTCCTGGCTCTGCCCCTGTCATGGGTGTCGGTACTTTTGTTCGCCGCCTCGCTCGGGTTCCTTTGGCTTGGTACCGTTCCGCTGACCAGCGGCCTCGTCGGTTACATGTTCGGGCCGAGGCACATGTCGATGCTGTGGGGGATTGTGTTTTTCAGCCACCAGTTGGGAAGCTTCCTCGGCGGCTGGGGCGCCGGCCGGCTATACGACATCCAGGGCAACTATGATCTAATGTGGTGGATCTCAGTCGGCCTCGGCATATTTGCGGCTGTGATCCACTGGTGCATTCGCGAACAGCCGGTACCGCGCCTCAAGATTTCGGCAGCGCCTGCATAGTTGGTACAGGCGGATGAATCGGGTGAATTCCATGACCGAACCGTCGCCTGCCCGCACTCCTTATTTGCTGCTGTGGTCGACTGGCATTGCTGCCCTGGTACTCAGCATGGCGGCCTTTGCTCTGTGGGGCACCACTGGCACGCGCGCCCTTTTCGATGTGATCGTCGCGCTTTGCACTTGAAGAGCGTTTATATGTGCACGCGATTGGCCGCCACCACCTCTTCGTTCCATTCGAGACCGATTCCCGGCACGTCGGGCACGTGCAGAAAACTGTCTTTGATCGCGTACGGTTTTTGCAACACCGGATCGGCCCAATCCTGCCATTCGAGCCAATGCGCCGTTTCCGTGACTCGCATGACATGAGCAGCAACCTCCGGGTACAGGTGCGTCGACATCGGTATACCCGCCGCGCTGGCGATGGCGGCAGATTTTAGCCAACCCGTTACACCGCCGATGCGCATGAAATCAGGCATCACAAAGTCGCAGGCCTTGCTTTGAAGTACTTTGTGCAGGTCGCGCGGGCCATAGAAATTCTCGCCGATCTGAATGGGCGTCTTCAACTCCGCTGCAAGCTGCACATAGCCATCGAGGTTGTCATAGACGATCGGCTCCTCGATCCAATCCAGGCCCAGGTCGTCGATTGCATGACAACGTTGCAGGGCCTCGTCCAGATCCAGACCCTGGTTGAAATCAACCATCAGGTGCATGTCGTCACCGACCGATTTCCGCACCGCCGATACGGTTTCGATGTCGTCACGTAGTTTGTCGCGGCCCAACCGCAACTTCAGGCCGGTAAAGCCGCCCTCGTCACGCAGTTCGATTGCCTGCTCCGCGACTATGCGCGGTTCCTGCAGCCACAACCCGTTGCTGTTGTAGGCCCTGACAGGACCGACTGACCCGCCGAGAAGGACGCACAGAGGCAGACCGGCCGCTTTGCCGAGCGCATCCCACGCCGCCATGTCGAGGCCAGAAACGGCGATCGTCGATTGGCCCTGATAGCCGACAAAATGAAGTGACTTGCGCGCGAGGTCGTAAAGTTCAAGGGGCACGAGCTTTCGGCCTTTGAACATTTCGCCAAGATCATGAAGCGCCGGGATGAGGTACTTCATGGTCTTGGTTGTGTAGGGTTCAAGATAGCTGCGCCCGACAATGCCCTCTTCCGTGTGGAGATCGATCAAGATGATGGGCCAGTCGGTAATGGTCGCGATGCGCGCGACCACGGGTCGCTTCAGTTTCAGGACAACCGGGGTCGCCTTGATGCTTCTGATCGTAAGCGCTTGAAATGGCATAGTCCGCGTCCACTGTTCGCAGACGGTTGATTGGCTTGGCACGCAAAATTCTCGAGGAAAACCATTTCAGGATCGCACAATGATGTAAATTCACTACTCAGTATACTTTTGGTCAGAGGTGCAAATGCGCATGAAAACGGAGCAAACGCGACAGCGCATTGTCGATGCGGCATACGCATGCTTCTGGCGGTCTGGCTTCACCCGCACCAGCATCGACAGCATTGCCGAGCGTGCGAAACTCACGAAAAGAACGATCTATTCTTACTACCAGAGCAAAGACGACCTGCTAGCGGCCGTCCTCGTTCATCACAATGATCTCGCGCATAAGCGGCTGAGCCACATCGGCGAGCAGATGCCCACCGATCCTGACGGAATGGTCGAATCCTTCTTTGATCAACTCGCAAGGTGGGTTGCGGCAACTCCGCGTTGGCCCGGATCGGGTTTTACCAAACTGGTTGTCGAGCTCGCGCATCTTCCCGGCCACCCGGCCCGCAGCATTGCGCGCCGTCACAAGGCGACAACAGAAGCCTGGCTTGCGGAGCGGCTTGCAAAGGCGAGCGTCGCCTTTCCCGCCGAGCGTGCTCGCGAAATCATGCTTTTGATGGAAGGATCGATGGCCCTCACGCTTATTCACGGCAGCCGAACATACATCGATGCTGCCAAAGCCGCCTCAATGCGGCTCATCAGGGCCGGCAAATCATCCGGGAGGAAAAAGCTCGCTACAGGTCACTAGTGAGAGCGACATTTTTGGTCTGGCGGTCCCGAGAGGGCTCCCCCCGATCCAAGAAAAACAACGCGTTAGAGAAAAGTGGGAGCGCCAACCATTCCACAGAATGATTAGGCTTTCTTGCTGCGGTGTCCCATCGACGGCCAGGCCCAGCGAGCGCAAGTTCGGACTAACGAAATATAAATTATTCCGTCCAAAAAAATCGTAGCTCGCATCATCGATCATCCATACAGGTATGCCCGAGGCCGAAGGCCGAGAGCGGCCCTCCAGTCGCACCATGCCAAGCTGTTTGCAGAACGCAGTGCGGTGAACGCCGGCAGGCACGGTCTCGAGTCGCTGACGTCGGCCAGCACGAGGTCGCGGTGTGCGCGACCGGCGAGCCATAACACCACCGTTTTCTTGTCCGCTATTCGCAAACTGTATCTTTACCCCCGAAAGCCGACATGTGCTTTGCAAAAAGTCAATGTCCGCTAAGGGCCAATAGCTGACATTTGCGGGCTATAGCCCTGTGTCGCGTTGCCACCGAAAATGGACATCCTCGGTGTTATATGCGCAAAGGAGCTGGAAGGGTATATAGCGTCCTAATTCTGCGGCCCGGGCAGATGGCAGAGATCAAGGTTCTGAGCACTCACGCCGTACAGGAGGTCCTCACCGAGTTCGCCCCCGTATTTGAACGCGCAAGCGGATTTGATCTTGCGATTGACTACGATCCGGCGAATGCGCTCAAGCGCACAATCGAAGCAGGTACGCTATTCGATGTCGGCATCCTCACGCGGGCAGTGATCGATGAACTGGCCCTGAACGGCAAAATCCGTGGCGAGACCTGCAACGACATCTGTCGGTCCGGCCTAGGCATCGCCGTGCGTCAGGGTGCAGCCACACCGGACATCGCGACTGTTGGTGCGTTCAGACGCGCCCTCCTTGCCGCTCGTTCGCTCGTGCGGTCGAAGGAAGGCACAAGCGGTGTGTATTTCGAGGCTCTGCTCGATCGGCTCGGCATCGCCGAGGCCATGCGCGACAAAATCGAGCTCGGTCCGAGCGGGCGCATCGCTGAACTGGTTGCCCGCGGAGAAGCGGACATGGCGGTGCAGCAGATCCCCGAGCTGCTGCCGGTAAAAGGCGTCCAATATGTCGGTCCGCTGCCTGGGGAACTTCAGCTCTGGACGGTGTTCGCAGCGGGCATCGGCACCCTCGCCAATAATCCTGCTGCCGCCAAGGCCTTTATCGACGCTCTTGTCACCCCTTCAACTGCCGCTTTGTTCAAAGCCAAAGGGCTTGAGCCGATGCTCCGTTGAACGGATATGCTGGTTGCATTCGCGCAGGAGAACACGATGCAGCCTTTCGAAGGGATCCGGGTCATTGACGCGACCCACGTGCTGGCGGGGCCGTTCGCGACCTATCAACTCGCGTTGCTGGGCGCTGACGTGATCAAGATCGAGCATCCGGACAATCCCGACCAGAGCAGGCTCGCCGGCACCGACCGGGAGCTCAACCGTCGCCAAATGGGCACGGCTTACCTCACGCAGGCTTCCAACAAACGTTCGCTTACGCTCGACCTCAAACAGGCGAGAGACCGAGACATTCTGAAAAAATTGGTTTTGACTGCCGACGTGTTCGTGGAGAACTACCGGCCCGGTGCGTTCGAAGCGCTGGGCCTGGGCTACGAAGAACTTGCCGCGATCAATCCGCGCCTGATCTATGCTTCGTTCTCGGCTTTCGGCCAGCATGGGTTACGCGGCGTTCAAACGGCCTATGATCACGTCATACAGGCAACTTCTGGCATCATGGCGATGACCGGCACGCCTGAGATCAACCCGGTCAAATTCGGCTCGCCTGCGGTCGATTACGCTACCGGCATGACCGGCGCCTTCGCATTATCTGCCGCGCTTTTCCAGCGCGCGCGCACCGGCAAAGGCCAGCGCATCGATATGTCCATGCTCGACGTCGCTATGACCCTCATGAGCTCGCATCTGACGGGCTATTTACGCAACGGCGTGCATCCCGCACCGAATGGCAACCGAAATCCGCACGCGACCAACAGCGCTTATCAAACCAAGGACGGTTTGGTGATGCTGGGCGCGAGCAACCTAAGGCAACAGCGTCGTCTGTGGACGCTGCTTGAGCGGCCCGACATGATCAAGAAGACCAATGAGGAGCGGGACGCCGACCGGGCGCGTGAAACCCAGGTGCTGAGCGAGATCATGCTCGCGCGCACGGCGCACGAATGGGAAAACTTCTTGCAAGCGCGCCATGTGCCGGCGGCGCGGGTGCGTACCATGGGCGAGGCGGTGGCCGATCCTCAGCTCCTGAGCCGCAAGATTATCCATCGCCACGCGGGCGGCAACGGAGTGGACGGCGATTTCGGGGTGCCGCTCGCAGCTTTTATCTTCGCGCACGGCGGCCCCCGCATCAACACGCCGCCGCCCGCGCTCGGTCAGCACAACAAAGAGATTTTCAAAGAACTCGGCGCTAGCTAACAAACCTCACTTCGCTTGAGCGTTGGACTTCCTGACAAGGGCCGACCACCTGGTTTCCTCCCGGTCGATGTCGGCGGCATATTCATCCGGCGACATGGGCAATGGCTCGGCGCCTTCCGTTGCGATGTGACCCCGGACCTTTGGATCATCAAGGGCCGTACAAAGCGCTGCGTTCAACTTATCGACAATCGCTCGCGGTGTGCCGGCAGGCGCCACGATGCCGTAATGCAACACCGCCTCGAAGCCCGGCAGGCCTTGCTCTGCCACCGTAGGCACATCGGGAAATGAGGCGGAACGTTTCAAGCCGGTGACGCCGAGAGCGCGCAATTTGCCCTCCTTCACCAGTCCGACGGCGGGCGGCAGCGAGGAGAAATAGATTTGGACATGCCCACCGAGCAGATCGGTCAGGGCAGGGCCAGAGCCTTTGTAGGGAATATGCGTGAGGTCAATGCCAGCCGTTTCCGCAAACAACACGGTGCCGAGATGGATGCCGCTGCCGACACCGGCTGAGGCATAGCTGAGCTTTCCTGGCTGCGCCTTCGCGAGCGCCATCAGCTCCTGCACGTTGCGCGCAGGGACCGACTGGTTCACCAGAACGATCAGTGGGCTGGTGGCGATCAGGCCGACCGGGGCGAAATCCCTGCGCGGATCGTAGCCAACATTTGGATAAAGTGTCGGATCGATGGCGAGTGTGCCTGTGCCTCCGAGCCCAAGGGTGTAGCCATCGGGTGCGGCCTTGGCGACCTGACGCGTGCCGACTGAGCCGCCGGCCCCGCCGCGGTTTTCGATCACGACGGGCTGGCCCAGCCACTTGCCCATGGGTTCGGCAACTGCGCGCGCCAGCACATCGTTGCCGCCGCCAGGTGCGTAAGGAACAATCAGTGTAATACGACGATCCGGATAGTAACCCGACGTCTGCCCATGCGCCGCAAACGGGCGCGTCGCTATGGCACCGGCAAGAAGCAGAACGAACTCGCGCCGTCTCATTTGTCGCACCTGAGGCCAAAGACGAGGCATCGTAGCGTCTCAAACCTGCGCTGGGAAAGACCCGCCCATGTCCGCGATGGGCCAAAAGCGGACAAAACGCCATGTCAGCCAATGTTCGCTTTACCGTCGAAAGCCGAAATTTGTCGGTGTTGTCCGCACGTCGCATACTACAGCGGCAAAGGGCGCAGCTTGAGCGACGACAAACCGGCTACCACGTTCAATGCAATCGAGCCTTGAAGCGAAATCGGCTGAAGCGCGATGGTTCGGTTGGAACCGCCAAGGAGAACGTTCGCGCCTGCACCCAGGCCGATGCCAACATCTCCAGAAACACCGACATACTCGCCGGCGAGCGCTCCGAGAGGCAGTCCAGTGGTCGGCGCGAACACGGCCCAACCCAAAACGCCACCAGCGGTGACGCCTACGTTCAGGCCCACGGTGTTAAGGGCACCCGCGTAGGCTTCGCGTTCCTGCGGTGTGTTGGGAGTGAAGAGGCATCGCATCGATTGGTACCCGACTATGATGAAGCCGACATTCGGGTCGACCTGGCAAGAGAGTGCACCCACCTGCGTCCACGATTGCGGAGCCTGGGCTGCGGCTGGCATGGCGAGCGCAGCCACCAGCGCGAATGGCGCGAGCAATAAACGATAACAGTGCATGATCATCCGATCCTTTCGCCCCAAGACGCAAGACAGCCTCAGATTAGCACA
>DATLJR010000410.1:0-2009 GCA_035538755.1 Pseudolabrys sp.
CAAATGAGAGCGTCAGTTGCGGCATCTTCAAGAGCAATCAAGATCAAAGACGAGGCTATCGCGCAGCATCAGGCATTCAATGGAAGCCGTGTCGACCGGGCAGGACGAATAGTCTTTTTTGGACACTCGGAAGCGGAGAGCGACCAGGAAATGGACGGCAACGTTTCTGCGAGACAGATCCCATGGCGTCAGGTTTTGGGATATTGGGAAAAACTCAATGACCGGAAAATAGGGGAAGGCGCCGGGGGCGCGCTCCAGGTGTGGTACTATCCCGGTGCTCTTAGCGACGACCCGCCATCCGTTCTCCATCGAAAAAAAATACAGCTACGGCATCTCTTGAAATTCATATCAGGGCTCGATCTGTCTCAAATGGGGCCGGAGTCCGAAGACCTACGAGAAGCTCTGCAACAAAGCGTAATCCGCAGCAGTATCAGCGACGTTGCGTGGTCAGCCGCCTTCGTATCCTCCATTATGCGCGCTGTCCCCCTCGACGAGGAAACCGAGTTCTCCTATGACGCCAGTCACGTGACCTATATCACCTCCGCCGTTGAACAATCCCTGAGAGATTTGGTCGGCGGGGAGAGCACCAGCTTTTACCGTGCTTGCGATCCTGACAAAACCAAACCTCGGATTGGTGATCTATTTTGCTATCACCGGCATATCGAAGGTACACCACACCCGTACGCTCAAAAGGGGCCGTCCCTGTTCAAGTCGCTTTTCCGCGATATAGCGAGAGGTGAGGAACCCATCAGCCGCAGTCACTGCGACATCGTTGTCAGCGTCGACAACGATTCCAGTAAAGTCACTGTGATAGGAGGCAACGTCCAGAATTCCGTGACCGAAAAGGTACTTAATCTCAATAAAAAAGGCGTTCTTTCTGCAGCTCAGGGAAGCACTGTGTGCGATAGCTACACCCCTGATAAACCCACGTCGGGTGGTGAGCCCAATTGTAATCCGAATAGGCAGAAGTGGTTCGTGCTCCTACAGGCAGCGAACTGATAACGGCACGTCTCTTTCACTCGGCGACGATTAGCGCATCGAGTGCCGTGGCGCCTTGGCCCTTGGCGTGGACGATCAACGGGTTGACGTCGATTTCGACAATGGCGGGCGTGATCTGCATCAGACGGCCGATGGCGAGGACGGCCTTCACCATCGCTTCGACGTCGACGGGTGGTGCGCCGCGGAATCCAGTGAGCAGCTTCGCCGCGCGCAACTTGTGCAGCGCCTCGACGACCTGCGCTTCGTCGGCATCGACCGGCAGGAGCTCTACGTCACCCAGCGCCTCGACCCAGATGCCGCCGAGCCCGACTAGCAGCACCGTCCCCCACGCGGGATCGCGTTTGGCCCCAATCATCAGTTCGAGGCCCTTGGGCGACATGGTCTCGACCAGGCAGCCGTCGAGGGTCACGCCGGGCGCGGCGCGTTCGACGTTTCGTTGCATCGTCTCCCAGGCCGCACGCAGCGCCGCCTCATCGGCTAAGTTGAGCATGACGCCGCCGGCTTCGCTTTTGTGCGGCAGCGCCGCGGCTTGTGCCTTCAACGCCACCGGATAGCCGACGCGCTTGGCGACGCCGACGGCATCGTTCGGGGCGCGCGCAAGCGCGCCATCGGGCACGCGGATGCCGGCCGCGCAGAGGACTTTCTTGCTCAACCACTCCGGCTGCGTGCCCTTGCCGAGCTTCGGCATGTTTGGAAACGGAACGGGATTGGCGGACACGCGGGTGCGCGCGAGCGAGCGCCCATACCGGGTATAGAGCGTGATCGCGCGCAGCATGCGGTCGGACGAGCGCGAAAACACGGCCGGACTTTCCTTGACCGCCTGCATGATGTCGGCAGCGAGCGGCCAGGTGTCGCCGAGCGCCACCATCACCTTGGGCTTCGGCGAGTCCGCCATGCCCTTGTTGAAGGCGACCGCCACCGCGGCATAGCTGATGGGAAACGAGATGAACAGCATCCCGACATTGGGATCGTCGATCAGCGCTTTGACCGCGGTCGGTAGCGCATCCGGC
>DATLJR010000411.1:0-3985 GCA_035538755.1 Pseudolabrys sp.
ACGGCTCACCATCAGATATCGGGCGAGATCGCTGATACTCATGCCACCTTCAGCCTTTTCGCGAGACAGCGCGCCGAGGACCGCCCATTGCTGCGTGGTGAGACCCTCTGCCTCGACGGCGCGACTTCCTGTTTTATGCAACATATTGGCGCACTGATAGAGTCGAAAAAACAACCTGTTGGCCAATTCCAGCTTGGTAATGGCCGATCGTTCGGCAGTTATTTGCGTGTTTTCCATAAATTCTCTCTTGCGGCTGCGTTCGACTAGTGATAGATAGGACAATATATTGTCGTATATGACAAATGATTGCAAGGAATTTGGCGTAAAATTCCAAGCTCAGCAATCATCAATCTTCACGCGAAAGGGAGGAGATATGCAGCGGTTCCAGAATAGGACAGTCATCGTCACGGGCGGTGGCGGCGGCATCGGCGGGGCAACTTGCCGCAGATTTGGTCGGGAGGGCGCGCGTGTTGCCGTTTTCGACCTGAACTACGAAGCGGCACGCAAGGTCGCTGCGGATATCCAACAGGCCGGCGGTAAGGCGGAAGCCTTCGAATGCGACATCACACGCCGATCGAGCGTGGATGCCGCCGTCGCTGCGGCGGAAGCGAAGCTCGGACCGATCGACGTGCTGGTGAACAACGCAGGTTGGGACGTGTTTCGTCCCTTCACCAAGACCGAACCCGCTCAGTGGGACAAGCTCATCGCCATTAACTTGACCGGTGCGTTACACATGCATCATGCGGTGCTGCCTGGCATGTCGACGCGGAAGGCTGGTCGCATCGTCAATATCGCGTCTGACGCGGCGCGCGTCGGTTCGTCAGGCGAGGCGGTATATGCAGCCTGTAAGGGCGGACTTGTCGCGTTCTCGAAAACAATCGCACGCGAACATGCGCGGCACGGAATTACGGTCAACGTTGTGTGTCCCGGTCCCACCGACACCGCGTTGTTTGCCGATTACAAGGAAGGCGCCGGCAGTCCTGAAAAGCTCGAGGAGGCCTTTAGGCGTTCCATTCCACTCGGCCGCATAGGACAGCCCGATGATCTGCCGGGAGCCATTCTGTTCTTTGCCAGCGACGATGCCGCCTATGTCACCGGCCAGGTGCTGAGTGTCTCCGGTGGCCTGACCATGAACGGTTGATAGCCAGCACCCAAGGAGAAAGCACATGCAATTTGAAGATCTCATCTATGAAATCCGCAACGGCGTTGCCTGGATCATCATCAATCGATCGGAGAAAATGAACTCGTTCCGAGGCAAGACTTGTGATGAGCTGATCAAGGCTTTGTATAAGGCCGGCTACGACAAAAATGTCGGCGCGATCGTGCTCGCCGGAGCAGGCGATCGCGCCTTCTGCACCGGCGGCGACCAATCAGCGCATGACGGCAATTACGATGGCCGTGGCACAATAGGCCTGCCGATGGAAGAGCTGCATACTGCCATACGCGACGTCCCGAAGCCGGTGATCGCACGCGTACAGGGTTACGCCATCGGCGGTGGCAACGTGCTTTGCACGATATGCGACCTCACAATCTGTTCGGAAAAGGCCGTTTTCGGTCAGGTTGGTCCCAAGATGGGCTCGGTCGATCCCGGTTACGGTACGGCGTTTTTGGCGCGGGTCGTCGGGGAAAAGAAGGCGCGTGAGATCTGGTACATGTGCCGTCGCTACACAGGACAGGAGGCGGTGGCGATGGGGCTTGCCAATGCCTGCGTGCCGCATGATCAACTCGATGCCGAAGTGCAGAAGTGGGGCGAGGAATTGTGCGAGCGCAGCCCAACCGCGATCGCCATCGCCAAGCGCAGCTTCAACATGGACACGGCGCATCAGGCCGGCATTGCCGGAATGGGAATGTACGCACTGAAGCTCTACTACGACACCGAGGAATCGCGCGAGGGCGTTAAGGCGCTTCAGGAAAAGCGCAAGCCTGAGTTTCGGAAGTTCGTAAAGTAAGTCACCCGCGGCCCGTTCAACAGTCAAACCGCCACGCAATTGCGCGGCGGACCGGGCGGTCGCATGCCAAGGAGGCTGAACGATGAATCCGTATCTCGACGACGATCTGACTGCACTGAGTGATCAGGCCAGAAGATTCGCAAACGATCGTATTGCACCAGGCTTCCAGGAACGCGACCGGACACGCGTTCTCGATCGTGCAATCATGAAAGAAATGGGCGCAATGGGCTTCATCGCGCCGGAGCTTCCGGAACAATTTGGCGGTCTTGGGCTTGGATGCCTCGCAGCCGGAGTGATCCACGAGGAGGTGGCTCGCGCCGACCTTAGCATTTCCTATATCAACCTTCTGGCCTCGCTGAATGGCCAGATCCTGTCGCACCACGGCCGTGCCGATATCGTAAAGCCCTGGCTTGCGCGCTTGACGGCGGGTGATGCCCTGTTTGCCATCGCCTTGACAGAACCGCGCGGCGGTTCGGACGCCGCCAATCTTCGGCTGCGCATCGAACGCGACGGCAACGAATACATCGTCAACGGCGAAAAGACATCGATATCCGCGGCCGATCAGGCAGATGCGGCCGTTGTGTTTGGTCGCACCGGAACCGTGGAATCCGGCGCGCACGGCGTTACTGCGCTCCTTATTCCGATGGACCTGCCTGGAATTACCCGCAATCGCTTCGATTGCCATGGTCAGCGTGCCATCGGCCGCGGGTCGCTGTTTTTCGAGAATGTCCGCGTCCCAGTCTCGCATCGCCTCGGCGACGAGAACAAAGGCTTCGTGCAGGTGATGCAGGGCTTCGACTTTTCACGCGCTCTGATCGGCCTGCAGGTTCTCGCCGTCGCCCGTGTCACACTCGAAGAAACCTGGGACCACGTCGCCGAACGACAGGCGTTCGGAAAGCCGCTGTCGGCATTTCAGGGCGTTTCTCATCCACTGGCTGATCTCGACACGCAGGTCGAGGCCGCGCGTCTGCTTTGTCTGCAGGCGCTTTGGCTGAAGGATAAAGGAGCACCGCACAGTGCAGAGGCGGCTATGTGCAAATGGTGGGCGCCGAAGCTTGCCTATGACGTCGTTCACCAGTGCCTGCTCATGTTTGGGCACGGCGGCTACGACCGCGGTGTCATCGAGCAGCGGCTGCGCGATGTGCTTGGGTTCCAGATCGGCGACGGCACAGCGCAGATTATGAAAACCATCATCGCTCGCGCACGGGCGGGACGCACGGCAGTGCCGGCATGATCGATATAGGGGAGGGAGAAATGCAATATGATGCCGTTCTATTGGCGCCGCGTCGAGCGGAGAGTATAGCGCGGGGATACTGGAAAGATCGCACGATCAATCAAGACCTCGATGCCTGTCTCGCGGAATGTCCGGACAAACTGGCATTGACGGCCGTCCGCCTCGATGCGGCTGACGTGCGGCGCTTCACCTATCGAGATATGGCGAAGCTCGCCGACAGAATCGCCGTCGGCCTGTCCCGTCTCGGCGTCGGTCACAACGACGTCGTCGCCATGCAGCTGCCGAATTGGTGGCATTTCAGCCTCTTATATCTCGCCTGCTGCCGAATCGGGGCCGTTCTCAATCCGATGATGCCCATATTCCGCGAGCGTGAACTCTCATTCATGCTCAAGCACAGCGACGCAAAGGTTCTGGTCGTCCCCAAGAGGTTTCGCAATTTCGATCACGAGGCGATGGCGCGTGGCCTTCAGCCGACACTGCCGTCGCTCAAGCGGATCATTGTTGTAGACGGCGGGGGAGAGGATGATTTCGACGCCTTGTTGACCATCCCGGAATGGGAGAGGCAACCGGACGCGGCTTCGTTTCTGAACCAGAACCGACCGAGCGCCGATGATGTGACACAACTGATCTATACCTCCGGCACGACGGGCGAACCCAAAGGCGTGATGCATTCGGCCAATACGCTGATGGCGAATATCTTTCCCTATGCGGAACGTCTTCGGCTCGGAAAAAACGACGTCATTCTGATGGCTTCGCCGATGGCCCATCAGACCGGATTCATGTACGGCCTGATGATGCCGAT
>DATLJR010000412.1:0-1613 GCA_035538755.1 Pseudolabrys sp.
TCATGAAGCGGGGCATGCATTGCAGGATGCGGTGGATTACTTCCCCTTGGAGGCGCGAACGTACATCGTACCGGTAGTGCAACTGGCTTCGCAGACTGCCCCCTGGCTGTTTATCGCAGGAGTGATGTTGCAGCTTCCGACGCTCGCCTGGGTCGGGGTCATTCTCTTCGGAGCGTCTTCCGTCTTTGCTCTGATCACTTTGCCAGTAGAATTCAATGCCAGTGCGAGAGCGCAAGAATTGTTGATAAGCCACGGAATCATCCGGGGCGACGAGCAAATAGCCGGGGTTCAGAAGGTTTTGGGGGCTGCCGCTTGGACCTATGTGGCTGCTGCCGTCTCCGCAATCGGTAGCTGGCTATTTTACGTCTTCGTTCTGCTTTCCCAGGCGCGCTCCGCTGGTTTTCGCAGATGACTTGGTCCGAGCCCTGCGACGCGACACGCGCCCGGGCCCGCCTCGATCAAGATGTCCGGCCGTTCACCGTCGAGGTCGACATACTGGCACACAGTGACCTGGGCGATTGGCCGGGTGTCGGGATGAAAGGAACGGGTTACCTACAAACTTTAGCTGCCGGTCACTAAAGCCGCCGTCACACTCGATCTTGCCGGCCAGGAAGAAGGAGCGCATAGTTCGCAGGTTCCGCCGCTGACGTGTTCACGGGGATCCAACGCTGAGGATGGGGGGCTTGCAGGAGCTTGCCATGCGCTCGGCGTACAACGTGCATCCCAAGTTTGGTTGGCCCAATTTGCGTCGCCAGACGGGGCTCGCTCTCGCATTCATCGTATTCGGATCGATCGCAGGCGCCAGCGGCATAGTTCTGCAAATGGCAGGCGAAGGGCCCACTGCCGCCGGCAGATCGGTGATTGCGGCGATTCCTCTCAACCCCAGCGCTACGCTCTCTACTGTCGTCTCGCCGGCCTTCCCCGCTGTAAGCGCGTCGGGTAATCGACAGCCTGCGTCGCCGTCCAATTCCGCGCAAGCCGCACCGGTGGATGCCATTGCCGTAGCGGTGACAGCGCCACCTACGACATCGGCGACAGAGCTACCGCGGCAGCCTGTCGCTGCTTCCAAGAAGTCGCAAAAAACGGCGCGCAGCCAGAACCGTCGCGAGCGAGGCTGGTACGACGCTTCTGCGCGGCGCCAACAGTATGCGGATTACGGGCGCGGGCGCGGCTACGGCCGCGATTACGCACCAAGCTGGTAATGTGCCGACCTCCTCGAACGGCTTACTGCTGAGGTGCCGGCTCAAACTTGGAAATCTTTTCCAAAGCGATGGCGAGCAATTCGGCGGTTTGATCGCCGGCGCCGCCGGTCTTGATGGTCTCGATTGCCTGCCTGATTATTTGTTCGGCCTCGGCCTTTGACAAAATCCCCTTCTTCACGAGAGCCGCGAAAGCGACTTGGATAGCATCGAAAGCGGCAATAGCCGATGCCGCTCTATAGGTCTCATTGGCCTCGTTCATTCGATCACCACGCCCCGGAGGTCACCCAATTAAATTATCGCCTCACCACAAAGTTACACAAGGAAAAGGTCTGTAATGCCCCGAGGCTCCCCGGCACAATGCGAAGCCGGGGTCAGAAACGTTGGCGATATCGAAAAGAGCCATCGTGCGCT
>DATLJR010000413.1:0-2917 GCA_035538755.1 Pseudolabrys sp.
GAAGGCTGGAACGACCAATGCTTGGGTATGTATTACCTGCTCCCTCAAGGCCGGGAGTACTTCAAAGATGCGGATCGGCGACATGGGCGCGTAGCGATGTGTCCGGGGTGCAGCGGGTGGGACGCCGGAGCGAATTGCTGCAAAGTACATCTTGAGCAGGTGCACACGCATGGCGCACCGGGATTTCCCGCAGGAGTGTTGCGCGCGCCGGTTGGCAGCGCAAAGTTGGCCGCCGGCACGCTGCGCACGGCCGGTTCTGTGTTCGTGGCGTCTTGAGGCTGCGTGGATTAGGGGGATGGGCAAGTCGGTGGGGGCTTTTGCAGTTGTCGAACGGGAACAACGGCGGGGTTGCCGCATAGGCCACAAATGGTGTAATTTCGATGGAACTAGAGTCGCGATTCTCAACGGAGTTCCGGGCAAGACAAATGGCCCGTAGCCTGATAAGAGGAAATGACTAGATCGGTTATTCGCGTCCCAAATCCAGGGGCATTCCTCCGAGTTGTCCTTGTGATCAGCGGCGCCATTGTCTTCGCATTTTGTCTAGATGCATTCCTGTTCCGAACGGATCTCTACACGCGGGTTCTTGAACCGGACTCCTCGACCGGCCTATTTGAGCTTATCCTCCGCCGCGAGCAGCAAGCACAAGCCGAAAATAGCGACAATCTTGTTATAACCCTAGTACTACTGGGTCACAAAAAGAACATTCTGGTGTAGAATTGTTTTGTGGGATCACGCCTTTCCGCGCCAGGCCCACAAGAGAAACGCTTCGCGGCATATATTGAGGGCCTGGCGAACGCCGCGGGGCACGAAGACCGACACACGCCTCTGAAGGACTATTGCAAGGGTTTGCTGTTACCGGGCGAACGGAAGAGCATCGAGCCGATGGCGGCACGACTGAATCCAAGCAATGTTCAAGCCACACGTCAATCGCTGCACCATTTGGTGGCCAAAGCTCCTTGGAACGACCAGTCCTTGCTGGATCAGGTGCGGGAGCAAGTATTACCCGCCATGCAGGATCACGGACCAGTGGTGGCCTGGATTGTGGATGATACGGGTTTTCCGAAAAAAGGCAAGCATTCGGTCGGAGTGACGCGCCAATACTGCGGACAAGTAGGCAAACAAGAGAATTGCCGCATCGCCGTCAGCCTGTCGGTGGCCACGTGGAATTTGAGCTTGCCCATTGCATATCGTCTCTATTTACCCAAGGACTGGGCGGAGGATAGCGAACGGCGGGAAAAGGCTGAGGTGCCTGAAGAGGCCGGGTTTCAGACCAAACCGGAAATCGCGCTGGATCAGATTCGCGCAGCGGTACAGGCGCAGGTGCCGCGCGGCGTGGTGCTGGCCGATGCCGCCTACGGTATCAATACCGAGTTTCGCGATGCGCTGAGCGAACTCGGCCTGCCATACGTGGTCGGAGTACAGAGTTCGATGACTGTCTGGGAACCGGGTAAACAGCCTTTGCCGGCCAAGCCGCGACGGAAGATAGGGCGGCCACCGCGGTTGTTACAAAGGACGGCGAAGCACCAGCCGGTTGCTGCGAAGCAGATGGCGACGAGCCTGCCTGCCCATACGTTTAAAGAAATCAGTTGGCGTGAAGGCACGGACCGCAAACTGCGATCGCGGTTCGCCGCCGTTCGCGCCCGCCCCGCGCATCGCGATTATGAGAAAGCCGAACCTCACGCGGAACAATGGTTATTGATCGAATGGCCCCGAAATGAACCGGAACCTACCAAGTACTGGATCTCAACGTTGCCTCCCAATACCCCGCTCAAAGCTCTGGTCAAGATCGCCAAACAGCGCTGGATTATCGAACGGGATTATCAGGAGTTGAAACAAGAGTTGGGCCTAGGACACTTCGAAGGCCGCAACTGGCGCGGATTCCACCATCACGCCACGTTGTGCATTGCGGCTTACGGGTTCCTGGTTGCTGAGCGGAGCCGTTTTTCCCCCTCTGCCCGCGCCGGCGATCTGCGATTCGTTACCGCCGAACCAGCGCCGGACTTCCGCCCACGGGGAGCGCCGGGTCCGGCCCGAGCGTCATAATCCGCACTCGATCACGACCTTGAGAATTATGCTAGGCCAACACCTGATCAGACAACTTCCTCAATGTCCATTTTGCGGATCTAGGTCGGGATAATCTTCGACATCAATATCGGGCTTGGTCACGCAGGAGCTCGGTCGGGAATGATTCGGCGCTGTGTGCCAAACGTCTCCCAATAACCTCACCTTACCGAGCTTCTCGAGCACTACACAGCGCCAGTTGGCAGGCGACCCCACGGGCTGAAGTCCGCTTTGGCTCTCGCCACCATACTGGTAGCAGACCACGCGCAGTTTTCCGTCCGCATTCCGGCCCAGTCGATGCGGACAAAACAATCGCGGCCGCTGCTGGTAAGTAGCCTCGATCGGTCGCCTGTGCCGTACGGCAGTCCATACCAACCTGTAAATCTCCTCCACCGTCTGGAATTGCGCCTGAATAACAGACATCCCTTCACGAATACTATTCCAAAAGATAACCTGTGCGCCCTCTATATTTTATGACCCAGTAGTACTAGCAGCCCGTGGAAATAGTGAGTCGCAGCATTAAAACATGTGACCTAGGAAATGTTTTGAACGAAGCGGCACCCGCAGTTGCCGACCGTTCTCTATGACATGGCTGTGTTACGCCCGATCTGGCTCATCCACAATCTGTTCAGTTGGAGGCGATGCCTGGCCAGCTAAAGGCAGCGTACAATGCCCTCGTCCAGCGGATACTCACGTCCGCAATTGCCGCATTTGTAACGGGGAGGGTCTTTTCGCATCGGCGCTGCCCCGCAAGACAGGCATTGAAGCGTTAGGTCTCGCCGCTCTGCAATAGGCTTTCCGTGCTTCCTGAAACAGAAGACGTTGGCATACGCCAGGAAGAATTTCTTGGTCGCTA
>DATLJR010000414.1:0-1732 GCA_035538755.1 Pseudolabrys sp.
TAGATAAAACCCGCGCAGAATGGGCAGGGTGCGCTACCGACGGATTCTTCCTTACCCGGAGCTAACGCCTTGGCCAAAAGCCCGGTCTTGGCGGCCGCCAGTTCCGTTTCGCGCGCCTCCGCTTCGGCAACCTGCGCGGCGATGATCTGATGCAGGGCGGCGATGTCGTTGGGAAAACGGGCTGGATCGAAACCTGGGATCCGAAGACCCCTCATAGGATGCCCCCGCCATAGCCTTGCGAAGCCCGCTGGCGCGGGTACCCGTACGTTACGCTGAACGCGCCGATCACCCTTTAGCGCCTATGTGCCTTGTGCCTCATTAGCGAGGTAACATTTTCGGCCGCAGTCTGCTCGTCGGGCGAGCGCCATTTCCAATTGGCATACTTATCGCCGGTCTGCCGCATGTGGCTGTAGCGTTTCAAGCTCGTCCAGCTACGATGTCCGGAGACTGTCGCGACCTGCGGAATATTCCAGCCCATTTCGAAAAGCCGGCTGATGCCTTCGTGCCGTAGATCATGGAAGTGCAGGTCATCGATGCCGAGCACTTGGCAGGCTCGCGTGAATGCGGCGCTTATACCGTCAGTGGAGTAGGGGAAGATTCGATCGTCACGGCGTGGCATGGCCTCGATATAGGCCACCGCTTCTGGCGTCAGATCGCACCATACGTTATTGCCGATCTTGTCGCCCGGATTTTTCATATCGCGCACCATGGCGCGCGCAGCGTGCCCGTGAGCTGCTGGCTGATAGTCCGCCCAAAGGATGCGCACGATTTCCTCTTGCCGCCGCGTGCTGAAAATGGCGAACGGTATAATCCGTTGCATCGGCAGCGCGCTCGGTCGGCGCGTGTTGATGTCGGCGAAATGCGCCATGAGCCGGTCGATTTCTTCGATTGTCGGGCGACGGTCGCGTGATCGCCCTCTAGTCGTAATGCCCATACGCTTGGCGACAGTGAAGGCGTCTTTAATCGCTTGCTGATCGAGCGGATAGCCCCACATGGGCCGAGCCACGGCGAACACCGCGGCCAAGTGGCTCAAGTAGTTTTGTCGGGTTTGCGGAGCCACCGGGAGCGCTTGCGCCATGCTGATCAAGTCCGCGCTTGTAATCTCGCTGCAACGTAACTCGGCAACGTCAAAGGTCTTAACCTTGCGAAGCACCTGCGCCTTTGTCCGGCCGATCTGTTTCTCAGACTCGGCAACGTAGCGATCGATGACGTCAGCCAGTTTCGGATCGTCGGTCTTGCGCCCGAGCGTGCCGGGTTTGCGCAGCTCGTCCTCCCGTCGTACTGACCAAGCTACTGCGGCCTGTCTGCGATCGAAGGTCTGCGACTCCTGGTGAACAAGCTTGCCCTGGCGCTTGATGATGATCTGCGCCAGATAGCCGGTTGAGCCGTTCTTGCGCTTGCGTGGTACGATCGTAGCCATTCTCGGTATGACTCACTGCCGCTGAATATGATTTCGTCATACCGTACCGGTGAAAACGGGCGGAAACAAGCGGAAACGGCAGCAAAAGAGGCGACTTTAAGTACTGGAAAAATCCCGATGAATTCGGCAGAATTCAGCAAAATCTATAGCTATCGATTTTCCGTCGCGCCAATGATGGAATGGACCGACCGGCACTGCCGGTTCTTCCATCGCCTGCTCACGCGCCGCGCCTTGATCTACACCGAGATGATCACCACCGCCGCGGTGCTTCACGGCGCGCGCGCGCGGCTCCTGGCGCACGATCCGGCCGAA
>DATLJR010000415.1:0-1897 GCA_035538755.1 Pseudolabrys sp.
TCCACCTCGTCTTCGAATCCCATGATGGAAGGGCCCTTGGTGCCGAGTCCGAAGAGAAGCGAGAGCCCGTGAGCGACATCGACACTGGAGTTGGTGGATAGCCTGAAAGCGCTTGACCCCAGACGGCCGATTAGAGAAGCGACATCGACACTGGAGTTGGTGGATAGCCTGAAAGTGCTTGACCCAGACGGCCGATTAGAGAAGAAGCGGACATGGACCGTCCTGGTCTTAGCGCCGCATCGCGATCGCGCTTCGTTTGCGGGTGGTGAAATACATCTCGTAACCCGCAGACAGAATACAAAATTAATAATCTCCCAGTACTTGCATCACCACTATGACGCGGAACTTGCCCGCGATCATTTCTTCGCGCGATCCAGTCGGAAGTTCCTCGCCACATAACTGAGAGGACTCACGATGCCAAGTGCTTGCAAGCTGAGGAAAAGCTGCTCAGCCGCTGCCGAAGGCGGCGTTGGCGCGCGTACCGGGGCGATCCTTGTCCTCGAAGCGATTGCTTGCATGAAGACTGATTGTGCGTTTGCGCAAACCGCTGTGCGCGGCGCGGTTGCAAGCCTAGTCGGCGCGATCTTATGTTTCACGGCCAGCGCCGCGTGGGCCGAAGACCCGCTGAAACTTGCGGACAGCCAGCTCGAGCCGGTCAAATGGACCGAGCTCGCGAGCTGGAGGACCGATGATCACCTAGCCGCATTCGCAGCGTATCGGACAAGTTGTCAGGCTTTGCGCAAAACTCCGCGTACCGACGACCACGGACCGATTCATGGCGCGCTGTGGAACGTCTGCCGCAGAGCCATAGACCTGCAGCCGAAGGACTCGGACACTGCTCGCAACTTCTTCGAGCAAAATTTTCAACCCGTGCGCATCGCGCGGCTGGGTGAAAGCGAGGGATTTCTTACCGGTTATTTCGAGCCGATTGTTCAAGGCTCGCGCTTTCCCAATCCCGAATTCCATATCCCGCTCTACCGCCGCCCGCCTGACCTGGTCGCGGCCGGCCACCGGCCAGGCTCCGATGCATTTCCAAACAAAGGTGCGCGGATCGGTCGTCGCAACGAGAACAACCAACTCGTGCCGTACCACGACCGCGGCGCCATTGAGGCCGGCGCCCTCGACGGCCAGAAACTTGAAATTTGCTGGCTCAAGGATCCATTCGACGTCCTCGCGATCCAGATTGAAGGCTCGGCGCGCGTAATCCTTGAGGACGGCACGCCGCTGCGCATCAACTACGATTCGCACAACGGTTACCCCTATACCTCGATCGGCCGCGCGCTCATTGAGCGCAATCTTATTCCGAGCGAGGAGATGTCGATGCAGCGCATTCGTGAATGGATGGCGGCGCATCCGGACGAAGCTGCAAATGTGCGGGCCACCAACCGCTCCTACATATTCTTTCGCATCACCGGACTGACGAACGAGAGCGAACCAGTCGGCGCGCAGGGTGTGCCATTGACGCCGGGCCGCTCGATTGCCGTTGATCGGCTGCATGAATACGGCACCCCGTTTTTCATCGAAGCCAATTTGCCGATCGAGAGCGCAAAATCTGCTTCACCCTTCCGCCGGCTGATGATTGCGCAAGACACGGGATCGGCGATCGTGGGACCGGCGCGCGCCGATCTCTACTGGGGGGCTGGCGATGACGCCGGTCGCGTCGCCGGTCGTATTCGCCATCCCGGCCGGTTCGTGATGCTGCTTCCACGCGAACTCGACATGATCGCAGCCGGCAGGGATATGCCGTTGCCGATGCCCAAACCGAAGATTCTCGAGATCGAAGTCAAGAAACATGACGACAAAGGCAAAGTGGGTTCCGTCAGATCCGATGAGGATAGTCGGGCGCGGACTATGTTGGGCCGGCGAGCCGCCCCTGCGCGATGGCGCTACCCGTCAT